>NZ_MOMC01000021.1 GCF_001983105.1 Pseudofrankia asymbiotica | reverse complement strand
GCCCGGCTCGTCGCAGTACCAGCGGCGCTTGACCCACTCCAGCCACAGGTCGGAGGAACCGCCGGGCAGGTCACGCGGCCGGGTGCGCACCACACCCTTGACCCGCGTCGCGAACACCCCGCACGACGGGCACGCCCGCGCGGCCTCGTCCGCCGTCTCCAGCCGCACCAACCGCGAGCCGTCCGCCTGCCGCTCGACGTGCCGCACCACCAGACCGTCCAGCTCCAACAACAACGTCGCGACACTCGTATGATCGCTCAAGCCCGTAACCCCGTGGCGTCTTGATTGCGTAGGAACAACCAAGATCGCCGGGGTTGCGGGCCCTTTTCAGGTCACGACGCGCCAGCGTCCCACGCCCGGCACACAAAGCCACACCAGGCCAACATCACGCACAGTCACCAAACCGAATGCGGGACCCACGCCCACCCCGGTTAACTTCGAAGACCCGGATTACTGTAGGCGGAATGCTGAGCTGGCGCCCGCCGCCGTCCCGTTCGGGACGTCGGCCCGCCGTACGTGCCGAAGTGGCCAAGTCTCACCATTGAGGGCATGCCAGAGCATGTCTACGTGCCCAACGAGTTGCCGAGCCGCCTCGTCGGGTTCCGRCTCAACTCCGCGAGCTTCGTTCTCGACTACCTGCAACTCGGCTTCGATGGTGAGACGTCGGAGAATCCGTCCCTCACCTGCGACGTTATGCCAGTCGTCGCAACAGAGGGCGGCAGCTTCTCGGGCGGCCAGCCGGGCTATGTCRACGTGTTGCGCTCCTTGATTTTCGACGTCGTCATGYGCACAACGGAGACAACGGGAGTCGGCCTCCGGATCGAGCTTCACCGTGGCTCGATCGTCCTACATCCAGCCAAGGAGGATCTGGTGGGCCCAGAGATCGCGCTCTTGAACGGGTTCGAAGATGGGCGGTGGATGTGCTGGCGCCCGGGCGAGGACTCCTTCGAAGACCTCGCCTGAGTCGGTAGCCCTTGCTCGGGCTCGGAGGGTCTAGGGCGGCTTGTCGCTGACCAGACCAGAAAGTCGATATCGAAGTCATGGGCGCCTGGTTGGCGCGTCAGGCTTCCTGCCGGCTGTCGCTCCCGTGCCTCGGGCGTTCCCTGTCCGGGAAGACGACCCAGCGCATGACGCTGTACATGTAGACCGCTTCGCACGCGCCCGCGGCGAGCCGGGCTATGTGGTACTCGACTCCGAGGCGGTCGAGGCTGGCGGTGAGGCCAAGGATGAACGCCACGTAGTTGATACCGATGGCGACGAGGTAGATCGTGGCCTGCCCGCCGATCGGCGCATGAGAACGGAAGTTGAACCGGCGGTTAAGCAGAAAGCTCAGTCCGAAGGCCACCAGGTAGGAGAGCGTGATCGCGGCGGGTAGCGGCCACCGCAGGCCACTGTGGAGTGCCGTCAGCAGGCTGAGGTCGACGGCGAACGTGAAACCGTTGATGACGGCGAAGCCGAGAATGCTGGGAGCGATGATCCGCGACAACCCGAACGGAAGGCGCCGGCTGACGCTCTCCATGGTGGCATGGAACCGCCCGGGGTGAGCGGTGGGAACGGCCACGGCGTCCGGTCGTTCGACGACCGTCTGACCGGCTGGTTCCGTCACGGGCGTTGGCCCTTCCTGCCGATGAATGCGCATGTCAGCGGCAACGCTACGGCCCGCGCGGACCACTCGGTTCTCGACCCTTTTTAGGAGCCATCCAGAGATCTCGTCCCGTCTGGCCCGGGCCCAGGAGCGGCGAAACCGCGCTGCCGCAGCGCGCAAGGTCCCCACTTGAAGTGATGTCTTTTCGGGCAGGCGCCGTAGGGCGGCCACCCCGACTCGGGTGACCGCCCTCCAGTGTCATGTGGATCCGGTGGACGCCTCGTCGGGCTAGTCGGGCTAGTCCCGGATGACGTCCTCGGCGGTGGTTGCGGTGATCGCGCGGCGCAGCCACCGACGAGTCCTGTCTGTATCGGTGCAGGCCAGGACCAGCTCGCGGAACTCGTCGGACACCGCCACCCCGCGCTCCTCAAGGACAGCCAGCACCGCTCGTGCCTCGCCCCGTGCCTCGCCTCGTGCCTCGCCGCGCGCCTCCGCTTTGGCGTCGATCTCGTTGAACATCTCGTCGTAGTAACGCTTGCCGATGGCCGTGGTCACTAGGTACGCCTCCCAACGGGTCCGGGCTGCCTCGGGCAGCCTGCCCACTGTCACGTTATGGTAAAAGATCTTCTTGGCTGGTTCCAGCGCGTCCAGCGCGGCGAGCAGGGCGGGGAACATGGCGTCGATCTTCGTGTCGTCGGTGTGGCAGATCGCGGCGAGTAGCGCTCGAGCGGGGTGGGYGGCGGCCTGCGCCTCGTCGACGACCAGCGGCACGTCGGCGGGGGTGAAGAACCGGGGGTGTAGGCGGGCGCCGCTGAAGGCGTCTCTCGCGATTTCGCCGCGATACCAGCCGGCGACGGYCGGATCAGGAAAGAACACCACCAGCGACGCCTTGACCTGGAACTCCCGTTCCAGTTGACCGACGTAGAGCTTCCACGAGGCCAGCTTGGCCGGATCCCGACCTCGCTGGATCTCGTAGACCGCGGCTCTTACCGGTTTGTCCTGCGGATCGCAGTACAGGACCATCGCGTCGGCCTGGTAGGTGCGTGGGCGGACGTTCGGGTCGTGAAGCCGCGCGTGGTCGAAGCCGGGGGCGTCGTCACCGAGCAGGTCGGTCTGAACCCAGTCCAGCAACGCCGGATCAAGGCGGGTCAGGTCGAGAGGCACCTCGTGGGCGCTGGTGGGCATGTCCGGAATCATGCCTGTCGGGTCCGACAGGTCTGGTTCGGGTGGTGCACCCCCCGAATCGGCACGGCTCGCCGTTGCGTCGGCTGTTTTGGTAGCGCATCGGATACTCCGGAGCAGCCTGCGATGGTCGCAGCCTGCGACCATCGCAGGCCGCGCGAGGCGTGCCATGGCGGGAACAGGTGAACGATCGCCTACGGTGCGGCCGCACCTCGCCGAGGCGACGAAGTCGGCCGAGGCGCCTCGCCGGCGGGCGCGGGGGTAGGGCATGCCCTGGGCTGGACTACGCCGGGCCGTCCAGTTCGAGATCCGGGTGGCCGACGTCGAGTTCGACGCGGGCGGCGACGAACCGGGTGATGCCGAGCTGCAGCGGCGTGCCGTCCATCAGCGTGTCGAGGGACCGGGTGACGAGCACGACCGAACCGGCCGTCAGTGACAGGTCGGCCGCCTCGGCCACCGTGGCGTGCCGCGCGCCGACCGTCGTCGCCGCTCGCACGTAGTCGTCGATCCCGACAGCCCGCAGCGCCGCGGTTATCGACCCGGTATCGCTGAAGCGCTCCGCGAGCCCCGGCACGCGGTCGGCCGCGAACCAGTGTGTGCCGCGTGAGATGGGGAGGCCGTCGACGGACGACGCGGTCTCGAGTCGCAGGCCCGCGCCGCCCCCGAGGGAGAGCCGCTCGGTGACCTCGGCGGGTGGCTCCGGCTCGACCGCTGACGCGAGCAGCCGGCGCGAGGCGTCGCCGCGGCTGCCCAGGCTGTCGCTGAGCCGGGTGCGGGCGCCGATGCGGTGCACCAGCACCGTGTGCTCGGCGACGTAGGTGCCGCTGCCGCGGCGGGAGACGACGAGGTGCTCGGCGGCCAGCGCGGACACGGCCTGGCGCACGGTGTTGCGGTGGACGCCGAAGCGCTCGGCGAGCTCGGCCTCGGGCGGGAGCTTCGCGCCCGGTGCCCGCGCGCCGCCGACGATCTCCCGGCGCAGCTCCTCGGCGATGAGCCGCCAGGTGGCATATCCGCTGGGCGACCTGCTCTGTGCCGTCATGACCTTCGGAACTCTACCCACTCCACCGCCTCGTTCCCCGGCCGTTCACCTCCTGTCGGACAGATCGCTACTTGTCCGCCGTAGCGCCAATGTCCTGTGGTGGGGTACGGTCGAGTTGTCTAGATAGCTGGACAACTTGACGGAGGATGCTGTGACACCTGACGTGTCTCCACAGACGCTGACTCCACGGACGCTCCCGACCGAGACCCCCCGCGAGGACGTGGCCGCCCGGCAACGGTGGATGCGGACACTCGCCACTGCCAGCACGGCCGTCCTCGACGCGACCTGGCGGGGCTGGGCGCCGAAGCCAGCCGTGCAGGCGGTCCGCGGCCCCGAGGCGGGACTTGTGATGGTGCGGGCGCGCATCGACGGCGGCGGAGCGCGCTTCAACCTGGGGGAGGCCACCGTCACCCGCGCCGCCGTGCGCCTGCACGGTGAGCCGCTGGCCGCCGACGCCGTCGGCACCTCCTACGTACTCGGCACCGACCTCGAGCATGCCCGGCTCGCGGCCATCTTCGACGGCCTGCTGGCCGACCCGGGGCAGCGCGAGCGCGTCCTGGCGGAGGTCATCGCGCCGCTCGAGCAGGCACACGCCGAACGTGACGGCATCCGCGACGCCGAGGCGCGCAGCACGCTCGTCGACTTCTTCTCCGTCGCCCGGGAGCACGAATGACCCCCGCGGCGGGCTTCGTGCCCGCGCCCACGTCGCCTGTGCCCGCGGTCGCGGTGCCCGTGATTCCCGCGCCCGGCTTCGCCGACCCCACGCGCGACGCGCAGCGCGCCTTCCGCGCCGTGCTCGACGCCCTCGCCCACCCCACCCGCTCCTACCCGCTGGCCGGGCCCGCCGAGCCGCCCGCCGCCCTCGGCCAGGGCCTCGCCGCCGTCGCGCTGGCCCTGCTCGACGAGGACTGCGCCGTCTGGCTCGGCGGTGGCCTCGGCCGCGACGCCGAGGCCGCGGCCTGGCTCGCGTTCCACACCGGCGCGCGGCGCACCGACGACCCGGCCTCGGCCGGCTTCGTCATCACCGGCCCGGACGCGTTGCCGCCGCTCGCGTCGCTGGCGCTCGGCACGGATGAGGCGCCTCACCTGTCGGCCACGGTCGTGCTCGACGTCCGCGGCTGCGCGGGTCCGGCCCGGTTCACCGCGCGGGGGCCCGGCGTCGACGGCGTCGCGACGCTGGCGGCTCCCTGGGCCACGGCCGGCTTCGCCGACGCGTGGCGCCGTAACGCCGAGCTCTTCCCGCGCGGCGTCGACCTGCTGCTGGTGGGCTCGGGCGCGGTCGCCGCTCTGCCCCGCACCACCCGCCTCACCGCCGTGGGTACCGGCACCGCCGACGCCGCCGGGACCGCCGGGACTGGCAACGCCGGCACCAACACCGCCGAGACCGACGCCGAACTGGAGGTCTGAGCCGATGTACGTCGCGGTCAAGGGCGGGGAGCGCGCCATCGCCAACGCACACGCCCTGCTCGCCAAGCAGGGGCGCGGGGACGTGGGTCTCGCGCGCATCGAGCGGGCCGCCGTCGCCGGTCAGCTCGGAGTCCTGGTCTCGCGCGTCATGACGGAGGGGTCGCTGTACGACCCCGAGCTGGCGGCGCGCGCCATCCTGCAGGCGCAGGGCGACGTGCTGGAGGCCGTCACGCTGGTGCGTTCGTACCGCACCACCCTGCCGCGCTTCGGCTACACGCTGCCGGTGAACACCGCCGGGCTGCCCCCGCAGCGCCGCGTCTCGGCGGCCTTCAAGGACCTGCCCGGCGGCCAGCAGCTCGGCGCCACCTTCGACTACACCCACCGGCTGTTCACCGACCGCGACACCGGAGGCCCGCGGATCGACCCGGGGGCTGGCCCGGGAGCCGGGCCGGCGGCCAGCCCGGGACTGGAGACGCCGCGGGTGGCCGACCTGCTCGGCGCGGGCGCGCTCATCGAGCCCGACCACGTCCCCGGCGCCGACGACTCGGAGCCCGCCGACCTCACCCGGGAGCCCCCGGTCTTCCCGATGAGCCGCGCCGGGCGGCTGCAGGCGCTCGCCCGCGCCGACGAGGGCTTCCTGCTGGCCTTGGGCTACTCGACGCAACGCGGCTTCGGGAGCACCCACCCGTTCGCGGGCGAGATCCGCGTGGGCGAGGTCGAGGTCGAGTTCGAGGCACCCGAGCTCGGGTTCGCGGTCCCTCTCGGCCGCGTCGAGGTCACCGAGTGCCAGATGATCAACCAGTTTCAGGGCGACACCGACACCCCCGCGCGGTTCACCCGCGGTTATGGGCTGGCCTTCGGCCGTGGTGAGCGCAAGGCGATGTCAATGTCGCTGGTCGACCGATCGCTGCGCGCCGGCGAGTTCGGCGAGCGCGTCGTCGCCCCGGCGCAGGACGAGGAGTTCGTGATCAGCCACAGCGACAACGTGCAGGCCACCGGCTTCGTGGAGCACCTGAAGCTGCCGCACTACGTCGACTTCCAGGCCGAGCTCGGGCTCGTCCGCCGCCTCCAGGCCGAGTTCCGCGAGCGCACCCTCACGGAGGCATCCGCATGAGCGAGGGACCCAGCGGTTACAACATCGGCTACCTCGACGAGCAGACGAAGAGGATGATCCGCCGGGCGTTGCTCAAGGCCGTCGCGGTCCCCGGTTTCCAGGTGCCGTTCGCCTCGCGCGAGGTGCCGATGCCGCGCGGCTGGGGCACCGGCGGCGTCCAGGTGACCGCCGCGATCATCGGGCCGGACGACGTCCTCAAGGTCATCGACCAGGGCGCCGACGACACCACCAACGCCGTGTCGATCCGCTCCTTCTTCGCCGCCGTCGCCGGGGTGCGCACGACGACGCGCACCGGCGAGGCGAGCATCATCCAGACCCGTCACCGCATCCCCGAGACGCCGCTGGCCGAGGGGCAGACGATCGTCTACCAGGTGCCAGGCCCCGAGCCGCTGCGGTTCCTGGAACCACGCGAGACCGAGACCCGCCGCCTGCACGCGCTGGCGGACTACGGGCTCATGTACGTCAAGCTGTACGAGGACATCGCCAGGTACGGCCACGTCGCGACCACGTACGACTACCCGGTCATGGTCGCGGGCCGCTACCTCATGGCGCCGTCGCCGATCCCCAGCTTCGACAACCCGAAGATGCACCGCAACCCGGCGTTGCAGCTGTTCGGCGCCGGGCGCGAGAAGCGCATCTACGCCGTGCCGCCGTACACCGACGTCGAGAGCCTCGGGTTCGAGGACCACCCCTTCGAACCGCAGCGCTTCGACGACCCCTGCGCGATCTGCGGCTCGGTCGGCGTCTACCTCGACGAGGTCATCACCGACGACGTGGGTGGATCGATGTTCGTCTGCTCCGACACCGACCACTGCGAGCGCGCCGCCAACAGCGACACCAACACCGCCACCGCCAACACCGCCACCGCTAACACCGCCACCGCCGATGCCGTCGACACCGTTGAGGTGACCGCATGAGCGGCGCGCGACCCCTGCTGCAGGTCCGCGACGCGGGCCACCGCTACGGCGACCGCTGGGGCTGCCGAGGCGTGGATCTCGACCTGTGGCCCGGTGAGGTGATCGCCGTGGTCGGCGAGTCGGGCTCGGGGAAGTCGACGCTGCTCGGCACGCTCTCCCAGCGCCTCAGCCTGACCGAGGGCAGCATCCGTTACCGCGCCGCCGACGGCGAGGCGGCGGACCTGTCCGAGATCGGCGAGAGCGCGGTGCGCCGGCTGTGGCGCACCGAGTGGGGCTTCGTCCACCAGGATCCGGCCGACGGGCTGCGCATGCACGTGAGCGCGGGCGGCAACGTGGGCGAGCCCCTGATGGCGACAGGCTGGCGCCACTACGGCCGCATCCGCGCCGCCGCGGCGGAGTGGCTGCGGCGGGTGGAGATCCCCGTCGACCGCATCGACGACGCTCCCGTCACCTTCTCCGGCGGCATGCGCCAGCGCCTGCAGATCGCCCGCAACCTGGTGGTCTCGCCGCGCCTGGTGTTCATGGACGAGCCGACCAGTGGCCTCGACGTGTCGGTGCAGGCGCGCCTGCTCGACCTGATCCGCTCGCTCGTGGCGGAGCTCGGCCTGGCCGTGATCATCGTGACGCACGACCTGGCGGTGGCCCGGCTCATCTCGCACCGAACCCTGGTGATGAAGGACGGCCGGGTCATCGAGTCCGGCCTGACCGACCGGGTGCTCGACGATCCCCAGGCCGCCTACACCCAGCTCCTCGTCTCCTCGATCCTCCAGGGGTGATCCGACCATGGCTGTTCCAACGGTGGCAGCCCCGCCGATCCTCGCCGTCACCGGCGTCGACAAGACCTTCACCATGCACCTGCAGGGCGGCCAGCTCCTGCCCGTTCTGCGCGGRCTCACCTTCGAGGTGCACGCCGGCGAGTGCGTCGCGCTTGGGGGCGTCTCCGGGGCGGGCAAGAGCTCGATCCTCAAGATGGTCTACGGCAACTACGCCGCCGACCGCGGCAACATTGTTCTGTGGTGCCCGGGCGCCGATGCTGACGGTGGGATCGACGGTGCCGTCGACATCGCCGCCGCGGACCCGCGCCAGGTGCTCCGCGCCCGCCGCGACACGATGGGCTACGTCAGCCAGTTCCTGCGCTGCGTGCCCCGCGTGGGCGCGCTGCAGGTCGTCGCCGAGCCGCTCGTCGAGCGCGGCGTTCCCACGGCGCAAGCGCGCGAGCGGGCGGCGCGGCTGCTTACCCGGCTGGCCATACCCGAACGGCTGTGGAGCCTGCCGCCGGCCACCTTCTCGGGCGGCGAGCAGCAGCGGGTCAACATCGCGCGCGGCTTCGTGACGGAGCTGCCGCTGCTGCTGCTGGACGAGCCCACCGCCTCGCTCGACGCGCGCAACCGCGACGTCGTGACCGAGCTGATCCGCGAGAAGCGCGCGCGGGGCGTCGCCATGCTCGGCATCTTTCACGACGCGGTGGTGCGCGACGCCGTCGCCGACCGCGTCGTCGGAGTCGAGATGTTCGCTTCGGCCGTCAGAGCGGCGGCGTGACCGTGCGGTTCGCGATCTACGCGGCGCCGGGCACCGGTTCGACGGATGCCGTGGCCGTGGCGCTGCGCGAGAAAGCCGAGCAATGGCTGGGCCGCGCCGTCTCGGGGGAGCCGGTCACACCGGGCGTCCCCGCGGGCTGGACTCGCGAGACCGTCGACGCGATGACTGTCGACGCGCGTCGATACGGCTTCCACGGCACGCTCAAGGCGCCGTTCCGCCTCGCCGAGGGCCGCACGCCCGACGAGCTCGACGCCGCCCTCGCGTCCTTCGCCGCGGGGCGCGTCGGCGTGACGATCCCGCGGCTGTCGCTGGCGCGCCTGGGCAGCTTCTTCGCCCTGGTACCCGGAGCGGAGGCAGCGCGGCTTCACGCTCTCGCCGACGAGGCGGTGACCGCCTTCGATGGTTTCCGCGCCCCGGCGACGGAGGCCGAGCTCGCCCGCCGCGAGYCGGCCTCGCTCACGCCGCGCCAGCGCGAGCTGCTCCTGGCCTGGGGTTATCCGTACGTCCTCGACGAGTTCCGCTTCCACCTCACCGTCACCGACCGCATCGCGCCGGGACAGCAGCCGGGCGTGGAACGCGCCCTTGGCGACTGGTTCGCCGCCTCGCTCGGGGCGGACGTTGCCGTTGACGCGCTCGCCCTGTTCACCGAGGCCGAGCCAGGCGCTCCGTTCGCGCTCCACGCGGTGCACCCGCTACGGCCGGCTCCCGCACCCGACCTCACACCTCCACATGCCGAAGCCCCGACAGTCAGCGAAGGAAAGCGATGACGCGCGAAACTGTGCTCCGCAACGCCCGCATCGTCCTGCCGGAGGAGGTCCTGCACGGCTCGGTCGTGATCCGCGAGGGCCTGATCGCCGAGATCAGCTCCGGCCAGGCGGACGCCGGCGAGGACCTGGACGGCGACTACCTGCTGCCCGGCGCGGTCGAGCTGCACACCGACCACCTGGAGTACCACTTCTCCCCGCGACCTGGTGTTCGGTGGGACCCCCTGCCCGCGGTGCTAGCCAGCGACGCGCAGCTGACGGCCGGCGGCGCGACCACCGTGCTCGACGCGATGCGCGTCGGCTCCTCCGCCGATGACAAGAGGGACGCGGCCGCCGCGCGCGCCCGGGACCTGGCGGACACGATCGAGCTGGCGGCCGGCGCGGGCCTGACGCGCGCCGAGCACGCGATCCACGTGCGCTGCGAGGTGTCCGCGCCGAACTGCCTCACCGCGTTCGGCGAGTTCGCCGACGACCCGTACGT
The DNA here is from genome assembly GCF_001983105.1 of Pseudofrankia asymbiotica. GTDB lineage: Bacteria > Actinomycetota > Actinomycetes > Frankiales > Frankiaceae > Pseudofrankia > Pseudofrankia asymbiotica. The sequence goes on along the minus strand of NZ_MOMC01000021.1, from coordinate 82,174 downwards.
GCGGCTGGTCTCCCTGATGGACCACACGCCTGGCCAGCGCCAGTACGCCGACCTCGAGGTGTTCAAGCGGTTCCACATCGGCAAGGGCAACGTCACGGAGTCCGGGTTCGACGCGTTCGTCGCCCCCCTGCTCGAGCAGTCGGAGCTCTACGCGGACAGGCACCGCCGCGCGATCGCGCAGCTCGCCGTGGAGCGCGGGATTCCCCTGGCCACCCACGACGACGCGACCGCCGACCACGTCGACGAGTCGGTGGCGCTCGGGGGACGCATCTCCGAGTTCCCGACCACCGTGCTCGCCGCCGGCGAGGCCGCGAAGCACAACCAGCAGATCGTCATGGGCGCCCCCAACATCGTCCGAGGTGGCAGCCAGTCGGGCAACGTGGCCGCGGCCGAGCTGCTCGGGCTCGGGTTGCTGCACATCCTGTCCTCCGACTACGTGCCGTCGAGCCCGCTGCAGGCGGTCTTCCAGCTGGTCGCCGACGGCGTGATCGGGCTGCCCGAGGGCGCGGCGCTGGTCAGCGGCAACCCGGCGCGAGCGGTCGGCCTCGACGACCGCGGCGAGATCACGGCCGGCAGGCGCGCCGACCTGGTGCGGGTGCACGCGCACGACCTGCCGGGGACCGAGCTTCACCCGCGCGGGCTGCGGGTGCCCGTCGTCCGCGGCGTGTACCGCGAGGGGGTGCGGGTGGCGTGACCGAGCTGACGGACGGCGCGACGACGTTGACGGACGGCGTGACCGAGTTGACGGGCGGCGTGACCGAGCTGACGGGCGGCGCCACGAAGCTGATCGGTCCCGGCGGTTTCGTCGCCGTCGTCGGCGCCAGCGGCGTCGGCAAGGACGCGCTGCTGTCCTACGCCCGCGAGCGTTCCGGAGCCCTCGCCCACTTCCCCCGGCGGGTGATCACCCGCCCGCCGGGGCCGGGTGAGGACCACGAGCCGGTGAGCGAGGAGCAGTTCGCCCAGGCCCGCGATCGCGGCGACTTCGCCGTGTCCTGGGACGCGCACGGGCTCCGCTATGGCATCCCGGCATCGGCCGACGCGGAGGTACGCGACGGCCGCGTCGTCGTCRCCAACGTCTCCCGAGCTGTGCTTGACGAGCTCGCCGGCCGTTACCAGCGGCTCGTCGTGGTCCGGGTGACCGTGTCGGCGGAGGTCCGCGCGCGGCGGCTGCGCACCCGGGGCCGTGAGCCCGAACCCGGCATCGGGCTGCGCCTGGCCCGCCCGGACCCGGCCCCGGGCCACCGGGCCGACGCGGTGATCGAGAACGACGGCTCGCTCGCCGAGGGCGGCGCCCAGCTGGTGCGCGTCATCCGCGACGCGGCGGTCCGCCCTCCCGGTCACCCACCGGTGAGTCAGATTGATCGGTGACGGGCCGGCCGGCGGGATCTGGTCCCCGGACCGCGTACGCCGTCACCGAGCCCGCAGCGTCCAGGTCTGGGGCTGGCCGAGGTCCGTGGCGACGGTGGTGAAGGTCCAGTCGCCGGACGGGCCGGACGGGCCGGGCTGGGYGGTGAGGCAGAAGCGGCCCGCGAGGGTGGTGAAGCCGCGGGCCCAGACGTCGCGCAGCCAGCTGAACGGCAGTTCGATGCCGATGACGCCGTCGGGTCGGCGGGCGATGGCTGGTGTGGCGGCCAGGCGGACGTCGAGCTCGGGGCCGCCGCCGAGCCAGCCGCGGGCGGCGGCCAGTGCGCGCCCGTAGAGGGCGGCGTGCAGCGCGGGGAGCGCCGCGGTGACCAGCGGGTCGCCGTCGGTGATCCGCTGTGCCCAGGTGGCGACGACGGTGGCGACGAGCCGGTCGGGCAGCGCCCCGGGCAGGCGCAGCAGCATGGACAGGGGATCGCCGTGCTGGTGTGGCCCGGGGCCGTGGCCGCCGCCGTAGTAGAAGTAGCCGGGGGAGACGCCCATGGCGACGGCGGTGCTGTAAGCGGCCCCACCATGACGCGGCGCGGGCCGTGCGCGCGGCATGGGCTGTGGCATCGGCGCGGGCCGCGGCGCCGGCGTGAACGACGGCGGCGGTGGAGGCTGTAGGGACGGCGACGGCGACGGCGGCGACGGCGGCGACGGCGGTGGTGGTGGCGGCGGCGGTGGTGGCGGTGGGAACGGCGAGGGCGGTGCGGGCATGGCCGGGACAGCCCCGAACGGGACCGCGCGGCCGCTGAGCCCGGCGGCGACCGCGGTGGCCCGGGGGTCGAGGTGGTCGGCGGGGCCGCGGCTGGCGAGCAGCAGCACGTCGAGGTCGGCGCGGTGGCGGTGCCAGGCGTCGAGGACCTGGACGCAGGGCATGGGCTCGCCGCCGAGCGCGGCGAGGGTGCGTTCGCCGTCGGGATCGTCGTGGTCGGGCGTACCGAGCTCGCCCTCGGCCCACCGGAGCCGGTGGATGGCGTCTCCGCAGGGGATCGTCTCGTCGAGGGGTGTCAGGCCGGTCCACCAGGATGGCGTCATTGCGCGGCGTCCCAGGTCAGGGGCACGGTGATCACGGCCCGGGCCCGGTCGGTGGTGAGGACGAGGTCGAGCCGGGTGGCCCTCGGGTCGAGCGCCGGCCAGAAGTCGAGGGTGCCGGAGACGGTGCCGTCGCCGCCGCTCCAGTTGTCGAGCCGGCCGAGGTGGAAGTTGCCGCCGTCGTCGAGCGCGGAGAACGTCACGAAGGCCCGGTCGAAGGTGGAGCCCGCGGCCGTACCGATCTCGAGCGGGCCGGCGAGCTCGACGTCGCAGCGGAATCCGTCATGGGAGGAGGTGAGGTCCAGCAGGGCGRCACTGACCCCGTCGAACACCGGCGTGACAGCACCGACGAACATGGTCCCTGCCGGCCCGCCGCGCTCGCCGCGACGGGCGAGCAGCGAGCGCCACGGTTCGGCTGCCAGCCCGGGCGGCGCGACGTGCGGCAGCGGGGGCGAGGGGGCATGGCGCCGCGGGAGGTGCGGGCCGCCGATCTGAGTGAGCGCCTCGTGGACCGCGAGGGTGGAGGCGGTCGCGGGATCGGCGGGGTCGACGAGGCCGGCGGCGGTCAGGGCCGCCAGGGCCTCAGGCAGCGAGCGGGTCCGGGGGCTCAGGCCGGCCCCGGCGAGGCACTGGGCCAGGTACCGTTCGACCACGTCGGCCTCGCCGAAGTTCTCGATCGTGACCATGCGGGCGCCCAGGCCCGCGCCGAGTTCGACGCGCTCTCCGTAGAGCTCGATCCAGGTGGTGTCGGGCGCCAGCGCGGGCCGCAGGGTCAGGAACCCGCGCCACTGAAGGGCCGTGCCGCTGCCGGAGAACGTCGACGAGGTGACCGTGTTTCCGTAGTCGTCGGTCACGCTGATCGAGGGCACACCGGTGAGGCCGATCGGCATGGGCGCCGGGCGGTGCCCCACGCCGGGCGGGACCTGCGCACTGGATCTGAAGGTGATGGCGAGACGGGTCTCGGCCTGGCCGAGGATGACGTAGCGGATCTCCAGATCACCCGTCGGCTGCCTGATCACGCGGTGGCACGGGGCGATCCGGCGCGGCGCCTGGGCCGTGGCCGAGGGCGGCGCGAAGCGAGCTGGCCCGCCCAGGCCACGCTGTTCGCGGACGCGGGCGTAGTCGTCGACGACCCGCCGCGCCACCGGGGCGGCGACCGCGCCGACGGTCGCCAGCGCGCGGGCCTGCTCGACCAGCGGGTCGCCGAACGGCTGCTGGTTCCCGCCGGAGAGCAACGCCCTCTCCCCGAGCAGGCGGAGGTGGAGCTCACCGTCAAATCCGTCCACTCCGGGAAGCCTGCCACACTGCGGATGTGAGTGGACAGTTCTCCGTAACCAAGGCGCTCGGCCTCGCCGTCGCGGCCCGGGTCCCGGTGCTGCTCTGGGGCCCGCCCGGGACCGGAAAGACCTCGGCAGTCCGGGCGATGGCCGAGGCGGCGGGCTGGCCGTGCGAGACGGTGATCTCCTCGATCCGGGAGCCGTCCGACTTCGCCGGGCTGCCGATCGTGACCGGCGTCGACGGGGCTGCCCGGGTGGAGTTCGCCCCGCCCCGGTGGGCGTCGCGGCTGGTCAGTGCCGGGCACGGGCTGGTGTTCTTCGACGAGATCTCCACCGCGCCGCCGGCGGTTCAGGCCGCGCTGCTGCGGGTCGTGCTGGAACGCACCGTCGGTGATCTCACCCTGCCCGCCGAGATCTCGGTCGTGGCCGCGGCGAACCCGCCGGAGCAGGCCGCCGACGGCTGGGATCTCTCCGCGCCGCTGGCCAACCGGTTCTGCCATCTGGACTGGCCGCTGGACGCGCGTGCCGTGGCCGACGGATTCGTCAGCGGCTGGCCGACCGTCAGCCCTCCCCGGCTCGCCGCCGACTGGGTCGAGCGGGTCCCGGTGGCCCGCAGCTGGGTGGCCGGGTTCCTGATCGTGCGACCGGAGCTGACCATCGCCGTGCCAGACCAGGCCGTGACCGCCGGCCGGGCGTGGCCGAGCCCGCGGACCTGGGAGATGACGGCGCGACTGCTCGCCGCCGCTCGGTCCAGCGACGTCGACGACACGGCCGTGTCGCTGCTGGTCCGCGGCTGCGTCGGGCCGGGGGCCGGGGCGGAGTTCCTGACCTGGCTCGTCGAGGCGGACCTGCCCGACCCCGAGGCGGTGCTCGCCGACCCGGACTCGTTCGTCCTGCCCGAACGGGGAGACCGGGCCTACGCGGCGCTGTCCTCGATCGCGGCGGTGGTCGCCGCGGACCCGAGCGCCGGGCGCTGGGAGCGGGGCTGGCGGGCCTTCGGGCGGGCCGCCGGCGCGGCTCCCGACGTCGCCGCGGCCGCCGCCCGCACGCTGGTCCGCTGCCGCCCGCCCGGCGCCCCCGTGCCGCCCGAGGTGGCCGCGTTCGCTCCGCTGCTGCGCGAGGCCGGCCTGCTGGGATGAGCATCCTGACCGAGCCGGACCGGAAGAAGATCGCCGCCGCGCGGATCTGGGCGGTCAATCGTCAGCCCTACCTGGCCAGGGCCCTGTTCGCCTGCGCCGTCCACCCGGCGCCCGGGAGCGGCACCATAGCCGTCGACCGGGACTGGCGGCTGCACGTCGACCCCGACCTGCTGGCCGGCTTCGACCCGGCCGAGCTTGGCCGGCTGTTCATCCATCTCACCAGCCACCTGATCCGCGATCACGCGGCCCGCGCCGAGGCGAACCGCGTCGCCGAGGACGAGAGCCGTGCCCGCTGGAACCGGTGCGTCGACGCGGAGATCAACGACGATCTCCGGATCGATGGCTGCCTGCCGACGGTGGCCCCCGACCTGCCGGCGGATCTCGGTGCCGCGGACGGGTTGCTCGCCGAGGCCTACTACCAGGTCGCCGCGGCCGGGCGCCGGCGCTGGGACTGCGGGTCCGGCGCCGATGCCGGGGACCGGCCCTGGGACGGTCAGGGCCAAGGCTCGCCCGGGCGGCGCGACGGTTCGCCCGACGGGCTCTCGGGTTCGCGGGGCGACCTGCTGCGGCTCGCCGTCGCCGCGGACATCCAGCGCCAGCACGGGACCGAGCCGGGGACGGTCGCCGGTGGCTGGCTGCGGTGGGCCGAGGCCGTGCTGCCCTCCCGGGTCGACTGGCGGCGGGTGCTCGCCGCCGAGATCCGCTCCGCGATCAGCGCCGCGGCCGGCGCGGTGGACTACAGCTACCGCCGGCCGTCCCGGCGGGGCCGCGCCGTGCCGGGCGTCGTGCTGCCCACGATGCGGCGGCCCGTTCCCGAGGTGGCCATCGTGTGCGACACCTCGGGCTCCATGCATGACGGCCTGCTCACGCGGGCGCTCGCCGAGATCGACGGCATTCTGGTCCGAGCCGGGCTGCGCGCGGACGGGGTGCGGGTGCTCGCGGTCGACACCGCGGTGCACACGCTGCGGCGGGTCAGCCGGGCCGGCCAGGTCCGCCTCGCGGGCGGGGGCGGCACCGACATGGGCGCTGGCATCGCCGCCGCCGCGGCGCTGCGGCCCCGCCCGTCGACCGTCATCGTGCTCACCGACGGCTACACGCCGTGGCCCGCCCAGCCTCCGCCCGGGATTCGCGTCGTCGTCGGCCTCCTGCGTGACGTCGTCCAGGTCGGCGGTCATGGGAACCCACCCGTGTGGGCCCGCACGGTGGTCATCGAGGCCGAGGCCTGACAGCCGAGCCACCGGCTTCGGTAATTACTCAAACGGGCACCGACGAGTTTTCCGGAAAAAGCGTCGACCTGTGATCGTCGCCTGGTGAAAGAAGTGTCGGATGTCCGCCGGCATCGGGCGCTTTTTCGTGGTTACCAGTGGAACTCCGGTGCGGCCGACCTCGTGGTATCCCGACCTTCGGCCGGACGGGCATCTCGGCGGCCGGCCGGACGCCGCGGGCCCGAGGCCGGCGGCAGGGCGGGGGGTGAGCGGCGCCGCGGCCGTKATGGTCGCGTGGCGTGATGGCGTCCCCGGGCCCGCCTGCCTGGCAGTTCGTCGCGCGCCATGCGAGCTCCGGTCGTCACCACTAGGACTACCGGGCATCGGCGGGACAGGTTGTCTGGGACAGGTTGGCAGAGCGCGCCGTACGCCCAGAGGCGGATCAACGCGTATCGGGCAGACCGGATCGAGTGCTTGCGTGCTGGATCCGCCGTTTTGCCCCAGTAGACGCGGAACTGGTCCGGACGGGCAGGAAACTCCGTCGCTGTGGCGCATTTACCGAGCACGAAGCGTCGGCGCAACAGAAGGTCGATACCCTCGCACGATGCCCGTTCCGACGTCCACCGGTGCCCCCGTTCCCACGCTGTCCCCCGGCCTCCAGGCCCTGCGCGCCACCGCGCTCGAGGTGCTGCACGGAAACGATCTCGGCGACGTCACCAGGCCATCGCCCACGCTGTACCCGCACCAGTGGCTCTGGGACTCCTGCTTCATCGCGATCGGACTGCGTCATATCGACCCGGCACGCGCCGCGGCCGAGGTGCTGTCGTTGCTGCGCGGCCAATGGCCGAACGGCATGATCCCGCACGTGATCTTCGCCGAGGTCGATGACTTCTATCACGCCGGCCCGCAGCGCTGGCGCTGCGACCGGTACGTGGCGACGGCGTCCGGCGCGCAGAGCACCGGTATCACCCAGCCGCCGATGATCGCCGAGGCCGCGGTCCGAGTGGGCGAGACGCTCGACCCACAGGCCCGCGCCGACTTCTACCGCGCCCTGCTTCCTGGTCTGATCCGCTTCCACCAGTTCCTGCACACCGAGCGTGACCCCGACGACGACGGCCTCGTGACGCTGGTGCACTCGTGGGAGTCGGGGATGGACAACACGCCGCCGTGGATGGAGGCGACGCTGCCCATCACTCCGCGACGGGTGAAGGTGCTGCGCCGGCTGGGCACCGCGGAGGCTCTCGACGCGCTGCGCCGTGACGCCAAGGAGGTGCCGGTCGAGGAGCGGCTCACCTCGGCGGATCTGTTCACGCTGTACCGCGTCGTTCGTGAGCTGCGCCGGTCGGGCTACTCGTTCCGCAACATCCGCGAGACCGACGTGCCGCTGGTCCAGGACGTCGCGTTCAACGCGATCCTGGTGCGGGCCAACGACCACCTCGTCGAGATAGCCGCTGAGGTCGGGGTGAGGCTGCCGAAGCGGCTGACCCGCTCGATGCGCCGCTGCCGGGAGGCGATGGAGCGGCTCTGGTCGGAGTCGACGTACTACAGCCGGGACTTCCGCACGGGCGAGCTCCTCCGGCACGAGACCGTCGGCGGTTTCCTCCCGCTGTACGCCGGCGTCGTTCCCGAGGAACGGGTCGACGGACTGGTGAAGGCCATGACGTCGTCGCGGTACTGGCCGCGCTACGGAGTGGCGAGCGTGCCCGCGGACGACGACGCCTTCCTGCCTCGTTGCTACTGGCAGGGTCCTGTGTGGATCAACATCAACTGGCTGCTGGCCGACGGCCTGGAGCGCTACGGACGGCTGGACGCCGCCCGGGAGCTGCGCGCGGGCGTACTGAACCTGATTTCCAGCTCGGGCCAGATGTTCGAGTACTACTCGCCGCTGGACGGCTCCGGCGCTGGCAGCAACAGCTTCTCCTGGACGGCGGCGCTGCTGGTCGACCTGCTGGCGCGACCGGATCTGCCGGAGATCCAGGCGACGGCGGCGCGCGCGGCCTCCCTGCTGGGGGTGTCCGGGGTGCCGGACGCCCGGCGGGCCGGCGACGAGCTGCCCTCCTCGCCGCTCGGTTAGGCCGCTGCGCCAGCCGGGGCCGGCGGCGTGGGCGCGGCCGGCGCCGCGCTGGTCGACGGGCTGACGGCGTGTCGCATAGATGTGGCGTGGGTCACGCCGATTGGCCCGGTTATGCGCGGCACGCCGGGTACCCCGTCTGCGTCGGGCAAGGGATGTCCGAGGGAGGGCTGGGCCACACGGCGTGACGTGGCTTTCTGTGCCGTGAGTGCTGGCCTTACCTCGTGGCGTTACTTAAAGCGACCGAGGTGCACTGAACCCGTGGAAGAACAACCTAGATAGTTGGTTGTTCTGACCACAGAAGCCGATCTGCGGGGTAGTCTTCGCGACAAGCGGGTTCAGTGTTCCGAGGGTGAGGGTCTACACTGCGGCGTAGGCCCGGCGTTCGCTGCCGTCCGGCTGTGCCTGCGCGGGGAATCGGTTCRCGTCGTCAGACGTTACCTCCACGTGCAAGGACGACGACMCACCCGCACCGACCTTCGGATCTATCACTGATGACGCTGCCTGCTCTGGAACTTCACGACGACGCCCCGCGCGCGCGTACCAGCGCGCGGCGCCCGCGTCGGTCGACTGCTGCCCGCTCCTCCACCGGCCGCACGCTGACGGCGGTCGCAGAGGACATCGATGAGCTCGACGTCAGCACGGTTGCCGACCTGATAGCTCGCGGCCGCGAGTCCGGCGAGGTCAGCCGGACCGAGCTGCGCGAGGCACTCGAGACCGCCGACGTCGGCGTCGAGCTTCTGCCGGCGCTCGTCGCCCGGCTGACAGCCGCCGGTGTCGACGTCCTCGAGGAGGAGGAACGATCCTCCGAGCCCGCGGAGACCGGCCGCACGACGACCGAGCACGCGGGCACCGCCGACCTCGTGCGCATGTACCTGCGCGAGATCGGCCGGGTCCCGCTACTCAACGCCGCCCAGGAGGTCGAACTCTCCAAGCGCGTCGAGGCCGGGCTGTTCGCGGAACACAAGCTGGCCACGGCCGAGGAGCTCGAGCCCGACCTGCGTCGGGACCTCAAGCGACTCGTCCGCGACGGCGAGGCCGCGAAGCAGCAACTCGTCTCGGCGAACCTGCGCCTGGTCGTCTCGGTCGCGAAGAAGTACAGCGGCCGGGGAATGACGCTGCTCGACCTGGTGCAGGAGGGTAACCTGGGCCTGATCCGCGCGGTCGAGAAGTTCGACTACGCCAAGGGCTACAAGTTCTCCACCTACGCGACCTGGTGGATCCGGCAGGCGATCGGCCGGGCGCTCGCCGACCAGGCCCGCACCATCCGCATCCCGGTCCACGTGGTCGAGCAGATCAACAAGATCACTCGACTGCAGCGACAGCTGGTCTCCACGCTCGGCCGTGAGCCGACCGACGAGGAGCTCGCGCTGGAGCTGGACATGCCGCTCGAGCAGGTCGTGGAACTGCGCCGCTACGCGCAGGACACGGTCAGCCTGGAGTCGACCGTCGGTGACGATGGCGACTCCGTGCTCGGCGACTTCATCGAGGACTCGGACGCGACCTCGCCGGCGGACGCCGCCTCGTATGGCGCCATGCAGGACGAGATCGACAACGTTCTCGGCAACCTGTCCCCGCGCGAGCGCGAGGTCATGCGGCTGCGGTTCGGCCTGGCCGACGGCAAGCAGCACACCCTCGCGGAGGTCGGCAACCGCCTCGGCCTGACCCGAGAGCGAATCCGCCAGATCGAACGCGACACCCTCCGCGAACTCCGCAAGCCGGCAGTAGCCGGCAGGCTCCGCGAGTTCTTGGACTAGGTAGAGCTAGGTAGAGCAAGGTAGTAGAAGGCCCGCCCCTTCGGGGGCGGGCCTTCGTCGTATGGCGGGCGACCCTGCGGCGCGGAGGCCCGTCCACGAGCGAAGCGAGTACGGGGCCGTAGCGCGCCGCCCGGACGGAGCGAACCAGAAACAACTTTCCCGCCCGACCCCGCCCGACTACGACCCCTATCCGGGGCTTGTTCCGGAGCGACCCGCAAACACCTCTACCGGATGAACGGCGCCAGCGCCTCCGGGTTGGCCACGGCGGCGAGACTGACGGCGCGATCCAGCGGGACGCCGGTCAGTAGGCGCTTGACGGGGACCTCGAGCTTCTTGCCGGTCAGGGTCCGGGGGATGTCCAGGATCTCGATGACACGGTCGGGAACGTGGCGCGGGGAGAGCTCGGTCCGGATCTCGTCCTTGAGGGCCTCGCCCATCTCCGGGGTCAGGCTGCCGCGCCTGGTCGGGACGACGAACAGGAACAGCTGGCCGGTCTGGCCCGGGCCGGAGGTGTCGACGACCAGGCTGTCGGTGATGCCCTCGAACCGCTCGACCACCCGGTACAGCTCCGCGGTGCCGAGCCGGACGCCGCCCCTGTTCAGGGTCGCGTCCGAGCGGCCCTCGATGACGACGGCGCCGCTCAGGGTGAGCCGCGCGAAGTCGCCGTGCCGCCACACGCCGGGATACATCGAGTAGTAGCTGTCCCGCAGCCGGGAGCCGTCCCGGTCGCCCCAGAACAGCAGCGGCATCGACGGCATCGGCGCGGTGACCACCAGCTCGCCGACCTCGTCGACGACCGGCCTGCCCTGCTCGTCGAAGACGTCGACGGCGCAGCCGAGCGCGCGCAGGCCGATCTCACCGGCGCGTACCGGCATGGTGGGCAGCGCGGCGACCAGCGGGCCGCACACGTCCGTTCCGCCGCTGATCGACGTCAGCAGCACGTCCGGCTTCACCGAGTCGTAGACCCAGGCGTAGCCGTCGGTGGACAGCGGCGAGCCGGTGGACCCGAGCGTGCGCAGCGTCGACAGGTCGGCGACCACGCACGGGGAGAGCCCTCGGCCGAGGCAGCTGTGCAGGTACGCCGCCGACACGCCCAGGCAGGTCAGGCCGAGCGCCTCGACCAGCCGCCACAGCGTCGACAGGTCGGGGAAGCTGGGACTGCCGTCGTAGAGCACGATCGTCGACCCGACGAGCAGGCCGGAGACGAGGAAGTTCCACATCATCCAGCCGGTGGTGGTGAACCAGCAGAAGCGGTCGTCCGGGCCGAGATCCAGGTGCAGCGCGAGCGACTTGAGGTGCTCCAGCAAAATCCCGCCGTGGCTGTGCACGATCGGCTTGGGCAGCCCGGTGGTGCCGGAGGAGTAGAGGATCCACAGCGGCGCGGCGAACGGCATCGGCTCGAACTGGGGCACCTCCTCCAGACCGATGACCAGCTGGTCCCACCAGGTCATCCCGGGCAGGTTCAGCCGCTCGGCGCGCTCGACGACGTCGGCGGCCACGTACGGGACGACGACGGTCGCGGCCAGGCTGGGCAGCACCTCGACCAGCTCGGCGACGTTGTGCAGGATGTCGTGCGGGGTCCCGTTGTAGGTGTAGCCGTCGACGACGACCAGCACCTTCGGCGCGATCTGGCTGAACCGGTCCGCGAGCCCCGACGGGCCGAAGTCCGGCGAGCAGCTCGAGAAGACCGCGCCGATGCTCGCGGTGGCCAGCATGAGGATCACCGTGTGGGCGCAGTTCGGCAGCACCGCGGCCACCCGGTCACCGCGGTGCACTCCCAGCCGGCGCAGCCCTCCGGCACACTTGGCCACCTGGCGGCGCAGCTCGTCCCAGGAGATCACGACGGTCGCCGCGTCCTCCCTGATGGCGATCATCGCCGGCTCCCCGCCGCGGCGGCTCAGGGCGTTCTCGGCGTAGTTGACCTTCGCCCCGGGGAACCAGGCCGCGCCGGGCATCCGCGCGTCGGCCAGCGCCGGGCCGTCGCCGCGCTCGCCCCGCACGCCGCAGAAGTTCCAGATCGTCTCCCAGAACGCGCCGGGCTCGGCGGCGGACCACCGCCACAGGTCCCGCGGGTCGGCGAACGACAGGCCGTGCTCGCTGGCGAGGAAGTCCTGGTAATGCGTCACCCCGGCGTCGCGGATCCGCTCGGCCGAGGGCTCCCACAGCAGCGTGCCGGCCCGCACCACCTCGGTTGTGCCCTCGTCGGAGGTCTGCGCCATCTCGTTGCCCGCCACGCGACCTGACCCTAATCAATCGGTCCGGGCAATCCACCCCGACCGCCATGTGACGGTCAAAGACGGGCGATGGGCGTCGCGGTGCGTGCCGGGGGACTACCTTCGCCCTATGGAGACCATCGGCGGTGTGAGCGACGGGTCTGCCCCCATCGCCGGCCGGCCCGGTGGTGGGGGTGAGCCCCGCCGCCCCGGCGGGACTGGTCAGGAAACGTTGGTGGTCTGGGACGAGGCGATGCTGGGCTACGACTTCGGCCCACATCACCCGCTGCACCCGGTGCGCCTCGCGTTGACCATGGATCTGGCGACGCGCGCGGGCGTCCTCGCGGTACCAGGGGTCGCGACCGCCGCCGCGTCGCTCGCGYCCGACGAGCTGATCGAACTGGTGCACGACCCGGCCTACGTCGCCGCGGTCCGCCATGTGGGTGATCCCGGCGGCGCCAACCCGCGGCTGGCCGCGATGTTCGCGCTCGGCACCTCGGACAACCCGGTGTTCCAGCGGATGCACGAGGCGGCCGCCGCGGTGACCGGGGGCACGCTGGCCGCCGCGCGGGCGGTGTGGTCGGGCACCCATCGGCACGCGGTCGCGCTGGCGGGCGGCCTGCACCACGCGATGCGCGCCGGTGCGAGCGGATTCTGCGTCTACAACGACCCAGCGGTGGCGATCGCCTGGCTGCTGTCGGCCGGAGCCCACCGGGTCGCCTACGTCGACATCGACGTGCACCACGGCGACGGCGTGCAGGCCGCGTTCTACGACGACCCCCGGGTGCTCACGATCTCGCTGCACCAGACGGGCCGCAGCCTGTTCCCCGGCACCGGGTTCCCGGACGAGGTCGGGACCGGTGACGCCGAGGGGACCGCGGTCAACGTCGCGCTCCCGCCGGGCACCGACGACGCCGGCTGGCTGCGGGCGTTCTCCGGCGTGGTGCCGGTGCTGCTGCGCCAGTTCCGCCCGGACGTGCTGGTCACGCAGCACGGCTGCGACACCCACCGCCTCGACCCGCTCGCCGACCTGCGGCTGACCATCGACGGCCAGCGTGCCTCCTACCTGGCGCTGCACGAGCTGGCGCACGAGGTCGCGGGTGGGCGCTGGCTCGCCTGCGGCGGCGGCGGATACGCGCTGGAGACCGTCGTTCCGCGGGCCTGGACCCACCTGTTGGCGATCGCCGCGCACGCGCCGCTGCCGGTGGACCGCCCGCTGCCCGAGCAGTGGCGCGAGAGTGCCCCGGGCCGGGTGGACGCGGCCACGCTGCGCTCGCCCGGGCGAGGCGTGACGATGCCGGCGGCGTTCGGCGACGGCGGCGGGCCGGTCGCCTACCACCCCTGGGACGCCGGCGAGGGCGATCCGGACGACCCGCTCGACCGGGCGGTCGCGGCCACCCGTCGCGAGGTGCTGCCACTGACCGGCCTCGACCCGCTCCGCGACCGTTAGTGATCCCGGAACAATGCCCTCCGGGCGTGCGAGGGAAGGGCATCCTCGCGAGCCCGTTGGCCCCCCAGCGGCGACGGTGACGGAACAGGCGGCCCTCCCACCGGGATACCCGGCGGGCTGGGAGGCGGACGTGATCCTCGCCGACGGTGGGACCGCGCACATCCGGCCGATCCTGCCGTCCGACGGGCCACGGCTCCTGGCCTTCTGGGAGCGGCTGTCGGAACGTTCGATCTACCTGCGGTTCTTCGGGGTGCGCCGGGGGCTGACCCAGGCGGACGTGGATCGGTTCACGATCGTCGACCAGTCGGTGCGCGGTGCCCTCGTCGCGCTCATCGGCACCGATCTTGTCGCCCTCGCGCACTGGGAGGGCGTGCCCGCGGACGAGGCCGCCGCCGCGCCGTCGACACCGTCCGCCGTGGCCATGCCACCCGCGGCAACTGAGCCGGCCGCGCCGCCCACGGCGGCCGCGCCGCCCACGGCGGCCGCGCCGCCCACGGCGACCGTCGAGACGCGCCGGGACACGGCGATCGTCCGCCCGGCTCCCGCCGCCGAGGTGGCCTTCCTCGTCGAGGACGCTCAGCAGGGCCGAGGACTCGGCTCCGTGCTGCTGGAGCATCTCGCCGCCGCGGCCTGGGAGCGCGGCATCCGCCGGTTCGACGCGGAGGTGCTGGCCGAGAACCAGACGATGACCCGGGTCTTCCTCGACGCCGGCTACAAGGTGTCCAGAACCTGGGACTCCGGCGCGGTGCGGCTCTCGTTCGATATCGCCCCCACCGAGAGATCGGTGGATGTGATGCGCGCGCGGGAGCACCGGGCCGAGTCGGCCTCCATCGGACGGCTGCTGCGCCCTCGCGCGGTCGCGGTGATCGGCGCCTCCCGCCGCCGCGGCGCGACCGGTAACGCGGTGCTGCGCAACCTGCTGCACGCGGGGTTCGACGGCCCTGTCTACCCGGTGAACCCGGCGGCGGCGGCCGCGTCGGGCGCCGTCTCGTCGGTGCGGGCGTTCGCCGGTATCGAGGACGTCGACGGCCCGGTGGACCTCGCGGTGCTGTGCGTGCCGCCGGCGGAGGTGAGCGAGGCCGTCGCGGCCTGCGGGCGCCACGGTGTGCGCGGCCTGGTGGTGATCACGGACCTGCGGGACGAGCCGGCCGAGGCGACGCTCGCGGCCGCCGCCCGTGCCGCGGGCATGCGGGTGGTGGGCCCCGCGAGCCTGGGAGTGCAGAGCCCGGCGGTGGGCCTGAACGCGTCGCTCACGACCCAGATGCCGCCACCTGGACAGATTGGCTGTTACTCGCAGTCCGGGCCGCTGGGAGCCGCCATGCTGGGCGCCGCGGAGACCCGCGGCCTGGGGTTGTCGGTGTTCGTCTCCGCCGGGGACCGCGTCGACGTCAGCGGCAACGACATGCTGCAGTACTGGGAGGACGATCCGGCGACCGCCGTCGCGCTGCTGCATCTGGAGACCTTCGGCAATCCGCGCAAGTTCGCGCGGCTCGCCCGCCGAGCCGGGCGTTCCCTCCCCGTCGTGGTCGTGCGCGCGGGGCGTTCCGAGCTGGACGCGGCGCTGCTGCGGCAGGCCGGCGTGATCGCCGTCGACCGGGTCTCGGCGGGCTTCGACGTCGCGCAGCTGCTCGCCAGCCAGCCGCTGCCGCTGGGCGACCGGGTGACCGTGGTCGGTGACTCACGCGCGCTGGTCCGCCTCACGGTCGAGGCCGCCGAGGCCGTGGGCCTGTCGGTCGATTCCGTCCTGCTGAAGCTCGGCAGCTCCCCTGAGCTGCACGCCGAGGCGATGCTGTCGGCCGCCGAGCGGTCGGACGCGTTGATGGTCACCGTCGCCCCGCTGCCGCCGCTGCCCATCGCCCCGCTGGCCGCGGCGGTCGCGGCCGCGGCCGCGCGCCTGGACATTCCGGTGCTGGCCAGCGTGCTCGGCGGCACGCGGATCCCCGAGCTCGGCCCGGTGCCGGCCTACCCCTCGCCGGAGGGGGCCGTCGCGGCGCTGCGCCGCGTCGTGGCCTACGCGGAATGGCGATCGCGCCCGCTCGGAGCCGTTCCGGTGCTCAGCGCGCGCGTCGACGCGGCGAGGGCGCTGGTCGCCGGCCGGCTGGGCCGGCTCGACGACGCGCAGAGCGCCGCCCTGCTCGGCTGCTACGGGGTGTCCGTGGAGCCGGTGATCCGGGCGGAGAACGAGGACGCCGCGGTCAGCGCCGCGCACCGGCTGGGCTGGCCAGCGGTGCTCAAGGCCAGGTCACGGCCCTACCGGCACCGCCCGGAGCTCGGCGGCCAGCGCCTCGCGCTGCCGGACGAGATGGCGATGCGGGCGGCCTGGGCCTCCCTACGCGCCCAGCTCGGGCCGAACGTACCACTGGTGGTGCAGCGGATGGCGCCCGCCGGCGTGGCCGTGGTGCTCGGCTCCGAGGAGCATCCCCGTTACGGGCCGCTGGTGTCGTTCGGGCTGGCGGGACCGGCCATGGACCTGCTCGGCGACCGGGCGCACCACATCCTGCCGCTGACCGATGTCGACGCCGACCGGCTGCTCGGGTCGGTGCGAGGATCTCCGCTGCTGTCGGGATACCGGGGCTCACGGCCGGTGGACGTCGCGGCGCTGCGGGAGACCGTCCTGCGGGTCGCCCGGCTCGCCGACGACCTGCCCGACGTCGCCCGGCTCGTCCTGGATCCGGTGATCGTGTCGGCGAAGGGTGTGACGGTCCTGTCCGCGGAGGTGGTCACCGGGCCGCCGCCGCGCCGCGCCGACGCCGGCCCGCGGYGGTACTGGACGGCGCCCATGCCGAGCGTCGACGCCGACCACTGAGGCGTCCGTCGGCATCGTTCACGACGCTTTCCGGCGGCATCGTCAGCAGGCTCACACTTCACCGGACTGCCCGCATCGACGACGGCTTGCCGTGCGGACTGTGACGCCTGGATGTCACGGCGGATACCAGATGGTGCGAATCGGGACCAACCGGTCGCCGATGGCGGCGGCGTGGGTGGACCGACGGGCTAGTTGGGCGTCCTCGCCGCTCGCCGAGGACTCGTTCCCTGCCCCGCGGGGGCCATAGGGTTCGGCCCGGTTCCACACAACATGTTCCCACCGTCGACAATCGGGACCCATGA
This sequence comes from Pseudofrankia asymbiotica, assembly GCF_001983105.1. Classification (GTDB taxonomy): domain Bacteria; phylum Actinomycetota; class Actinomycetes; order Frankiales; family Frankiaceae; genus Pseudofrankia; species Pseudofrankia asymbiotica. The sequence continues at coordinate 65,515 of NZ_MOMC01000021.1, read as the reverse complement.
CGCCGTCCTCTGCCGCCGAGCCGTCCGGACGCCAGCCAGCGGGCCAGGGCGGCGGGTACGCCTCGCCTTGGCCGGAACACGGATTCGTCGCCCCTGAGGACGCGGACCCGCGACCCGGCGCGGCGCCGTGGCCGCCCGCGGCGCCGTCCGGTGGCCAGGAGTGGAGCGACCGGGACTGGAACGGCGGCCAGGACTGGAGCACGTCGGCGGTCTGGCCCCCCGCCGCCGCGGCCCGCCCGGAGCAGGGGCACATCGCCGGGCTCCCGCAGCCGCCGAGCCGGCCGGCCGGTTCCCCCTACCCGGACGCTGGCGGCGGCGCGCCGGCCGGGTACGACGGCGCCCCCGGCAACGGCGCCCATGGTGGCGACACCGCCAGCAACGGCGGGCAGAGCAACGGCGCCTACGCCCCTACCGCCTACGACCCCAACGCCTACGACCCCTACCAGAACGGGGCCTACCGCCCCGGCGCGTATGGCGAGAGTCAGTACGACCAGGGCTCCTACGACGCCGGCGGGTACGCCGCCGGCGGCTACGGCGGCCCCGGCCAGGGTGGCTACGGTGCCGCCGCGGCGGGAGGGAACGCCGCCGGCGGCTACGAACCCGGCAACTACGCCCGCGGCCCGGAGCCCGGGTACGAGCACCCTCAGGAAGCCCGCGGCCACGACCGGGGGCAGGACGGCGGGTACGCCGCCGGCTTCGACGTCGCGGCGCCCGCCGGCCAGGGACAGCCCGCCGCGCCCGGCGGCTACGGCGACCTGCCCGCCGCGCGGCAGTCATTCGGGCAGGACTCGTACGGCCCGGCCGCCCGGCACCCCGCCTCGGCCCTCCCGGCCGCCCCGGCCCCGGCGGAGCCGTCGGCGCGCTCGGCGGGGCCCGAGGCGCCTCGCCCGGCGTCACCCGGGCTCGCCACCACGCCCCCGCCGCCGCCCCCGCCCAGCTACCCGCCTGGTGAGCTCGCGCCGTTCGCCGGCCAGGCCACGCCGGCGCCCCCCGCGGCAGCGCCGTTCCCGCCTCCGCCGCCTCCTGCGTCGCCCCCGCCTCCCGCTCCGCCCTCGGCGGCCGCCGTGGCGGCGGCTGGAATGTCGGGCGGCGGAGTCAGCCACATGGGCCAGCCGGGTCAGTCCGGTCTGTCATCAGGTGGCTCCGGCCAGGGAGGCGCGCAGACGGGGCCACCCGCCGGCCCACCGGCGGGCGCTTCCGTCGGCGGCGCGCTGCCGACGTCGGCGGCGGTCGCCGAGACGCTGTTCAGCCAGGCGCCGATCGCGCTCGCGTTCCATGACGCCTCCGGCAGGTACGTACGCGTCAACGACGTGCTGGCCCGGCTGAACGGCCGGCCGGTCGCCGACCACATCGGCCGCACCGCGCCCGAACTGCTGGGAGAGATCGGCCACGAGCTGGCCACCCTGCTCGGCCGCGCGCTGCGTTCCGGCGAGGCGGTCGGCGACCTGGAGATGAGCGTCGCGACCGGCGGGGCCGGGCCGACCCAGACATGGCAGGCCAGCTGGTACCCGGTGGCGGGGCCCGGGGGCGTGCCGCTGGGCGCGGTGTTCGTCGCGATCGACGTGAGTGGCCGCCGGGACGCCGAGCAGGAGGCGACGCGCGAGCGTGAGCGCCTGCGTCTGCTGGCCGAAGCGGTCGCGTCCGATGTGCTGAGGGCCGGGCCGGACGGCGCCTTCGACGGCGACATGCCGCGCTGGCGGGCGGTGACCGGCCAGCGCCGCGCCCAGTCCGACGGGCTCGGCTGGCTGGACGCCGTGCACCCGGGTGACCGGGACACGGTCCGCCGCGCCTGGCAGGGCGCGGTGGAGCGCCGGGAGAGCTTCGAGGCCGAGTTCCGGGTGGTGGGCGCCGACGGCGCGGAGCGGGTCATGACGGCGCGGGCGCTCGCGGCCGCCGGCGGCGGCGAGTGGGTGGGTGCCCTGACCGACATCACCGAGCTGCGCGCGGCCCAGGCCGCCAGCGAGTCGGCCTCCGGGCGGGTCCGGGTCACGACCGACCGGGTCGAGCAGATCCAGCGGATCACCGCGGCCCTGGCCAGGGCCGTGACCAGCGACGACGTGGTCGCGGTCATCACGGACGCCGGCCGGGCGCTCGGCGCCTCCGGCCGGGGCGTCGCGCTCATCGACGACGGGCGCGAACAGCTGACCTTCCGCGCCCTGCAGGGCTACTCGGCCGAGTACGCGGCGCGCTGGTCGCGGATCAGCCTCGGCGCGGTCCACCCGGCCGCCGAGGTGGTGCGCGGCCGCCGGCCGCTCTTCCTGTCCAGTCGTGAGGAGCTGACCGCGCGCTGGCCCGTCCCCGACCTCGTCGCGGCCGTGGGCGCCTCCGACGACCGGGCCTGGGCGCTGCTGCCGCTGGCCACCGGCGACACCCCTACCGGCGTGCTGATGTTCGGCTTCCCCTCCGCCAGGGACTTCAGCCTGGATGAGCGGGGCTACCTGGAGCTGCTCGCCGACCAGTGCGCGCTCGCCTTCGAGCGGGCCGCGCTGTTCGAAGGGGCGCTCGCGCAGGCCGCCGCCGGCCGCGTCGCCCAGGAGCACACCGCCGCCGCGCGCGCCGACGCCGACCGGGCCGCCCGCAGGCTGGAGGTGCTGGCCGCCGTCACCACGGCGATGAACGCGGTCGCCGGCACCGACCCGGCCGCTCGGGCGGCGCCGACGGCCGTCACCCCGGACCGGGCTCTGCGCGCCCTCGCCGAGGCGGCCGTCGGCGAGATCGCCGACCTGTGCGCGGTGTACCTGCTCGCCGATCCCGCGGCCGCCGGCGCCGGCGGCCGCGGGATCGGCGAGCCGGCCACCGTGCCCGACGGTGTGCCCGGTGCGCCTGGCGAGGGCGGCAGGAACGGCATTGGCTCGGCGCCGCCCGCCGGATCCGCCGATCCGGAGGAAGCCCCCGCCATGCCCGCGTTGCTGCGGGTGGCGGCCGCCGCCGTGGCGGGCATCGAAGGCCCGCCGAGCCCACGGCCGGTCCGCTGGCCGGCGGCCAGCACCGTCGCCCAGGCGTTCACCTCCGGCGCGCCGCGGCTGAGCACCCTGCGTGACACGGGCAGGTCTGCCCCCGGGGCCGCCGGCGAGGAACAGCCCAGGCAGGCGCTGTCGGCCTCGTCGGCGGACGAGGTGCGCTGGGCGCGCGGGGCCGGGGCGCACACCGTGGCCGCGGCGCCGATCCTGCGCCGTGGCCAGCCGGTGGGGGTCGTGCTGCTGGCCGCGACGGGGGACCGCCCACCGCTGGCCGAGCGGGACCTGGCCCTGCTCGGCGAGCTGGCCGGGCGTGCCGCCGAGGCCGTCGACCGGGCGGAGCTCGCCGCGGCCGCGGCTCCGCGCGCGCTGGCGGCCAGCCGGCGGTCCGCGCCGCGGCGCGCGCTCACGCCGGCTGGTATCGCGGTCGCCGCGCGCTACCAGGCGGGCGAGGGGAACACGAGCTGGGACTGGTACGACGTGGTCGATCTCGGCGCCGGCCGGGCCGGGCTGGTGATCGGCAACATCGCGGCGAGCGGCGAGGTGGCCGCGGCGGCGATGGAGGCGCTGCGCGCCTCGGTGCGGGCCTGCGCGCGCCTGGACCTTCCGCCCCACGAGGTGATCACCCTGCTCGACGGCGTGCTCGCCGACCTCGCGGACGAGTACCAGCCGGGCGGGGGACCGGGCCCTGTCCACAACGCCGACCCGGCCGGCGGTGCCGTCCCAGCCGGTGGCACAGCCACCTCCGCCGAGGCTGACACGGCTGGCGGGGCCGACGCGGCTGGCGGGGCAGTGGCGGCTGGAGGGGCCGCGGAGGACGGCGTCCCCGGTCAGCTCGCCACCTGTATCTACGCGGTCGTCGAGGCCGACAGCGGCCGGGTGACGCTCGCCAGCGCCGGGCATCCGCCGCCGCTGGTGGTCGCGCCGGATGGTCTCGTCTCCCGGCTCTACATGGAGGTGGGGCCGCCGCTCGGCTCCCGGCGCGACGACGTGAAGGAGTACGTCGTCCGGCTCGGCCCCGACTGGCTGCTGGCGCTGTTCACCGACGGTCTGGTCGCCGCCGGCGGCCGTGAGCTCGACGCCGGGGTGTCCCAGCTCGCCGGCGCTCTCGCCCGCCCGGGGGCGCCGCTCCCGGAGCTCGCGGATGAGGCGTTGGCCGTGCTCGGCCCGGTCGGCGGTCCCGCGGAGCCTGGCCAGCGGCCGGGCGTCGCGCCAGCGGGCGGCCCCGTGGGCGAGGCCCTCACGTTCGATGCCGCCCTGCTGCTGGCCCGCCTGCCCGCCGCGCCGCCGCCCGGCGCGACGGTGGAGATCGCGGTCGACGGCGGCGCCGCCGACGTCGCGCCGGCCCGCGCCACGGCCCGCGCCGCGCTGGCCGACTGGTCGCTGCCGGCCGAGGCCCTGGAGACGGCGGTGCTTGTCCTGTCCGAGCTGGTCGGCAACGCGGTCGCGCATGGCCGGCAGCCGATCGACGCCCGGGTCCGCAGGCTCACCGACCGGGTCGTGGTCGAGGTCGCGGACGGCGGTGGCCGGCTGCCCCGGCGCCGGCACGCCGGTGCCGACCAGGAGGCCGGCCGCGGCCTGGAGCTGGTCGCGACGCTCGCCGACCGCTGGGGGGTCCGCCCGACCGCGGACGGCAAGGTCGTCTGGGCCGAGATCGGCCCGGCGGCGCTCGCGTCCGCCGGCTAGCGCTCGTGCCGGCCGGCCAGCTCGTGCCGGCCGGCCAGGAGGACCGCCACTGCTGGCTGTCCGGCGCCGGATGCCCGGTAACGTGAGCGCCATGGCGGACACGATCGTGTGCCTCGAGGCTGTCACTGTGCGGCGCGACGGGGCGGCGTTGCTGTCCGAGGTCAACTGGTCGGTGTCGGCTGGTCAGCGGTGGGTGGTGCTCGGCCCGAACGGCGCGGGCAAGACGACGCTGCTGCTGGTCGCGGCGGGCCGGCTGTTCCCGACCGGAGGCGCGGTCGACTTGTTCGGCTCGCGGCTCGGCACGGTGGACATGCGTGAGCTGCGCTACCGCGTCGGCYTGGTCAGCCCCGCGCTCACCGAGACGCCACCGGCGGACGAACGGGTCCTGGACGCGGTGCTCACGGCGGCCTGGTCGGTGTTCGGTCGCGGCCACGAGCACTACGACGACATCGACATGACCAGGGCCGCCGAGCTGCTGCGCCAGTTCGGCTGCGGAGCGCTGCTGGGCCGCCGGTACGGCACCCTCTCCGAGGGGGAACGCAAGCGGGTCGCGATCGCCCGTGCCCTGATGACCGACCCTGAGCTGGTGCTGCTCGACGAGCCGGCCTCGGGGCTCGACCTCGGAGCCAGGGAGGCGCTGCTGCGTCGGCTCACCCGGTTCGCCGCCGACCCCACCGCACCGGCCATGGTGCTGGTGAGCCACCACGTCGAGGAGATCCCGGTGGGGGTGACCCACGCCCTCCTGCTGCGCGATGGCCGGATCGTGGCTGCCGGGCCGGTCGAGGAGACCCTGACGGCCGGCCCGCTCTCGGAGTGCTTCGGAATCCCGCTCGAGATCACCGCCGCGGCGGGCCGCTACGCCGCCCGGCTCGCCGCCCGCCCGCCTCGCCCGCGAGCCGCCGCCCCCGCGTGAGGACCGGGCTGGGTGCCGGCTGGTCGCCTGTCGGCGGTCCTCGACGCCCGTAGGCTGACCCCGCTTCCCGTCGGTTGTGCCGTCAGCGATGCCGTCGGCTGTCCCGTCGGTGACCGTGGTGCGGCCGCGAGCCGCTAAGCCGCCTTCTGCGGCGAGGTGACGGCCGCCCGGACTATTCTTGGCCACGCCTTCCCCGATAGGGCGCCAGTCGGCCGTATGGGCCGCTTTGGCCGCGCGTGCTCGTTGAATGCCGGGTCGTCGTGTCCCGCCCAAGGGGTCCTCGCGTCTTGTYGACACCGCGGGCTCGGCGGGCGGGGAGGGAGGCGGGGGGAAATGCCACGGCGCTCAGCACGTCCGCTACGTGTCGTCCAGGAGAGCCCAGAGGGCGCCGGCGCCGCGAACGTGGGCGCCAGCCTCGACGAGCCGCTCCCGTAGGGCGCGGTCCGAGGTGAAGGCCAGGACCGGTGGCTCGGCGTCCCCGGCCTCGGCCACGATCGCGTCGTCGCCCGCGCCATCCGCGTGAACCACGGCCAGTGTCACCTCGGCGGCGGATGGGCCATCCGTCTCCCCGTCCGGTGAACTCCTCCCGTCCGGACCCGCGTCGTCCGGACGTGTCCTGGGTGAGACGGCGCCGGATTCGACGCCCGCCCTCGCGGCGCCTTCCAGGATTAGTACGACCCGTGCGGGCGCCTCGCCCTGCCCGGCCAGGTCCGCCGGCCATTCGGCGGCGGCGAGGAGCCGCAGAACGCGCGCGTACAGCCGCGCCGCGGCGCCCGGCCGATCGCGCCACCATCCGTCGGGCCGAGCGCCCACCACGTTCGCCGCGTCGATCACCCAGGTGCGCGCCGCCATCACCAGGTGGCCACTCGGGGGAGCGGAATCGGACTACTCATCCGGTAGGCCATCTGGTAGCTGTTAGTAGCCCACCGGATGCGCGCGAAAGGCGCACTGGTGTGTGGTTCAGGTCGACGATGGGTCCAGTTTCCCATTCGTGCCATGAGGTTCCTGCCCTCTACCACCCAGCCAAAGCCTGGTCGATTGCGTCGACGCTGGGCCGGGAGCGCCGACAGTAGCGAGCCCAAAACCCGCCGGCACGGCCCACCGTTTGCCGGGCAATCGGACCGGACCGACCAGCCTGTGCGGTCCGTGTGGAGCACGCAGGCGGTGGCACCCATGCGCCCCTGTGGCCCATCTGCCCCCATCGCCGCGAACTTTCGGGTCTGAGATTCCGTTGACATGACCAGTCCTCTATCGTCCCCGCGTCGGCAGACTCTTTGGGTTCCGCTGACACATCCTCCTGACGGCCCGCCTTCCGTCGGCTTCGGCATCGTCACCGCCATCGCGGCCGAACGAGGAAGCTGGGCATCGGGGAGTCCTGTCCCGCTTGATGGACATCACACCCAGGGCCGAAGCAGCCAAACCGCCTCGTCCACCGATTCGAGGTGGTGCCGTCGGCCCGCCGGTTCGAAGCATGGGCGCGGCTGAAACGGTGGACTCGGCGCAAGCGGCGGGCAGCGGGCCTCGATCATGCCTTTCCGTGCACCTGGTTGGGCTGTCCGGCTTCCCACTGGCCTCGTTGGCGGAGTCAGGCTCTTGCGCGAGGCGTGTCCGTCCGCCGTGCGAAGCTCGGCATTCGGACGAGGACGGTCCCGCCAACAGACATTGCGGCTCTTGGGAAGCGAGCCGATCGGCTCGCGTACGAACAGGATCCACCAGCCCGGCTCGCCGGCTCGATCCAACCAGTCGTGACGCATCCGGGTGTTCTCGTGGTAATACTAGACGCGTGAGTTCTGGGATCCACTGACTGAAGGAGTGTGGCATGGCTCAGAAGACCATCGTCTCGTTGATTGACGATCTCAGTGGCGAAGAGGCCGACGAGACAGTCCGGTTCGGCCTGGACGGCGCGCAGTATGAGATCGACCTCTCCGAGAAGAACGCGACCAAGTTGCGTGAGTCGCTRGCCCCGTTCGTGGGTGCGGCCCGTCGTTCCGGTGGGCGTGCCTCTGGCAGCCGTCGTGTCGCGGCCAGGACGCCTTCTCGCCGTGGCGGCGGAACGGACCGTACCGCTGACATTCGTGAGTGGGCGCGCAGCAACGGCTACACCGTGAGTGACCGCGGCCGTATCGCCTCCAACATCGTCGAGGCGTACGAGAAGGCCCACTAGTCTGCTTGGGGTTACCTTGCTCGCCGCCCTTCGGGTGGTCGAGGTGGGGAGGCCCGTTCGCTGACCTCCGGTCAGCTTCCCGCGGGCCTGTGATATTGGTCCGCGGGGTGGCCAGGGCCCCGATGTCGAGCTCCGCTCGACGGAGCGGGCCTCTACCTCTAGGGCAGTTTGTGGGAGTTGTCTTCCGGGCTGGCCGGCGAATCGGGCGGGTGGCTCGTGAGGCTTCGCCGGGACGTTGCGAAGTGGCCGATGCCCGGTCGTGATCCGGACGTCGGCCTAACTCGACTCGAGTTGGCCGAAGGTCACGAGTCGGGGCGGTGGGCCATTCAGGGAGTCGGCGCGTCGGGCTTCTGCGCGTGGTGTGTGGGTTGCTTGGGGTTGGGCGCCGGTGGGCCGTGAGGAATGTGGGGGGCCGGCCCCCGGGCTCCCTGGGCTTGCGGGACTTGGTGTGACGGTGGCGGGCCGGCTGGTCGCGGGTGGGGCCAGCCGGCGTTGCTGTTTCTGGGCTTCTCTGGGCGTTCTGGTGGTGGCCGCGCTTTGGCCTGATGAGCCACCGACGCCGGCCGGTGACACGTTCGATGTTGCCGAAGGAGTCACGTCGGCTCTCCCGGTTGGCCATGCCGGCCAGATGGAGCGCCGGCCGTCGGCGAGTTTGGGCCGACTTTGTCGGCTTCGCGCGGTCGCGGCGGATGTCCGGAGAGTGAAGACCGGCCGGTCGGTCGCACGCAGGCACGATGAATCGTGGTCTGATCGATTCGTCGTCGGGCAAGGCGGAAGGCCGGCCGTTGCCAGGCGGAACGGCCGGCCTTCCGCCAGGCGGAACGATCAGATGGGGCGGTGCCGGCGCATCCAGTCCTCGATGTCGGGCACCGCGCGCGGAAGGTCCGTGGACAGGTTGCGGAATCCGTCGGTGGTCACGAGGATGTCGTCCTCGATCCGCACGCCGATGCCGCGCAGTTCCGGCGGGACCGTCAGGTCGTCGGGCTGGAAGTAGAGGCCCGGTTCGACGGTGAGGACCATGCCCGCGGCCAGCTGCGCGTCACGATAGGTCTCGTCCCTGGCCTGTGCGCAGTCGTGAACGTCGAGCCCCAGCATGTGTGAGGTGGAGTRCAGCGTGTAGCGGCGGTGGACGCCGGCGCCCGGTGCCTTTGGATCCTCCGACAGCGACTCGTCGACGCTGGCCGGTAGCAGGCCCCAGTCATGCAGCGCGGTGGCAATGACCCGCATGGCGGCGCGGTGCGGGTCCAGGAAGACGGCGCCGGGCCGGACCGCTTCTATACCGGCCTGCTGCGCGGCCAGCACGACCTCATACACCTTCCGTTGCACCTCGGTGAACTCGCCGTTGATCGGCAGCGTACGGGTGACATCCGCGGTGTAGAGCGAGCTGCTTTCCACCCCCATGTCCAGCAGCGCGAGCTCACCCGGGCGCACGGGACCGTCGTCGCGCACCCAGTGCAGGGTGGTCGCGTGGTGCCCGCACGCCACGATCGAGCCATATCCGACGTCATTGCCGTCGACCCGCGCCCGCCGCCAGAAGGTGCCCTCCAGCCAGCGCTCCCCGTTCGGCAGCGTGACCGCCGCCGGCAGCTCCATCACGCATTCCGTGAAGCCGAGCGCGGTCGCGGCGACCGCCTCCTCCAGCCGGGTGATCTCGAAGTCGTCCTTGACCAGCCGAAGTTCGGACAGTGCCTGGGCAAGTTCGACATCCCGGTTCGCCTCGGACGACCTGGCCGCCCGGCCGCGCGGATAGCACAGGACCGCGTCGTCGACTTCCGGGTCCACCCCGCGCAGGACCCGCGTATTCCCCGGCGCGAGCCGTGACAGCGCGCCCGGAAGCTCGGTGAGCGGCCGGCATTCGATCTCGAGCGCGGTGGACGTCTCCTTTACTCCCGGCCGTGGACCGACCCACAGCTCTCCGTAGCGACGGTCGGTGTAGAAGGCCGACGACGACCGGTCGGACCGGTCGGCCAGGTACAGCACGGCGTCGTGTTCGCCCGCGGCATTGGGCAGCAGGAGCAGCACCGCGTCCGGTTCGTGGCAGCCAGTGAGCCAGAAGAAGTCACTGCCCGGCCGGAATGGGTAGTCGGTGTCGTTTGCCCGGACGCGCGGACCACCCGTGGGTATCACGAGGGCTTCGTTCGGGAATCGAGTCCCGAGCAGGGCGCGCCGTTTGGCGCCGTAGGGCGCCACGTCGTCACGAGGAGGCGCGATGTCGGCGGGCGGCGCCCATCCGCTCGCCATAAACCGGCGGAAGGCCGCGTGTGGTTGCTCGTCGTGGCTCGCCAGTCTCTCCTCGCGCCCACCGGCGCTCTCCCGAACCTCCGCGGCGGCCGCGGCGGCGGCGGTCTCGCGCGGTGGCATTTCGGCGTCCCCGGGTGTTTCGGCGGTCATGGTCGGCTCCTCGTCCGGCGCGGCGGCCGATCCCGCGGCCCCGCCCGCGAGCGCGCCGGCCGTACGCGGCGAAGGTGAGCTTTCGACGGGCTGAGCACTCATGCCGTTAACGGTAGGCCGCGCGACGCCCGCCCGTGTCGAGAACTTCCGGCTGGTCATGGAGCGTCGCGCCGCGGTCTCCTTCCGACACCGCCGTCCGACTGGTCCGTGCGCGGATACCGTCATTTGTGGAGTAAGGACGGCGAGGCATGAGGTAGTCGGCTGGCCGACGCCCCGGGGTGACCCGGTCCGACCCGAATCGTGGTAGGCAGGGAAAGGGGTGCGGGCCCGCCGACGGGGCGGCTGGATCGGCGGCCCCGAATACGGCGCGGACCGGGCGGCCGGAACGGTTGATCGAAATCTTGACTCACCGTGGGCTCCATGTGTCCCATGGGGCGCGGAACTCACTTGGTCGGGATACTTCGGGCAGCGGCGGGGAGGCAGGCACGATGACGTGGCCACGTGAGCCTCGGCCGCCTGGCCGACGGGGGCCGTCCCCTCGGCCGGACGGCCGCGACCCTCGGCGGAACGGCCCGGATCGGCCCGCCGCCGGTCCCGGCGGTTCCCGCCCACGCGTGCCCGGTGGCGAGGCGGGCGCGGGTTCGGGTGGCGGGTCGAGGCGACCTGCGGACCCGCCGGCGTGGGCACACCCGGTCGCCGGTGCCGGCGGGCGCCCGCCCGGCGGCGACGGCGACCGTTATCGCGGCTATGGCGCCGGCGGCGAGTATGGCGGTGGCGGCCAGCGCGGCGGGTACCCGTACGGCGAACCCGCCGAGGACTATCCGATGGGCGAGCCGGCCCACCGGCCAGCCGACGGCGCGCGCCGGGCCGTGACAGCCGTCGCGGCGCTCTGCTCGCTCGCGGTCCTGGTGCTCGCCTGCACTGGCTGGGGCGTGATCCGGCACTACGACGGCAAGGTGGCTCATGTCGACCTGCGGCTGGACGCCGCCGACCGGCCGGCGGCCGCTGGGCGCGGCACCCAGAACATCCTGCTGGTCGGCTCGGACTCACGGGCCGGCACGGGCGGCGAGTTCGGCGAGGTCGACGGTCAGCGCTCGGACACCACGATCCTCGCTCATGTCGATCGAGACGGGTCGACGACGTTGGTCTCCTTCCCCCGCGACCTGTGGGTGACGATCCCCACGTACACGGGCTCCAACGGGACCACCCACAAGGCCCAGGACTCCAAGCTCAACGCGGCCTTCTCGCTCGGCGGTCCCGCGCTGCTGGTCCGCACCCTCGAGGGGCTCACCGGCATCCGGATCGATCACTACGTGCAGGTCGACTTCTCCGGTTTCCAGGCGATCACCGACGCGCTTGGCGGCGTCACGGTCTGCGTCAAGGAGCTGCCCGACTCGCTGCGCGCTCGCGGGTTCGACAATCTGCACGACAAGATGTCGGGCTGGTCGGGCCAGGTCGGCGAGAACCGGCTCGACGGGGTCAGCGCCCTCGCCTTCGTCCGCCAGCGCTACGGCCTGCCTGAGGGCGACCTCGACCGGATCCGTCGCCAGCAGCAGTTCCTCGGCGCCGTGTTCCACCGGCTCACCGCCGCCTCGACACTCGCCAACCCGGTCCGCATCCGTGGCGTGCTGAACGCGGCCACCTCGGCGTTGACGCTGGACACCACGACCAGTCTGGTCGACCTCGAGCCGCTGGCGCTGCGGATGCAGGGCATCGCGGGCGGCGGCGGCGGCCTGACGTTCGCCACGGTGCCGGCCGCGGCCGGCACCCGCGCGGGCCAGTCGGTGCTGCTGGTCGACCCGGCCAAGATCGACGCCTTTCTCGCCCCGCTGAAGTCCGGCGGCGCCGTCGCCGGCGGGACTCCCACGCTCGCGACTGGCCCGCCCGCCGCGCGGCGGCCGGCGGATGACGCGTCCCCGGTGCGCCGCGCCTTGCTGGCGGCCGGCTCGGCACAGCCGGCGGCGCAGCCAGCCGCCACCGCGTCCTGCACCTACTGACGCTCATCGGCTCCTGGCGGACCTGGGCGGTCCCGACCCCGGAGTGCTAGGAGTCCGACCTGTCCGGGCCATCCGGCCCGTCCGGCGAACCAGGTGGGGGCGCCGACTGAGGCCCCGGAGGGGGGGCCGCCGCCTCCGGAGGCCTCTTCGCGTCCCCCGCCTCCGTGCCGGTGTCGACATCATCGGCCGGCCTGCCGGCGCCGGCAGGGGAGTCGGCGCCGCGCTTGTCCAGTGCCCCGTTCAGCTCGGCGCCGAGGAGCACCGCGAGCGCGGTGATGTAGAAGAACAGCAGCGCGGCGACCGGCGCGGCCAGCGAGCCGTAGACAAGCTCGTTACCGAAGACCAGTTCCAGGTAGAGCCGAAGAAGGTAGCTGCCGAGCAGCCAGCCGAGGAGGGCGAATATCGCGCCAGGCAGGGCGTGCAGCCACGGTCGGCGTTGAGGCAGCGACTGGTGGTAGAGCGAGGTCAGCATCGCCAGCGCCAGCAGCCCCACAGCCGGCCAGAACACCTGCTGCAGAAGCATCTTGACGACGGGGTGCTGGTTCGCCCGCAACAGGTTCGCGAGCAGGCCCGGCCCGAGCACGAGAGCGGGCAGGATGACCACTCCGGTGAGGACCTGGGCGATGTACAGCCTCAGCGCCACCAGCCGGCTGCGCACCGCGGAGCGCAGGTCCCGCTGCCCGTAGGCGATCGTGATCGTGTTGACGTACGTCGCCATCGCCGTGGACCCCGTCCACAGCGACAGCACGAACCCGATGGAGATCACGTCGGGCCGGCCGCGCGAGAGGATCTGGTCGACGGTCGGGCCCACCACGTTGTCGACCACCTCAGGCGTCAGGAGGTCGGAGGCGCCCCGCAGCAGGCTGGCGCGGATGCTGTTGACCGCGTCGGAACCGAGGGCGTCGGCGATGTAACCGATCGTTCCCAGCAACGCCAGCAACAGCGGCGGCAGCGAGAGCAGCTGCCAGAAGCCGGCCTCGGCGGCGAGCCCCAGCACCCGGTCGCGCCAGGCGTTGGACGCCGCTCGCCCCGCCACCCGCAGCGCGGCCCGCCCGCGCCCGCGCGCCCCGGTCACCAACCGCCGTGTCGGAGCCTCGCCGGTCGCGGCGTTGTCGGCCGCGCGGCGGCCCCGACGGGACGCGCCGCCCCCGGGGCCCTCCCCGTTGATCTCCTGCCCCGCCATCCCCGTGTGACCATCGACCGCATCGACCGCATCGACCGCATCGACGAGGTCGCCGGTCGCGGGCCGGGTCTTCGCCGTCTCCGTGCGACCATTGGCCCCACCAACCTGATCGCCCGCGGATGCGCGGCCGTTCGCGCCTCTCACGTGGTCGGCGGAATCCGTCCGCGCGGGCGCCGCCACGGCGGACGTGCGCTCGTTGGCCGTGGTCACGGCCCAACGGTACGGGGTCGGCGGCTACCCGTTGTGGACGATGCGCCCATCGGGGCGGTGCCTCCACATCTGGAGTACCAGGTGCCCACGATGTGGGTGTATGAAGTTCGAGAGTTGTTGCCCGCGAGTGCCCACGTGCATATCCATGCCCATGTCCCGAGCTGTCACGCGACGATGGCTGGGGAGATGCCCTGGGCGTCCGGGGGTTCCGGGGTGATCTGGGGGTTCTGGGGTGTGGGGCGGCCCCGGGCCGCTCATGCGATCGTCACGGCGGCGCGAGCGGTGCTCGCGGCGTCGGACGGTGAGATCGCGAAGCCGGCGAGACCAGCGCCGCGCGAACCGGCCTGTGGCACGCCGCCCGCCCGGACGGGCCGGCCGGAAAACGACGAAGGGCACGCCCCGCCGCTGCGCGGGACGTGCCCTTCGAGGCCTTGCCTCGCTGTTCAGTTGTCGAACTGGTTCGTGCGGGTCAGCCGCCGACCGTGAGCTTGTCGGTCTCGTCGTGGTACTCGACGGCCATCTCGCGGAGCTTCGAGTCGTGAGACTTGGCGTGGTGCCGGCAGAACAGCAGGTCGCTACCGCCTGGAAGGACGACACGTACGTACGCCTGGGCGCCGCACCTGTCGCACCTGTCGAGGTTGGTCAGCGTCGGCTTGGTGGTAGTACCAGTCACACCCTCTCCAACTGTGTCCGGCGGCCAGACGTTCCAGCCTGGCCGTGTGATCGGTCCCTCACGTGTTGCTAGGACCGCCGGCCCTGCGAAAAGGTGCATGTTCGCAGGGCCTCCGGTCGTGCCGGCTGGAGTGGCGCCGTTGCGTCCAGAGCGGCCTTACCGCGTCCGTTGGGTTTCCCCGCTGGACCACCGGACCTCGCACCCGCCCTCGTCGGTCCGAGGCTGGCAGCCCACCTGGCTGCCGTTCTCGGGCCTACGGGCGACGGGCTCCGAAGACGATGTCATCCCATGCTGGCACCGACTTGCGCCCACGTCGACCGCCTCCGGAACGTTCCCCAGTCCGAGGGGCATTGCGTGGTCGGTTCGACGGCTGGGGCGTAGCCCCCTCCTCACCTTCCGTCGCGGCCGATCCGGGCGCACTGTCCTGGTTCTTCCCGGCGGATTTCTCCGTCTTGTCCGGCTTTTCGGTGGATTTCGGGGTGCCACGGCCCGCCGTCGCCCGGCTGCTCGCGGTGGTGGGAGTCTTCTTCGTCACGTCGGCCTCCGCCGGGGCCGGCTCGGACGCCTCAACACCCTCCTCAGCCGCCGCGGCCGTGACGGCCGTCACGTCGTCCCCTTGGGCCTCGGCCACCGGCTCGTCAGCGGCGGGCGGAGCGGCGGGGACGACGACCCGCTCGGCGGCGGACGGCGGCTCCAACCTCGACGGGCCGATCGCCGCCGAACCGGTGGCAGCCGTGGCCGCGACCGGCCTGGGGGCGGGTGGGGCCGGCTGTGGCGCGTGTCCGGACTCCTCGGCCATGGTTCCCCCGGCGACCGGCGCGAGGGCCTCAGCGGCCGTCTCGGCCGGCACAGCGGTGCCCTGGGCCGGCACGCCGTCGGGCGCCGCCGGGGCGGCCTCGCGCGGCGCCTGGTCGACCGGTGGCTGGACCGCCGTCGAGACCCTGGCGTCCTGGGTGTCCCGGGCGGGCACGACGGCGGGGCGCACACGCGGCTCCGGCCGGGCCGGCCCGGCCGCACGCTCGCGAGGCGAGGCGTCATGGCCGTCGCGCGCCGCGGCGGGCTCACCCTGGGGGGCAGCGGCCTCCCATGAGGTCTCGCGAGGCCGTCCGAGCGCGGGTTCGGCGTCCCGCGCGTCGGTCCGCGGGGCGAAGGCGGCGGCGGGCACATTCGGGGCCGGCCTTGACGGGCCCTGGGGCGTCGCGCGGACCTCCGGGCGCGGCGGGACCGCGGAGCGGGGCATCGTCCTGGGAGGCGCGCTGGCTCCGCGTGGTGGCGCGGTCGCGGGCCGCGGGAACGGCCGGGAGGCGGCGGGGGTCGGTGGATGCAGCTGGTCAGCCGGCTCGTCGAACAGGTCCGCGTCCAGGCCCATGCCGAGGTCGGGATCGTCGTGCCCCTGCCAGCGGCGCGGCTCCAGCGGCCGGGTCGGCCGCTGTTCCAGGGCCGGCGGTCTCGCCGGGCGGTGCGCCGCCGCGGGCCGGGCCGGGCGGGCGGCCGGCGGGTCGAAGGGCCGGCCGAGGTCGAGGTCGTCGGCCGTCGGCTGGCCGGCACCCCCGGCCAGGCGGTCCGGGAACTGGTACGCCGCGGCGGCGGGCGGCGCCTCCGCGGCGCCGGGCGGCTCGGCCCGCCCCGCGTCGAAGGGGTCGTTGAACGCCTCGTCGAACGACGGCGGCCCTCCGAAACCGTCGGCGTACGGCGAACCGGGGGACGGGGCGTCCGGCCGCCCCGCCGGCAGGTCGCCGTCGTGCGGCGGGGCCGCGGAGTGGTGGGCCGGGGCGAACGTGTCGGGCGGGTAAGGGTCCGTCGAGTACATCGCCGGCGGGTAGTGCTCCGGCGGCGGCTGGGGGCGCTGGTAGGCGGGCGGGACCTGGTAGCGGTCGGCGGGCTGGCCCGCGGCGTGGTCGAAGTCGTCGGCGCGCTGCCGCGCGGCGGGCGACTGGTGCTCCGCCGGGTGCTGCGCGGTCGGGTAGCGGGCCGTCGGGTGCTGCGCCGCCGGGTTGTGGGCGGTGGGGTTGTGGGCCGCCGGGTAGCGCGGCTCCTGGTGCGCGGGCGGGAACGGTGCCGCCGGCTGACCGGGGCCGGGGAAGGGACCGGCCGGGTCGTGCGAGTCCGGATATCCCGGCTCGGGATAGGACGCCGGCTGGGCGTACCGCGGCCGCTGCTCTGGCTGTGGGGTCGCCGGGTGCGCCGGAAGCGGGCGGCCGCCGGCCGGCGGCCGCGCGGGGTCCTGGACGAGCGTCAGCGCGGGTGGGCTCTGGCGGGTGGGCGCCGGGGTCGCGGCCCCCGGGGCCGCCGAGGCGGTGGGTGGGGCGTCGACGGGTTCCGGCGCGACCAGCGCGCGGGCGGCGTCGTCGTGGGGACGGACCCGGCGGACGACCGGATCCCAGGTCCACCGGGCGCAGCGGCTCTCGGACGTGAGCTGGACCAGCCAGATCCCGTCGACCCGCCGCCAGGCGTCCCACTGGGCGGCCTCCGGGTCGTCCTGCCCGGCCATCAGCCGCGTGTCGACCACCTCGCCGAGCGGCCGGCCGGTCGCGCCGCCCGGGTCCTTCGGCAGCAGCGCCGCCCTGGCCTCCTGCACCACCCGGGCACGTTCGGCGAGCACCGGGCCCTCGTAGCGCTCGACCCGTTCGACCGGGATGCCCGCGGCGCGCGCGACGTCGGCCGCGGTCTCGCCGGCGCGCAGCCTGGCCTGGATCTCACGCGGGGTCAACGCGCTCTCGGTGCGGACCTCGCTGCGCCGCGCGCCGCGCAGGGCCGCGCGCAGCCGGTCGTCGACGGGCACCCGAAACTGCTCGGCGTCGGCGCGGCCGTTCGCGTCGGCGAGCACGAGATAGCCACCGTCCTCGCTGAGCGCTACCGCCCGCAGCTCACGCATGGCGCCATCTCCTCCCGTCACCGCCGTGCCGCCCGCCCCGGGCCGACGCCTCGCCTGTCACTCGTCGCCGGCCAGGTCCCCGCCGAGCAGCGGACAGGGGACCGCCGCTCATCGTCCCGCGCCGCGGCCCCGCCGACTCCCGAACCCCGGACTTGCAGGCACCGGATCCCCCGCCAGGGAGGTGGAATCCGTCGACAGGACAGAGACCCGACTCCGGCTCGTCAGATCGTTGTCGCCGATCCGGCGAGAAGTCCGGGGAAGAGCGTGGTGAGCCTGGAGCCTCCGGGTACGGAAGACACGACCGAAAAGCATGGTCGCACCTCCTTTGGCCGGCTGGCCCGCACCGGGCACCGACACGCATAGTCTGCCGTCCTGACCGGGTCGCGGCGATGTTCGCCCGGCCGTCCGGGCGTGTCGCGTGGGCTCTGGGGGGGCCGGTTCGCTCCGCGTCCGCGTCCGCCAGAGCCCACGCGTGGCGGGCGCTTGGCGCCCGCCGGCCTGGTTCGGGGTCGGTATATGCGGTTGTGGTCGTTCTCGTTCGAGGTCAGGGACGGCGGCCGCCGGGCGGGCGGGTGGCCGGCGGGCGGCGCCGGACGGTGCGGGACGGGACGCGGGGACGCGTCTGGTCGATCCCGGCGGCCAGCGCCGCGCCGACGATCCCGGCGTCGTTGCGCAGCTGCGCGGGCACGACCGTCGTGCGCACGGTGAGCAGGTCCAGGAACTTGTCCGCCTTGCGGCTCACCCCGCCGCCGATGATGATCAGATCGGGCCAGAGCAGGTTCTCGAGAGCGGTCAGATAGCGGCTGACCCGCTTCGCCCAGTGCTCCCAGCTGAGGTCGTCGCGCTCGCGCGCCGCGTCGGATGCCCTGGTCTCCGCGTCGTGGCCGCCGAGCTCCAGGTGCCCGAGCTCGGTGTTCGGGATCAGCTGCCCGTGCAGGAACAGCGCGGTGCCGATGCCGGTCCCGAAGGTGGTCATCACGACCAGGCCAGGGACGTCACGGCCCGCGCCGAAGGCCATCTCGGCCACGCCGGCCGCGTCGGCGTCGTTGATGACGACGACCTCCCGGCCACCGAGCGGCTCGGCGAGGGTCGCGGCCACGTCGGTGCCGACCCAGCCCTGGTCGACGTTGGCCGCCGTCTGCGCGATCCCGCCGCGGATGACGGCGGGGAACGTCACGCCGATGGGACCCTGCCAGCCGAACTGCCCGACCACCTCCGCCACCACGGCGCCGACGGCGGCGGGCTCGGCCGGGCTCGGGGTCGGCAGCCGAACCCGCGGCGCGACCAGAGCGCCGTCATCGATCTCCACCGGGGCACCCTTGATACCGGATCCACCGATGTCGACCCCGAAGACCCGCATCCCGTTCCCTTCTGTACCCGACTCTGTACCCGACAAGGTCCGTCGCTGTGGGCGAGGCCGGCTCCCTGTCCCGCCACCGCGGCCGTTCCGCCATAGTCTTCCAGGCTGGATGACGTCATCATCACCGAGTGCCGCCACACAGCCATACCCTGGCAGGTGTGCAACTCATCGACACGTTCGGGCGGATAGCCACCGACCTGCGGGTGTCACTGACCGACCGTTGCACGTTGCGATGCACCTACTGCATGCCAGCCGAAGGAGTGCCTTGGCTGCCCGGTGCCGACGTGCTGACGGACGACGAGGTCGTCCGGCTGGTCCGGATCGCCGTCGAGGCTCTCGGCGTCACCGAGGTCCGGCTCACCGGCGGCGAGCCGACGCTGCGGCCGCGCCTCGCGGAGCTGGTCGGCCGGCTGGCGGCGCTGCGGCCCCGTCCTGAGCTGTCCCTGACGACCAACGGCCTCAGCCTCGCCCGCACCGCCGGCGCACTGCGCGCGGCCGGGCTCGACCGGGTGAACGTCTCGCTGGACACGACCAGCCCTGAGCGGTTCGTCGCGATCACCCGGCGGGATCGCTGGCACGACGTCGTCGCGGGGCTCGCCGCCGCCGAGGCCGCCGGGCTCGCGCCGGTCAAGGTCAACGCGGTCCTGACCCGCGGGGTCAACGACGACGAGGCGCCGAAGCTGCTGAACTGGTGCCTCGAGCGGGGCTACGAGCTCCGTTTCATCGAGCAGATGCCGCTCGACGCCCAGCACGGCTGGCAGCGCTCGACGATGGTCACCGCGAGCGAGGTGCTCGCCGCGCTGCGCGCCGAGTTCGAGCTCACCCCGGTAGGTGATCGCGGCTCCGCGCCGGCCGAGCTGTTCGCCGTCGAGGGCGGCCCCGCGACGGTGGGCGTGATCGGTTCGGTGACGGCGCCGTTCTGCGCGGCGTGCGACCGGGTGCGGCTCACCGCCGACGGCCACGTGCGCAACTGCCTGTTCGCCCGGGAGGAGAGCGACCTGCGCACCCCGCTGCGCGCTGGCGCGGGTGACGACGAGATCGCGCGGCGGTGGCTCGCCGCCGTCTGGGGCAAGCGCCCGGGGCACGGCATCGGCGAGCCGTCCTTCCGCCAGCCCGACCGGCCGATGTCCGCGATCGGCGGCTGACGGATGCCGGATGCCGGCCCGGCGTCCTGGGACGCGGTCGTGCTCGCCGGCGGCCAGGGGCGTCGCCTCGGCGGGGCGGACAAGGCCGCGGTGATGATCGGCGGGCGCAGCCTGCTGGACCGTGTGCTCTCCGTGCTGGCCACGGTCGAGCCGGGCGTCGGCCGGGTGGTGGTGGTCGGGCCGGACCGGCCGGGGCTCGCCCGCGCGGGCGTCCTTCTGGCCCGGGAGGATCCGCCCGGTGGCGGCCCGGTCGCGGGGATCGCGGCCGGCCTCGCCCACGTTCGCGCGCCGCTGGTCGTGGTGCTGGCCGTCGACCTGCCGTTTCTCGGTCTGGCCTCGCTGGCTGAGCTGCGCGCGGCGGTGACGGCACCGCCATGCGGGGCACCGCCGGCCGGGGCGGGCGCGGCTGGCGACGTCGACGTCGCGCTGCTCGTCGACCCGGCCGGGCGGGACCAGACACTCGCCGCCGTCTGGCGCTCGGCGGCGCTGCGGGCGGCGATCCCGCCCCGGCCCGCCGGGGCCGCGGTGCGGGCACTGCTCGCCGGCCGGAAGGTGGCGCGTGTCCCGGCGGACGCGCTTAGCTGTCTGGACTGCGATGCCGAGCCGGACGTGGCCGCGGCGCGCGCCGCGGCCGACAGGACGGGTCTGTGACGTGCCGGAACGGCTGAGGTAGCGAACAGGAGGGCGAGGACGCCGGTGAGCGAGCTGGACGACTGGGTGGTCAGGGCTGGCGACGCGCTCGGACTGGATCCGGCGGCGATCGACGTCCCCGAGCTCCTCGACCTGACGCGCGACGTCGCGCACGGGGTCGCCCGCCCGGCGGCGCCGCTGACCGCCTTCCTGGTCGGCCTCGCGGCCGGCCGCGCCGGTGGCGGTCCAGCCGACGTCAGCGACGCCGTAGCCACCATCAGGGCCCTGCTCGCGGGGCCCACCGGCGGGTAGGCCACAGCGCCGGGCGGCTGGCGCGGCGCCAGTCCTATGGCATCCGGAAGCTGCCGGTGTCGTCCAGATAGCCCCGCATGTCGATCGACATGGTGTGCATCATGTCCTCGTCCGGTTCCGGCTCCGGCGCGTCGTCCCAGCCCTCGTCGTCCCAGACCTGGTGCCGCCAGCCGCGCCGGCGCCGGTCGCCCGCGGCGGCCGGCCCGCGGCCGGGCTCTCGCCCGTAGCCAGGCTCGTCCTCGGCGGGCACATGGTCCGGGTACTCGTCGTAGCCGTCGGGGCCGGGGCCGTCCTGGTGGTCCTCGGCGTAGTCGTCGCCCGGCGCGCCGCGCCACTCGGCCTGGCCTCGGCCGTCGACACGCGGCGGCTGGTCAGGGTAGCGGGGGCCGGGCGCCCCCGCCCGCCCGCCGCGCGCCACGTCGTAGCGCTCATCGGTCCCGCGGCGACGGTCGTCCGTGCCGTAGTCGTCCGTGCCGTAGCCGTCCGTGTCCCGGCCCGGGGTGGGCTGGCCGGCGGGATACCGCCTGGCGGCGTCGGCGCGGTCATGGCCGGCCGGCGGGCCGACGCGGCGCTGGCCGGCGTCGTGCTGGCCGCGCGGGGGCGGAGCGAACGCGCCCGCGCCCGGCACGTCGGCGCGCCCGGGGGCGGAGGGGTCGAAGCCGGCGTCGAGGTCGTCGGCGTACGCCCTCGCGTCCGGACGGCGCCGGTCGTCCCACTCGTCGTGCCGGGCCGCGCCGGCGGGGGGAGCGGGCTGACGGCGCCCTGGCCGCCTCGGGTCCCCGACGGGAAGCTGTTCCGTCGCGTCGTCGGGCTCGTACCGGCCAGCCTGTCGATACCGGTCCGCCGGCATCGGGGGCGTGGATGGTGCGGGCCGCCGGGACCGGGCCGGGGGTACCCGCCGGTCGGCCTCCTGGTCGTAGGGCGGGCGGTCGTCACGCCGGGTGGGACGCGGCCGCGCGTCGCGTGCTGGCACGTCGCGCTCCGGCCGGGCCGGGGCGTTCCTGGGCTGGCGGGGGCGCGACCCGGTGGCGCCGGCGGCCGCCCTGGCGGGAGCGGGCACCGGCACGGCCGCGCGGACCACCAGCGCGAGAACGACGATGACCGGCAGCGCGACGAGCACGGCGAGCGGGCGCCACAGGGTGACCCCGACGAGGGCGAAGACCGCGACCACGGAGAAGACGCCGAAGGCGTGCCGCGAACGCCCGTCGTCCGACGGCCGTGGGCCGCCTCGCGTGCCACGGGCCTGCGCCCTGGGCGCGGCTCTCGACGCGGGGGCGTCACGGTACGTGCCGTTGTCCCCGGCTGCCCGTGTACGCGCCATGTCGACCAGTGTGCCCTACCAACCGCCGGCGCGGCCGGGTGTGCCCTGGGGGGGCGATGTCCCGGCGGCGTCCGCCGCGTGGGCTGGCGCGTCCGGGCGTCGCGCCCGGACCGGCCGTCCGCGCGGCGACGGCGCGTGGTTGTGCTGTTTCGGGTGAAATGCTCGGCCGGGCCGGCTGGAGCTTCGGTCCCGGTAGAAGACGTCGACAAGGACGGCGAGTTCGCGACGGAGAGTGCGGGCAGGCGCGGGTGCCTCGGGGTGGCCTCTCCACACGTCCGGTGGCGGCGTCGTACAAGCCGTCGCATGGTGGTGTCGTCGCCGTGACTGTGAGTGAGTAGGAGTGTCGCGGAGGTGGGTGGAAACCGCGTTTCGCCAGGTGTGTGCGCATCGATGCCAATAGCTTTAACGTTGTGTTAAGACACTGATTGACCATGGCTCGGTGCCGCATCATGGATTTGCCTCGTCGGTTGTGTGGAGGTTTGCCGTGGTCGCGCCAGGAGCGGGTCGGCGTCGTGAGACGTGGTCCGTCGTCAGGGTTGCCGTCGCCGGTCTTGTGGCCGGAGCGCTCCTGCTCGTGTCCGCCTGTGGATCCGCGAGCGACAAGTACGTGACGAACAAATCGGCCGGCGTCTACGTCAGGCTGCCCGACGGATGGAGCCAGGCGCGGGTCCAGGAGCCGTTGCTGATCGGCCTCGACGCGCGCCAGCTGAGTCCCGAGATGTACAGCCTGCTGCGCCAGATCGACTGGCTGACCGGCATCGACGCATCGGGCAACGAGAAGCCGGACGTCTTCAACCCGGCCGCCCAGCAGCCAAACGGGTTCATACAGGTCCGCCAGCTGCTGCCGGAGGAGGCCAAGAGCATCTCCACGAATGACCTGCGTGACCTGGTGGTGCCGATCGACCAGTCCCAGGCGGCCCAGGACGAGCTGGTCCGCAAGGACCCGGTCTCCGCGCGGTTGCAGCCGGCCTTCCTGCTGATCCTCGAGGAGTCGGTGAAGAAGGCCAACGGCGTGCACGGGGTGCACCTCGTCTACCAGCTCTCCACCTCCACCGGCCTGGTGACCTTCGACCAGACGAGCCTGCTCGACAGTCAGCAGACCGTCCTTTACCAGCTCGTCATGACGTGCACCGCGCTGTGTTACGCGCAGTACGGGTCGTCGGTGACTTCGGTGCAGCACTCCTTCACGGTCAACCCGACGACCTGACGAGCCCGGCTCGCGCCGGCGTGAGCCAGGCGACGAGCGGGTGTGGCGACGAACTGCCCGGTGACGGATCTGACCCCCGTGACAGACCACGAGAACTCACGAGACCGACGGACCCGCCAAACCGACGAACTGACGAAGCGACGCGGACCTCCCAGATCGCGGACCTCCCAGATCTGCCTCGCCGGTCCGGCAGGAACCCCGTCGCCGATCTGGACAGGAATCCCGGAGGGCGACAGCCATGGACCTATCCGACCTCCCGGGCGGCCCCGTGGGCACGGCCGCGGACGGCACGGCCGAAGTGGCCGCGGCCGCGGCCACGGGCGGGCCGCCGTCCGCCGACCCGCCGCCGGTGCGCAAGCCGGCGGCGCTCTGGGACCGGATCAAGTTCCTTCTCCTGTTCGGCGCGCTGTTCCTGTTCGTCGTCGCCGCGCAGGTCTCCGGCAACCCGCTGATGACCTGGGGTGACGCGTTCGGGATCGAGGCGCGGAACAGCTGGTGGCTGCTCGCGCTGATCGGTGTCGAGGCGGCTCGCCAGGTACACATGTTCATCGGTGAGCGCTCGTCGCGGTACTACGTGTTCTGGACCGACCGGGTGTTCGGCCGGGCAGAGAAGCGGATGCAGCGGCTGGACGACTGGAACCGCTTCCGGGCGAGCCGGGCGGCGAAGTGGATCGTCACCCTGCTGGTCGCGCTCTTCATCTACGCGCGCGTCGTCCACACGTCGATGCTCGACGCGGTGGTCCGGGTGCCCAGCGACCTCTGGGCCGCCATCCCGCTGCTGCTCCAGGTCGTCCTGCTGCTGGTCATCGTGGTCGGCCAGTTCGTCGCGATCTTCTGGTTCATGTCCAAGGGCGGCGTCGAGGTCTACTACCCGGACGACGTCAAGACCCGGTTCACCGACGTCTGGGGCCAGGACCACGTGGTCTCCCGGGTCAAGGAGAACGTCTTCTACCTGGAGCACCCGGAGGAGATCGAGGGCAAGGGCGGCTACGTCCCCGGTGGCATCCTGCTGTGGGGCCCGCCTGGCACGGGCAAGACGCTGCTCGCCGAGGCCGTCGCCGGCGAGACCGGCAAGCCCTACGTGTTCATCGATCCTGGCGCGTTCCAGGCCATGTTCATGGGCGTCGGCATCCTGAAGGTCAAGTCGCTGTTCCGCAAGCTGCGCAAGTTGTCGCTGCGCTACGGCGGCGTCATCGCCTTCTTCGACGAGGCGGACAGCCTCGGCAACCGCGGCCAGCTCGCCCAGGGCTTCAACCGCGGGTCGGAGCGGGCGGCGTCCTCCCGCCGGAGCACGCACCTGGGCGCTCAGGGCTGGCGAGCGCCCTCGTACGCGGACGGGCTCGCCGACCTGGCCGGCTGCAACGGCCTGCACTACCTGACCGACCAGGCGAGGGCCGAGGTGGTCGGCCACCGCGCCTCGGCGGCCGGCGGGCTGGGCTTCGGCGCCGACGGGCCGGTGGAGCCCGGTGGGCGGACGGTCAACCGGGTCATTGCCGGCGGGATGGGCGGTATGGGCGGCGGTGACATGGGCACCCTGCAGGCGCTGCTCGCCGAGATGTCCGGCCTGAAGAAGCCGCGCGGATTCCTCAACCGCGTCGTGCGGCGTGCGCTCGGGATGAAGCCCAAGCCGCCGCCGAAGTACCGCATCCTGATCATGATGGCCACCAACATGCCGAACTCGCTGGACGAGGCACTGCTGCGGCCGGGCCGCATCGACCGGCAATACGAGGTTGGCTACCCCAGCAAGGCCGGCCGGATCAAGACATATGAGGGTTACCTGGCCAAGGTGAAGCACGAGCTCACCGACCAGCAGGTCGAGCGCCTGGCGACGATGAGCACCGAGGCGACCGGCGCCACGATCAAGGACACCGTCAACGAGGCGCTCACCCAGGCGATCAAGKACGGCCGCGAGGTGATCACCTGGTCGGACATCCTGCGCGCCCGGGTGATCAAGGAGYATGGCCTGCCCGACGACCACGAGCACATCGAGCGGGAGCGGCACAGCATCGCCCTGCACGAGGCCTGCCACGCGGTCGTCGCCTACCGGCTGCAGCGCGGCCGGGCCATCGACATGGCCACGATCGAGCGGCGCGGGGGCGTCGGCGGCTTCGTCGCGTCGGTGAAGCTCGAGGACAGCATGTTCATGTGGAAGTCCGAGATCGAGACCCAGGTGATGGTGTCCCTCGCCTCCCTGGTCGGCGAGCGGATGTTCTTCGACGGCGACAACACCGTCGGCGTCGGCGGCGACCTGCGGAGCGCGACCTACCTCGTCGCCCGGCACGTCTCCGGCTCGGCCATGGGCAAGACGATCTCCTCCTGGATGTCCATGGCCAACGTCATCCCTGTCGAACAGCTCGCCGTGGACAACGACCGGCCGTTCGGAGAGCAGGTCGAGGAGCGGCTCCAGGAGCTCTACCGACGCACGGAGCAGGTCCTGGAGGCCAACCGCCGTGAGGTGCTCGCCCTGACCCACGCGCTGGAGACGCACAAGACCATCTGGGGCGAGGACGTCGAGGCGATCATCGAGGGCAGCGCCGGCCCGACGGTCGATGGCCGCCGGTACCACGAGCCGGAGTTCCTCGACATCGCCGAGGAGTACCACGACAGTGCGCTGAGCGCGCACCGCGGCACGAACGGGAGTGAGCTGCGCGATCTGCCCGAGCTCGACCGGGTCGCCGCGACCACCACCGACCGGAAGCCGTCCTCGTCCTCCTCGGCGGTGGCCGAGACCGACTGAGGCGGTCCGTGGCCGCTGGGGCGCGGGCGGGGGAGCGCCTCGGAGGGCTCAGGTGGACGGCAGGGGCCGCGCCGACGGCTTTCCCGACGGCGCCTGCTCGGCGGGGTGAACCGTCGCCGTGGCGGTGGAGCACGCCGCCTCGGCCGTGGCCCCGACCGCGACGGCGTGCTTCCCGGCCGCGTGCTCCACGGCGGGGAAGCCCGCGGCCACCGGGGCCACGGCCACCGGGGCCGCGACCTGGCGCGCCTCGATGCGGCGCAGCGACGCGAGGCCGATCAGGGCCGCCGCCACGGCGGCGACGCCGGCGAGCACGAGGCCCGCGCGGGCGCCGAAGACCTGGGCGATGGCGCCGGCGATCGGGCCGCCCAGCGGGGTGGTGCCGAGGAACGCCATCGACCACAGCGCCATCACCCGGCCGCGCATCCGCGGCTCGGCCGACAGCTGGACGGTCGCGTTGCCGGTGGCGATGAAGGCGACGCTGGCCGCGCCCGTGACGACGAGGGCCGCGACCAGGACGACCAGCGACGGCGCGGCGGCGGACAGCAACAGCAGGGCGCCGAAGACGCCCGCGACGGCGACGAGCGAGCGCACCCCGGTGAGCCGGCGGCGGGCCACCAGCAGGCCGCCGGCCACGGCGCCGGCGCCCATCGCGCCGGTCAGCAGGCTGTAGGTCGCCGCCGTGCCATGGAAGGTCTCCCGCGCGACCAGGGGCAGCGTCACCTGGAACTCGTAGGCGAGGGTGCCCGTCAGGACCATCATCGTCAGCGGGATCCGGATACTGGCGGTGCGCACCGCGTAGTGGAAGCCCTCGCGGATCTGGCCCGGTGCCCTGGCCACGGGCGGGTTCGGGCGCAGCGCCGAGCGGTCGAGCCTGGCGAGCGCGACCAGGATCGCCGCGAACGACAGTGCGTTGAGGATGAAACACATCCCGTTGCCGACGAGGGTGATCGTCGCTCCGGCGATCGCGGGGCCGACCACCCGGGCCGCGTTCATCGTCACCGAGTTGAGGGTGACCGCGTTGGGCAGCGTCTCCGGGCCGACCATCTCCTGCACGAAGCTCTGCCTGGCGGGATTGTCGACCGCCTGCGTGAGCCCGAGGCAGAGGGCGAAGACGACCACCATCCAGAGCGTGACCACGTCCGTGATCACGAGGATTCCGAGAACGGCGGCGAGCAGGGCCTGGAGGCTGGCCGTACAGCTCAGCAGCCGGCGGATGTTGGTCCGGTCGGCGACGAGGCCGCCATAGGCGCCGAAGACGAGCACCGGCAGGAACTGCGCGGCGGTGACGACGCCGAGCAGCGTGCCGCTCGCGCCGAGGGAGAGCACCAGCCAGCCCAGCGCGATCGTCTGCATCCAGGTACCGCACATGGAGATGATCTGGCCGGTCATGAAGCGGCGGTAGTTCGGCACCCGCAACGCGGCGAACGTCCCGCCGGAACGCGGCGAGGGCCGGTCGCCGATCGTCGTGCCTGTCGTCCGTGCCTCGGCGGCGCGCGGGACTGGCGGGCGGCGTGAGCCGGCGGTGGATCCGCTCTCGGTGGACGGGCGACCTGGTGAGCCGCCGCTCACCCCCTGCGTACTCATCGCCCTTTCGCGTTCCAGTCCCCGCGACAGCATCAACACACCTCCACCCCCCAGAACGCGACCCGGCAAGTAGTTATTTCGCAGCAGGTAACTACCTTGCCTCGGCGCCGGTCGTTCGTTGCGGGGGATGGTGATTGCCCTTTGGATCACCTACAATACGAACATACGTTCGAAGTTCGACCATGCCTCCACCCAACCGGATCGCCCCTCGGAACGGCACGCCGCCAGCTACTTCCCGCATGGGCGGTCAACCAGCCGTGCCCGACGGGCAGGGCCCTCGGGCGGCGGCATCAGGACAAGGCAGACGCGACCGCGCCGGCCGCGGTTTCCGCGCGCCGCCAGTCGATGGAGGGGGTGCATGGTGACCGGAGTCCCCGACGACCACGCAGGGGCATCAGAGCCCGAGGTCCCGGAGCAGGCCGGCGTCTCCGCCGGGCCGGCACGTCCGGAGGCGGACGATCCGGCGCCACCGCGGGCCGCCCCCGGCGGCGGCGCCGAAGCCCCCGGCGGCGGCGCCGAAGCCGCTGCCCCCGGTCAGGCGGGGGGCGGTCAGCCGGTCGACCCCGCGAGACTGTCGGACGTGGATCTCGCCACGGCGGTGATCGAGGGTCGGGCGACCGTCGACGCGACGACCGCGCGGTGGGTGCTGCTGGTCGGCGAGTTCGATCGCCGCTCGCTGTGGCTCGCCGACGGCGCCGTCTCGGCGGCGGCCTGGCTGCGCAGGGAGTGCCGGGTCAACGCGCCGACCTCGACGCACCTGCTGACCGTCGCCCGCGCGCTTCGCGACCTGCCGGCCACCAGGGAGGCCTTCACCACCGGCACGATCAGCTTCGAACACGTCCGGGCGATCGCCCCATCCCTGGGCGGCGGCCGGGTAGACCTCGCCCGCCGCGCCGACCCGATCTTCGCCCGCGCCGCCGCCTGGATGACCCCCCGCCAGGTAGCCCGCGTGGTGAGCACCTGGACCGACATAGCCGACGCCTAGTCTCTGGTTCGCTCCGTGCGGGCGCGGCGCTACGGCCCCTTACTCGCTTCGCTCCCAAGGGACCTGCGCGCCGTGTCCTCCTGCGCTCACGGGCGCTGCGGCGACCTCGCTGCGGCCCAACCCACTTCGCTTCGCTCGTGGGCTGGGCCTCCGCGAGGCGCGCCTCCGCGCCCACACGGTCACCTGACGCTTGAACGTCACCAGATCACTACACGTCTTGCCCGGCCACGTCGCTTCGCTCGTGGCGTGGGCTTCGCGCCTCATCGACGACGCCCGCAAGGACCTAGTTCCGGATCAGGCCCCGTCTTGGACTCCCGACGTTCAAGCGGCACGCCACCGAGCTGGCGCGGAGGCGCACCTCCGCGGAGGCACGCCTACGAGCGAAGCGACGTAGGCGAGCCGCAGCGGAGGTCGCCGGAGCGCACGTTCGCGGAGGAGGACACGGCGCGGAGGTCCCTTCCGCAGCGAAGCAAGGAAGGGGCCGTAGCGCCGTGCCCGGACGGAGCGGACCAGTGTTACAGCGGGATGTTGCCGTGGATGTTCTTGTCGGGGCGGCCGGCGGCGATCGCGTCGGCGATCGCGGCGGCGACGACGCCGCGGGTCTCGGTCGGTGAGACGATCGCGTCGATCACGCCGAGTTCGACCGCCTTCTGGACGCCGCCGACGGCGACCGCGTGCTCCTCGGCCAGTTCCTTGATGATCTCGGGCTGGCGCTGTGCCGGCACGGCGGCGATCGTGCGCCGGTGAATGATCTTCACGGCCGCCTCGTGGCCCATCACGGCGACCTCGGCTGTCGGCCACGCGTAGACGGCCGTCGCGCCCAGGCAGGAGGCGTTCATCGCGATGTACGCGCCGCCGTAGGCCTTGCGGGTCACGACGGTCACCCTGGGCACCGTGCACTCGGCGAAGGCGTAGAGCAGCTTGGCGCCGCGGCGGACGACGCCCTCCCATTCCTGGCCGACGCCGGGCAGGTAACCGGGGACGTCGACGAGGACGATCAGCGGCACCCCGAACGAGTCGCACATCCGCACGAAGCGGGAGGCCTTCTCGGCCGACAGCGAGTCCAGGCAGCCGCCGCGGCGCAGCGGGTTGTTCGCGACGACGCCGACCGTGCGGCCGCCGAGCCGGCCGAGCGCGGTGACGATGTTGCGGGCCCACTTCGGGTGCAGCTCGATGAAGCCGTCGTCGAGCACGCCGCCGACGAGGGGCCGGACGTCGTAGGCGCGGCGCGGCGACTCGGGCAGGAGCGTGCTGAGGTCGCGGGGTTCGACCTGCCCGATGTCGCGCTGGTCGGCCAGCAGCGACACGAGGTGGCGGGTCGTCTCGACCGCCTGGTCGTCGGAGTCGCAGCTCAGGTGGACGACGCCGCTCTTCTTGGAGTGTGTGTCCGGGCCGCCGAGGCTGTCGGCGGTGCAGTCCTCGCCGGTCACGGAGCGGACCACGTCGGGTCCGGTGACGAAGACCTTGGCGTCCGGGCCCATGATCACCAGGTCGGTCAGCGCCGGGCCGTAGGCGGCTCCGCCGGCGGCCGCGCCGAGCACCAGGGAGATCTGCGGAATCCGTCCGGAGGCTCGCACGATGGCGGCGAAGACCCGGCCCACCCCGTCCAGCGAGGCGACGCCCTCCTGCAGCCGGGCACCGCCGGAGTGCCAGATGCCGACCACTGGCACGCTCATCCGGGCGGCCGACTCGATGGCGTGCACGATGCGCGCGCAACCGTCTCGGCCCATCGCCCCGCCTTGCACCGTCACGTCGGTAGCGAAGGCGACCACCTCGTTGCCGTCGACGAGTCCCTGCCCAGCGACGACGCCCGAGGTGTCGGGCGCGGCGAACAGGGTGAGGGTGTCGTCGTCAAAGAAGTGGTTCAGCCGGGCGACGGGGGTGCGCGGGTCGACGAGTTCCATCGTGGACAGACTCACCGGGAATCTCCTTGTTGCCTGGGCGGCGAACGGGCCTGCTCCTGCGACCAGCCGCTGGCGCGGCGGGCCTGCTTGCACATCTGTCTGGTACGCGGTGCAGGGCGTACCGACGTGGCGCGCCTCGCGGCGCGCCGGGCGGCAGCGTGCGGGCAGCGCGGGATCACCGTTCTGACCGCCGAGGCATCGGCGCCATCGGCACCGCCGCGGCCACGGGGTGGCCACCAGGCACCCGGTCAGGGACCGGACATCCGGCGGCAGCCGCCGTGTCTGTCGTTCAGGGAGCCGTCCTCTGGTTGCCGTCTCCCGTGTCGCTGGTCGCTGGTACCGGGGCGGGCGATGGCCCGCCCCGTCCCAACGTCATTCGGGCGTGAACGCCAGGCAGACGTCATGTCCGCCGAAGCCGAACGAGTTCGACAGCGCCGCGCCTGCCTTGATGTTCCGGTTGTCGATCCGCACCACGTCCAGCTCGATCTCGTCGTCGAGAGCGTCGAGGTTGCGGGTCGCCGGGACGATGCGCTCGCGCATCGCCAGCACAGTGGCCACGGCCTCGACGGCGCCGGCCGCGCCGAGCAGGTGCCCGGTCATCGACTTGGTCGCCGTCACCACGGCCGAGCCGGCCGCCGAGCCGAGCGCCAGGTGCAGCGCCTTCGACTCGGCGAGGTCGCCGGCTGGGGTCGACGTCGCGTGCGCGTTCACGTGCGCGACGTCGGCCGGGGTCAGGTCGCCCGTCTCCAGCGCCTCCTGGACCGCCCGGGCCGCTCCGGCCCCGTTCGGCTCGGGCGCGGCAACATGATATGCGTCCGAGCTGATTCCCGCCCCGGCGAGATAGCCGAGGATCCGGGCCCCGCGGGCCTTCGCGTGCTCCTCCGCCTCCAGCACCAGGACCCCGGCACCCTCGCCGAGCACGAACCCGTCCCGCGCCTTGTCGAACGGCCGCGAGGCCAGCGTCGGGTCGTCCTGGCGCTTCGACAGCGCCTGCATCTGCGCGAACCCGGCGATCGGAAGCGGGTGGATCGCCGCCTCCGTCCCGCCGGCGATGGCGACGTCCGCGCGGCCGAACTTGATCAGCTCGTACGCGAGGGCGATCGCCTCGGTGCCGGACGCGCAGGCGCTGACCGGTGCCCGCACGCCACCCTTGGCGCCGAACGCCAGCCCCACCGTGGCGGCCGGACCGTTCGGCATCAGCATCGGGACGACGTGCGGGGTCACCTTGCGGGAGCCCTGCTCCTTCAGCACGTCGTACTGGGAGAGCAGGGTCAGCACGCCGCCGATGCCGGAGCCCACGCAGACCATCAGCCGCAGCGGGTCGACCTCCGGTGTGCCGGCGTCGGCCCACGCCTCTCGCGAGGCGACCAGGGCCATCTGCTGGGTCCGGTCGAGCTTGCGGGCCTCGACACGGCCGAGCGGGGGCTCGACCGCGAGCGGGGCGGCGATGTGGACCGGCACCGTTTCGATCCAGTCCTCCGTGAGACGGCGTACGCCGGACCGGCCGGCGAGCAGCCCTTCCCACGTGGACGCCACATCGCCCCCGAGCGGAGTGGTCGCCCCGAGGCCGGTGACGACAACCCGCCTAGGGGTCCTGATCACGCCGCGACACCTGCCCGCTGGATGTAGGAGACCGCGTCACCGACGGTCTTGAGGGTCTTCACGTCGTCGTCCGGGATCTTGACGCCGAACTTCTCCTCGGCCGCGACGACGACTTCGACCATCGACAACGAGTCGACGTCGAGGTCGTCGATGAAGGTCTTCTCGGGGGTGACGTCGGCCGGGTCCACGCCGGCGACCTCCTCGAGGATCTCGGCGAGACCGGCGAGGACATCAGTCTGGGACATCGGGGACCTTTCTTGATCAGCTAAGGGTACAGGTTCAGATTGGTGAAGGTCACCCACGAATGGGGGCGGCGCGTGGGCGTTGGCCCGGCGACACCGTCCGACGGGTGGCGAGCAGGGTATGACTCGCCCCGTCCGGCACCGCCTTCAGGGGCATCGGATGACCTGGCCACAGTAGGTCAGGCCGGCTCCGAAACCGAACAGGAGGACCGGGTCGCCGCGGCGCAGCTCGCCGGCGTCCAGAAGCCGCGACAGCCCCAGCGGGATGCTCGCGGCCGAGGTGTTCCCCGAGTCGACGACATCGCGGGCGACGACCGCGTTCCGCGCGCCCAGGCCGCCCACCAGCGCCTCGATGATGCGCAGGTTGGCCTGGTGCGGCACGATCCCGGCGAGCTCCTCCGGCGCGACGCCGGCGCGCTCGCAGATGCTGCGCAGCGTCGGAACCAGGGTCAGGGCCCAGCGGAAGACCGCCTGCCCCTCCATCCGGAACAGGTTGTCGCCGTGGCCGGGAACCCTGATCACGTCCGGGCGGGAGCCGTCGTGGCCCCAGACCGCCGGGCCGATCTCGTCGGTCTCGCCGGGCCCGACGACCGCCGCGCCCGCGCCGTCGGCGAGCAGGATGCACGTCGTGCGGTCGTCCCAGTCGGTGTAGTCGGACAGCCTCTCGGTGGCGACCACGAGCACGTGGCGGGCGGTGCCCGAGCGGACCGTGTCCGCGGCCTGGGCGAGCGCGTAGCAGAAGCCGGCGCAGCCCGCGTTGATGTCGAACGCGCCGGCGGAGTGCACCCCGACGCGGTGCGCGATCTGCGGCGCCGTCCCCGGGATCTGCGACGGGCTCGTGCAGGTCGCGGTGATGACGAGGTCGATGTCGGCCGCGGCGACGCCGGCGGCGGCCAGCGCCTTCTCGGCGGCCGCGGCGCCCATCATGACCGTCGTCTCGTCGGCGTCGGCGATCCGGCGGGTGGCGATGCCCGTCCGGCTGCGGATCCACTCGTCGGAGGTCTCGACGCGCTGGGCGAGGTCGTCGTTGGTGACGACGCGCACCGGGCGGTAGGTGCCCAGGCCGAGGACGCGAGCGGCGGCGGTCATCAGGCCTCCCCACCATGGGCGCCGACCGGGACGGGCTCGCCGGCGGGCGCGGGAATCGTAACCGTCGCCGCTGACGCCTGCCCGGCGTCGGCGAGCTCCGCCAGCAGCTCGCGCGCCGCAGGCAGGTCGTCGGGACTCTTGAT
Source organism: Pseudofrankia asymbiotica (assembly GCF_001983105.1). Classification (GTDB taxonomy): domain Bacteria; phylum Actinomycetota; class Actinomycetes; order Frankiales; family Frankiaceae; genus Pseudofrankia; species Pseudofrankia asymbiotica. The sequence continues at coordinate 32,205 of NZ_MOMC01000021.1, read as the reverse complement.
CGGCAGGATCTTCACTCCTGGGAGTTCTCGGCGGGCGATGCCGGCGAGCGTGCCGGCGGGAGGTAGCTCGATGACGGCCCTGACGCCCAGCTCTCGCAGCGTCGCCATGCACAGGTCCCAGCGCACCGGGGCGGCGACCTGGCCGACGAGCCGGGTCACCATCTCCCGCCCGTCCGTCACCACGGCGCCGTCCGCGTTGGAGACCTGGCCGAGCCTTGGCGTGCCGGGGCGGATGCCCGGGGCGACCTCGGCGAGCGCGTCGCGCCCGGAGGCCATGTAGTGGGTGTGGAAGGCGCCGGCGACGGCGAGCGGGCGCACCCGGACGCCGGCCGGCGGCTCGGCGGCGAGCTTCGCCAGCGCGTCGAGGTCGCCCGCGGCGACGATCTGACCGGCGCCGTTGCGGTTGGCCGGCGTCAGGCCCAGGCCCTCCAGATGCGCGGCGACCTCCTCCGGGTCGCCGCCGAGCAGCGCCGACATGCCGGTCGGGGTGCGAGCCGCGGCCGTCGCCATGGCCCGGCCGCGCAGCGCCACCAGCGCCATCGCGGCCTCGGGTGAGAGCGAGCCGGCGAGCGCGGCGGCGGTGATCTCACCGACGCTGTGGCCGGCGACCAGCGGCGAGCCGACGGGCACACCGCCCGGGAGTGGCAGGCCCAGCTGCTCGGCCGCGATCAGTCCGGCGGTGACGATCAGTGGCTGCGCGACCGCCGTGTCCCGGATGGTCTCCGCTGGCGCCTCGGTGCCGAGCTCGACCAGGTCGATGCCCGCGGCCGCGCCGAACCAGCGCAGGCGCGCCGCGACGCCCGGCAGCTCGAGCCACGGTCTGAGCATTCCTGGGGCTTGGGCGCCCTGGCCTGGCGCGAGAATGGCGAGCACGTAACTACCTAACCCTTCGCGGGCGCCCGCTGTCGCTGGCGGCCACTCACCGATGTGCCGACGGCTCGTTGTAGCAGTCCTACAAAACGCGGCGCCCGGACGGGTGCGTTAGTCACCTGGCGGCATCTGGGCCGACAATCGTGTGACAGGGCCGTTAAGTCGGGCGATGTGACCGTTGTCGCACCGGCGCGGAGCCGGTGGATGGCGATGTTCGCACCATCACGCCTGTAGGTCGTCCACGACACGACGAGTGTTCGCCGCGAGGTTCCGGAGTCCTAGCTCCGCCTGGCCAGGCTCCATCGCTCGGCTACCCCGATCGGGCACACCCGTCGGGGAGTGTTCTCCGATCCGTGCCAGATTGGCGGCGAGGACGCTTTCCAGGCTCGTCGGGAGCTATCCCTCGAGGCGGCCGAGGAGGAGCGCTATGTGCAGCATGAACCGTTGGCGGTGGTCGGCCGTGTCGAGGCCGCACACCTCCGACGCCTTTCGCAGGCGGTAACGCACGGTGTTGGGGTGGAGATACAGGGCCCTGGCGGTGGCCTCCAGAGAGGCGCCGAAGTCGAGGTAGGTGCCCGCGGTCTCCAGCAGCGGCGCGCCGGCGTCGCGCAGCGGTATGTAGATCTCGTCGATGAGAGCCCGTCGGGCCCGCTTATCGCCGGCGAGCGCCCGCTCCGGCAGCAGCGCCCGCGCGGTCACCGGCCGCGGCGCGGCCGGCCAGGCGGCGACGACGTCGACCGCGGCGACCGCGGCCCGCGCGGACTCGGCGGCGCCGGCCAGGTCCGCGGCGACCGGGCCGACCACCACCGGACCGGGCCCGCAGGCCGGCATCAGCACCCGGGCGGCCTCCACCGCCGAGTCGACGCCACTCGTGGCGCCGCGATCGCGACGGGGGCGGCCGGGCCGGTTCGGGTCACCGGTCGCCGCCGCGACGGCGCGGGCCGCGGCCTCGCGGGGTACCCCGCCCTCCTCGCCCCGCGCGGCCCTGGACGCGTCGGTGGCGGGCGCGGCGGCGGAGGACGCGGGCGGGTCCGCGACCGTGCCGGCCGTCCCGGCTGGCGCCGCGTCGGTACCGGTCTCGTCAAGCCGGAAGCGCCCGCCGACGATCATGATGAGCCGCTGGTTGTGCACGCCGGTCAACACCTCGAGACCCGCCGAGCGGGCCAGCCGGTGTACCTCGTCGACGACGGCCTCCGGCGCCTGCGGCGGCGCGGCGCCGACGACGACGGTCACCGCGGGCGGATTGCGCCAGCCGACCGCCGCCGCCCGCGACGACAGCGCCCTGTCCTGGTCGCCGCGCACGACGTGGTCGACGACGAGCGCCTCCAGCCGGGCGTCCCAGGCGCCGCGCTCCTCGGCGACCCGGGCGTAGACGACCGCCCCGGCGAAGGCGATGTCACGGGAGTAGCGCAGCACGTCGGCCAGCACCCGCTGCTCGTGCTCCGGCTCGACGATGTTCGGGACCTCGGCCTCGATCGTCTCGACGGCCACCCGGACCAGGTCGACGAGCCGGCGGAAGGTGACCGCCCGGACCAGCTCGCGCGGCGCCACCCGGAACACGTCGCTCGACAGGTCGCGGGCATGCTCGGGGCGCCGGCACCACTCGACGAACGAGGCGATGCCCGCCTGCACCACGAGCTGGATGTCGGCGCGGTGCCGGGCCGACATCCCCGGGTACCAGGGCAGCAGCTCGGACATCCTGGCGACGGCCTTGTTCGCCAGCAGCCCGCTGGCCCGTTCGATGCGCCGGATGACCGCGTCGTTCGTCCCGGCGTCGGCCTCGGCGCGCCCGCCTCCGGTCCGGTCCGGTCCGGTGTCGCCGGTCCGGGCGGTCGGTGCCAGGGGGGACGCGGGCGGCGCCGGTTCGGGAGCGGTGGTGCCGTCTAGGCCCGGATCGGGCCCGTCCTGCCCGGGCGTGCGCCTCGCCTCGCCTGGCTCTGGCGTCGYCTGCGCCGGCACACCTGTCCGCCCAGGCCTCGCCGGGCCGGCCGGCGGGCCGGCCTGCCCGACCGCCGGGGTCCCCGCCGGATCCGGGGTCCCTCCCCGATCGGCGGAGCCGATCGGGGAGGTCTGGGAGCCGATCGGGGAGGTTCGGCCGTGCGCGGATACGGGTTCGGCCGATGGCGGAGTCACGGCGACCAGCATGCATCACGGGAGCTCGCCGGCGTTCGCACGCCAGGTCACGGCGGCGAGCGGGACTCGCGGGCGGGTCCCGGCGCGGTGCCGGAAACCGCCCCCGGCCGTGTCGTGAAATCCGACCGGCGACCGGCTGGGCGGAGATGCCGGACACGACGKCGGGCGCACGGCCACAATGAGCCGATGCCCCGACCCAGACCGCCTCGTGCCACGGTTTTCGTGGCGGGCCTTGTCGGCGCGCTCACCGGCCTGCTCGGCGGGTGCTCACAGATGCTGCCGATGAAGACCGAGGGCCTGATCCCGGCCGACCTGGTGCCTGTCTTCCGGGAGGCCGCGGCCAACTACGGCCTGCTGTCGGCCGCCCAGCTCGCCGCGCAGGCCCGGGTGGAAAGCCGGTTCGACTCGTCGGTGATCTCGCGCGCCGGCGCGGTCGGCATGATGCAGTTCCTGCCGCGGACATGGGCCGAGTTCGGCCTCGACGGTGACGGCGACGGTGTCGCGGACCCGCTCAACCCACTCGACGCGATCCCGTCCGCCGCGCACTACGAACAACATCTCTCGGAGCTCGTCGGCGACCTGCCGGGCGACCAGATCTCCCTGGTGCTCGCCGCGTACAACGCGGGCCCCACCGCCGTCCGCACGGCCGGCGGCGTTCCCGACTTCGCCGAGACCAGGTCCTACATCGCGAAGATCAATTCCTGGGCGGAGACCTACGCCTCCGAGATCTGACGGTCGGCGATCTGACGGTCGGCGTCGTAGACGGATGTGGTGAACGGGCCGCCCACGAAGGCGTGGTCCGCCAGGGCGAGGTCGGGCTCGCCGAACTGGGCCGTCAGCTCGGCGGCGTAGGCCTCGGCGTCGTCACTGGGCTCATAGCCGAGTGCGCGGGCCTCCCGCTGGGAGAACCAGCCCCGGGTGTTGTCGGAGACGCCCCAGGCGACGCGGAAGCCGGGGCTTGGCGCGGTCAGGCTGGCCTCGACGAGACGGGCGGCGTCGCCGGGCGAGAGCCAGGTGGCCAGGGCGCGCGGATCGGTGGGCCGCTCGGCGCAGGTCAGGATGCGAAGGCAGACGACGTCGAGGCCGTAGCGGTGGTGGTAGAGCGCGCCAAGGGCCTCGCCGGCCGCCTTGCTGACGCCGTAGTACGTGTCCGGCGCGGGGAAGAGGTAGTCCGGCGCCTCGTCGCCGTCGCGCGGGTGGAAGCCGACGGCGTGGTTGCTCGACGCGAACACGACCCGGCGTACCCCCTGACGGCGCGCCGCCTCGAGGACGTTGTACGTGCCGTTGATGTTGAGGGCGCTGATCTCGTCCCAGGTCGACTCGCCGGACCGCCCAGCGAGGTGAACGACCGCGTCGATACCGGCGCAGGCCTCCTCCAGGGCCGAGAGGTCGGTGATCGAGGCGACGACGGCCTCCTCGTCCTGGCCGGCTGGTTCGAGGGGCGCGACGTCGAGCAGGCGCAGGACCCGGCCCGGTTTCGCCAGGCGCGGCCGCAGCATCGTCCCGATCCGCCCGGCCGCGCCGGTCACCAACACGCGTTCGGTAGCCATCGTCCCAGTGTGATCCGGCCCGGTGCGCGGAGAGCGCCGGCCCACGCCTCGCGGCTGGGCCGAGGCCGATGGCCGATGGCGCCGAACGGTGGCCGTCGCGGCGGCGGCCTGGGACGCTAGGCAAGAGGGTCCCGGCGGCGGAGAGGCTCGCGATGGCCAGCAGCGCTGATCTGCTCGTGGACGGCTTCGGGCGGGTCCGGGAGGTCGTTCACGGCGCGGTGGATGGGCTGTCCGCCGAGCAGCTCAACCACCGGCTCGACGGGCGGGCGAACTCCATCACCTGGCTGGTCTGGCACCTGGCCCGGGTGCAGGACGACCACGTCGCCGACGTCGCCGGTACCGAGCAGGTATGGACGTCGGCGGGCTGGTACGGCCGGTTCGGCCTGCCGCTCCCACCGGAGTCCCACGGCTACGGGCACACCTCGGCCCAGGTCGACGGCGTCCGGGTCGGGGACCCGGCCCTGCTCACGGACTACTACGACGCGGTCCACGACGCGACCCTGCGTTTCGTCGCCCCGCTCACCGACCCCGACCTGGACCGGGTCGTCGACGCCGGCTGGGACCCGCCGGTGACGCTCGGCGTCCGCCTGGTCAGTGTCATCGCCGATGATCTCCAGCACGCAGGCCAGGCCGCCCTCATCCGCGGTCTCCTCCTCGCCACCTGAGGTCGCCGCCTCACCCGCCCGCACGCCACGTGCCCCCCGTTGTCAATCGCCGGTGGCGCCGTCGATGCGTTCGCGCAGGAGGTCGGCGTGGCCGTTGTGGCGGGCGTACTCCTCGATCATGTGGAAGTAGACCCAGCGTAGGGTGAGGGTGTCGCCGCGGTGGACGAACGCGTCGTCCAGCGACCGGCCGGCCGCGGCCGAGCGGGCCCCCGCGACCTCCTTCTCGAACGCGTCGAAGGCCTCCTGGGGGTCGGCGGTGTCGACGTCGTCGAACTCCGCGTCCTGGTTGTCGTCCGTGATCCAGTAGGACGGCAGGCCCTCACCGGCGAACCGGACGCGGAACCAGCTGCGCTCCACCTCGGCCAGATGCCGCACCAGGCCCAGCAACGACAGTGTCGACGGCGGAACGGCACGCTCCCGCAGCTGCTCGACGGTCAGGCCGGCGCACTTGAGCAGCAGCGTCTGCCGGTGGTAATCGAGCCAGGCCTCGAGCTGCTCACGCTCGCCGCCGGCGGCCGGCTCGTCCATCCGGGTGACTTTTGGTGCGGTCCACGTCATACCGGCATCATCGCGCCCGCCTCCGACAGGTTCGGCGCTTCGCGCCTTGCGCCTCGCGCCTCGCGCCTCGCGCCTCGCGCCTCGCGCCTCGCGCGTCGGTGCCCGGGCGTCGGTGCCCGGGCGCCGTGCCCGGGCGCCCGCCCGGAGCGAGGGCCCGGTGGTGCCGGGCAGTGCCGGCAGGCCACGGGTGGCGGTTTGCCGGGTTCGGTGGGGCGGGGCTAGGTTGCGGCCATGACCGAGAACTCGGGCAGTGCCCGGCTCACCGTCGGCGACCCGGCTCCCGACTTCACGCTCGCCGACGCCGACGGCGAGCAGGTGTCGCTGGCGTCCTTCCGCGGCCGGCGGGTGATCATCTACTTCTACCCGGCCGCGAGTACTCCGGGCTGCACGAAGCAGGCCTGCGACTTCAGGGACAGCCTGGCGCAGCTGAACGACGCGGGCCTCGACGTGCTCGGGATCTCTCCGGACAAGCCGGCGAAGCTGGTCAGGTTCCGCGACAACGAGGGCCTGACGTTCCCGCTGCTGTCCGACCCGGACCGGGCCGTGCTCGGCGCGTACGGCGCGTACGGCGAGAAGACGCTGTACGGGAAGAAGACCGTCGGCGTGATCCGCTCGACGTTCGTCGTCGACGCCGACGGGAAGATCGAGAAGGCGCTGTACAACGTCAAGGCGACCGGCCACGTCGCCAAGCTGATCCGCGACCTCGGCCTCGCCGCGGTCTGAGGGCCGCGGCCTACGGGGGGCGCCCCCGCGCGCCCCCCGCGACGCCCTCAGGCGGCCGGGGCCTTGAGGGTCGCGTCGAACAGCTCCGCGGTGCGGTCCCAGTGGCGCTCGGCCGCGGCCTCGTCGTACACGGGGAAGTCCTTGACCGCGAAGCCGTGCGCCGCGCCGGTGTAGACCTCCATCCGGTACTCGACCTTGGCCTCGTCGAGCGCCCCCGCGAGGCGGACCTGATCCTCGGGGGTGCAGGAGCTGTCGTTGTCGGCGACGCCGAAGTACAGCCGGGCACGCACCTCGCCGGCGTGCCTGTGCGGGCTTTCGGGGTCGTCCTCGACGGCGAGCCGACCGCCGTGGAACGACGCGGCGGCGGCGACGCGGTCCGGGTGCGTGCCGGCCGCGGCGAACGCGAGCCGGCCGCCCATGCAGTAGCCGGTCGTGCCGACCTTGTCGCTCCTGGCGGCCGGCACGTCGTCCAGGGCCGTCAGCAGCGCGCCGGTGTCTCCCATCACCGCGGTGGCGTTCGCCTTCTGCATGACGTCGAACAGGCGAGCCCTGGCCTCGGGGTCTGAGAAGGTTGTCGCCGCGTCGAACGGGCCGGCGTCCGGGGTGCGGTAGAAGATGTTCGGCAGCGCGACGGCGTAKCCGAGCGCCGCGAGCCGGTCGGCCATGTCCTGCGTCACCGGCCGCACGCCGAAGGCGTCCGGATACATGATCACCGTCGGCAGTGGCTCGCCGCCGTCGGCCTCGTGGCCCGGCGGGAGGTGCAGGTAGACGTCCATGACACCGTCGTCGGTGCGCACGTCGAGCTTGGACACGGTCATGCTGACTCCCTGGAGTCCTCGTGGTCGTCGCCGCGGGCGCACGGAGTGGACACCCGCGCTCGCGGCGGCTGGGCCGGAAGAACCTGCCTGGTCGCGGCCGGCGGCCGGGCGACGGGCGGCTACCCCCCGACCAGCGCGATCCTGGCTCGGTCTCGGCCAGCGGGAGCCCTCTCCAGCTGGTACTCCTCCGAGTGCTGGCTCGTCGGGGCACGGCACCGCCGGCGGCCGGCGCGGCCATAGGACAGCATCTCTCACCTGCCCTGCACGCGCTCCGGGCGCCCGTCCTGTAATGAGGGCGAGCGCGCGGCCGGCCGGCGGCACGCTCGCCCTCACTCGACCCCGGCGTCAGCCCGCGGCGCTGACGGCTGCCTTGAAGGCGTCGGGGGTGAGCTGCTCGTTGGTGAGTGTCTTACCGTTGATCTTGACGGTGGGCGTGCCCGTCACGCCACGCTTGGACGCGTTGTCCTCGACCTTGGCGACATAGCCGTCATACGTGCCGGAGCGCACCGCTTCGATGAACTCGGGCGACGTGAGCCCGACCTGCGAGCCGAGCTCGATCAGCTTGTCGTTCGTGAAGGCGCCGGAGTTCTCCGTCGTGCCCTGGTTGGCGTAGAGCAGGTTGTGGAACTCCTTGAACTTGCCGGCCTGCGCCGCCGCGGCGCCCGCGTTCGCGGCGCGCACCGAGTCGGGCCCGATGAACGACATCATGTGGTAGACGGCCTTGATCTTGCCGTCGTCGATGAGCGACTGGACGGTCGGCCCGGTCGTGGTCTCGAACTGCTCGCACACCGGGCACTGGAAGTCCTCGTAGAACTCGACCGTGACCGGGGCGTTCGCCTTGCCGACGACGATCCCGTTGTCCGGCCCGGTCGCGTTCGCCGGGATCACGACGGGCTTGGAGTCCTGCCGGGAGTTCTGGACGAGGATCCCGACGACGGCGGCGATGATGATCACGCCGACCACCGACGCGAGCACGATCATCCTGCGGCGCCGCCGCTCCCGCGCCTCGGCCGCCTCGCGGGCCGCGGCGGCCCGCTGCTGGCGCGCAGCGGTGCGCGGGTCCCGCCCCTGCTGGCCGTTGCCCCGCCCGGCCGGGCCGCCGGCGCGCGGTGGCCGGCCGCCGGTCGGGGCGCCCTGCCCCTCCCGGTCGCCCGGCCCGCTTTCCGTGCCCTTGCTCATCGGTCGCGCCCCATCCGTCGTCCCGCCCCATCTCCGCGTCGGGTCCCTCGCGGCTCAGCGGACCCGGCCCGCCCCTCCGCGAGGTGCCGGCCGGAGCCGTCCCAGCCCTCGGTGTCACGGCCGTCGCCCACCCGGCCGCGCCAGTCGCCTCCCGCCGCGTCGCCGTCGTCCCAGGCCTGGTCGTGCTTGTCCCGGACCCCGTCCTCGTCCGTGTACTCGTCGCCGTCGCCGTCGCCGTCGCCGTCGCCGTCGCCGTCGCCGTCGCCGTCGTACTCGTCCTCGTACTCGGCCGTGTCCGGGCGCCGGCGCCCGGCGCCCGGCGCGTCCAGCAGGCGGTCCAAGGCGAGATAGCCGCCCGGCCAGCGCACGAGTAGCCCGCTGGCGACCAGAAGCAGGCTGTCGCGGACAAGCTCCGATGTGTAGTGGGTTGGCGCGCCCTTCGCGAGGTCACCACCCGAGGAGAAACAACCGCATTCGATGCGCAGGCCACGAGCCGCGGCGGAGGCGATCGCCGCGATATACGCGGCGAGCATCAGGGAGGACAGCAGCGCGCAGGCGCGCACGGCGAGGCCGAGCAGGAGAAGCACGCCGAGCGCGATCTCGACGAACGGCACGGCGTAGGCGACCGGGTGGACGAGGCTCTCCGGCAGGATCCGGAACGCGCGCACCGAGCGGACCATCCCGGYCGCGTCGCCGATCTTGAGTGCTCCCGCCGCCAGCCACAGCACCGCGAGCGCCAGCCGCAGCGCGGTGGAGACCGCGCGGACCCAGGCTCGCGTGCCGAAGGGCCGTCCGGCCGTCTGGTCCGCCGCGCCCGCGCGTGGGGAGGTGTGGGTCATCGCGTCGCCCCCTGGTCGGCCAGGACCGGAAGATCGTGAATGTAGTCGGTGATCTGGGTGCCCGGCGGGTAGCGCAGGGCGAGCCGGCCGTCGCGGCCGAACGCCAGCACCTCGGCGTTCTGGTTCTGCTCGATCACGCCGTCCGCCCCCGTACGAGGTTGTTCCACGTCGACATCCAGCGCCCGAGCCGCGGCCCGTACCTCGGCGAACGGGCCGGTCAGGCCGTAGAAGCCGAAGCCTGGGTCGAAGTGGTGCAGCCAGGCGACCAGCACGGCCGGTGTGTCGCGCGCCGGGTCGACGCTGACGAACACGACGCGGATCCGCGCTCGCACCGCCGGGTCGAGCTCGCCCATCGCCTGCGCGAGGTCGGCCGTCGTCGCCGGGCACACGTCAGGGCAGTGGGTGTAGCCGAAGTACAGCAGCGTCACCAGGCCGGCGGTCCTGGCGCGCAGGTCGAAGGGGAGCCCGTCGGTCCCGGTCAGGTTCAGGGCCGGTTTCGGCGTGGGGGTCACCGGGCTGATCCCGTGCAGGCCGTCCGAGCGGCGGTCGCCGACCGCCGCGGCGCGCATTCCGGGGGTACGGTCCGCGCAGGCCGTCGCGCCCGCGAGCAGCGCCGCCAGCGTCAGCAGGGCGACCGGCGTCCCGGCCGAGGGCCCGCGCCTGTGGACCCCGCGCGGCTCTTCCCGGCCGGATGCGGAGGTGGCCTCGCGTCCCGCGCGCCGCGCCCGGGCGCGGCGAGTGTCGTCGGCGGGTGCCGGCGAGGTGACGACCATGATCCTCCACGCTGAGAGCACGAGCAGGCGTGGGCGGCATCGTCGGGTGTTGACACGCGCCGGCGCGCGCTGCTGCCTGCGGTAGGTCTCGGTTCATGCCGGCGCGGCGCCGTGAGGGCGTGGCCAGCCGTAACCGTAAACGAAGGATGGCGGCCCAGCGTTTCCGGAGAACGGGGCGGGTCGCCAGGACGTATATGGGCGTACCGCCGTAGAAACCCCGCCGTGCGCCGGTCCGCCGGCCGGTCCACGGCCGGTCCACGGCCGGTCCACGGCCGGTCCACGGCCGGTTCGAGGTTCCGCCGAGGTCCCCGCCCGCGGCCCGCGTCCTTCTCGGCTCCGATGGCCCTGATTGGTCCTAACGAGTGTTTGGGCTCGTCAGGTGCCAGCGCGTCTGGCACTCTGAGCAGTGGATCCGTCGGCCGTAGACCGACGGTAGGCCACGGGCTGTGGGAACCGGTAGTAGCTGGGCGTGACCGTGACGGGCGGGTTCGCGATGAGCCGCCGGTCGCGGCGGCGGTCGGGGCGAGTACCGGTCGCGGTGCCCGTGGCCGTCGGCCGTGGGAGACGAGAGGTCAGATCGGTGCCGCAGGACCCAGCGATCATTCAGCGCCAGATCGACGAGACCCGCGCGGAGCTGGCGGAGACCATCGACGCGATCGCCGACATCGTCAGCCCTCGCCGCGTCGCCGAACGCGCGGGCGAGCAGGTACGGGCGAAGGTCGCCGAGTTGCGGGCCCGGGCCGGCCACAGCGAGGAGCCGATCGAGCTCGCCGCCGATGGCCCCGCGGTGCGGCCGGCCGTCTCCGGTGCTCCGGGCGTCCCGGGGCAGGCACCTGGCGGGCGCACGGTGCGGTGGGGCCGGGTGGCGCTCGCGGTCGGCGCGACCACGCTGCTGGTGGTGCGCACCACGCGGCGCCGCAGGCATCGTCGCGGATGAGGCCGGGCAGGCAGTCCCGATGAGCCTGGACCCCCACGGCCACGTGCCGCCCGGCCGTATCCTGCTGATCCGCCACGGCGAGACCGAGTGGAGCCGATCCGGTCGGCACACCGGGCGAACCGATATCGCCCTCACCCGAGAGGGTGAACGGCGGGCGGCATCGCTGCGCGGCGTGCTGCGCGACCGTCACTTCGTCCTGGTCGCGACCAGCCCACGCTCGCGCGCGGTCCACACCGCGGACCTCGCCGGTCTGCGCTTCCCGTCACCCGGGGCCCCGCTGGTGACCGGGGCGCCAGGTGCGGGCGAGGCGGACGGCCGGGCCCCGCGCGGTCCGCGCGTCGCGGCCAGAGAGATCTGGCCGGAGCTCGCCGAATGGGACTATGGCGATCTGGAAGGCCTGACCACGCCCCAGATCCGCGAGAACCAGCCGGGCTGGACGATCTGGAGCGGTCAGGTGCCGGGGGGCGAGAGCGCCGAGGCCGTGGCGGCGCGCGCCGACGCCGTGCTGGACCGCGTTCTGCCGCTGCTGCGCGATGGCGACGTCGCGCTTGTCGGCCACGGCCACTTCTCGCGGATGCTGATCGCGCGCTGGTTGGGCCTCGACCCGGCGCGCGGCGCGTCGTTCCTGGTGGAACCGGCGAGCATCTCCGTCCTCGCGCACGAACGGGAGACCAGGGCGCTCGGTGGGCTGAACCAACGCCCGGCCCCCGACCAGCCGGTCGCCGCGGCTGGCCCCGACTCCGGCCTTACAGGTCTCCCCGCCGCCGTAGCGCCGTCAGCGCGATGACGCCGGGAATCACCGGCAGCCAGTAGCCGATCAGCCGGTAGACCAGTACGGCGGCCACCATCGCGGCGGCCGGGCCGCCGGCCGCGGTGAGGCCGATGGCGAGCGCCGGCTCGATCGCGCCGACATTGCCGGCCGTCGGCGCCGCGCCGGCGACCGCCGAGCCGACCAGGTAGACCGCGGCCACCGAGAGCACGGAGACCTGGCCGCCGAACGCCCGCGTGCTGGCGGTGAGCGCGATCACCTGCGCGACCTTCGTACCCGCGAGCGAGGTGGTCAGCATCGCGGTCCTGCCGGGGGAGTGGGTGAGTCCCCGCAGATGCGCGAGGAACGTCGCGGCCGGCGCGCGCAGCCGGTCGCGCACCCCGCGGCGGGCGAGCAGCAGTCCCAGCGCCGAGAGGACCGCCGCGATGACGATGCACGTCGGGCCGATCCCGACGCTGGCGAGGGTGTCACGCAGGGGCCCGGTCAGCGAGGCGGTGATCCGCGAGTCGCCCAGCAGCCCCGCGACGAGCGCGAGCGCGGCCAGGTGGACCAGGCCGCAGACCACCCGGAGCGACGCGATCGTGGCGAGGCCCGCCGAGCGGGCGAGCCCGCGGCGTTCCAGAAAACGCAGGTTGACGGCGATCGCCCCGAGCCCGGCCGGAATGATCCGGTTCGCGGCGGCCGCGGCGCACTGGACCGCGGTCGAGACCCGGACGCCCAGAGGCAGTCCGCTGCCGGCCCGCAGCGCGACGCCGTTCGTGACGTAGTAGAGCACCGCGCCGAACCCGCACAGCAGGAGCCAGGGCCAGTTGGGCGTCGGTACATCGGCCAGCTGCTTCTGCACGTCGGCTCGGAACCGGAAGGCGAGCAGGGCCAGCGGCACGCCGAGGATCACGCCCAGGACCAGCGTGCGCCGTCGCGGCATGCGCAGCGCGGGCCGCAGCCGCGCGGAGAGATCGACGTCGCACGCGTCCAGGACGCGCGCCCGGGCGCCCTTCGGCGCGGTGAGCCGCCGGGGCATCGGTAGGACCGCCGTGCCACCCGCGCCCGCCCCGGCCACCGCGGGACCGCCCAACGTGCCCGCGACAGCCAGGACCGGCCGGGAGGGCGCGCCGCTGAGCATCGGTATCGCCGGGAAGCCGTGGAACACCGGAATGGCGGCCGGCCCGGAGGGCGCCGCGAACGCGTGCTGCCGGGGGAGCAGACGGACGGTGAGCTGGCCGGAGAACGCCGCGCGCGCCGGTCGGGCGCCGCGCGCGGCACGCGACCGCCTGGACGACCGGCCGGTGTCCTCGCGCGGTCTATGGCTGGTCGCTGGCGGCCCCGCCGGTGGCGCTGGACGCGCCGTCTCCCCGGTCTGTCCCTCTGCCATCAGCGCCGGAGTCTCGATGACGGGCTCCCCTCGGCCAGGTAACGGTAGGCGAAGTCGGTCCGGTTACTACCCGGTTCCGGCCAGCTCCGCCCGTCTCATTGTGCGCACGGCCGTGCGCGCTCGGCTATTCCTGCCGCCGCCGCGCGGGTTCGCCCTCGTTGGCGAGCACTGGCGTGTCCGAATTGCCGGTCACCTCGGCCGATGCAGCGTCATTGTGTGGGCGCTATGCGACCGGTCACCCTCTCGGCGGGTGTCCGACTGTGGTCGGACTGGAGAAGTGTCGGTGTGAACGGCATCGGACGATGTCGGGCGGTCATGACCTACTGTGACATTAGCCCCCGGGGGCCGGGGAGGCTTTCGGGTGACGGGGCCGCCACGGCAGTGTGGGCTCTGACGGAAGGAGYCAGCCATGGCTGAACTACTCGACCTGACGGTAAGCACTCTCGGCGGCGAGGACACCACGTTCGGGGCGCTCGCCGACGGTCGTGTCGCGCTCGTGGTCAACGTTGCCAGTCGCTGTGGACTTACACCTCAATACGCCGGGCTTGAGGCGCTGCACGAGGAACTGGCTGAGCGGGGGTTCACCGTGCTCGGCTTCCCGTGCAACCAGTTCATGGGCCAGGAGCCCGGCACCTCCGAGGAGWTCGCTCAGTTCTGCTCGACGAGCTACGGGGTGACCTTCCCGCTGGCGTCGAAGATCGAGGTGAACGGCCCGGGACGTCACCCCGTCTACGACGTGCTGACCCGGGCCGCGGACGCCGAGGGCAACGCGGGCGACATCACCTGGAACTTCGAGAAGTTCGTGGTCGGTGCCGACGGGACGGTGCTCGCCAGGTTCCGCCCGGGCGTCGAACCGGGCGACCCGGAGCTGCGAGCCACCATCGAGAAGGCCCTGGCGGCCTAGAGGGTCGAAGGAGGCGCGAGAACGCCCTTCCTTCGGATCTCCGGAGGCCTCTGCCTCCAGAAGCTCTGAGCCGTCCAACCGCCGGGCGGGTTCCGACGGTCGCCCCCGGTGCCGGGGTCTCGAGCCCTCGACACCGGGTGGCCACCGACTAGATGACGTCAATGCCGTCGAGGATCGGGTCGCGCCGGGACATCCACTCCGGCGTGATGTCGTCGGGTACGGGTGGCCCGAGCCGTCGGGCCGTCGGGTCGTTCGGGCGGCCGGTGACCGGGTCCACGCTGTCGGTGTGGATCGACCGGTGGGGTGGGGGCGGCGCCGAGATCGAACGGCTCTGGCCGCGGGGCGGCCCCGCCTGCGGGCGCAACCGCGGGTCGATCGATCCCGGCAGGCCGCCCGCGGCGCCGACACCCCCGAACGAGCCGCCTGCGCCGCCAGGCTGAGCGGATGGCCCCGGACCGGGCGGACCACCCGGCCTGGCGGGCCGACCCTGCTGGTCGGTCGGGTAAGGGGGCTCCTGCCGACCCTGCTCGGGACGGGACGGGTACGGCGCCAGCCGCTCCCCCCGGCCTTGGCCGGGCTGGCCGAGCGCGTCCTGGCGAGGCCATCCGGCGTTGGGAGCGCCCGGGCCGGCCGACGCGCCTCCCGGATGCCCCGGCCGGGTGGCCGGCCGTGGCCCGGACTGGCTCGGCGCCATCGACTGGCCGGGGACCCTCGGCTGGCCTGATGCGCCAGGCGGCGCGGACAACCCCGGCAGGCCGGTACCCGGAGGTGGCGTGCTTGGCGGCGACGGGATACCAGGGGGCGGGTACCCGCCCCGCTGATGGAGCGGCGGCGTGCTGGCCTGGTATCCGCCGGGCCGAGGGGAGGGGCGGTTCGGCCCGGGGGGCTGCTGCCCGCCGGCGGGCTGACCTGGTGGCTGAAGCCGCGCCGGCGGCATGCCGGCCGACGGCATGCCGGCCGGTGGCTGCCGCGGCTGGGCGGCCGGCGGCTGGTAGCGCGGCTGCGCGCCGGTGTTCCCGTCGCGGCCTGGCTGGAACGAGGCCTCGTCAGTGGGGGGTGATGGGAAGACCGGCAGGGCGCCGGTCATCCCCGGGGGAGGCAGGATGGGGTGCGCGCCGGTCATGCCGGGCGGGCGGAAGCTGAGGCCAGCGGCCGTTGTCCCCGGCGGGGGGAACGCCGGGTTGGCGCCGGCCGCCGCCTCGGGCGGCGGGAACGCCGGATAGCTCTCGCCCGGCGGCGGGATGTGCGGCATCGGCCCTGTCAGCGGGGCAGCGGGCGCGCCGCGGTCGGGGCCGCCTGGCCGCGTGGCGATCGGCGCCGGCGCTGATGACGGTGGGGGCGAGGACGGCGACGGTGGTGGGGTGGAGGGCGGTGGGGACGCCGGTGACGGCGCGTGCCGGGAGGTCGCCGGGATCAGGACGCCACGGCCGACGGTCGCCGCCGGCGGAGCGCTGACGGGACGAGGCGCGGGTGGCTCGGGCGACGTTTCCGGCACCAGGCGGCCATCGGGCGCCACGACGGGCTGCCCGCCAGAGGTTCCCGCCGGATCGGCGCCGGGGTTCCTGCCGGGCTGGCGAAGCCCGGGATCCCTGGCGGGCTGGCGAAGCCAGTCCGGGATCTCCGCGGGCGGGTCGGCGGTCTGGGAGCCGTGCTGGGCGGCCGGCGCCGGAATCGGCGCGGCGCGGCGCGTTGCCGGCTGGGGGTGCGTCTCGGTCGCTGCCGGTGCGGCGAAGTGCGCCCCGGATTGTGGCTGCGCACCGGTGGTCGTGAACGCGCCCGTGGCGAACGCGCCGGTGGCGAACGCGCCGGTGGTGGCGCCGGCCGAGGGGCGTGAGCGCCGTGTTGTCTCGGGAAGCGGGCGAGGGGCGGCGACCTCCTGGTCGACCGCGGGCAGCTCGGGCGGCAGGCCCGTCACAGCCAGGACGGATGCGCATGGCCAGAGGCGATCGCAGCCGAGGCAGACGTCGAACTCGTTGGGCTGGTGGAGGTCGATGAGCGCGAGCAGAGRCCGGATGTGCTCGATCGTGCGTGGCCCGGCGAGCACCGGACCACTCTTGATCATGTCAAGTTCCGAGCACAGCCGAACAAAGTAGCGCTCGACGTCGGAAACGTCCTGATCCTCCATCATTGTCAAGCATGCACCATCGAGCGGAGCGCCGCGCGAGCGGCACCCCGCGAACCCGGGCGCGGATCATGAGTCACCGCGCTGGYGCACCAGGCGGCGGCGCGGCGCTGTCGCCTACCGATGCCGGGCATTGTCATCCGCGCCGGACGTCGGGCGGCGAGCCCCGAGAGGTATCCCGTGGGTGATCC
Source organism: Pseudofrankia asymbiotica (assembly GCF_001983105.1). Classification (GTDB taxonomy): domain Bacteria; phylum Actinomycetota; class Actinomycetes; order Frankiales; family Frankiaceae; genus Pseudofrankia; species Pseudofrankia asymbiotica. The sequence continues at coordinate 15,802 of NZ_MOMC01000021.1, read as the reverse complement.
CCTGTGCGGCCAAGGCCGGGGCTCGCATGACGGGACCGCCGTCTCACGCGCGCTCGGGCCGGACCTCGTCACCGCGGCGCACCTGCCGCATGAGGCCCTCCTGCAGGCGGGCGAACTCCTCGATGTACGGGCTGTCCGCCGGGTTCGCGCCGGACATGTCCTTGCCGGGCTGGCCGCGGTCGAACGCCGGTTCGAACCCGGCGTACGGGCCGCCCCCGGGCAGCCGGTCCGCCTGGCCGCCGTCGAAGGGCGGGTAGTGGCCGCCGCCCTGGCCCGAGGGCGCGCCGCGCTCGGGCGGCGCCTCGTAGGCCGGGTAGTTCGGCATGCCACTCGGCGGCGGGGTACTCGGCCGCTCGGGCGGGCCGTCGAACGACGGGTAGTGCGCGCCGCCCTGCGAGGGGGCCCGCTCCGGGCCACCCTCATAGCCAAACGGAGAGGAGCCGTTGCTCGACGGCGCGGGGCTGATCGACAGCGGCGCGGAGCGCGGCGCGTCCACGCCCGCGTCCTGCTCCGGCGACAGGAAACCCTCGGTCTGCGGGAAGATCCGCGCCGACAGGCTGACCGACATCGGGTCGCTGMCGTAGGTGATCACGTCGACCTGGTCGTCCGGGCCGATGCCACCGTTGCGGGCGAGGTCGACGAACCGGAACAGATCTGCCCAGCGCAGGCCGTCCAGGTCCACACTGATCCGCAGCGCCATAGCTGTGCCCCGTCCCGTGAGCAGTCGTGATAGCCGACGGGCCGCCTGTCCGCGCGACCGCCCGCCCGCGCCGGGCCGCCTGACAGGCCCGTCGCCCGCGGGTACTTGCCCGCGCCCCGGTGTGGAAGTGTCCAACTCCGGGTGATGGGCGGCAGCTTATACCGCGTTGGGTAGGTGTTCCTCATCCGGGGAGCTTCGGCGCCCCGTCCGGGGGGCGTGTACCGCCTGTGGTGGCGCTTCCTGGGAGTGCGAGGAGATGTAGGTCATAGGGGGCGGCGGATGGACGGGCCTACTAGGGGTAATGTCGCGCGGGTGACCAGTCTTTCCGGCGGTGTAAACGGCATCGGCGGCACGGCCGGCGTCGACATGCGTGRTGGCTCGCTGCCGATCAGGCTGCTGCATGATCGTGTTCTTGTTGAGCCGCGGGAGGACTCGGTCGACCGGCGGTCGAAGGCTGGCATCGTCATCCCGGCGACCGCGCAGATGGGTAAGCGCCTGTCCTGGGCTGATGTCGTCGCGGTCGGGACCGCCGTGCGCACCATCCAGATCGGCGACCGTGTGCTCTTCGACCCCGAGGACCGCGCCGAGGTCGAGCTCCACGGCTCGACCTATGTCCTCATGCGCGAGCGCGACATCCACGCTGTGGCCGCCGAGCGCCTCGACGACGGCCTTACCGGCCTCTATCTCTAGCCTCGGCTCCCTCTAGGCGGTTTCAGGGCCGGCTGCTGTCTTCAGGCCGATATCTACCGCTCTCTCCGGATCGCGGGCCTCGCCCGCGGGTCGTGGGCGCCCGCGATGTGGCCGGAAAGACACCGATAGGACCACCGTTGAATTGGCCCCCGGCGGGCCCGGCCCCGTATCCTTCGCACCGGCTTTGATGATCGAGGCGGTCGACGACGGCCCATGCGCCGTCGTCGGGGCCCCGGCTGGCGAGAACGGCCTCGCCGGTCCCACTCGGGCGGTACAGGCACGGGGAAATGTGGACATGCGGCGCCGGGACGTTCTCGCGCCGATGGCATTGCGTATTGTGACCACCCGATCCCGTTCGGAGACGAGGCCTGGTAGGTGTCGCGGCCCGTCGTGGACGGCGGAACCCGCGAGCCCGGCCCGTCGCTCTGGTCGCGGGATGCCTGAGCGGGACGGCGGCGAAGACGGCTGGCGGGGGCGGATGGAGCGCCCGCCGGCCGGCATCACGGCTGGCGAGGAGGGGACGGGTCGGCCGCCTCGCTGGTGCCCGGAGGCCAGTGGAAGGCCGACCCCTTGGACCGAGGGAAGGAGAGGCATGGCTCGCGACTTCGACGCCAGGCGTAGTTCCGGCGCGGACGACGATGATCTTCAGGAGCAGAGTCTGGAGTCGTTGAAGGCGCAGCGCCTTGGCGCCGCGGCCGACCTGGGCGACGACGTGGACGCTCTGGAGACGGAGCTGGATCTGCCCGACGCCGAGGTGCGTGACGAGGACCTGGCGCTGCGCGTGCTGCCGCGGCAGGCCGACGAGTTCACCTGCACGAGCTGCTTCCTCATACACCACCGCAGCCAGCTGGCGGATGCTCGCCGTACGGTCTGCTCGGACTGCGCGGCCTGATCGGCCCGCGTCGTCGCGGGTCCGCGATGGCCGCGCCTTCTGGCCCGGTCGGCGCCGCGGGAAGTCGGCGGTATGGGAAGCCGTCCGCGTACGACACGTGCTCGCGACAGAGGGTGAGACTCCAGTTACCGTACGTTGGGAGCTGGGGGTGATGGCGTGCCGGGCGATGGAAAAGGCGCGGGCGTGGGGTCCGCCGCCGCGAAGGACGTCCGGACCGGCATCGAGGACGTTCCGACCGGCGTCGCGGATGTCCGGACCGGCGTCGCGGCGCGCGCCGGCCGTGGCGGTGGTGACGCTGCCGGCGGCGGTCCGCCGCCGCTGCGCGGCCAGCTCGCCCCGCCCGCGCTGCCGGTGCCGTTCGTGCCCCGCCCGCGGCTGTGGGAGATCCTCGACCAGGGCACCGGGCGGGCGCTGACCGTCGTGCGCGGCCCGGCGGGCAGCGGCAAGACAGCCCTGGTCGCCTCCTGGTACCTCGCGCGCCGGGACACGCTGCCGATCGTCTGGTTGCGCGTCGACCCGGCCGCCAGCCCCGCGCGGGGTGATCGACCGGGCCCGGTGGCCTTGGTGGGCACCCTCCCGAGGGATGCCCCTCCAGGCGAGGCCGCGGCCGGCAGGCTCTCTCCCACTCACGTCATGCCCGGCGACACGGCGCCCGCTGGCCATTCCCGGTCGGCCGCCGCCAGACCCTCGTTGTGGGAGCACCTGCTCGTCGCGCTGGCGAGCCACCCCGAGACCGCTCTGGACGTGGGGCTCAGCGAGCTGTGCCCGCCACCTCCGGGTGCCGCGGTGGGCTCCTTCTGCCGCGGCCTGGCCGATGTGCTGTCGCGCGGACGCCCCGCGCCGTTGGTCCTGGTCATCGACGATCTCGAACTGGTCCGCGACGAGGCCGACATCGCCGGCCTGCGCCTGCTCGCCGGTGAGCTGACGGGCGCGCGGCTGGTGCTGTGCGGCCGCCGGATACCGGTCGCCACCCATCGAGCGCGGGCGGCGGGCCAGCTCACCGAGATCGGTCCCGACCTGCTCGCGTTCGACACCGAGGAGACCGCCCGGCTGCTCACCGCGCTGCGCGCGCCGGCCGCCGCCGGTCCCGCCCTGCTGTCCGTCACCGAGGGCTGGGCCGCGGGCCTCCGGCTGGCCGCCGGAGGCCTGGCGTCGAGGCCGGGTCCGGCGGGTCCGGCCGTCTACGCGGCCGGCGTCCGGACGGCCGGGGCCGGGCCCGCGGATGCCGCGTACGGCCCCGCGGGGGCGGCAGACCGAGCCGGCGCCGGCGCGTCGGACGTCGGGCAGGGCAGGCTGGGATATCCAGCGCTGCCGTCCGGAGCGTTCGAGCCCGTCGCGGAGTATCTGCGCGCTGAGGCGCTCGTCGCCCTGCCCGCGCTCGTGCGCCCGCTGCTGCTGCGCACCAGCGTGCTCGACCAGGTGTGCGGCCCGCTGGCGGAGGCGGTCGTCGCGGAGCGCGGCGGGGGGGAACAGCTGCTCGCCGAGCTCGCCGCCGGCGACGTCCTCGCGACGCGCCTGACGCTCCCGCCCGCGCCCGACAGCGAGCTGGCCGAGGCGGCCGAGCCGGCGGACCTCGCCGCGGCGGCGCCCTGGTTCCGCTACCACCAGCTGCTGCGCGGCATGCTGCGAGAGACGCTGCGCAGGGATCCGACCGAGGACGAGGCCGAGCTCAACCTGCGCGCCGCGCTCTGGTACGCGGCGAACCGCCGGCTCGTCGACGCGGCCCGGCACGCACGGCGCGCCGGCGACTGGCGCTACCTCGCCTGCCTGGTCGCGCGCGGCACGGTGCCTCTCATCCTGCAGGGCGACCTGCCGGAGCTGGCCGCGCTGGTCACCGACTACCCCGACCGCGCCGCCGCGCTCGGTCCCGAGTGCGCGACGGTCGCCGGGCTTGCCCGGGTGCTCACGGGGGACGTCGCGGCGGCCGGTGAGCACCTGGACCGGGCGCGAGCGGGAGCGAACGCGGGCCCGGCTGCTGTCCCCGCGGCCGCGGCCTGGGCGGGACGACCCGGCCACGAACGGGCGGGCGACGGCGCGGCCGGCGCGACGCGGCGGTCGTTGCTGATGGCGATCGAGGCCGTCGAGCTGCGCCGGGCGGAGCTGGCCGGCGACGTCGACGCCATGATGACCGCGGCGCGCCGGGCGCTGCGGACGAGGTCAGTGCCGCCGCCCGGGCCGGCTGACGGTCTGCCCGACGGGCTGCGCCCGCTCGCCCTGTGCTCTCGAGGCCGGGCCGAGCTGTGGCGCGGCCGGCTCGAGGCCGCCGAAGACGCGCTGCGCACGGCGCTCGCCGAGGCACGCCGGACACGGCTGGGTGGCGCGACGGCCAGCTGCCTGGGCGCTCTCGCCCTCGGATCGGCGCTGCGTGGGCGCCTGCGCCTGGCGGAGGAGACCGCCGCCGCGGCCCTCGCGGCCATGCGTGGGCCACTCGGCGTCGCCGCGAGCGACTCGGGTCCATCACTCGGAGACGACGGGCGAGCCGTCGACCAGGCCCGGCCGGCATGGACGGCCCGCGAGGAGCAGCCGGGACCGGCGCGCCACATGGTCCCGGGAGGCGCCGTCCCGGGCGTGCCGGGCGTCCCGGGCGCCGTGCCCGTGCCCACGTCCGCGCCGTCTTCGCCCGGTTCGTCCGCGCCCTCCTCGCCCGCGCCCTCCTCGCCCGCGCCATCCGCGGCTGCCCGAGCCGCGCGCGACGGCGGCGAGTCGCCGCCGCGGGAGTCGGCTGGCCTGGACGGACGAGGCCACGAGGAACACGACCGCGGCTGGCGTGACCTGGAGCAGGCGGCTTGGCTCGCGGGCTCGCCCGCACCGGTCGGGGCCGTCGAGGCGCTGCTGGCGCTCGCGGTCGTCGCCGGCTACCGGGGAGACGTCGAACGCGGGCTCGCCTGGGTGGACCAGGCCGCTCGCGCCGTCGGCACTGGTCAGGCTGGCCAGCTGCCGGATCTGGCGAACGTTCTGCGCGCGTGGCTGCACCTGGGGCGACGTGGAGCCGACGACCTGCGGGCGGCCCGGCGCGCGCTGGGCGCCGTCCCGGCCCGCGAGGGGCCGGCGTTGCTGCTGGCACTGCGCGAGGCCGCGCAGGCCGACCTGCTGGTGGCCGGCGGCAACCCGGATGCCGCACTGCGGCTGCTGGAGCGCGACGAGGCGGCTGGGCGGCGGGACGGCTCGGCCGCGCGGCTCGCCAGGGGCCGTGCCCAGCTGGCTCAGGGCGACGCGGCCGCCGCCGCGCTCACAGTCGCCCCGTTGCTGCGCGCCGACGGCGGGGGCGTGGTGAGCGTGGTCGGGGCCTGCGCCGTCAGCGCGCTCGCGGCTGCCCGGCGTGGAGACGGGGCGCAGGCCGGCGGCCTGCTGGCGCGAGCGTTCGCGCTCGCTCAGGACGAGCCGCTGGTACGCCCCCTTCTGGAGCTGGGTCCCGAGGTAGTCGCGTTGACCGAAGCGCACCCGGGCCTGTCGGACGCGGCGCCCGAACTGGTCGCCGCGCTGCGGGCGGGTCTCGTCCGCGAGCCACGGCGCCGGGCGGCGGAACCGGTGGTGACGGGCGGGTTCGGGCAGCCGGCGGGCCGGGTCCGCCCGGTGGCGGTGCCCGCCGCTCGCCGGGCGCCGGGCGTCGCCGGCGGTGGCGGCGGTGGCGGCGGTGGCGCGCCCGCGCCCACGCCGTCGCGTCTGCCCGAGGCCACCGCGCGTGGCGGGGGTTGGAGGAGCCCGGGCGCCGACGGCGCGGAGCCTGGTCGTTCCTCGACCGCCTCCGCCATACCCGGGGCGGCGCCCGCGCCCGGAGCCTCCCCGGCGCTGGCCGCCACCGGTGGCGCGGAGGAGGAACGCGTCTGGGCGGCCCCCGCCGGGGCGTCCGCCGAGCCCCCATCGGCCGGCCGGCCGGCCGCGTCGGCGCGCTCACCCGAATCGTTGGCCGGGCCAGGAGCCCGGCCCGCCGTCGTGAGCCGGGCGCCACGGATCCCGGGAGCGTCCGGGACCGGCCAGACGGCCGAGACGGCTGCCGGAGGCGGCTTCGCGTCGCCCGGCGGCCGGCCACGGCCGGCGGGCGAGGAGCCGGGCGGGCGGCCGCAGCCGCCTCGGACCGGGCGGGGGGCCGATCGGCTCAGCGAGCGGGAGCTGGCGGTGCTCAGCTACCTGCCGACGATGCTGACGACGGCGGAGATCGCCGCCGAGCTGTACGTCTCGGTCAACACGGTGAAGACGCACCTGAAGAGCATCTACCGCAAGCTCGACGTGGCCAGGCGGCGGGACGCGGTGCACCGCGCCCGCGCCCTGCACCTGCTCTGAGCGGCCACTCGGCGCGGGTCCCACGCAGGCCCGCGGATCGGGAGGTTCCCGGCCGGACCGGCGGCCGGGTAAAGGAGCCGGCGGCGCGGGGCGGGCGCCAGGCCCGCGGCTGGCCGCGGGCCTGACGGGACGCGCCTCCCGCCTGAGCGACCTGGTCTCACATCATGCGAGGAGGCCGCCTACCGTGAGTGATCTTCCGGACGCCATCCGTGGGGGCCGGTGGAGACGGGCGGCGACGCGTGACCTCGCGGCGGCAGGGGAGAGCGGTTGGCCGGCCAGCCACCGAGCTCGGCCGGCGGATCCGTCGGTGGCCGTTGCCCCCCGAGATCCGGGTTGAACAGCCAGATAAGCCGTATCACCAGGGTGATGATGCCCGCGATGGCCAGGATCAGGCCCAGCGCCGGCAGGTTCAGGCCGTGGATGTGCCACGTGACCGCGTACCGGAGAATCGCGCCGGCCACGATCATGAGGATCGACGAGCCGATGGTCACCGTTGCTCACCCCTCTCGGGCCGCGGCCGGCGGTGTGGGCCGACGCGCGGGCACGGTCGCCGCCGGTCGACCGAACGGATCGGATCGGGCGGACCGTGTCATCGGCTCCGTACCCTCGGTAGCTGTCGGTTACACAGTGTGAAGGAGATTGACTGGGTGGCGTGGACTTATCGACCCTAGTTTGGAAATAGTCCATGTGTGCGGAGCGTGACTAGCACCATCGGGTAAGGAAAGAATGATCATCGACTACTCAAAGCTAGCGCATGATTACTYATGATGGATGGAGAGCGCTCTCATGGGACTTTAGACCCTAGTTGGATCTCCTGATCGCCCTCTGAAGTTGGCAAGAGGTAAAAAGTCCCGGCTGCCGTCTAGCGTGCCCCGGAAGGGGGCCCTACGCTGACCCAACATGTCCAGCTTGGTCGGTAATACTCCGGCGACTTCGCCGTTACCGCCAAGTAACGAGGGTGTCGACCGGATCCGGAGGCAGGCGTGGCGGACCGCATGCTTGATGGCGCGAGGGATACCGTTCTGGACGGTATGGGCGGAATCTCTCCGGTTCGTCGCCAGGCGAGACCGGTGACAATCGACACACCATCCGCGGTCCTGCGCGGACCAGCTCCGCGTCTGGACACCACGGTTCGGCGGCATGCCACGGCGCCGGCGAACGCGCCCATCGGGAACGCGCCCATCGGGAACACGGCGGTCGGGCGTAACCCGTCGTCCTCCGGGCTCCCCGCTCAGCACCCCGGAATCAACACCCCGGCCCAGGCCACCGGCCCCGGGGGCGCCGGAATGCCCGCGCGCACTCAGCTGGCACCCCGCCCCGCGCAGCCGCCGCGGGATCTCGCGCTCGGCGCGGCCGAACTGCGCGGCATTCTCCGGGTCGTCGAGGACTGCGAGCGGGCCCCCACGCTGCCGGCGTTTCGGGAGGCGACGCTCGACGCCCTTTCCCGCCACCTCGGCTACCGGAACTCCGCGTTCTTCCTCGGCCCGTCGCTGGAGGCGGCGTTCCAGGACCAGCGACCGGCCGGCCGGGGACTCGCGCTGCGGATGGCCGGCCCCTTCCTCGACCGCTATCGCGGGCTCGAGGCGTTCTCCGACCCGGAGAGCCTGCGGCTGATGCACGAACGGGGCGTCGTCACGCTCGAGGACATCGGCAACCCGGTCCGGCCGGAGATCCGGATGCGCATGGAGCGTTTCCTGCGCGCGCACGGCATCCACTCCAAACTTCTCCTGCGTCTCGCCGGGCCCGCGAACATCGGCGCCGTGGTGTCACTGCTGGACCCACGGCCCGGCGCCTTCGGGGCGCGCGACCGCGCGGTCGCGGCGGTGCTCGGCCGCCACCTGGGCAACCTCCTGCGATTCCATGTCCGCGCGAACACGGGCCCGGCCGTCACCGCGAAGTTGTCCGCCAGGGAACGTGACGTGGTCCGGCTGGTGGCCGAGGGCCACTCCAACCGGCAGGTCGCCGAGGCGCTGTGCATCAGCATTGACACGGTCAAGCACCACCTGACGCACGCGCTCGTCGCGACATCCTGCGCCAACAGGACTCAGCTGGCCCTGGCCTGGCAGCGCGAGATGGGCCCGTCGACCTCGCCGGCCATCGCCGGCCCCGGCCGGGACTGACACACCCCCGGCGCGTCCTGGGCCGCGCCGGCCGCGGGATCGCCGGCGGGCCACGTCGGCGTGCCAGCCGTCAGGCGCGCGGCCGATGTTCGGCCCATGGCGCGACGGGGCCCTCGGACGACGCCGAGCGCCTCCCGGAGCCGAGGCGGTCGGGAGCCGTACGGCGGGTCGGGCGCCCGCGGGGCGCCGGGGGCCGAAAGCCGTCCCGGATGACCGCCGGGGGCAATCAGTTCAGCGGCGGCGCCACGCCGCCGCCGCTGGACCCGGCGCTCGCGGCCCGCGTGCTGACCGGCGGCGGTGATGCCTGCGGCCCGTGCGCCGATCGGCGGTGGTGATGCCCGCGGCATCCCCGCGGACGGACGAGACGTGCTTCGCGGTCAAAGGTGGCCGCCGGAAGGTCTCGGCTCTTCGGAACGTCTTGGCTCTTACCAGCTGAAAGAGCTGCTTTACCTCTTCCCGCTGCCGGGGAGAACCCTCCGACCTGACTAGACAGATCGTGCCGGGCACCGTCCGGGCAGGGGTCCGTCTGACCGCGGGGGGATCGGCGTCGCACGCCGAAGGCACGTCCCGGCGCAAGCAGCGGCCCGGTCCCCGGGCGGATCCCGCCAGGACGGACCGGAATATTGGCCAATTCGGCACCGCCGTTTTGACGGCTAGCTCCCCGGAGGATGACCGGTTCCCGCTGGGCGCCTTATGGGGTTTTAATGAATGAACTTGACCGAGCTTTCACGGGACGCCCATCGAGTCATTCTGGATGTCGGGCCAGCAAGCTCCAGGAAACGGCGAAAGAATGCTCTTGATGGATGCGGACGGAATCATTGGCAAGAGTTCCGCCGACATCGATTCCCGGAGATGACGGACCAGCCACGGTACCCCGAAGACGGTTACGTATCATGCCCMCGAATGGGGGTATCTGAGTGTGGCGGCCAAGGTGCGATCATTGTCGGCGGGCGTGTCGACGGGTGCACCGTCATGCTCTGGGCAGCACACATCCGCCTCGGCGGACGGCACTGCCCAGGGGCAGTTTCGGCGTGGCTATCCGTGTGGTTATAATTCCGAGCACCTTCTCGGGTACTCGCCACGACGGCGTGGTGAGTACCCGCGCAGGAGCTTGAAACCCGGCCCGAGAGCGTCTGGACATGGACGACGCTCGGTGTAGTTCCGCACTTGGAGACGTTGTTTTTCGAGATGACCAAGGCTCCGGCGCTCACTCGTCCCGGCATGCCGGCGCGAGTGTGCGCACCTGCCGGCACCCGCCGAGCCGGTGACGAAACCCAGATGGTGATGATGGCTATACCGGATCCGTCCGCCGAACCTGTCCGTTCGCCGCGGCGTGGCCCGGGGYGTGGCCGCCGCCCTGGGGCGACGCCCGCTCCCCTCCCGCTCGCACCCCGGTGTCGCCGTAGGCGTCACTGGCTCAGGAGGACCAGTCGATGACCAGGACTTCCAGTCAGCTCGACCCAGGCCGCCCCACCCGTTGGGAGGATGGCCTGGACGTCCCGGCGCACGCCGGCGCACGGGATCTCGTCGTCGTCGTGACGCCGTTCGCCGAGCCGAACGCCGCCCTGGTGGCGGCCGTGGAGCGTGCCGGCGGGCTGGGCGTGCTCGACCTGGGCGCTGATACCGCCCGCGCGCGCCGTGCCCTGGCCGACGCCGCTCGCTGGTGCCCCACCTCCTTCGCGGTCCGGGTAGGCCCGGCCGCGCCGCTGCGTCCCGAGGACCTGCCGGCCGAGGTCGACACCGTGCTGCTCGCCGACCTGGATCTGCTGGCGCTGGCGGCACCCGCCGCCGAGCGGCCGGGATCCGCCCGGTGGGATGTCGCGAGCGCGGCCGGCCCGGCCGGGGCGCGCCGCGTGCTCGTCGAGGTGACCTCGGTGGCCGGCGCGCGGGCCGCGCTCGCCGCCGGCGCCGCTGGCGTCGTGGCCCGGGGCAACGAGGCTGGCGGGTTCGTCGGAGACCTGACCACCTTCACCCTGCTCCAACACCTGGCCGCGGCGGGCCTCCTGACCCGCGCCGGCGCACCCGCTCCCTTCTGGGCCGCCGGTGGGATCGGTGAGCACACGGCGGCCGGCGCCGTCGCGCTGGGAGCCGCCGGCGTCGTCCTGGACACCCAGCTCTCCCTGGTCCGCGAGGCCGAGACGGTGGCCGACGTGGCCGCGGCGGTGCGCTCGATGGACGGCAGCGAGACCACCGTGCTCGGCGGGCACCGGGTCTATGTCCGCCCCGACCTGCCGGTCGCGCGGCTCGCCGGGCTGGCGGCCGCCGCCAGCGTCGGCGAGGTGGATCTTCGTGACACCGGCGGCGAGGTGGCGAGCGACGGTGCGCTGCCGGCGGCCCCGGGCGGGCCGGCGGACGGCGCGCTCACGCCCGTCGAGGCCGCGGCCCGCCTCGGCGGGCGTGACCTGCGCGCCCAGTTCCTCCCGGTCGGCCAGGACGCCGCGTTCGCGAGCGGGTTCGCCGACCGGTACGTCACCGCGAGCGGCGTCGTCCGCGCGGTGCGCGCCGCGATCCGCGGCCAGCTGACCAGCGCGGCCGGGCTGCGCCCGCTCGAGCCCGGCGCGCCGTTCGCCGCGGCCCGCGGCCTGCGCTACCCGCTCGCGCAGGGCCCGATGACCAGGGTCAGCGACATCCCGGCGTTCGCGAAGGCCGTGGCCGACGGCGGCGCGCTGCCGTTCCTCGCGCTCGCGCTGCTGTCCGGCGAGCAGTCCCGCGCGCTGCTGGCGGAGACGGCCGAGCAGCTCGGCGACGCCCCCTGGGGTGTGGGCGTCCTGGGCTTCGCCCCCGCCGAGGTACGCGCGGCCCAGCTGGACGCCGTCCTCGCCGTCCGCCCGCCGTGCGTGCTGATCGCCGGCGGTCGCCCGTCGCAGGCCGCGCCGCTGGAAGCCGCCGGTATCGACACGTTCCTGCACGTGCCGTCCCCCGGGCTGCTGGACCGGTTCGTCGCCGACGGCGCTCGCAAGTTCGTCTTCGAGGGGCGGGAGTGCGGCGGGCACGTCGGCCCTCGGGCCAGCTTCGCGCTCTGGGAGGCGCAGGTAGGCGCGCTGCTCGCGGCGGGTGAGCGGCTGGGCGGCGGCTTCTTCGAGGAGCTGCACCTGCTGTTCGCCGGTGGCGTGCACGACGAGGCGTCGGCGGCGGCCGTCGCCGCGGTCGCCGCTCCGCTGGCGGCGCGCGGGGCGAAGATCGGCGCCCTGATGGGCACGGCCTACATGTTCACCGCCGAGGCGGTGCGGACCGGGGCGATCCAGCCCGGTTTCCAGGAAGCGGCGGTGCGCTGCGAGGAGACCGTGCTGCTGGAGACGTCGCCGGGGCATGCCACCCGCTGCGTGCGCTCGCCGTTCGTCGACACGTTCCTGGCCACCCGGGCCGAGCTCGCCGCCGCGGGGCACAGCCGCCAGGAGATGTGGGCGACCCTGGAAGGCCTCAACCTCGGCCGCCTGCGGATCGCCAGCAAGGGTGTGCGCCGCGACGGCGGGGCGCTGGTGGCGGTCGACGAGGACGCCCAGGCCGCCGAGGGCATGTTCATGATCGGCCAGGTGGCCGCGCTGCGCGCCGAGCGGACGTCGATCGCGGCCCTGCACGAGCAGGTGACCACCGGCGCGGGTGACGCGCTCGTGCGCCGGGCGGCCCAGCTCGGCATCGCGGCCGACGGCGCTGGTACCGCCGCCGCGGCCGCCCGAGGCATTCCGGAGCAGCACCCGGCCGGCGGCGGGGCCTCGGCCGCCGACCTGATCGCCGAGCGGCGCGCGGCCGCGGCGCGATCGGTGGCGGCGGTCCGCGAGACGGCCCGGCCGGCCGACATCGCGATCATCGGCATGGCCGGGGTGTTCCCCGGCGCGCCAGACGTGGAGACGTTCTGGGCGAACATCGTCGGCGGGGTCGACGCGGTCACCGAGGTGCCCGCCGAACGGTTCGAGGCCGATCGCTTTTACTCGCCGGACGCCTTCGTCAAGGACGCCGGGAAGATGACCCCGTCGAAATGGGGCGGTTTCCTGCCGCCTATCCCGTTCGACGCACTCGCGTACGGAATCCCGCCGCGCTCGCTGCGCAGCGTCGAGACGGGTCAGCTGCTCGCGCTGGAGGTGTCCGCTCGGGCCCTGCGTGATGCCGGCTATGACCGGCGCCCCTTCGACCGCTCCCGCACCTCGGTGGTGTTCGGCGCCGAGGCCGGCGCGGACCTCTCCGGCGCCTACGGCCTCCGGGCCGGTTACCGGGCGCTCGTCGGCGACCTGCCGCCCGAGCTGGACGAGCACCTGCCCGAGCTCGACGAGGACTCGTTCCCCGGCATCCTGGCGAACGTCATCGCCGGCCGGGTCGCCAACCGGCTGGACTTCGGCGGCGCCAACTTCACCGTCGACGCCGCCTGCGCGTCGTCGTTCGCCGCGCTGGACGCCGCGTGCAAGGAGCTCCTGGCCGGCAACTCGGACATGGTGCTCTGCGGCGGCGTCGACACCCACAACGGGCTGAACGACTTCCTGATGTTCGCCTCGGTGCACGCCCTGTCGCCGACCGGGCGGTGCCGCTCGTTCGACTCCTCCGCCGACGGCATCACCCTCGGCGAGGGCGTCGCGGTCGTCGTGCTCAAGCGCCTCGCCGACGCCGAGCGAGACGGGGACCGGATCCACGCCGTCGTCAAGGCGGTCGCCGGCTCCTCTGACGGCCGCGCGCTGGGGCTGACCGCGCCGCGCCGCGCGGGCCAGGTGCTCTCGCTGGAGCGCGCCTACAGCCGCGCCGGGATCTCCCCGTCCGAGGTCGGCCTGGTGGAGGCGCACGCGACCGGCACCGTCGTCGGCGACCGCACCGAGCTCGCCACCCTGACCGAGGTGTTCGCCCAGCACGGCGCCGAGCCGGGCACCTGCACGGTCGGCTCGGTCAAGTCGCAGATCGGCCACGCCAAGTGCGCCGCGGGCATGGCCGGGCTGATCAAGGCCACGCGCGCGCTGGCAGCCGGGGTGCGGCCGCCCACGCTGCACATCGAGACGCCCAACGAGGCCTACGACCGGGCCAGCAGCCCGTTCGCCTTCGACCAGACGGCCAGGCCCTGGGCCGCGCCGGCGAGCGAGCGGCACGCCGGGGTGTCGGCCTTCGGGTTCGGCGGGACGAACTTCCACGTCGTGCTGTCCGCCTACGACGGCGGCCCCGAGCCGGCGCACGGGCTCGCGCACTGGCCGGCGGAGCTGTTCGTCATCCGCGGCGCCGACAACGCCGCCGCCGCCCGCCGCCTCGACCGGCTCACCGAGCTCACCCGGACGAACGAGGACGCGGGACGCCCCTGGCGGCTGCGCGACCTCGCCCGCACCGTCGCCGAGGACCGGTCGGGGCCCGCGCGGCTCGCGTTCGTCGTCTCCTCGCTCGACGAGCTGCCGGCGGCGCTCGCCAGAGCCCGGTCGTTCCGGTCCGACCCGAAGGCCGGGCTGTTCGTCGCCCCGGACGCGCCGGCCACCAGCGAGACGCCGGCCAGCGGCGAGACGACGGGTGCCGGGCCGGGCGGGCCCGGGCGGGTCGGGTTCCTGTTCCCGGGCCAGGGCAGCCAGCGTCCCGGCATGCTCGCCGACCTGTTCGTCGCGTTCCCGCGTCTGCGCGAGGTGCTCGAGCTCGGCCCGCGATGGGCGGGCACGATGTTCCCGCCCGCCGCCCTCAGCCGCGAGGAGGCGGACGCGCAGGCCGCCGCCATCACCGACACCCGCGCCGCGCAGCCGACGCTGGGCCTCGCCGGCCTGGCCATGGCCGAGCTGCTCGGCACGCTCGGGATCCGCGCCGACGACCTCGCCGGCCACTCCTACGGGGAGCTGGTCGCGCTGTGCGCCGCCGGCGCGCTCGACCGGGCCGACCTGATCGGCCTCTCCGAGGCCCGGGCGGCCGCGATCCTCGCGGCGGCGGGCGACGACCCGGGCACGATGGCCGCCGTCTCGGCGCCCGCCGCCGACGTCCGCGCCGCGCTGGACGCGGCCGGCGGGCGGGCGGCCGAAGTGGTACTCGCCAACCAGAACGCCCCGAAGCAGACCGTCGTCTCCGGCCCCACGGCCGCCGTCGACGCCGCGCTCGCGGCGCTGTCGGCCGCGGGCCTCGCGGCCAAGCGGATCCCGGTCGCCGCGGCCTTCCACAGCCCGGTCGTCGCCGGCGCCGCCGGCACGCTCGCCGACACCCTCGCCGGGCTCGCGGTCTCGCCGGCCGCCGCCCGGGTCTGGGCGAACACGACCGCCGCGCCCTACCCGGACACCGCCGCCGAGATCCGGGCGACGCTCGCCGGCCAGGTGGCCGCGCCGGTCCGGTTCGTCGACCAGGTCGAGGCGATGTACGCCACCGGGGTACGCACCTTCGTCGAGGTCGGCCCCGGCCGGGTGCTCACCGGCCTCGTCGGCAAGATCCTCGGAAAGCGGCCGCACCGCGCGGTCGCGACCGACGTCGCCGGCGAGCCGGGGCTGCGCCGGTTGCTGCTCGCCATCGCCGAGCTCGCCGCCGCCGGTGTCGCCGTCGACGTCGCGCCGTTGTTCGCCGGCAGGGACGCGCGGGTGGTCTCGGCGGCGGACGCGCCGCGGCGGCCCGGCTGGCTGGTCGACGGCGCCTTCGTGCGCACCGCGGACGGCCGGGTCGTCGCGGGCGGTCTGAAGCCGCTCGCGCGGCTCGAGATCGAGTCCGCGGCCTCCCCGGCGGTGCCAGCGGTCTTCGCGGCGCCGGCGGATCCGACGGCGGACGCCGCGGTGCTGGAGTTCCTGCGGACCACCCGTGATCTCGTCTCGGCGCAGCGCGACGTGCTGCTCGGCTACCTCGGCCGCGGCGGCGAGGCCGCGCTCGCCGCCGGGACGCTCGCGGGCCTCGGCGGCGCCGACGGCGCGCGGCTCGCGCCGGTCGGTGGCGGCCAGCCATACGAGCCGGCGCGGGTCGGGCGACTGGCCGCGTCGAACGGGCACGGACCGGTCATCCCCGCGCAGGCCCTCCCCGTGGACCCGCCGGCGCCGAGCGCGCCGGTGCCGAGCGCGCCGGTGCCGGCCGCCGCCGCGTCCGCGGGCCGCGGCCTGAGCCGCGGCGCGGTGCTGGACACGGTGGTGGAGGTGATCGGTTCGCAGACGGGTTACCCGGCGGAGATGCTGGAGCCGGGGTTGGACCTGGAGGCGGATCTGT
>NZ_MOMC01000020.1 GCF_001983105.1 Pseudofrankia asymbiotica | reverse complement strand
TCTGGCGGATGCCGCGGGTGGTGAGTTGGACGAGTCGGTGGTGGAGGAGTTGGCGGCGATCAAGACGGTCGACGGCATCGTCGACTGGATCGTCGAGCACGCTGCCGCCAAGAACGCTGCCGCTGAGAAAGCCGCCGCCGCGAAGGCCGCCAACTCGGACGAGACCGGCGCGGAGCGCCCGGCCGCCGAAGGCGAGCCGGTCGGGGGAGCGCGATTCCCGCTGCGCCGGTTCGTCGTCGAGCCGGGGCCGCTGCCGGCCGTGGGAACCCGGGGTCCAGCCCTGCCGGGCGACGGCGGGCCGCTCGCGGGCGGACGTTTCGCCGTCGTCGAGGGCGGACTGGGCGTCGGCCTGGAGATAGCGGACCTGCTGGAGCAGGCCGGCGCGACCGTGCGCCTTCTCGACGTCGGCGCGGCGGACCTCGCGGAGGCCGTCGCCGGCGGGGTGGCCGCGGACGGGCTGCTGTGGGTCGCCGCGCTTGACGCCGGCGCGGGCTCCGCGGCTGAACTGCCCGGCGCGTTCGCCGCGCTGCGGGCGGCGGCCCTCGGCGGTACTCGCCGGCTGGTCCTCGCCAGCGGTCTGGGCGGCGACTTCGGCCGCCGGGGAGGCGCCGCGGTGACCGACCCGGCCCCCGTGGCCGGCGCCGGGTTCGCCGGCTTCGCCCGCACCCTCGCGCACGAGCTGCCCGACGTCACCGTGCGGGTCGTCGACGTCGACCCCAAGGACGCGCCCCGCCGGATCGCCGAGTCGCTGCTCGGCGAGCTGATCGCCGAGCATGCCCCGCTCGTCGTCGGCTACCGCGACGGCACCCGCTCGGCGTTGCGCGTCCTGCCCGCCGAGCTGGCGGCCCAGGCCCAGGACGCCGAGCCGCCCCTGCTGGACGCGTCCTCGGTGGTTCTGCTGACCGGCGGCGCCCGCGGCATCACCGCCAAGGTCGCCCTCGAGATCGCCCGCCGCCACGGCGCGCACATCGAGCTGGTCGGCCGGACGGCGCCGCCAGCCGGCCCGGAGGACCCGGCCACGGCCGCCGCCACGGACGCGCCGGCGCTGCGCCGGGCGCTGATCGCCACCGGCATGCGCCGCCCGGCCGAGATCGAGGCGCGCGTCGCCCGGCTGCTCGCCGAGCGCGAGGTGCGCGCCACCCTCGCCGAGCTCGGCCGGACCGCGGCGGGCGTGCGCTACCACGCCGTCGACGTCCGCGACGTCGTCGCCGTGCGGGCCGTCGTCGCCGACGTCTACGCGCGCCACGGCCGGCTCGACGGCGTCGTCCACGGTGCCGGGGTGCTCGAGGACCGGCTGGTGAAGGACAAGACCCCCGAGTCGTTCGCCAGGGTGTACTCGACGAAGGTCGACGGGGCGCGGGCGCTGCTCGGCGCGCTGCCCCGCGAGCGTTCGCCGCGCTTCGTCGCCCTGTTCGGCAGCGTCGCGGGAGTCTTCGGCAACCGTGGCCAGGTCGACTACGCGGCGGCCAACGACACCCTGGACACGCTGGCGCACGCGCACACCGGCGTCCTGACGGCCTCCGCCGACCCCGCGGGAACGCCGGGCCGGATCGTCAGCGTCGACTGGGGACCGTGGCGCGCCGAGGGCGGCGGCATGGTCTCCGCCGAGCTGGAGCGCGAGTACGCCCGGCGCGGCATCGGCCTGATCGAGCCGGCCGAGGGCGTCGACGCGCTGCTGCGCGAGCTCGCGGCGCCCACCGGCCCGGCGCAGGTCGTCTACATGTGCGGCGAGGTGGACGCCTTCCATGGCTGATCACCTCAGGGAAGGCGCAGCGGGGACCCCGGCCGCCGATGATCCGATCGCGATCGTCGGCATGGCCGCGCTGTTCCCCGGCGCGGGCGGCCTGGACCAGTACTGGTCCAACATCGTCGGCGGTGTGGACGCGATCCGCGAGGCCCCGCCCGGCCGGTGGGACGACGAGTTCCACCGGCCCGAGGCGGCGGCCCCGCCACCGCCGGGGACGCCGCGGGCCGACCGGCTCTACACCCGCCGCGGCGGGTTCGTCGACGAGCTCGCCACGTTCGACCCGACCGAGTTCGGCATCATGCCGCTCGCGGTCGAGTGGGCCGAGCCCGACCAGATGCTGGCGCTGCGGCTGGCCGCCGAGGCGATCGCCGACGGCGGCGGCCAGGACGCCCTCGGCGACCGCGAGCGGGTCGGCGTCGTGCTCGGCCGCGGCGGCTACTTCGGCCCCGCGTTCGCCCGCATCGAGCAGCGCGTCAAGACCGCCCGCCAGGTCGCGGTGACGCTGCGCGAGGTGCTGCCGGACCTGCCGGAGGAGGCGGTCGAGCGGGTCCACGCGGCGTTCGTCGCGAAGCTGGGGCCGGAACGGCCCGAGGCGGCCATCGGGCTGGTGCCGAACCTGGCCGCCTCCCGGATCGCCAACCGGCTCGACCTGCGCGGCCCGGCGTACACCGTCGACGCGGCCTGCGCGTCGTCGCTGATCGCCGTGGACGCCGGCATCCGCGAACTGCGCCTTGGCCGGGCGGACACGATGCTGGTCGGCGGCGCGCACATCGTGCACGAGCCGACCTTCTGGAGCACGTTCGCGATGCTGCGGGCGCTCTCGCCCTCGCAGCAGATCCGCCCGTTCGACCGGACGGCCGACGGCGTGCTGATCGGCGAGGGTGTCGGCCTGCTCATGCTGCGCCGGCTCTCGGACGCGCTGCGCGCCGGCGACCGCGTCTACGCCCTGGTCCGCGGCACCGGGATCGCCAGCGACGGCCGCACCTCCTCGCTGATGGCGACCGCCTCGGCCGGCCAGACGCTCGCCGTGCGCCGCGCCTGGGCGGACGCCGGCCTCGACCCGCGCGCCCCGGGCGCCGTCGGGCTGATCGAGGCACACGGCACCGCCACCCCGAACGGGGACGCGGCCGAGCTCGCCACCCTGGGCGAGGTGTTCGGCCCGCTGGACCCGGCCGCGCGGCTGATCGGCGTCGGCTCGGTCAAGTCCATGATCGGGCACACGATGCCGGCCGCCGGCGCGGCCGGCCTGATCAAGGCCGCGCTCGCGCTGCACCACCGCACGCTGCCGCCGACGCTGCACTGCGACGACCCGCACCCCGCCTTCGCCGGCACCCGGTTCGCCCCGGTGCTGGCCGCCGCCCCCTGGGATGAGCCCGCCGGCGGCGCGCCGCGCCGCGCCGGGGTGAACGCCTTCGGCTTCGGCGGTATCAACGCGCACGCCGTCCTGGAGCAGGCCCCCGACCGGCCGGCCGTGTCTCCCGTGGCCACGTTCCCCGCCCCGGCCGCCGGCCTCGCCGCGTCCGTCACCTCCGCCGCGTCCGCCGCCTCCGCCGACGGCACGGCGGTGACGGGGATGACGGCGATCGCGCCCGCCGGGCTCACGGCCGACCCCGAAGCCGAACCGGTGCTGCTGCTCGCGGCGGCGACGCCGGCCGAGCTCGCGGCCCAGCTCGACGTGCCGGACGAGGTGCTGCTCGCCCGCGACGACGCCGCCGCGGCACCGACGGGCGGCCCGTGCCGGCTCGCGCTGGTCGCGCCGACCCCGCGCCGGCTGGCGCTCGCCCGCACGATCGTCGCCCGCGGCACGCCATGGCGCGGCCGCAACGACCTCTGGTTCACCCCGTCGCCGCTGCTCGCCGGGCCGGGCCCGGCCACCGCGGCCCAGCCCACGCCGGCGGGGAAGCTGGCCTTCCTGTTCTGCGGGCTGGAGGACAAGTTCGAGCCGCGCATCGACGACGTGTGCGCGCACTTCGGCGTGCCACTCCCCGACCTGGGCGAGACCGGCGTGCTCGGCGGCCACGGCAGGGCCAGCGTCGAGGTGGGCCGGGTGCTCGACCTGGTGCTGCGCCGGCTCGGGATCGTCCCCGACGTCGTCGGCGGCCACAGCGTCGGCGAGTGGAACGCGATGATCTCGTCGGGCATGGTCGCGAACGACTTCGTCGACGCGTTCATCGGCGGCTTCGACCCGGCGTCGCTCGAGGTGCCCGGCGTGTGCTTCGGCGCGGTCGGCTGCGGCGTCGAGATGGTCGACGAGGCGATCGCGGGGCTGCCCGACGTCGTCGTCTCGCACGACAACTGCCCGCACCAGTCGGTCATCTGCGGGCGCGAGGCGAGCGTCACCGAGGCGCTCGCCCGGCTGCGCGCCCGGGGCGTCCTCGGGCAGGTGCTGCCGTTCCGCTCCGGCTTCCACTCCCCGTTCCTGCGGCCCTACCTCCACACCGAGGACTCGCCGCTGGTCACGATGCCGCTCGCGGCGCCGGACGTGCCGATCTGGTCGGCGACGACCGTCGCGCCCTACCCGGACGACCCGGCGGCGATCCGCGACCTGACCGTGCGCCACCTGCTCGAGCCGGTGCGGTTCCGCGCGCTCACCGAGCGGCTGCACGACGCCGGTGTCCGGATGTTCCTGCAGGTCGGCGTCGGCACGATCGCCGGCTTCGTCGACGACACGCTGGCCGGGCGGCCGGACCACGTGACCGTCGTGTCCAACTCCCCGAAGCGTTCCGGGCTCGACCAGCTGCGCCGGGTCGTGGCGGCGGTCTGGGCCGAGGGCGGTACGCCGCGCCTCGACCTGCTGCCCTGCCGCCACCGCCCCGGCGCGGCCGCCGAGGCCGGCGCGGACGGCGCGGTGCCCGTGACCACTCCGGCGGTCGCCACGGCCGAGCCAGCCGTGCCGGCGGGCTCGGCGGCCGCGCCGCGTCGCGGCGGACGGCCCATGCTGCTGCGGCTGGGTTCACCGATGATCCGGCTCGGGGCGGACGCCCCGGCGCTGCTGGCGGACGCCCGGCCTGACGAGCTGGCGGTCGCCACGCCGGCGGCCCGTCCGGCGGCCGGCGTGGCCGTGCCCGCGGCCCGCTCGGACGCCGCCGCGTCCCAGCTGCCACCGGCGGGCGCGGGGGCTGCCCGGTCCGCGGATGCCGATCTCCTTGCCCTGGCCGGCGCCGTCGCTGGCCGCGGCGGTCACCCGGTGCTGGCCGAGTTCGGCCTGGCGATCGCCGAGACCGCGGCGGTGCTCGCGGATGTCCAGGCGCGGTGGGACGGCCGGACCGCGGGCCTGCCCGTGCCGGCGGCGACCAGGGCGCTGACGTCCGTGCCCGGCGCGTCGGCGCGCGCCGCCGCGCCGTCATCCCTCGCGCCGTCGGCCCCCCCGGCGGTGGCGCCCTCGGCTCGCGACCATCCGCCAGCACTCGCCGGCGGGAATGGCGCCGGCTCCGGACGCGACGCCGCCGGGCGGCCGGGCGCTGGGACAAGCCTCGCCAACGGTGCCGCCGCCAACGGTGCCGCCGCCAACGGTGCTGGTGCCAATGGTGCTGGTGCTGGCGGCACGGGGAGCCTCGGGCCGATCACCACGACGGTTCACCGGACGCTGTCGCTGGCCGAGCTGCCGCACGTCATCGACCACTGCTTCTACCGGCAGCCCCCGGGCTGGAAGGACCTGTCCGACCGGTTCCCGGTCATGCCGATGACGGCCGTCCTGCAGATGATGATCGACGAGGCGCGAGCGTTCCAGGCCTCCCGGCTCGGGGAGTCCCAGCCGGGACGGACGCCGGGCGACCTGGTGGTCGCCGCCGTCCGCGACGTCCGGGCGCTGCGCTGGGTGGCGATCGAGCCGTCGGTCGAGGTGACGATCTCCTGCACGACGCTGCCCGACGGCGCGGTCCGGGTGTCGATGGACGGCTATGCCCGGGTGACGGTGGTGTTCGCCGACGCGTACCCGCCCGCTCCGGCCCACACATCGTCGAGCGCCGACCTGCTCCCGCTCACCGCCGAGCCGGCGGGAGTCCCGGGCCCGCTGCCCGGCGAGACGCCGTCACCGCACCAGGCCGCCGAGCTGTACGGCGGCCGGTGGATGTTCCATGGCCCGAGCTATCAGGGCATCACCCACGTCGACGGCATCGCGCCGCTCGGCGCCCGCGGCCAGCTGGTGGTGACCGGCGCGCCCGGCGCGTTGCTCGACACGATCGGCCAGCTCTACGGCTACTGGGCCACCCAGCATCTCGACGTCGACTCGCTGCTGCTGCCGCAGGCCGTCACCGAGATGCGCTTCTACGGTCCGGACCCGGGGCCCGGCGAGCGGATGTCGTGCGTGGTGCGCATCCGCGACATCGCGGCCAAGACCGTCACCGCCGACCTGGAGGTGAGGGCCGCCGACGGCACGGTCTGGGCCGAGGTCACCGGCTGGACCGACCGGCGGTTCACCGCGAACGCCTGGCTGTGGCTGCTCATGCGTGACCCGGAGCGCAACACGGTCGCCGAGCCCCGCCCGGATGGCTGGGTCGTCGTCCCGGACTACTGGCGCGACATCGCCTCCCGCGAGCTCGTCGTCCGCCACTTCCTGGACGCCGAGCGCCGCCGGGTGCTCACTGGGAAGAACCCTCGCGCGGCCAGGCAGTGGCTGCTCGGCCGGATCGCCGCCCAGGACGCGGTGCGCCGCTGGCTGTGGACGCGCGGGGCCGGCCCGGTGTGGGGCATCGAGGTCGGCATCGACAACGACTCCGCCGGCCGCCCGTTCGTCGCGCGCCTGCCCGAGCGGCCCGGCATTCCCGCCGATCCGCCGCCCAACCTCTCGATCGCGCACAAGGTGGACCTCGCGGTCGCCCTGGTGGACACCGAGGGCGATGTCGGCATCGACCTGGAGACGGTGGCGCCGCGCACGCCCGGCGCGCTCGCGGCGGGCCTCACCGCCTCCGAGCGCCGCCTGCTCACCGAGCTGACCAGCGGTTGCGGCGACCCCGCCAGCGCCAGCGGCCTGGCCACCTACACCGCCGACGCCGATCACGACGCCGACGGGGCGGACGACGGAACTGGCGACGGTGCCCACGCCGGGACCGGCGACCGTACCGCCGCCGAGGCCGGCACCGCCGACGACGCCGACGAGTCCGTCCGGCTGGGGCGGGCGGCCTGGTTCGCGCGGATCTGGGCAGCCAAGGAGGCGGTCGCCAAGGCCGACGGCACCGGCCTGCAGGGACGGCCGCGCCGCTACGTCGTCGACCGGGTCATCCCGGTCGGCGCCGGTTCCACGGACGCGGATGTCGACCTCGCCGTCGAGACCAGTCTCGACGCCCGCCCGCTGGACGAGGCCGTCCTCGGGGCGGAGCACGCGATGGTCGAGGGCATCAGGTCGGCTCCGCTCCGTCCCGCGGAGGCCAGCTCCGCCGAACCGCCGTTGCTGCTGCGCGTCACCGTGCTCACAGAATCCGGTCCCACGCGCCAGCGTTGGGTAGCGCTGCGTACGGTCGACGGTATGGGCCGTGTACGGCGGGAGACCGGTGGCGCCGACCCTGTTCGTATCGGTGACCACATCGTCGCCTGGACATCGCTGTCCGTCGAGCGTGCCGCGCGTGTCCGTCATCCCCGAGACCTGGCGACCCCATCCACGAGTTCGCGGCCTTCCGAGGGCGACCCGGTCGCCTCGGACCGGACACCCGAGGTGGGCGTTCGGCCGCGTGAGGATTCGCCGTTGTCGCGCCGGGGTTCCTCTCCGATCGGTGAAGTTGATCGGAGAGGTTCGCTTCGGCCCGTGACCCTCGAAGAAGGCCTCCGGCCACGCGAGGCGCCGCCATCGTCGCGCGGCCTTCGGCCTGAGGCCCCGAGCACCAGTGACGAAGGAGCACCCACGACATGACCATTCAGGACACCCTCCGCTCAGCCGACCCGACGCTGGACGCCCTCGAGGCCAGGGTTCTCGGTGAGATCGCCGAGATGCTGCGCGACGTGATCGGCGAGGAGTACGTGGTGGACATGGAGATCACCATGGACACCTCGTTCAACGAGGACCTCGAGCTCGAGAGCATCGAGTTCGTGACGCTGGCGGACCGGATGCGGGTCACCTACGGCGACCAGGTCGACTTCGTCGGCTTCCTCGCCGAGATGGACGTCGACCGAGTGATCAACATGCGGGTCGGCGAGGTCGTCCACTTCATCGCCGACTCGCTGCGCGCCGGCGCCAAGGGTGCTTGACCGGGCCGCTCGTCGGCGGAATCGGTCGAGCTGGTACGAAGTGGTGCAGGGCCGGCGCGGCCCGCGGGGCTGGCTGGCGATGTCGGTGTGCCCGAGCGGGTCGCCGAGGAAGGAGTCCGACCGTGGCTGAGGTCGTCGCTAACGGCGTGCGCCTGCATGTCCAGCGGCTCATGCCGTCCCGAGGCCCACGCCCCGACGCCCCGGTGGTCGTCATGCTGCACGGCATGGTGATCGACAACCTGGCGAGCTTCTACTTCTCGCTCGGCAACGCGCTGGCCGACGCCGGCTGCGAGGTCATCTGCTATGACCTGCGCGGCCATGGCAAGAGCGAGCGCACGCCGAGCGGCTACGGCATCGCGAACGCGATGGCCGACCTGTCCGCGCTGCTCGACGAACTGGGCGTCGACCGCCCGGTGCACCTGGTCGGCAACAGCTATGGCGCGACCCTTGGGCTCACCTACGGCGTCGAGTTCCCCGAGCGGGTCGCGAGCCTCACCCTGATCGAGCCGCCGTTCCGCATCGAGGGCCTCGGCGAGGAGATGGCCCGCTCGCTCACCCAGGTGCTCGCCGCCATCTCCGACGAGGAAGTCGAGGAGTGGCTCACCTACAGCGCCGGGCGGGCGGTCGRCCGGATCATGCGCTCCGCGCAGTCGCTGCTGCGTGACACCACGATCGCCGAGGACATGCTCGCGACCGCGCCGTTCTCACCCGACCGGCTGCGCGCCCTGCCGGTGCCCGTCCTCGCCGTCTACGGAGGCAACTCCGAGATCATCGAGCAGGGCGACGGCCTGGCGAGGCTCGTGCCGGACTGCACGCTGGTGGTGCTCGAGCGCCACACGCACATGGTGCTGCGGGAGGCCGTCGACTACCTGCGCGAGCTGCTGCGCTGGTGGCTGCTGCGCCGCGACGAGCAGATGCCGGAGTACACCCACAGCGGCGGCCAGCCGTTCGAGCTCGCCGACTGGGTGCTCTCCCRCACGGTCCCGTCGGACCTCAACGCCGAGCGCCGCGCCTCGTCGGCCTCCGGCCCAGGTGAGGCCGAGGCCAAGGCACCGGGCGGCGCGCCCTCGGCGATGCCTGTGGCTGCCGGCGCAACCTCCGCGGCCTCCGCCGCGTCCTCCGGGGTGCCGGGCGAAAAGTGACGCAGAGGGTGGCACGTACGGTGGCCGGGCGGGGCCGGTCCGCTGTGCCGGCCGCGCCGGTCAACGGCCGCGCCGGGCTCAGCCCGGGTCCCCAGCGAGCCCGCGCCAGCGGGTCGCTGGAGAGGTGCTTCGGCCAGATCCCCGGGGAGTGATGGCGACGTGGGTCGCATCCTGTTCGTCGTCCCGCCATTGGCCGGGCACGTGTACCCGGCCGTCGGGATCGGCGGCGAGCTGGCCGATCGCGGCCACGAGGTCGCCATCGCCGGCCACGCCAGCGTCGTGGGCCCGCTGGTGCCCGCGCCGCTGCGGCTGATCGAGCTGCCCGAGCAGATCACCTCGGGGGAGCGCGCCGAGATCGAGGAGAAGTCGCGCCGCCAGCGCGGCACCGGCTCGTTCAAGTTCCTCTGGGAGGACTTCCTCCTGCCGTTGGGCTCGGCGATGGCCAGGGACCTGGAGCCGGTCGTCGACGACTTCCGCCCCGACGTCGTCGTCGTCGACCAGCAGGCGGTCGGCGGCGCGCTGCTCGCCCGCCGCCGGCGGCTGCGGTGGGTCACGCTCGCGACCACGTCCGCCGAGTTCGACAACCCCTATGGGGTGATGGCCGCCGTCGGTCAGTGGGTCGTCGACCGGCTGCGCGAGTTCC
Source organism: Pseudofrankia asymbiotica (assembly GCF_001983105.1). Taxonomy (GTDB): domain Bacteria; phylum Actinomycetota; class Actinomycetes; order Frankiales; family Frankiaceae; genus Pseudofrankia; species Pseudofrankia asymbiotica. Next base: position 7,382 of record NZ_MOMC01000020.1, on the reverse strand, counting down.
AGCTCGCGTCCGGAGTGCCGGCCGAGGACGCCGCCCGCGGCGACCTGCGTTTCTCCGAACTGCTGACCTTGGTGTGCTCGGTGAGCGAGCTGCTGCGCACACCGGACGCGGTGGCGGCGCTCCCGCCCGGGACGGTGTTCATCGGCTCGGGCGCCGGGCTTCGCCAGCCGATGGGTGACTTTCCCTGGTCGTGGCTGGATCCGGCCCGGGCCAAGGTACTGGTCTCGCTCGGCACCGTGACCCGGGAGGCGGGCGGGCGGTTCCTGCGCGTCGCGGCCGAGGCGCTGGCCGGGATGACCGACCAGGTGCAGACCATCATCGTCGCCCCGCCCGGCATCGTCGACGACCTGGCCGCCGCGGCGCCCGCCGACGTGCTGGTCCGCGGCAAGGTGCCGCAGCTGGAACTGATGGGCCATCTGTCGGCCGTCGTCTGCCACGCCGGCAACAACACCGTCTGCGAGGCCCTGTCCCAGGGCGTCCCGCTGGTGGTCGCGCCCGTGCGCGACGACCAGCCGGTGATCGCCGAGCAGCTCACCAGGGCGGGCGCGGGGCTGCGGGTCCGCTTCGGTCTGGTCAACGCCGCCGGCGTCGCCGCCGCGCTCGGCTCGGTGCTCGGTGACCCCGCGTACCGCTCGGCCGCGCGGCGGCTGGGCGACGACTTCGCCACCGCCGGAGGTGTCGCCGCCGGCGCCGCGCACATCGAGAAGCTGCTGCCGTGACGAGGGGAACGGCGCCGGCGCTACAGGCTGGCGCGCCGGCGGCGGGATAGATCGTGGGGACGCTGCTCTGGTGGGCGCCGATCCTCGTCGTCGTCGGCCTGCTCGTGAACGGGGTACGGCTGCGCGGCCGGCTGCGCAGGCTGGACACGCTGCCCGCCTCCGGGCGGCCCGTCGACCCGGACCACCTGTTCGTCTGCGCCGTCGGTGTCCAGCTCACCGAGGCGGCCAGGCGGTCCGCGAGCTACCACGCCAGCCGGGAACGGCTCGACGTGCTGGACCTAGTGCCGGCCGACCTGACCATCGAACGGGCGCTCGACGTGGCCCGGATGGTCGACACCCGCACCTACCGGAACGACCGGCTCGCGCCTGGGCGGGGGGCGTTCCAGGCGCTGCTGGTGCGTGCCGAGGTGGCCCACCGCGCCGGCGTCGAGGCACGCGAGGACTACACGCCGGTCGAGCTCGTCGAGATCACCGAACGGCTCAAGCGGCACGCCCCGGCGAGCACCGACCTCGCGGTGCTGCCGGGGCTGGGAGCCGCCCGTGACGACGGCGCCACCCGGGTAAGGGTGCAACGGCGGTCGTGGAGCGTCATCAAGCCGATCAACATGTACCTGCCGACCCTGCGCGACGTCGCGACCGGCATCGGCGTGCACCTCAACCGGCCGTGGGGCCTCGCCGCGACGGCGCTGTTCTGGTGCCAGCCGTTCTTCGTCTGCGCCGGGCGGGTGCCGGTCGCGCCGCGCGACCTGATCCGCAGCCCGATCGTGCGGATCACCGCTGGGCTGGAGTACACGGTCAGCACGGTGCGGGCCTGGCGGAAGGCCCAGCGCTCCGCCGCGGAGGCGAAGGCGGCAGGCCTGCCGCCGGACCCGGTCAAGGCACAGGCCAAGGCGCAGGCGACCGCCCGGCGCGAGCGCTACCAACGGGCGTTCGCGGCCGGCCCCGAGACCTTCCTCGCGGATCGCCGTCCCGACTGCCCGTGGTGCGGCTCGTTCGAGCTGGTCGTCCGGCTGGCCTCCCGCGACCTCGAGCTGCGCAAGCCCGGCCGGTTCCAGCTCGACGAGTGCCTCGTCTGCGGGCATGTCTTCCAGAACCCGCGGCTGACACCGGTCGGGCGGGTGCTCTACGAGCGTGACCGCAAGGACGGTCTGAACGAGAAGCGTGCCCAGGCGGCCGTCGTGGCGGGGGCGGCGCGGCTGCGCGCCAGGGCGGAGCTGATGCGCCCGTACGTGCTGCCCCGAGCCTGGCTCGACGTGGGCACCGGCATCGGCTCGTTCTGCAACGTGGCCCGCTCGGTGTGGCCGCGCACGGCGTTCGACGGGGTCGGCCCGGCGGAGACGATAGGCGAGGCGCGCAGGCGCGGCTGGGTCGACCGTGCCTACCCCGCGAGCTTCGCCGACATCGCCGACTCGATCACCGGTGGGTACGACGTCATCAGCATGTTCGGCTACCTGGAACGCAGCAGGGACCCGTCCGAGGACCTCGACGCGGCGGCGAAGGCGCTCGGCCCGGGCGGCTATCTGGTGATGGAGCTCGCGAATCCCGCCGCCCTCGGGGCCCGCCTCCTCGGGCGGCTGTGGCGGGGCTGGGGGGTGCCGGGGGTGCGTCAGCTCATCCCGGTCGAAAACCTGGTCGCCGCGCTGGCGGACCGCGGGATGCGCACGGTGCTGATCCAGTTCGGCGAGGCGCACGAGCCCGGCGACCTGCTCGCCGCGGTCGGGCTCGCCACCCAGGCGCTGGCCCCGAGCCCGACGCTGCCCTGGCTGCTCGGCTCGCCGTCCTCGCCGGTCCGCTGGCTGGCTCACGTGGTGGTGCTGACGGCCGCCGCGGCGCCGGCGATCCTCGCGGGCCTCGCCGGCGCGGTACTGGTGCCCTTGCTGCGCAAGGGCGAGCGCTCCAACACCTACCGCGTCATCGCCCGCCTCGACGCCTGAACCGGGCGCCTGACGGGGCCGGACCGGGCGCCTGACGGGGCCGGGCGTCCCGTCCAACCCCGCCTTCGGCCCGTCTGATGGCGTTATTGGAGAACTGTTGCTTTGGGGTTGGTTATCCACAGATGTCATGTTGGGCTTGAATGCGCCATTAGCCGTGTTCATCGTGCTTCTCATGACTACCGACCGGGCCCAGCGCGGCCATGCCGTCCAGAACGAGACGTCCTTCGTCGACATCAGCTCCACGGGCGAGGTCCGTACGCCGGCCGACGGGCCGCTGCCCGCGCCGCGCGCCGGCGGGACGGCCGACGAACCCGTGGCGGGGCTCGCCGCCGGGCGCGCCGGTGTGCTGACCGTCAAGGAGGCGCTGGCCGCCGGGCTCACCCGTGCCGAGATCCGCCGCCGCGTCGACAGCGGCTGGTGGCAGCTGTACCCGGGCGACGTCGTCGTCACCCAGCCCGGCCCCCTGACGCTGATCCAGCGCCTGTGGTGCGCACTCGTGTCGATCGGTCCGGACGCGCTGCTCGGCGGCTCGTCGGCGGCGGCTCTGGGCGGGTTGCGCGGTTGTGAGGAACCGTGGCTGACCGTCCTGCTGGCGTCCGGCCGCCGCGTCACCCCCCGTCCCGGGGTGCGGATCCGGGCGACCGCCCGGCTCGGCGACGAGGACCTCCACCTCGACAGCTGGCCGCCGCGCACGGCGCTCCCGCGCTCGGTGGTCGACATGGCGGAGTGGGCGCCCAGCCACGACGAGGCGCGCCGGATCCTGGCGCTCGGCGTGGCCAGCGGGATCGTCGAGTCCGACGAGGTGCGCTCGGCGCTCGCCCGCCGCGGGCCGATCAGCCGGCGGCAGGTGATCAGCGATGCCCTCGACGACCTCGACGCCGACGCCCCATGGGTGCCTGACCTGCTCCACCAGCGGATCGAGGAGCGGTTCGGGCTGCCGCCCGGCCGCCGCGTCCGCCCTGACTCGCGCGGCGCCGGTCGGCTCGACATCCACTACGAGCCCTGGCGGGTCCACGTCGAGCTGGGCATGATCGCGGCGACGGGCATCCGCACCGCCGCCGTGCCACCCGCGCCGTCGACGGTCCCGGGCTCGCGGGGCGGCCGGGTGGCGCGGTCGGTGCCGGCCGGAATCCAGATGGTCGCCCATCCGGGTCAGACCGGCCGGTGGGCTGGCCACCTGGTGGTGCGCGTGCCCATCCGGATCCTGCGCGAGGAGCCCGATCGCGTCGGCGCCGCCGTGGCGAGCGCGCTGCGCCAGCGCGGCTGGACTGGCGCGCACTCCCGGCTCACGCGAGGTACCAGCGGCCGGGCACCCGCGTCCGCGACCACGCTGGACCAGACGTTCGGCCCGGCACTGGGTGTGGACCTGGCCGGGCTCGGCCCGTTCGCGGACTCCGCCGCCGTGCCGCGCGCGTGGGCGTGACGAGGAAAGGCGTGACGACGGCCCGCGGGTTGACGTAGCGTCCGAGGCGAACGGAACCGCGGGAGCTCCCACCTCAGGGGGCTGAGAGGGCGGCTGGGCATCGGGCCCGGGGCCGCCGACCGCCGAACCTGTCCGGGTAATGCCGGCGTAGGGAGCTTTCTCATGGCGCAGTCCGCCCGTCCCACCCCTGTGTCCACCGGCACCGCCGTGCCCAGGACCGATCCCATGCCCACCACCGACCTCGCGTCCGACGGTTCTGTGCCCACCGACTCACTGCCCACCGACTCAGTGCACATCGCCCCGCTGCCCGCTGGCGGATCCGCCAGCGGGCAGCCCGGCCGCCCGCTGCCGGGCAGCCGGCGGACCTACCTCACCGGTCCGTCCGGCGCCGGCGGCGCGCTGCGCGTCCCGATGCGGGAGGTGCCGCTGTCCACGGGCGAGTCCGTCGTCCTCTACGACACCTCCGGTCCCTATACCGACCCGGAGGTCACCGTCGACGTCCGGCGTGGCCTCGCCGCGGGCCGCGCGCCGTGGATCGAGGCCCGCGGCGACACCGCCGAGGCACCTGGCCGGCCGCCCGCGGCCGACGGCCAGACCGATGGCCGTCGCGCCACCGACCCGTTGGCGGGCCGCCGGGAGTCTCGGGTCTCGCCGGTCCCGCAAGCCCTCCGGCGGCGGGCCGCGCCCGGCGTCGCGGTCACGCAGCTCGCCTACGCCCGGCGTGGCGAGATCACCCGGGAGATGGAGTTCGTCGCGGTCCGGGAGGGGCTCGCGCCGGACTTCGTCCGCGACGAGATCGCCGCCGGGCGGGCCGTGCTGCCCGCGAACATCAACCACCCCGAGTCCGAGCCGATGGCGATCGGCCGCAACCTGCTCGTGAAGATCAACGCCAACATCGGCAACTCGGCGGTCTCCTCCTCGATCGAGGAGGAGGTCGAGAAGATGGTCTGGGCGACCCGCTGGGGCGCGGACACCGTGATGGACCTGTCCACCGGTCGCGACATCCACACCACCCGAGAGTGGATCATCCGGAACTCGCCCGTTCCCGTCGGCACGGTGCCGATCTACCAGGCGCTGGAGAAGGCCGGCGGCCGGGCCGAGGATCTCTCCTGGGACCTGTACCGGGACACCGTCATCGAGCAGGCCGAGCAGGGCGTCGACTACATGACCGTCCACGCGGGCGTGCTGCTGCGCTACGTCCCGATGACCGCGCGCCGGCGCACCGGGATCGTCTCCCGCGGCGGGGCGATCCTTGCCGCCTGGTGCCTGGCGCATCACGAGGAGAACTTCCTCTACGCGCACTTCGCCGAACTGTGCGAGATCCTGCGTGCCTACGACGTGACCTTCTCGCTCGGCGACGGGCTGCGCCCCGGTTCGATCGCCGACGCGAACGACGACGCCCAGCTGGCCGAGCTCGCGACGCTCGGCGAACTGACGCGCGTCGCCTGGGAGCGCGACGTCCAGGTCATGATCGAGGGCCCCGGGCACGTCCCGATGAACAAGATCAAGGAAAACGTGGACCTGCAGCGCGAGCTGTGCCACGACGCGCCCTTCTACACACTCGGGCCACTCACCACCGACATCGCGCCCGGGTACGACCACATCACCTCGGCGATCGGCGCCGCGATGATCGGCTGGTACGGCACCGCGATGCTCTGCTACGTCACCCCGAAGGAGCACCTGGGCCTGCCGGACCGCGACGACGTGAAGGCGGGCGTCATCGCCTACAAGATCGCCGCACACGCGGCGGACGTCGCCAAGGGCCACCCCGGCGCGCAGGCCTGGGACGACGCCCTGTCCGCCGCCCGGTTCGACTTCCGCTKGGCCGACCAGTTCAACCTGGCCCTCGACCCGGAGACCGCGCAGGCCTTCCACGACGAGACCCTGCCGGCCGCTCCGGCCAAGTCGGCCCACTTCTGCTCGATGTGCGGCCCGCACTTCTGCTCCATGAGAATCACCCAGGACGTCCGCCGCTACGCCGACGAACACGGCCTCGACTCCACCGAGGCGATCGAAGCGGGCCTACGCGCCAAATCCGCCGAATTCACCGCCCACGGCTCCCAGCTCTACCTGCCGGCCCCGCCCCCGCGCGTCGAGCCGCACCCGCGACGTGCTGTCAGCGAGACGAGATCCGGGCGTCAGCAAGCGCCTGCCGACTGAGCCTGTCGGCTGCCCGCGTCGTCTCCGGCAGGCGGTAGTTGGGGCACAGTTCCAGAACCCATCGACAAGCGGCGTCAAGATTGGTTCGGTGCCCCACCGAGACGTACACCTCGCGGATGCCGTCGCGGGTTCGCAGCGAGGCTCCCACCGGCTCGCCGTCGAGGACGATCGCTGTCCGGTCGCCTCGGCGGTMGCCGGGCGGTGAGTGGCCGCCGACGAACTGCGTCTTCGCCACCCCGATCGTGGGCAGGTCGACGGTGACGCCGAGATGGCAGGCCAGCCCGAACCGTCGAGGGTGGGCGACGCCATGCCCGTCGCACACCAGCAGATCGGGTGGCGCGGCGAGCTGTGGGAGAACGGTCTCCCAGGCGTCGAGCAGGGGCGGCAGCTCCCGGAACGACAGCATCCCCGGGATGTAGGGGAAGACGGCCCGGCCAACCGCCGTGGTCGACGCGACCACCTTCCAGTCGGGCGCGGCGAGGACGACGACCGCGCCCGCGAGCAGATCGGACTCGGTGTCATAGGCGACGTCGAAGCCCGCCACCGTCGTCACCATGTCAGGACCGGGCACGTCGGCCAGGACAAGCCGACGCAACTCTGCCTGCGACGCCTCAGCATCCTCCCGCCGCCGCACCACAACCCCTTGTTCTTCGAATACCGGCCCGCGCGATCGGGCCGAGCACGGTCCAGCTCGGCTCGGTCCCATCCTCGTAGCTATGGCGCGATGGCCATCCCGCCCGGCCAGATCTGACTCGGCTCACGTTGATCGCCTGGACGGGATCGTAGGTCTGTGACCTGGGGTGTTGTCTGGTGAAACGGCGAAAGTTCGCACTGACACGCTGGTTCCAGGCTGGCCGGGTGTCTCTGTAGGTGTGGACGGCCTCCTGACCGGCCGGGCTCAGACACCGAATCCGACACCGAATCCGAGCTGCCGGATCCCCGAGCGCACCCCACCCCGGAACACGACGGCCACCCACCCGGCCCGACCCCACACTCGATCCGGCCCCCGACAGACCGGTCCACCACCAGCCGAGGGCGCCCCAGCGCCCGACGGCGTTCCGCGGAACCGTGTGGATCTCGGCGTTCCGCGGAACCGTGTGGATCTCGGCGTTCCGCGGAACCGTGTGGATCTCGGCGTTCCGCGGA
>NZ_MOMC01000003.1 GCF_001983105.1 Pseudofrankia asymbiotica | reverse complement strand
CGCGATCGGGTGACTCCTGTTCGCAAGCCTGCGGCTTGCTCCCGGGCTCCCACGTGATGTTGCCCCGGGGCCGAGCCCCGGACCCCACGCCAGGGAGGGTTCGCCCCCTGGGCCCCGTCGTGGCTGATGCTGATCCGTGGTTGGTGTTTCTGTTTGCGGGCCTGGCGGCCTTTGCCGTTGGCGGAGCCTGGATCCGTGGTATGGGGGCTTCGCCCCCTTGCCCCCGTTGTGGTTGGGTCTGGTTTTTTTGGGCGGTGGGGGTTGCCGGCCTTTGGTTGACTTTGGCGGCGGTCGTGATGTTGCCTCGGAGTCGAGCGTCTGGTCCGGAGGCTTCGTCTCTGGACCTCCGTTGCGACGGGGCCGTGTTTGGGCGAGGGCTTGTGCTTGTCTGCCTTCTCGGGTCTGGTTGTCGGTGCTTCGGGTGGGGTGGCTTGGGGCTCTGGAGCGAGGTGCTGAGCGCTCCGCGTCTTTAAACGGTGACGTGGGGGCTTGGTTGTCTGGGCTACCTGCGGGTAGGTGTTGACGAGCGCTCCGGTTTCTGGACCGGCAGGCCCCGGTCGGGTGCATGGATCGGGCACAGAACGTCACGATGCGGACGAAACTTTCGGCGAGCGGTAACCGTCTGGCGGACGGGTAGTAAGAGGCCACAGGAGGACCGAAAGAGTTTGCGTCACGGTTGCCGTCGCGGGGGGCGACGCACCCGGGCGACCGTTACCGTGAGGCCAAGAGGACCAGGTGTGTGGACCTCCCGCGACAGACAGGATGCCGCGATGACCGCGACGACCGAGACGGTGCCGCCGACTGACTCCAGCCCACCGGATCGGGAGGACGCGGGCGCCACTCGCAGCGAGCACACCAGTGCTCCGCGGTGGATGGCGAAGGCCCGCACCGAGCAGGTGGTGCTCGCGACGATCATCATCGTGCCGCTCGTGGCGCTGGTCGCGGCCGTCCCGTTGCTCTGGGACCGATGGATCACCTGGCACGACGTGGTCATCGGCGCGGTGATGTACGCCATCAGTGGGCATGGCGTCACGGTGGGCTTCCACCGGTATTTCACCCACCGCGGATTCAAGACCTCCCGGCCCGTCCGTATCGCGCTCGCCGTGTGCGGCAACATGGCCATCGAGGGCCCGGTCATCCGCTGGGTCGCCGACCACCGCCGCCACCACGCCCACAGCGACCAGGAGGGCGACCCGCACTCGCCGTGGCGTTACGGCCCCGGCCCGCGCGCGCTGACCAGGGGACTGTGGCACGCGCACATCGGCTGGCTCTTCGACGTCGAGCAGACCGACCAGCGCCGTTACGCCCCCGACCTGCTCGACGACCGGGACATCGTCCTCGTGAGCCGGACGTTCGCGATCTGCGCGTTTCTGAGCCTGGCGCTGCCCACCCTCGTCGGCGGCCTGTGGGGTGGCTCGTTCGAGGCGGCCCTGCGGGCGTTCTTCTGGGGCGGCCTGGTCCGGGTCGCGCTGCTGCACCACACCACCTGGTCGGTGAACAGCATCTGCCACGTCGCCGGCCGGCACCCGTACAAGTCGCGCGACCGGTCCGGCAACGTCTGGTGGATGTGCCTGGTGTCGATGGGCGAGTCGTGGCACAACCTGCACCACGCCGAGCCGACGTCGGCCCGGCACGGGGTGAAGGTCTGGCAGATCGACTCCAGCTTCTACATCATCAAGGCGATGKAGCTGACCCGCCTGGTCCGCGACGTCCGCTGGCCAACCTCGGAACGCCTCACGAAGATCGCCGCGACCTCGCCGGCGACGGCCCCCTCCAACTGACCGGTTCCGCGCATCGGGCTGGTTCGGGCGCTCACCGCACCGGACCGGCTCGACCATAGGCTGAGAAGGTGGCCCATCTTCTCGGAGCGGAAGCCCTACACCTGGAGTATCCGACGCGGGTCGTCTTCGACTCGGTGACGCTCGGCGTGAACGAGGGCGACCGGATCGGGGTCGTGGGGCGCAACGGCGATGGCAAGTCCAGCCTGCTGGGGATGCTCTCGGGCCAGGTGTCTCCGGACTTGGGACGGGTGACCCGCCGCGGCGGCGTGCGGGTGGGCGTGCTCGACCAGGCCGACACGCTCGACCACGCGTGTTCCGTCGGCCAGACGGTCGTCGGTGACCGGCCGGAGCACGAGTGGGCGGGCGACGCGGGCGTGCGCGACGTCATGGCGGGGCTGATCGCGGACATCCCCTGGGAAGCCAAGGTGGGCGAGCTCTCCGGCGGGCAGCGACGCCGTGTCGCGCTGGCCGTGCTGCTGGTGGGCGAATGGGACGTCATCGTCCTGGACGAGCCGACCAACCATCTTGACGTGGAGGGCATCACCTGGCTCGCCGACCATCTCAGGCGACGCTGGGCCCGCAACACCGGCGGTCTGCTGGTGGTCACGCACGATCGCTGGTTCCTGGACGAGATCTGCACCATGACGTGGGAGGTGCACGACCAGACCGTCGAGCCGTTCGAGGGCGGCTATGCCGCCTACGTGCTTCAGCGCGTCGAGCGGGACCGGCAGGCCGCGGCCAGCGAGGCCAAACGGCAGAACCTGATGCGCAAGGAACTGGCCTGGCTGCGCCGCGGCGCCCCCGCGCGCACGTCCAAGCCGAAGTTCCGCATCGAGGCCGCGAACACGCTCATCGCCGACGTCCCGCCGCCGCGCGACCGGGTGGAGCTCTCCCGCCTGGCGACGGCACGGCTGGGCAGGGACGTCATCGACCTGCTGGACGCGTCGGTCTCCTTCGACGGGCGTCCCGTGCTGCGCGACGTGGAATGGCGCATAGGTCCCGGCGAACGCACCGGCATCCTCGGGGCGAACGGATCGGGCAAGTCGACCCTGCTCGGCCTGATCGCCGGGACCATCACGCCCGGCTCCGGGGTGGTGAAGACCGGCAAGACCGTCCGGGTCGGCGTGCTCGACCAGGAGTTCGGGCAGCTCCGCGAGATCGCCGGTGACCGGGTGCGCGAGGTGCTCGCGCGCACCAGGACGACGTTCGTCATCGATGGCAGGGAACTGACCCCGGCGCAGCTGCTGGAGCGCCTCGGGTTCGCCCGCGAGCACCTGTCGGCCCGGGTCGCGGACCTGTCCGGCGGCCAGCGACGGCGGCTGCACCTGCTGCTGGTGCTGCTGGCTGAGCCGAACGTCCTCCTGCTCGACGAGCCCACGAACGACCTGGACGTCGACATGCTCGCGGCGATGGAGGACGTCCTGGACTCGTGGCCGGGCACGCTCATCGCCGTCTCGCACGACCRGTATTTCCTGGAGCGGGTGACCGACCAGCAGTACGCGATTCTCGGCGGCCGGCTGCGGCACCTGCCCGGCGGCGTGGACGAGTACCTGCGGCTACGGGAGAGCGGTGGGATCCCGGCACAGCCCGCGGCGTCGGCGGCGGCCGCGATCTCGGCCGCAGGGAAGGCCGCCCCGGCCGCGCCGGTGGGGCTGTCCGGCGCCGAGCTGCGCGCCGCGCAGAAGGAGCTCACGGCGGCCGAGCGGCGCCTGGACCGCCTCGCCGGTCAGGTCGCCGCCGCGCACGCGGACCTCGCCGGCCACGATCCGTCGGACTACGACGGCGTCCTGCGCATCACCAGGAAGGTCGGCGAGATGGAGGCGGAGATCGCCGCCCTGGAGGAGCGCTGGCTTGAGCTCTCCGAGCGGACAACGCCGCCCCCACCCGCCGGCTAGGAACGGGCGGCCGGGGGCGGGATGGCGCTCGGCGGCGGCGCAGTGACGATCGTCGCGCCGGCGGCCGGGGCGGTCGCCCGGCGCACGGCGCGCGCGAGACCGCTCGCCTCGAGCCCGGCGGCGAGCAGCGCGCCGTGCTCGGCGTCGCGGGCGAGGAAGGCGCAGGTCGGCCCCGAACCGGAGACCAGCGCGCCGAGCGCGCCGTGCCCGCGGCCAGCGGCCAGCACGTCGCCGAGCGCCGGGCGTAGCCGGATCGCGGGCGCCTGCAGGTCGTTGACCAGCGCCGCCCCAAGCTGGGCCGGGTCCGCGGTGGTCAGCGCGGCGAGCACCGCGTCGGCCGGCGTCGGTTCCGTGCGGCCGTCGTCGATCCGGTCGAACTCGCGGTAGACGGCGGGTGTCGACAGGCCGCCGTCGGCGAGCGCGAAGACCCAGTGGTACTCGCCGGCGCTCGCGACCGGGGAAAGCCGCTCGCCGCGGCCGAGGCCGAGCGCCGTGCCGCCGGTCAGCGGGAACGGGACGTCGCTGCCGAGGCGGGCGGCGAGCCGCGCCAGCGTCCCGGCGGACAGTCCGGCTCCCCACAGCGCGTCGCAGGCGACCAGCGCGGCGGCGGCGTCCGCGCTGCCGCCGGCCATCCCCGCCGCGACCGGGATGCCCTTCGCCAGCGCCAGATGGATCCGTGCGCCGCGGATGCCGGCGGCCTCGGCGACGAGCAGCGCCGCACGGACCGCCAGGTTGTCGGCGTCGGTGGGCACCACCGACACGTCGTCGGCCGCGCCGGCGCCGCCCGGCGCGGCGGTTCCCTCGCCGGCGATCTCGACGGTCGCGGCGACGGCCGGCGTGCCCTCGGCCGCGGCCGAGGCCTCTTCAGGGCCGCGGGCCTCACCCGGGGCGCCGGGCGGCGTGGACACCGTCAGCTCGTCGTACAGCGAGACGGCCTGCAGGGCGGTGATGACCTCGTGGTACCCGTCGGCGCGGCGCGGCCCGACCCCGAGATGCAGGTTGACCTTGGCCGGCGCGCGGACGGTCACAGCGGCACCGGCTCGCGCGAGTCCGGTGGGTCCGGGGGACAGCTCGGTGGACAGCGGGGGCTCCTTCCGAGAGGCCTGCCTTCCCCGCAGAACCTATCCGGCGCTGACCGCGCCGGGGCGGCGCGCCGGGCCGGGTGAAATCTCTCGGCATCGCCGACGGTGTTGTGGGGAGGGGACAGACGGGAGGTAGACACGCGTCGGGTACTGTGAAGAGCCGCGATCCTGATGACGACGGCGGCGTCTGAGTCTGGMTCTGCTTCCAGACAACAGACTCAGACATACAGACGCTCTGCCCATGGCACGAGATCCTGTCGTCGTCCAGGCCCCGCCAGCAGCTGAGCCAGTCGTGAGAGGAAGAGCACCGCCATGTCCGAGGTCCGCATCGTCGCGGAGCCGCGCACCGAATTCGGGAAGGGCGGCGCTCGTCRCACCCGTCGGGCCGGCAAGGTTCCGGCCGTCCTGTACGGTCACGGCCAACCGCCGCGCCACGTCGCGCTGTCCCACCGGGAGCTGCTGCACGCGTTCAAGACCGACGCGGGCACCAACGTCCTGCTCACTCTCGACCTGGGTGATGCCACGGAGCTCGCGCTCCCGAAGGACATCCAGCGTCACCCCATCAGGGGAACCTTCGAGCACGTCGACCTGGTTCTCGTCCGCCGCGGCGAGAAGGTCACGGTCGACGTACCGGTCCTGGTCGTCGGTGACCCCCACCCGGACGCGATCATCGACGTCCAGAACAACACCGTGTCGGTGAGCGCGCCGGCGACCTCGATCCCGGACTCGCTGGAGGTCAGCGTCGCCGGCCTCGAGCCCGGTTCGAGCATCTCCGCCGGTCAGCTCGACCTGCCAGACGGTGTGACCCTGGAGATCGACGCCGAGATGGTCGTCGTGCAGGTGCTGCTCAAGCCGACCGCGGCCCAGCACGACGCGGAGCTCGGCGAGTCCGCGGAGGGCGAGTCGGTCGAGGCTCCCTCGACGGTCATCGCCGCTTCCTAGGCTCGCCCGGGGCTGGGCGGCTGACGCCGCCCAGCCCCGGGCTTACCTGGTCCAAGTCGGTATTACTTGGTACTAAGTTCGTGGGTGCGCTCTGCGCCCCGACGGCGGATAGCGGCGGGCAAAAGGGATGGCGGGCGAGGACGGCGGGGCCTGGCTGGTCGTCGGGCTGGGCAATCCGGGCGCGGAGTACGCCAGCACCCGGCACAACGCCGGCTACCTGGTCGTCGACATGCTCGCCGAGCGGCACGGCGCCCGGCTGCGCTCCCACAAGGCCCGCGCGGACGCCGATCAGATCCGGCTCGGCGGCGAGGCCGTCGTGCTGGCGCGAACCCGGTCGTACATGAACGTCTCCGGGCCGCCGGTCGCCGCGTTGCGCGCGTTCTTCAAGGTCGACCCGGCGCGGCTGATCGTGGTACATGACGAGCTCGACATCCCGTTCGGCGCGGTGCGGCTCAAGCGCGGCGGCGGTGACAACGGGCACAACGGGCTGAAGTCCATCACCTCGTCGCTGGGGACCCGTGACTACCTGCGGGTCCGCTTCGGCATCGGCCGCCCGCCGGGGCGGATGGACCCGGCCGACTTCGTCCTGCGCGACTTCGCCGTGCCCGAGCGCAAGGAAGTGCCGTTCCTGGTGGACCGGGCCGCCGACGCGGTCGAGGCGCTGGTGGGCGAGGGCCTGGAGCCCGCCCAGAACCGCTTCCACCCCCTGGCTTAGGCCCCCCTGGGCTGGCTTGGACCCTGTGCTGGTTTGGACCCCTGGGCTCAGCTCTTTGGCGTCGAAGCCCCGGCATGGGCCGGCAGTTGGTCGCGCATGCGCCGCAGCAGGGCCTCGTGGCCCAGGTTGCGCAGCACGTACGCGCGGCCGGACCGGCCGAGCAGCCGCGCCCGTTCAGGGTCGGCCAGCAGGAGACAGACCGCGTCGACGAACGACGCCGGCTCGTCGGCGACGGACAGATGGGTGCCGGCCTCCCAGCTCAGTCCCCGGCTGCSCGTCCGGGTGCTCACCACCGGCGTGCCGAGAGYCATCGCCGCGACGGCCTTGATGTTCACCCCGGAACCGGACCGCATCGGGTTCACGGACACCGTCGCTCCCGAGACGTACTCATCGGTGCTCGGAACGTCGGTATAGAGCTCGACGCCGGCGATCCCGCCCAGCCAGTCCGCGAGCCCAGGCTCCGGCCGGCGGCCCACCACCTGGAACACCGCCTCCGGGTAGCGCGCCCGAATGGCGGCCCAGCAGTTGTCGACGAACCAGTGCAACGCCTCGATGTTCGGTGGCGTGTCGAGCGAGCCGACGAACACCAGCGTCGCGGGCGCCCGTCGGGGCGCGTCCGCTTCGGCGGCGGYGGACACGCCACCCGGGGTCAGCACGTCGAGCGGCATGAACGGCGGCAGGTGGAATGTCGCCACGCTGGCCCGCTCGCTGCGCCACAGGTGGTCCTCGATCGAGATGTCGCCGATCGCCGTCACCAGTGGCGAGTGGTACAGCGTCCGCTCGGCCAGCTGGAGCTTGCGGTACTCCATCTCATAGGCGGCGGCGCGTGGGCCGGACGAGCTGCGCGCCAAGGCCTTGAAGAACTCCGACTCGATGTTGTGCGCCCGCACGAGGTGCGGGAGGCGCCAGATCCGGGCGATCTCCTCGCCGAGATGCGACCCTCGGTAGCTGTAGCTGATCACAGCTTCCGCTCGGGGCGGAGTGGCCTGGAGTGCCTTGCGCAGCGGCCCGACCGGCCGGGAGGCGTACATGTACGGCTGCGCCCGCAGGTGCGCCAACGGGCTGGGGTCCCGCGGCAGCCGGATGACGGCGGCACCGGGGACGGCGGCCTCGTAGGCCTCGACGTCGAGCTCGTCTCGGGTCGGAACCAGCAGCTGCATGCGGATACCCGCGTTCGAGGCCGCGGTCAGAAAGCCGAAGGTCTCGACCCGGCCACCCGCGTCGGCTGGCAGGAACGGCTCCTCGACGACCACGATCCAGCGTTCGGCGTCGCTCACGGCGCTCACTGTAGCCCGCGGGCCGGTGGTACCCGCCAGCCCCATCCTCCTCGGTCTGTTGTCTTTTGGGAGTGTTCTAGATGGCCGCTTGTAGGTGGGGCGCGGGCGAGCTGGGTGAAGTGTCATGATCTCGCCGTTTGCCGAGGGTCGCGCAGGCGGTTGTCGGGCCGTGGTGACCGGCGTGAGTGTCACGAAACACATCTGTCCGTATGCGGCGCGACGCGCGACGCCCCCATCGATCCCTGGTAACCCAAGGCAGCTACGGTTACTTGTCATGGCAGGAGTGCGGGCCCTCGGCCGTGGCGCCACCGTCGCCCTTCTCGGGGTGACCACCCTCTATGGTCACGTTCTGTATCCGGTCTATATCGGGCTGAAAAGCCGGGGCCTTACCCCGGTGACGCCGACGGATCCGGACGAATGGCCATCGGTGAGTGTCGTCGTCGCGGCCTACCGAGAGGCCGCGGTCATCGGCACCAAGCTCGACGAGCTGCTGGCCGCCGACTACCCCGGCCCGATGGAGATCATCGTAGTCGCCGACGACGAGGACACCGCGACCGCCGCGCGCCGCGCCGGGGTGCGGGTCCTCTCCTCCGGCGAGCGGCTGGGCAAGGCGCGCGCCGTCAACCGCGGCGTCTCGGCGGCCACCAACGACATCGTGCTGCTCACCGACGCCAACGCGTCGCTCGCGCCCGGGGCGATGCGCGCCGGCATGCGGCACTTCGGCGACCCGACCGTGGGCGCCGTCGCCGGCGAGAAGCAGGTCGACGACCCGCAGGGAGCGCAGGGCTTCTACTGGAAGTTCGAGTCCTGGCTCAAGCGCTGTGAGTCGGCGACGGGCGCGACGATCGGGGTCGTCGGCGAGTTCCTGGCGTTCCGCCGGGAGGCGTTCCGTCAGCTGCCAGGGGACACCGCGGTCGACGACGCCTGGCTCGCCCTGGATGTCCTCGAGAGCGGCCTGCGGGTGATCTACGAGCCCGAGGCCTACTCGATCGAGACGTCGAGCCCGACGTACGCCGAGGAATGGGAGCGGCGGACGCGGATCGTCGCCGGCAACCTCGACATGATGTGGCGGCGGCGCGCGGCCATGACGCCGGGCGCGCTGCTGGTCACCCCGCAGCTGTGGGGGCACCGGGTGGTGCGCTCGTCGTTCGGCCCGATGGCGCACGTCGCGCTGGTCGCGATGAGCGTGCCAGCGGCGCGGCACAGCTGGGCCGCGCGGCTTTTCCTCGCTGGCAACCTCGTCGGCGCGGGCAGCGCCGGGGCGCTCGCGGTGGGCAGGACGCCACCGGGCCCGACGAGGCTCGCCGCGCAGGTGTTCTTCCTGCAGGCGGTGGCGCTGGGCGGGGTGCGCCGCTTCCTGGCGCACGACCGGCCGGCAGTCTGGCCGAAGCCGGAGCGGCTGGCACCGGCGGCGACACCGGCCCTGACCACGCCGGGCGAACGGCCCGCGCCGGGAGGCGGCGCCGCGCCCGCCGCTCGAGGCGCCCTCGACGCTGGCGAGCCGGTCATCGGCCCCGAGGCGGCGGCGACGGGTCCGATCCTCCTGCCGCCGGGCTTCGGATCCGGCCGGATCTACGACCCCAAGGCGATAGAACAGGACGAATACGGGGATGGCTTTGGTTCCACGCAGTCTCAGCAGTCTCAGGGACAGGCACGGACCTACGGGCCGGCGCAGTAGGCCGGTGGCGGGACAGGCGGCCAGAAGGCGCACTAGGGAGTTGTGACGGTGACCGACCAGTGGACCACCGCGGGAGATCACGGCGCCGAGGCCGCCGGGGCCGCCGGGGCCAGACCAGCGGCGGCGAGGTACCAGGAGACGCCGGGCGATGAGCCGGGCCTGCGGCCGTCATGGGTC
Source organism: Pseudofrankia asymbiotica (assembly GCF_001983105.1). Lineage (GTDB taxonomy): Bacteria > Actinomycetota > Actinomycetes > Frankiales > Frankiaceae > Pseudofrankia > Pseudofrankia asymbiotica. Next base: position 148,785 of record NZ_MOMC01000003.1, on the reverse strand, counting down.
AGCGACGACCTGGCGGCCAAGGGCGAGCACGGCCCGGCCGTCGACGGGTTCGCCAAGGCGGCCTGGCAGACTGAGCCCGTGGCCGATCCACGGTGGGCGTACGAGGTCGTCATCGTCAGCTTCCACAGCCGTGGGCAGCTCGAGCAGATGCTCGCCGGCCTCCCCCTGGACATGCCGGTCGTCATCATCGACAACGCCAAGGGCGCCGACCGGGTCCACGAGCTGGTGGCGGACCGGCCGAACGGCCGCTACCTCGACTCCGGCGGTGGCAAGGGCTTCGCCAAGGCCGCCAACATGGGCATCAGGTCGTCGACCTACGAGTACGTCATCCTTGGCAACCCCGACAGCCGGCCGACCGTCGAGATCATCGAGGCGCTGGTGGGTGACCTGCGCGTGGACCCCACCCTGGTCACCAGCGCGGCGACGATGAAGGGGCTCGACGGCAAGCCGGAGCTCGGCAACGGCGGCTGGGAGCCCACCCCACGCAGGGTGCTGCTGCACGTCCTCGGCGCTCACAAGCTCGCGCCGTCGTCGGCGCTGTTCGCGAAGCCCGTCCCCGGCAAGGCGATGGAGCCCGACTGGCTGACCGGCGCCTGCATGGCCGTGCGCCGGCAGACCTTCCTCGACCTGGGTGCCTTCGACGAGACGTTCTACGTCTACAACGAGGACATGGCGCTCGGTCGGGCGATCCGGGAGGCCGGGCTGCACCAGAAGCTGCGCACCGACCTCCTGGTCCCGCACGGCGCCGGCGGGTCCGGCGCGGCCAAGACGTGGATGCTGCAGATGCGTGGCGCGTCGATGATCCGCTACATGCGCAAGCACAACGCCCCGGGCCGGGTGAACGCGATGCGTTCCCTGCTGGTCGCGGGGTACGCCGGCCGGACCATGCTGTCCCGTGCCCGCGGCCGCGACGCGACCGCGCAGGAGCACGCGGCGTACATCAAGGGCCTGCTGGTCGGCCCGCCGAAGCCCTAAGGCCTGGGCGCGGAGCGCCTCGCCTCGCCTCGTCACGTCACGTCACGTCACGTCACGTCACATCACGTCGCGCCTCGTCACGGCGCGGCCCTCGGGCACCGGATCTGGGTGCCGGATCGGCTCCGCCCATCCGGCGGGGACGTCGCTTCCGAGTGTTCGCGTGAGCTCTGATGGCGAAGCTTCGGTGGTCCGTTGCCGGGCGGGATGTCACCTTCCAGACCAGTCGTCTCCTGAGTGCCCGCGTTGTGGAAAACTGCCGGAATCCAGGAGGTGTCCGCGGCTCGCGGTGCGCCGTCGCCGCTAGCCGAAGGGGGCGCGCCCGTGTCACCCGCGCCCACGTGGCCTCCAGGCCGGCCCCCGGCTCACGCATCTCTCCTCGCGTCCCCCGCGCCAGACGGGCCCTCCCTTGGCGGCCGGTCCCGGCGGGTAGCCCTGCCGGGGCTGCTGGCGGCGGCGCTGGCCGGCGGGCTGCTGCTGGCCCCGGGGCTCGGCGGGGCCGCGCTGGCCTCGCAGCGCGGGGCCGGCCCGTGGTACGTGGCCGCGCTGCGGCTCGACGAGGCGCACCAGATCTCCACCGGTGCCGGCGTCGTGGTGGCCATCATCGACGGCGGCGTCGACCCGACCGTGCCCGCGCTCGCCGGTCAGCTCCTGCCGGGCGCGGGCATCGGTGACGACGCGGCGCCGGACGGGCTGCGCGACGACGATCCGGACGGTCACGGCACCTCAATGGCCGGCATCGTCGCCGCCCGCCCCGTCGGGCCGGACGGCCAGCCGACCGGGTTCGCCGGCGTGGCACCCGACGCGAAGATCCTCCCGATCTCCACCGGCCGCGAGACGGACTCGGACGAGGTGGCCGAGTCGATCCGGCTGGCGGCGGACCGGGGCGCCAAGGTGATCAGCCTCTCGCTCGGTTCCTCCGGCCCCCCAGACTCTGGCGAGCGGACGGCCGTGCGCTACGCCCTCGCGCGCGACGTCGTCGTGGTCGCCGCGGCGGGCAACGTCGAGTCCGACGACCACGACCCGGCCGACCACGCGATCAACTCGCCGGCGAACATCCCCGGCGTCATCGCGGTGACCGGCTCGAACCCGCGCGGCGAGTTCTGGGACGGCTCCGCGAGCGGCCCGCTGGCGGTGCTGGCGGCGCCGGCACCCAGCATCCGCGCGCCGGTCCCGGTGGCGCTGTCCCCGACCGGCGCCCAGACAGCCGACGGGACCAGCAACTCGACCGCGATCGTCGCCGGAGTGGTCGCGCTGGTCAGGGCCGAGCATCCGGAGCTCAACGCGCCGAGCGTGATCGACCTGCTGGTCAGGACCGCGGACGACAACGGCCCGTCGGGGCGTGACGAGTGGTTCGGGTACGGCGTCGTCGACCCGGTGGCCGCGCTGCGCGCGGTGCCGCTCCCCGTCGCCAGCAACCCGCTGCTGGTCACGCCGTCGCCGCCCGAGCCTGGTTCCCTGGATACCGACGAGGACGCTCTGCTGGGCGCTGGTGCCGGCACGGCCGGCGAGGGCCGGACCGGCGCCGCGGAACCCACGCCGCCGGCCCCCGGCGCCCCGGCCGGCGTTCCTCCGGACGTGGCCGCGGCGGGCGGGGAGACGGCTCCCGGAGTCCTGGCCTGGGTGGGCGGCCTCGCCGCCGCGGTGCTCGCCGGCATCGCGGCCGGCATCGCCGCCTTCGTGGCCAGAACGGCGTCGCGCCGCCGCGGGGCGCCGGTCCCGCCCGGCGGGCCGGCCTGGCCCTGACGCGGTGATCTTGCCGGTGGTGGCTCGGTAGCATGGGGGAATGACGAGCGCGCTGGATGGCCAAAAGGCGTGCGAAAATGCTTCTTCTTCGCACGTCCGGCGGCCGTCGTCCCCAGGATCACTACTGGATGAGCTGTCCTGGCGTGGGCTGATCCACGACAGCACCGATCCCGCTGAGCTGCGGGAACATCTCGACAGCGGTGCGCGACGCGTCTACATCGGCTTCGACCCGACGGCGCCGTCGCTGACGATCGGCAACCTGTTGCCGATGACGCTGCTGATCCGGGCCGCGCGGGCCGGCGTGGCGCCGGTGGTGCTCTTCGGCGGCGGTACCGGCCTCATCGGTGACCCGTCCGGGAAATCCGTCGAACGCACACTGCTGTCCGCCGAGGACGTCGCCGCGAACGTGGCGCTTCATCAGGAGCTGATGCGCGAAATCTTCGCGCGCGCCCTCGAGCCGGAGCAGATGCCGCAGTTCGTCGACAACGCGGCCTGGCTCGGCCGGCTCGGCATGGTCGAGTTCCTGCGGGACGTCGGCAAGCACTTCCCGGTCGGCGAGATGACCAGGCGGGACACGGTCCGCCGCCGGCTGGAGGACCCGAACGTCGGCCTGTCCTACACCGAGTTCAGCTACGCGCTGCTACAGGCGTACGACTTCCGCCGGCTGTGCGAGGACCACGGGGTCACGCTGCAGATGGGCGCGTCCGACCAGTGGGGCAACATCGTGGCCGGCATCGACTACGTGCGCCGCGTGCTGCGTACCCCGGTGTACGGCGTCACCTGCCCGCTGCTGCTGCGTTCTGACGGCACCAAGTTCGGCAAGTCCGAGCAGGGCGCGGTCTGGATCTCCGGCGACCGCACGTCGCCGTACACGTTCTACCAGTTTGTGATCAATCTCTCGGACGAGGACGCCCGCCGGTTCGCGCTGTTCTTCTCGCTCACCGAGCGGGAGCCGCTGGAGAAGCTGTTCGCCCAGCACGCGGAGACCCCCGCGCGCCGGGCGCTGCAGCGTCACCTGGCCCGCGAGATGACGACGCTGGTGCATGGCGAGGCGGCGATGGAGGCGGCCGAGGCGGCCTCGGAGGCGCTGTTCCGGGGCGACGTGCGCGCCATCGGCGCGGAGATGCTCGATGACGTGTTCGCCGACGTGCCCAGCGTCACCGAGCCGGCTTCCAGGCTCGAGGGTGACGGCTGGCCGGTCGTCGACCTGCTGATCGCCGTCGGTCTCGCGAGCAGCAAGCGAGACGCTCGCGAGCACGTGGGTAACGGCGCCGTCCTCCTCAACGGCACCAAGGTGACCGACAGCGCGGCGACGGTCGTCACGACCGACCTGCTGCACGGCTCGGTGATCCTCGTCCGCCGCGGCCGCCGCGAGTGGCGCGTGGTCCGGTTCTCCTGAGCCGAGCGGCGTGGGACACGGGCGGCTGTCGGTGCCCGCGCAGCGTGATGGCCTCGCGACCTGTGCCCCGTTTCGGGGCGGCGGTCGCGATGGCCGGGCCGGTGGTCGGTACCGTTCTGAGCGGAGCATCGGCCCTGCCCTGAGCCAGCGGCGCGCGACCGCGATGGTGCGTGTCCGGGCATCCGGTCGATGGGAAAAGCGGACCAGAGGGCCGTGGTCACCCGGCCGCGCGGCTGGCGGGTCACGAGCCGCGGCGCCCTGGAGTAGCGGGAGGACTCGCGCATGAAGGTGCTCGTCACGGGCACGGAGGGATACCTCGGCAACCTGCTGGCGCCCGAGCTGCTTCGCGCCGGCCACGACGTCATCGGTGTCGACACCGGCTACTACAAGTACGGCTGGCTCTACCGGGGCACCGACCGGACCGCGCTCACCCTGGACAAGGACCTGCGCAGCCTCACCGTCGACGACTTCGCCGGGGTGGACGCGGTCGTGCACATGGCCGAGCTGTCCAACGACCCGCTCGGCGCGCTGGCGCCCGACGTCACCTACAAGGTGAACCACCAGGGCTCGGTGCGCCTGGCGACGCTGGCCAAGCAGGCCGGCGTCGAGCGCTTCGTGTACATGTCCTCGTGCAGCGTCTACGGCGTCGCCACCGGCGAGGACGTCACCGAGAAGTCCGAGGTGAACCCGCAGACGCCGTACGCCGAGTGCAAGGTGCTGGTCGAGCGCGACGTCACCCCGCTGGCGGACGACACCTTCTCGCCGACCTTCCTACGCAACGCCACCGCCTACGGCGCCTCGCCGCGGATGCGGTTCGACATCGTGCTGAACAACCTCTCCGRTSTCGCCTGGACGACAGGCGAGATCGCGATGACCTCCGACGGCACCCCGTGGCGGCCGCTGGTCCACGGCCTGGACATCGCCAAGGCGATCAGGTGCGTGCTCGACGCCCCGCGCGACGCCGTGCACAACGCGGTCTTCAACGTGGRCGACAGCTCGCAGAACTACCAGGTCAGGGAGATCGCCGACGCCGTGGCGACGGTGTTCACCGGCTGCAAGCTCAGCTTCGGTGACAGCGGCGGGGACAACCGCAGCTACCGGGTGAACTTCGACAAGATCCATGACCAGCTGCCCGGCTTCTCGTGCGACTGGAACGCGCTGCGCGGCGCCCAGCAGCTGCATGACGTGTTCTCGAGGATCGACCTCGACGAGGCGACGTTCACCGGCCGCGGCCACACCCGGCTCAAGCAGCTGCAGTACCTCATCGCCACCAAGCAGCTCGACGCCGACCTCTTCTGGACCTACTAAATCATGATCATTACGCCGACTGAGATCGACGGGGTGTTCGTCGTCGACGTCGAGGCGTTCACCGACGAACGCGGCCTGTTCGCCCGGACGTTCTGCCGGGATGAGTTCGCCGCCGCCGGGCTCGCGGTCGACGTCGCCCAGTGCAGCGTCGCCTACAACCGGCGCGCCGGTACGGTCCGTGGCATGCACTGGGCTGGCGAGCCGGTGCGCGAGACGAAGCTGGTCCGGGTGACCAGGGGCGCGCTGCTCGATGTGATTGTCGACACCCGGCCGGGCTCGCCGACCTGGCTGCGCCATGTCGCCGTTGAGCTGACGGCGGACAACCGGCGCGCGCTGTTCATCGACGCGGGCCTCGCGCACGGTTACCAGACCCTGACGGACGACACCGAGGCCACGTACCAGATGAACGTGCCGTTCCAGCCAGGGCACGACCGGGGTCTGCGACACGACGATCCCGCGCTCGGCATCGACTGGCCGCTGCCCGTCGCCGTGATCTCGGACAAGGACCGCGCGTGGCCCTTGCTGACGGGTGACGCCACCCAGCCGGGAGTGGGCGTCGGGCGGGCGTAGGCGCCTCGTCGCGGCTCGCGCCGGGCGATTCGACCGCGTGCCCCGGCATGTGCCTTCCCAGGCCAGCGCGAGGCGGGCGATACCATGACGGCGCGAGCGGGTCCAGACCACACGCGTGGCTGATGTGCATGGCTGGCTGCCTGTGCCCGTCAGTTAGCGGGATCGTCACATCTGTCTGGTCGGATATCTGGCAGGTGCGTCGCCCCGCTCACCGGGCATGGGGACCATAAGGCTCACACACCAGCTCCGGCTGGCGTCGAGCCGCACGACGACGAGCAGCGAGACCGTATGTCCGGCCCGGCCACCGGGCCGGATCCACAAGGCAGGGGAACGCATGGCAGGGGAAGCGGCCACGGCCGAAGGTTGTGCGATCATGACTCTCCGTCGCGCGACCGGAGGCCCCCGATGAGCCTGGCCACCGAGGTGACGTCGTGCCGGTCGTGCGGGGGCGAGCGGCCGAGGCCGTTCCTGTCGCTGGGCGCGACGCCGATCGCCAATCGGCTGGTCCGCGCGGACGCGCTGGACGCCGTCGACCCGAGCTTCCCGCTCGAGGTCGGCTTCTGTGAGAGCTGCGCGCTTGTCCAGCTCACCCATGTGCTGCCGGCCGACCAGATCTTCGACGAGGACTATCCGTACTTCTCGTCGTTCTCCGACATGCTCGTCCGGCACGCCGAGAAGCACGTCATCGACCTGATCGAGAGCCGCAACCTCGGCCCCGACAGCCTGGTGGTCGAGGTCGCGAGCAACGACGGCTACCTGCTCAAGGCGTTCGTCGAGCGTGGAATCCCGGTGCTCGGCGTCGAGCCGACGCCAGGCCCGGCGGCGGCGGCCCGGGAGATCGGCGTGCCGACGCGCGAGGAGTTCTTCGGCGCCGAGCTCGCCCAGCGCCTCGTCGACGAGGGCCTGCGCGCCGATGTGATCATCGCGAACAACGTGATGGCGCACGTGCCGGACCTGAACAGCTTCGTCGAGGGATTCTCGCTCCTGCTCAAGGACGACGGCGTCGTCAGCGTGGAGAACCCCGGCGTGGGCGCACTGCTCGCGCACAACGAGTTCGACACCGTCTACCACGAGCACTTCTGCTACTTCTCGACGATCGCGGTCGAGGCGCTGATGCGCCGCCACGGCCTCGAGCTCGTCGGCGTCACCGAGTTCCCCGAGCTGCACGGCGGGACGCTGCGCTGGCGGATGGGGCGGGCGGGCGCCGCGGCGCCGGACGACTCGGTGGCGCGGGTGCTGGCCGCGGAACGCGCCGCGGGGCTGGACTCGTTCGAGCGCTACGGCAGCTTCGGTGCCGAGGTCAGCGAGCTGCAGGGTGAGCTGCGCGCGCTGCTGACGGACCTGAAGGCGCAGGGCAAGACGATCGCGGCCTACGGCGCCGCCGCGAAGGGCGCCACGCTGCTCAACTCGACCGGCATCAACACCGAGCTGATCGACTTCGTGGTCGACCGCAACGTGCACAAGCAGGGCAAGTACATGCCGGGCGCCCGGCTGCCGATCCTGCCGGCCGAGGCGCTCCAGGAGCGGCAGCCCGACTACCTGCTCCTGCTCGCCTGGAACGTGAAGAACGAGATCATGGCGCAGCAGGCCGAGTACGCGGCGCGCGGCGGCAAGTTCATCGTCCCCGTGCCGCGCCCGGTCGTCCTGTAGGCCACGGATGAGGACGACGAGGCGGGCCGCCGTGTTCGCCGGCCTCGAGGAGCGGCCCGCCGAGGGCCCGTGGCGCTGGCCCGGGGAAGGCCTCCACCCCCGTGGCCAGGCGTCGGCGAAGGCGAAGGCACCCGCGCTCCGGCCGGTTGTCGCCGTGCGCGGTGCCTTCCCGTGACCGACCTGGACATCGAGGACGACCGGGAGCGGTCCCGGCGCCCCCCGCCGGACGACTCCCGGCGGGCCGCTCCCGCGGACCGTCCCCGGACGCCCGAGGCGGAACCGCCAGGAGCGGCGGCGCCCAGGCGCCATGCGGGGCACCGCCCGCCGCCGCCCGCCGGCCCGGTGGAGCCGCCGCCTGCCCGCGGGAACGACGCCCGCGGCGATGATCCGCGCGCCGGCCGGCCCGACCGACCCTCTCGACCAGGCCAGCCACGCCGGCCTGCCCAGGTCGACCCGCCCGAGCCTTCTCCTCCTCGTCACCCCGCCCGCCCGGACCACCCCGCCCGCCCGGACCGTCCGGACCGGACCGGCCGAGCGCGTCCCGACGTACCGGCCGCGACCGAGCGGACCGGCCGGGCGCGTCCAGACGTACCGGCCGTCACTGAGCGGACCGAGGTGATCTCCCGCGGCGACGCGCGGGCGGAGCGTACCCGCGTCCCGCGCCCCGGGGGCGATCACGGTGCCCCGCCACGCCGCGGCGCGCCCACCTCCGCGCCGCCGCCCGCCGAGTCGTTCGTGCCCAGGCCAGCGCGGGGGCCGGGCGGGCGCCCGGGGGAGCCCGGCTCGCCGGCCGGACCGGCCGCGGGACGCCCGCCGTCGGGACCCGCCGCGGGTCGCCCGCGGGACGGTCAGGAGCCTCACCGCCAGCCAGGGGCCAGCAGAGCGCGGGAGGGCGAACAGCCCCGCGCCCGCTCGCGGGAGGACCGCGGCCTGCCGCAGCCCTTCCAGAGCAGCTTCATGAACAGCTTCACCCAGACGATCGACCTCACGGCGCTGCGCCGCCGGCTGGAGGAGCAGGACGCGGCCGGGCGGTCCGACGCCACGGCGCGGCTCTACGGGCGAGGCCGGCCCGGCACTGACGGTGGCCGCGACGCTGACGGCACCCAGTTCCTCTACCGCGACCCGGCCGGGTACCGGCGCCGCCCGCCGGCGGACGACGCGGACGAGCTGGGCCTGCGTGACCTGGACCGTGTCGAGGAGCCGCGCAGGGCGGCGCCCGCGACCTGGGCGCGCGACGGCGAGGCGGCCACCGCGCCCAAGGGCTCGACCCGCGGCCGGGCGCTGTGGACGCTGCTCGACCAGCTCATCTCCAGTGGCACCAACTCGATCCTGATGTTCGTCGTGGCGCGGGAGGTGGTCCCGGCGGAGTTCGGCGCCTTCTCGGTCGCGTTCGCGGTGTTCGCCGTCGTGATCGGCTTCTCCAAGTCCACCGGTGGCCAGCCGCTGAGCATCAGGTACGCCGGCGCCCCGGCGTCGGTGTTCTCGGCCGCCGCCGCGAAGGCCACCGGCTCGGCGCTCGTGCTCGGGGTGGGTGTCGGCCTTGGCTGCGCGGTGGTCGGCACCCTGATGGGCGGCGCGGTCGGCTCGGCGCTGCTGACCCTCGCGGTCGTGCTCCCGGGCCTGCTCGTGCAGGACCTGTGGCGGCAGGTGTTCTTCGCGCAGGGCCGCCCGGCGGCCGCGGCGGCCAACGACGCCGTCTGGGGTGTGGTCCAGATCGCCGGCGTCGCCGTGCTGCTCACCCGGCATGTCGCGCTCGCCTCGCCGATGCTGCTGGCCTGGGGCGCGGCCGCGGCCGTGGCCGCCCTGATAGGTGTGGTGCAGGCCGGGTTCTGGCCGGCGCCGGGCCGCGCCCTGGACTGGGTCCGCGAGCACCGGGACATCAACGGCTACCTGGCGGCCGAGTTCGTCACCGTGCAGGGCGCGCTGAACGCGACCCTGCTGGTGATCGGCGCGATCGGCACGATCGAGCTGGTCGGCGCGCTGCGCGGCGTGCAGACCCTGCTCGGCCCGACGACGATCTTCGCGATCGGCATCGTCAGCTGGGCGATTCCCGAGTTCGCCCAACGCAAGGACATGACGGCCGCCGCCCGGCTACGCGCGGCCTACCTGCTGTCGGCGGCCGTGGCGACCCTGGGCATCATCTGGGGCCTCGTCTTCCTCGTCTTCGGCCAGATCAAATTCGGCGGGACACCGCTCGGCGAGCATCTGCTCGGCGACACCTGGGCCAACACGCACCACCTGCTCGGCCTGTCGATCATCCAGCAGGCGGGCGCCGCGTCCACGGTCGGGGTGAGCTGCATGCTCATCGCCCTGGGCCGCGCCAAGGACACCTTCCGCCTGAACGTCATAATGGCCCCCCAGCTGCTGCTCTACCCGCTCCTCGGGGTGTACCTCGGCGGCGGGACCGGGGCGGTGATCGGCTTCATCGTGGCCAACTGGGTCATGGTGCCGGCCTGGTTCCGGCTGCTCAGACGGGCGGCCAGGGACGCCGAGCGTGAGTGGGACGAGACGAACGCCCCCGGAGATCGAGGGGCCAGAGCCACCGGGACCGGAGGGAACCAGCCGGATCAGGTGAGCGACCGGCTGGAGCACAGTGACCGGCGGGACCGGCGCGGCGAGCGGGACCGGGACCAGCGCTCCGGCCCGGGACGCGGCGCGCCGGCATCGAAGCACCAGAGCGTGGAGTGAGCCACATGCGGCTGTACGTCGTCTGCCGATCGGTCGGTTCTGAGAATGCGAAGAACCGGCCGAGTTTTTACAACAAGACTCTCGCGTTGGCCTCGTTGTTGCGCGCGGTGGAGAATGTCGATATTCCGACCCAGGTGGTCTTCGCGAACGACGGGCCGATCCCGCCGGAACGGCTGGGGATGATGTCGGGCGCGGGCGAGGTGCTGCCGATCAGGTGTGGCAGCAACCGTTCGTCCTATCGGTTCGTGCTTCGCCTGCCCCGCGAGCGCGGCTGGGACCCGAACGATCTCGTCTGGTTCGCCGAGGACGACTACCTCTATGCCGCCGACGCCCTCGCCGGCGTCGTGGCCGCCGCGGGCAAGCTGCCCGAGGCCGACTACTTCACCGTCTACAGCCGGCTGCGGTTCGCTCCCGGCTCGACCCGCCGCCACCCGAGGATCGCGGCCTTCTACCGCGCCGAGGGCGACGACGAGGCCGTCGCGATCGACCGGTCGCGCTGGTACCGGGCCGTCAGCTCCACGAGCACCTTCGGTGCCTGGGTGCACACGGTCGTCGCGGACGAGCGGCTGCTGCGGTCGGCGCCGTTCGTCGGCGGGGCCTTCGACCACGCCACCTGCCTCACCTACCAGGGCTACCGGCCGTTCGGACTGTCGGAACTGGCCGGGGAGCCGCTCGACGACCCGCAGGAGCATCCGGCCGTGAAGCGGCTCGCCCGCCGGGTCGCCCTGACCGGGGTGCGCAGCACGCTCAACGCCGTCGCGCTGGCGCGGCCCGAGCACAGCCGGCGCGTCCTGGTAGCGCCGGACCCGGACCTGGCCACCCACATGGAGCAGGGGCAGCTCGCTCCGGGCACCGACTGGGAGACGGAGGCGCGGTCCGTCGAGGAGTGGATGCACGCCACGTTGAAGTAGGCCGGCGTCCACGCGCGAACTCCCGGGGATTGACGGGGCGTTGCCGCCCTGGCGATTTGTGCCCCGGCTGGCTGGGCTATGCTCACATTCCGGGCCTCAAGGTCTAGAGAACTGCCGTCGTGAGGTGTTCGTCGTCGTGGAGGTACCCCACAGCCGTGAGGTATCTGCCGTCGTGAGGTGCCAGAGCGCGCCAATGTGGAGCCTCTCGGTGGCTCCCTCGGGATCGCGGAACTCGACCGCGTCAAGTGGAAGTGAGGCGGAGCGGTGAGCTCAGCTGGTTCTCAGACGGGTGACGGCGGGAACGCGCCGGCGTTGTCACTGCTGCGGGTCCTAGGGCGCCGCTGGTTCCACATCGTGATCGCCGTGGTCGTCGCGGGGGCGCTGGGCCTGATCTCCAGCATGGCGGTCACACCGACCTACAAGTCGACCGGCCGGATCTTCCTCTCTACCAACGTGACCGACTCGGGCAGCAACATCGACCTCAGCCGGGTGGTGCAGACGCAGGCGGAGCTGGCCACGTCGACGCAGGCGGAGAAGGAGGTCGCGACGCTGCTGAAACAGACTCCCGGCTACGTCTCCGCGCACGTCTCCGCGCTCCCCGCCGACTCCGGCTACTACTTCACGATCACTGCCCTAGCCGACAGCCAGGTCCGGGCCGACAGACTGGTCAGCACCACCAGAGACGTCTACAAGACCCAGGTGCTGAAGTACAACGGCGGTGACMAGGCGACCGTCGACGCGCTCCAGAAGGCATGGAGCGACGCACGGACGCAGCTCTTGGCCAGCAGCTCGCAAAGCCCGAACTACACCATTCTCAGCACCACGGTGGACGGGTTGGCCAAGAAGCTTACCGACGCGAAGGTGGCACAGGCCGTCGCGGCGTCCCCCGTCGGGTTCGCCGAGGACCCGCAGGAGGCGGGCCAGATCGCGCCCAAGCCGTTCACCAGCGTCCTGATCGCCGCGCTGATCGGGCTCTTCGTCGCCGTCGCCGTCATCTGGGTTCGCTACCTGCGCCGGCCCACCGTGCTGGACGGCCGGGCGGCGGCCGACTCCCTCGGCGCCCCGCTGATCGTCGGCGGTTCCGGGGTCACGCCGAGCATCGACACGATCGTCTCCGCGATGGCGGCGGTGCTCTCGCCCACGGTCAAGGTCGTGGCCCTTACCCCGGCGGCCACCGGGGACCTGACCGCCGAGACGGTCGCCGGCGTCGCCGCCAGCTGGTCCGACGACCAGGGGGTCGTGCTCGTCCTGGACGCCTCGCCCAGCTCCGAGGTCCGCGCCATGCTGGAGCGGCTGCCGCGGGCGACCTCCGGGGAACTGCCCCGGTGGGCGCACGAGCCGACCTGCCTCGCCCGTTCCTCCGGCAGCGGCCGTGGCCACGTCCTCTACAACCGCGTCTCGCCGTCGCGGGCGTCCCGGCCGGGCGGGCTCGCGCCGATCCTCGCCGACCGCGCCCCGGTGGTGGACCTGGTGCTGCTGCTGACGCCGCCGCTGACGGACCTGCCGATGACCGCCGCGTCGGCGCTCCAGGCCGACGCCGTCGTCGTCATCACCTCGCCGGTCACCCGTACCGACGAGCTCGCGTCGGTCCCGCGGGACTGGCCGGCGCTCGCCGAGCGGATCGTCGGCATCATCCACGCTGAGAGGGGCGGCTTTCGGCCCTCGTCGATAGCGTCGGAGGCCCGAGGCGGCGGTCGCCTGACCGTCGGCGGCGCCATGGACCGGGATCTCGTCGATGGCGGTGGCGATCCCGAGGCCACCGACCGCTACGCCCGCCCCGGCGGCGGCAGCAAGTACTAGGAACCAGGACCCGGGTCCAAGCCCGGCTCCGGAGGACGAGACGTCCTCTGGAGCCGGGCTTTTCTTTCGTGTCAGGGTCCCGTCAGGGTCCTGGGACGGCCATGTGGTGACGGCACCTGTAGCGAGGCTGGCCACTGGCCACGGGCCACGGGCTCGGGTGCGACGGCCGAGGCCGGGCTCGAGGACGCGCGAGCCACGGAAACGCGGACGTGCGTTCGTTCCGCGGCGCCCCGGCATCGGCCATGCGCTTCAGCCCGTCTGACCGCCGGGCCCGGGGCCTGGGGCTCGGGGCCGCGGGGGGGCATGCCTGCGGACCACGCGGACTGTGCGGCCCCGCGGAGTCTCGCTGGCTGTCCCTTCCGCCCACATCTCTTTCGCGGGGGCTGCCCGCGAAGACGAGTGAGCCCCTTCAGGCCAGGGCCTGAAGGGGCTCAAGGGCCGCGCCGCGTGGGCGGGGGCCAGCCGGAGGAACGCGCGTCAGTGCTGCTCGGCGAAGCTCCGCTGCGTGGGGATCACGGCTCGTCGATAGGCGGGTTTGCGGGCCACCAGCGGATGCAGGTCCTCGCAGAACCAGCTCAGCAGCAGGAGGACGAGGTAGCCGACGACCGGGCTGAGCAGGCTGCTCGACAGCACGAAGTAGAAGAACATCAGGGCACCGGACATGACGAACGACGGCGAGCCACGGACGAACGCGGTGAGGAGGAAGATGAGGAAGGCGATGCCGCCGATCAGCCCGTACTCGAGGATCAGCTTGGGCACGAGCGCGTAGTTCAGCGGCAGCCCGGTCCTGGAGAAGAAGGCGGCCGAGTCACGGTCGGACCAGCCGGGCCCATGGCCCACCAGAGCCTTGCCCGCATGCTGGGAGAGATCGTCCCATGTCCGGGTGTACGGCTGGACGAACCTGAGGCTGCCGCTGGACTGGCTGGAGGAGGTCTCGGTGGCCCGGGAGGCGAAGATGTCGGCGGCCGGCGTGAAGGACAGCACCCCGACGATCACCCCCACGATGGCCAGCGCCGTGACGGTGAACCTGACGCCCTTGTGGACCGCGAGCAGCACGCCGGCCACCCCGAGGAGCAGGACGCCGGTACCCGACACGGTGGTGAGGATGGCCAGCAGGTACAGCGGGTACCGCCACCAGCGCATCTTGCGCAGCACTCCGACGACGAGGCCMATGGCCAGGAACTGCGAGGTGTACGACGCCTCCAGCCCGAGGAAGGCGTTCGACTTGTAGAGCGTGGAGCCGTACTGCACGGGATACGAGGTGTTGAAGTCCTGCGCCAGGAACTGCGACGGCACGATGTCGGCGAGGATGTCCGAGTACTGCCAGCCGGCCAGCTGGAGCCCGAACTGCAGCAGCGCGAGGCCGGCGAACACGGAGGTCATGATGACGAACCGGTCGAGCAGCCGGGGCAGGAGTACCTTGCTGTGCGCGCGTGACAGTCCCAGGCAGAACGGCAGGTAGACGACCACCAGAAGCAACAGCGAGTTCAACGAGACGTTGTCCTCGCCACGTGCGAACGCGAAGAACGCGACGGTGCAGCAGGCCGCCATGGCGATCAGGTAGGCCCGGGTGCGAACCAGGTGAACGCGCAGGCCGCCTCGGGCCACCAGCAGCAGCACGCCGAACAGGACTATCGGCAGCACCACGGAGACGCCGGTTCCCCCGACGGGGATCGAGATCCGCTGCAGGAAAAGCTCGCAGAACATCAGGATCGTCAGGACGCGGAGAGTCGCCCGGTCCGCCTCGGCCTCGCGCTGCGCCGCGTCGGGAGTCGGGATCACCCAGGTCCGCGGGATCCGGGTGGTCAGCGTCGTCACCATGTCCGRCCGTCTCCTGTCGACCCTGCGCGGTCTGCCACTACCACTCCATCGCTTGCGGCCGCCGCGCGGCCGGCTCGGTGCTGGCCGCTGCCGCGGCGTCTACGTTGCGGCCGCGTCCACGGCTGTCGGGCGACTTACGGTGCGCTGAGTGGGCGTTTCGGCCCATACGGTGGCGCCCAGGCTACTGCCCGGACAGACATCACAAATACGAGCATCGACGCCATCAAGCAGTTCACTCTATGCCGTCTTGGCCCGTGGCCCGGCGGCGGGGGCGCCGCCCACAACGGATGCGCTCCGTTGGGAACCGAGTGGTGGGCGGGCATCGTCAGGTCTGGGTGATAGATAGGTACCCAGGTCAGCAAGGCTTACGTAAGGTAAGGGTTGCCGGTGGCCTGGCGTCCTTGTGATGCCCGGCTCGTCGGCGTGGAAGTCGCGACGCGTCCTGGGGGCTGCCGAGCGGCATTGCCGTCGTGAAGGGGTAACGCGTGGGCGAGCGCCATGACACAGGTCAGGCGTCGGGGGGGCGGTCCGCGGCGGTCGCGGCGGTCGCGGCCAGCGAGAGACCGCCCGCTGGCGGGGCCGGGCGCCGTCGGGCGCGTGGTCGGACCCTCAGGGCGGGGGTGGTGCTCACGGCCTTGCTGGTCGCCGTGGCGGGGCTCTCCGCGTGTTCGGGCTCGGACAAGGACAAGCCTGACAAGCCCAGCCCCGCCATCGCGTCGCTCGGTGGCCTGGGCGTGCGCTGGACGTCCGGCGCGAACGCCAACTACCCGGCGGACATCAGGCAGTGGGCGCAGTGGACCGGGCGGCCCGTCGACCTGGCGATGATGTTCGTGACGCGCGACAGCTGGGGCAGCGTGGTCTCGCCGCACTGGCCGCTGGACGCGTACACCAAGGACAAGTGGCCGGGCCAGATCTCGGTCGCCGTGCCGCTGTGGCCGGTTGACGAGAGCACCGGCACGCCGGTCGACGGCGCGAACGAGAACGACTGCGCCGCGGGCGCCTACGACCAGTACTTCGCTCAGCTCGGCCAGAACCTGCAGAAGTACGGCCGGCCCGACGCGATCGTCCGGCTCGGCTGGGAGTTCAACGGCGACTGGTTCAACTGGTACCCGCGCGACGTCGAGGTCTGGAAGACCTGCTACCAGCACGAGGTGACCGCGCTGCGCTCGACCGCTCCCCAGGTCAAGATCGACTGGACCATGAGCATGCACCGCGACACGTTGCCGGACGGGACCGACGTCTGGGCCGCCTACCCCGGCGACGACTACGTCGACATCATCRGGGTCGACTACTACGACATGTCCCCGCCGGCGCCCACGGAGAAGATCTGGGACGACCTCTGCGACAACCCGTCGGGCCTGTGCAACATCGTCAAGGAGGCCCGCGCGCACGGCAAGAAGTTCTCCGTGCCCGAGTGGGGGGTCGTGAGCACCAGCGAGGGCGGCGGTGACAACCCCTTCTTCATCGAGAAGATGTACGAGACATTTCGGGCAAATGCCGATGTCCTCGCCTATGAGTCCTACTGGAACAACTCCGAGCGCGACAACGTCCACTCGGCGCTGCTCAACCCGGTACTGAACCCGAAGTCTGCGAAGCGTTACCAGCAGCTCTTCGGCGCGGGCTGACCGGGTTTTTCCGAGTTCGTGACCTGGGGTTTCTGACGGAGCCCACCCGCGGTCGAGCCGCCGACGCTCACGCACCGTGCGCGTGAGCGTCGGGCGGCCCAGTCCGAACGACCCGCTATGTCGGGATCTCTCCCGTAACGATAACGTCCTCCCCGTGTGTGCCAGCTGGGTCATGGGTGCGCCGATTGTGTCGACAGCGCTTGAACCATCAAGTCGGCAGAGTACTGAGATCGGTACCTTCGTGGCCCCGCGGGCGCTCGATGCCTGGTCATATCGGTCAGACCTGGAGGGCCCGGAATCATGGGGGAGCAGATCAACCGACACCTGGGCAGTGCCAGACGAGTGGTGAACGATCTCGGCCTTGGCCCCGCGCTCAAGGTGGTACGTCGGAATGTCCTGCCCACCGCGCGCCGAAACGCGGAGGACGACAAGAACCTCGCGTTGTTGCTTTCCTTCGTGCTGCATGCGGACGCCAACTGCATCGACGTCGGCGCGCACCGCGGCGACGTCCTGCGGGTGATGGTGCACAACGCGCCACGCGGTCAGCACATCGCGTACGAGCCGATTCCGGACTTCTACGAGGGCCTGCGCGCCGACTTCCCGTCCGTCGTCGTGCGCCGCGCGGCGCTGTCCGACGAGGCCGGCACCAGCTCGTTCGCGTACGTGCGCAGCCGTCCGGCCTACAGCGGGCTGCGCGAGCGGCTGCCGGAGGGGACGGAGGAGGTCGAGCAGATCCAGGTGGACGTCGAGACCCTCGACGAGACCGTGYCCGCCGACCATCTGATCACCCTCCTCAAGATCGACGTCGAGGGCGGCGAGCACGCGGTGCTGAAGGGCGGTCTGAAGATGCTGACCCGGTCCCGGCCGCATGTCGTGTTCGAGTTCGGCTCGGCCGCCCGCGAGTACGGCACGACGCCCGACCAGATGTACGACCTCCTCGACGGGGACGTCGGCCTGCGCATCTACGACATGACCGGCGAAGGCCCGTACACCCGTTCCCAGTTCCGGCGGATGTTCGAGGCCGGCCGCCGGTTCAACTTCGTCGCACACGCCTAGGCTGGCCGAGCGAGAGCGGAATGCCCTGACCAGCCAGTCCGCGGGCCGGTCGGGGGAGCGGGATGCTCGTTCGGTACGCTGACGACCATCCACATATGCGCCAGGAGGTGTGGTGATGGACGGGGCGAGCAGTCTCGGGGCCGCGGGGGCTCCTGGCCGGGATGTCCAGGCCGCCAGCGTCGAGGGCTCCACCCAGCCGCCCGGCGCTTCCGCGGAAGCACCGCCCGGCGACGCCGGCACGGTGAGCCGCGTGACCGCGGCGGCCCGGCGAGGCACGGCCGCGGTTCGGCCGGCCGCGCTGCGCGAGGGGGCGCTGCTGCCCGCACGCACGGCCTACCGGCGGGCGTGGATGCGCCGCGGCCGGGACATCACCCGGGCGATGACGCGCGCCTCGTGCCTGGTGGTCGCCCCGCATCCGGACGACGAGACGCTGGGATGCGGGGTCTCGATCATGCGCAAGCGTGAGGCCGGCACCCAGGTCACCGTCGTGATCGTCAGTGACGGCGCGGCGGCCGAGCCGGCGTACCTCCCGCCAGCCGAGCTCATCGCGCTGCGCAAGGAGGAGGCCCGCCGGGCCGGGACCAGGCTCGGGCTGCGCGCGGCGGACATCCGCTTCCTCGACGTGCCCGACACCTTGGTCGGCGAGCATGTCGAGGAGGTCGCCGAGCGGCTCGCGGAGCTGATCAAGGAGCTGGAGCCGGAGCAGCTGCTCATCCCGACGTCCTGCGAGGGCCACCCCGACCACGACGCGACGAACGCCGCCGCGGTCGAGGCCGTGAAGAGGACCGGGTTCAGCGGCCAGGTTCTCGAGTACGGCGTCTGGCTGTGGACGCACTGGCCCTGGACGCGTGGCTACGGCACGGAGGGCTACACCCCTCGGCGCATGCTGCGTGACCCGATGGACCGGATCCGCGAGGTACGCCCGCTGCTGGTCGGCGCGAAGGGCTACCGCTCGCGCCAGGCGTACGCGCTCGCCGCGCACAGCAGCCAGGTCAGCGGCTCGCGCGCGGGCGGGGCCACTCTGCCCAGGTCGCTTCTCGCGGCCACGCGCAGCCCCTTCGAGCTCTACCTGGAATCCGGCGCCCTCTCACACCTGAACTTCACGCCCGGCGACTAGCGAGGCGACGCGGGCCTCCTCCCGCGACAGCGGCCGGCCGACCTCGCCGCCGGCCGCGGCCGCCGATCCCATCGCCGGCCGCGCGGCCGGCTTCGCCCGGGCCGGCTGGCCGGCCCCAAGCCAGGCCCGGCGTCGGCCAGCCGGGTTCAGTGCTTGGAGGTCGAGGAGGACTTGTCCTGCTGGAAGCGGGCGACCGCCTCCTGGTAGACCTTCTCCCGGTCACGGGCGATCTGGAGAGGATCGAGACGGGCGGCGCCGGCGCGGCCGTTCGCCCCCACGGTCCTGGCCAGCGCCGGGTCGGTCAGGTAGGGCGCGAGCGCGTCGGCGAGCGCCTTCGGGACCTCCGGCGGGACGACGTCGCCGGCGCGCCACTCCTCCACGAACGGCGCGATGCCGGTCCGGCTGGTGGTCACGACCGGGCGGCCGGCGGCCATGCCCTCGACCGCCGCGATGGAGAAGCTCTCGAACCGGCTCGGCACCGCCACCACCCGGGCCTGTCCGTAGACGTCGGCGAGCTCGCGCTGCCCGACATGGCCGGTGAACACGACGGGCACGTTCAGCTCGTGCGCCCGTCGCTCCAGCCAGCGCCCGGTGGGCACACCGTCGATTTCGCCGGACGAGCTGCCGGCGAGGATCAGCTTCGCGTCGATGTCCCGGGCGGCGAGCATGGCGAGCGCGTCGAGCAGGATGTCCACACCCTTGTTCGGCTCGAGCCGGCCGACCGTGGCGACGACGGGACCGGTGCGGCCCACGTCCGGCACGTTCGCCCAGGGGCTCGCGTCGAACGGGTTCGGCACGATCGTCACGTCCTGGCGGCGCAGCCAGCCGTACGGGCGGACGGTGTCGACCAGCAGCTGGGAGGGTGAGGTCACCACGGCCGCGTGATCGGAGGTGATCCTGTCCAGGCGGTCGGCGATCCGGCCGCGGACGGACAGGTGCGGGCTCGCGAGCCGCAGCGTCAGCATGGTCGGCGCGTGCATGTGGACGACGACCGGGCAGGACCGGGTGACCACCTGCATCAGCGCGCGGGTCTCGCCGTCCTGCGTCTCGATCACGTCGGGCCGAAGGCCGGTCTGGCGCAGGTAGGCGGCGTACGAGACGGTCAGGCTCAGCCGCAGTGAGATCGAGTCACGCGGGTAGTTCGGGCCGGTCAGGACGCGGGYGTACTTGCCGAGCGCTCGGCTGACCGGGACGCGCAGAAGCGGCCGGCGGTGGACGTGGACGCCCTCCACCACCTCGTCGACCACCCGGTGCCCCTGGGCGCAGATGACATGAACGTCGTGACCGAGAGAGGCGAGTGCCGACGCGAGTACAGCTGTGTAGATGCCCGCGCCATCCCAGACAATGGGCGGATACTGCTCACAGAGGAATGTTATGAGCAACTTTCGCTCACCATCTACGCTCCGACGCTCCATGCGGTCGACCTCCACCGCCGCCGCCGTTGGCGGCCCTTCGTTGGACCACCGGTGAATCACCGCACACCTCGGTTTCCGGACGCGTGGGCGCGTCAGCCCATGGTTGGCGCATGGACCGCGCACTGGCCGCGCCGGTGGGCGAAGTCGGCAACGTCACTCTACTGTTGTCCGACTTCGGGGACATCAGTAGCTCTTCTTCGCCGGCCGCAGATGGATCTCAGTCACCTCGGCGCCGGGCGGCAGGCTCAGCACCCCCGCCACGACCGCCGCGACGTCCTGTGGCTGGACCAACAACTCCGGTGCGTACGGCCGGYCCTCCCTGGCGAAGATGGCCTCCTGCCGAGGGGTCGCGGTGCGGCCCAGATGGATGCCGYATACCCGAATCCCGTCCGCGTTCACCTCCTGGCGCAGGCTGTCCGTAATGGCCCGCATCGCGTGCTGGGTGGCGGCGAACTGGCCGGCGTTCGCGCCCGCCCGCACGCCCTGGGACGAGTTCACCACCACGACGTCGCCTCCGCCCGCGCACAGGGCGGGCAGCAGCTCCTGGGTGAGCGCGTAGGGCGCGCGCACGTTGGCCGCGTACAGCGCGTCGAGGTCCTCGACCGGGGCCTCCGCGTGCGGCCCGCTCGCGTAGCCGCCGGCGCTGTGGACCAGGATGTCCGGCCTCGGCCCGGCGAGGAGGCCGGCGACGAGCGCGCGGCGCGCCTCGTCGTCGGTCAGGTCGACCTGCGCCGGGCTCAGCTGGCCACCGCCCGTGCCGACCGGCATCGCCTGAGCGGCCGCGGCCGCGGCCGCCGGCAGGGCGTCCAGCCGGGTCTTGTCGCGGCCGACCGCGGTCACGATCGCGCCCTCGGCGGCCAGCCGCAGCGCGATCGCCCGGCCGACGCCGCTGGACGCGCCGGTGACCACCGCCACCCGGCCGGCCAGCCGCTGGGGCTCCGGGCCCGGCTCGGACGTCACCGCGTCCCCTCGTAGACCAGGATCGCGTCCGCCATCGGGGGGACCTCGTCGTACTCGAGGCACAGGTCCTCGGGCAGCCGGGTGAGGTCGGTCGCGCGCAGGTAGTCGCGCATGGTGGTGCCGGTGCACGCCGAGTCGGCGTTCGGCGCGCCGATGTGGCCGAGCACGTCGCCGTGGTGGACCGTGCGGAAGTCGACGCTGAACCGGGTGCGCCCGGAGGTGTTCGGCACGGAGGAGTGCAGCTGCTGCGCKGAGAAGATGAGCATTCCGCCGGACGGGGCGATCACCCTGGTCTGCGGGAAGAGCTCGACCTCCTCCTCCGGCTTCGGCTGCACCCGGGTGTCGCTCTTGATGTGCTTCGCGGCCGACGCCCGGTTGGTCGCGTTCCATTCGTAGTAGTTGTACGTGGAAGAACCGTTCTTGACCGGCTGGCCGAAGTACTTCGGGTGGAAGGCCAGTCCGTTCTCCGGGACGATGTCGAACACGGGGAACCACCAGTTCAGCTGGCAGAACGGCGCCGAGTACCAGGTGTCCCGGTGCGGGTGGAACGCGTAGGCGATGCCCGAGGTGAGGTAGTCGTCGCTGGTCGACGTGCGCAGCCGGGGCACGTCGAAATAGGTCTTCTCCGGGTCGGCGCCGTGCTCGACGAGCACCTCCCGGATCAGTTCCTTGCAGCGTGGGTGGTGGATGAACCGCGGCTTCAGGTCGGCGAGCAGCGCGGCGTAGTCCTCGACCTCCATGTGGTACTGCGCGGTCTCGGGGTCGAGGTCGCCGAACGCCTCCCGCACCAGGTCCCTGGTGAACTCGGCGAAGGCGAGCGTCGCCGGCTTCGGCCCATAGACGAACAGGTCGCCCGCGTACAGACGGGCGCGCCGCTCGTCATCGGACAGCGTGGACTCGACCAGTACCGTGCTCATCGCATTCCCCTTCAGGCTCCGCCAGTTCGGGCTCGGCCGCGAGCAGGCGCCGGGCCATCGTCAGCTCTTCCGGCGTCGTCACGTGGATGTTCATCGGTTCGCCCGGCACCACGACGACGGCCGCGCCCAGCGCGGCGACCATCGCGGAGTCCTCGACGGCCTCCGTCGCGTCGGCGTGCGCCGCGCGCAGCAGATCCGCCCGGAACGCGTGCGGGGTCTGCACCAGCCGGTGGGTCTCGCGCGGCAGCGAGCGCCCCGCCACCAGGGCGTCGGCCAGGCCGCGCCCGGCGTCGCCCGGGCCGACCTCCTTGACGACCTCGGTGAGCGGCAGCCCCGGGACGGCCGCGTCCGCGCCGCCTCGTACCGCGTCCACCACCCGGCGGTACAGGTCGGCGGTGGCGAGCGGATGGGCGGCGTCGGTGATGACGATGACGCCCGCGGCCGGCGGCACCGCCGCGAGACCCGCCCGCACCGACTCGGCCCGGCTCGCGCCACCGCCGGTCACCCGTACCATCGGCCGTGCCTCCGGCGAGCCCGCGCCGGGCTCCGGCCGCCAACGATCCAGCAGCGCGGGCGGGAGCACCACGACGACACCGTCGCTCACGGGGCCCGCGGCCAGCACCGGATGCTCGACCAGCGGGCGTCCACCCAGGTCGAAGAACTGCTTCGGCCCGCCGAACCGGGTGCCACCGCCACCGGCCAGCACCACGGTCCAGACCGGACCGTCCGCGACGTGGACGCTCATGGGGTGCCCTCGGGTGACACGGCGTCCCGCGGAACCAGGAGGCCGACGCCGGCCAGCGCGTCGACGGCGGCGGTGACCGAGTCGAACTCGATGCCCGCGCGCGCGGCGATGTCGAGCAGGTCGTGTGTCCCGTCGGCGAGGTTGAGAACCCAGAGCAGGCCCATCTCGACGGCCTGGCGGTTCATCGTCGCGCCGATCGCGCGGTACAGCCCGCGCCGGCCGAGCTGCGGCTCGCCGTACGGGCTCGTGTTGCGCCAGACCGCGTTGCGCTCGCAGATCTCGATGATCCGCGTGAGCAGGCCGAACGACTCGGCCAGGTTCTCCGGGCTGACGAAGTCCAGGTTGTCCGCCGAGGTGTGGTACTCGGGGTACTCGCCGTGCTGGCCCCGCCCGAACCGGCCCACCGGCAGGTCGAAGCCCGGAGAGCAGAACTGCCGCTCGTCGTAGCCGTACGGCGAGAAGTCGACCACCCGGTGCGGCCGCCCGGTCTCCGCGAGCGCGACGGCGGCGGCCCGGTCGACGACGGCGTCGCCGCGCCTGCTGCGCTTGTAGGTGGGCTGGGAACGGTCGCCGAGGCCGGTCAGCACGAGCCCGTGCCCTATCCGGCCGACGACGTCCCGGTTCTGGGCGAGCCAGGTGATCGAGCCGATCGTGCCCGGGATGAACAGCAGCCGGAACGTGTGCCGCCGCCGCGGCAGGGCCGCCAGGTGGTGGGCCAGCTCCGTGAGGATCGCGATGCCGGACCCGTTGTCGTTCGCCGTCGCCGGATGGCACGTGTGCGTCGTGATCAGGAACTCGGTGGGCTCGCCACCGGCCGGGGCTGGCTCGGTCGCGGGCAGGACGATCTCGGCGTAGGTGAGCGAGCCGTCCGTGAGGGTGGTGTCGATGACCACCTCGTACTCGCCGTCCGGCAGCGCGCGCAGCGCGGTGTCCGTGAGGCAGAAGCCCCAGTTCTCGTTCCAGTAGGACGTCCGGTAGGGGATCCAGTCCGGCCGGTCCGGCATCGAGAACAGGTGCGGGCGCAGCTCGTCGAGGCTCAGGCGGGCACGGGTGGGCACGCTGTAGCCCAGCAGGTGCAGCGGGTGGTCGGCGATGTCGACCACCCGTGACCCGTCGGGGCCGACCAGGTAGGCCGCGCGGACGTTCCACTCCTTGGGCACCGTCCAGTCGAGCACCGGCGTGCCCGAGGGCACCTCGTGGACCTCGAACGGGATCTCGGCGGTCCCCCGGCCCTCGGCGACGGCCTTCTGGACGATCTCAAGGGTCGCCCGGACGCCGTCGCCGGTGATGCTGCGCACCGGTGCCGCGCCCAGCGCGGCGACCAGGCCGTGCAGCCGCTCACCGAGCGTGGTGCCCTGGGCCTCCGAAGTAGTCACCGTGACGTATGGGCTCAGTCGGCCCAGACCCGCCAGGGGGCGGTGCCCGCGTCCCAGAGCTGGTTGAGCTCGGTCCAGTCCCGGAAGGTGTCCATGCCCATCCAGAACCCGTCGTGCGGGTACAGGGTGAGCTCCCGGTCGCGGGCGAGCTGCTGCAGCGGGTAGCGCTCCAGCATCAGCCCCGGGTCGTCGTCGACGTACTTGTCGACGAACTCGCGCTCGAAGACGAAGTAGCCGCCGCTGACCCAGCCCGTCTGCGGGGGCTTCTCGGCGAACAGCCTGACGCCGTCGCCATCGGTCTCCAGCTCGCCGTACCGGCTGGAGGGCCGCACGCCCGTCACGGTGCCCATCCGGCCGCCGCGCTCGTGCGCCTCGTACAGCGCGGCCACGTCGATCTCGCCGACGCCGTCACCGTAGGTGAGCAGGAACCGGGGGCCGTCCAGGTACTCGCGGACGCGGCCCAGCCGGGCGCCGGTGCCGCTGAGCAGRCCGGTCTCGGCGAACGTGACCTCCCAGTCCTCGTCGCCGGCGGCGTTGTGGAACGTGGGGGTGTGGTCGTCCGAGAGCCGGAGCGTGAAGTCCGCTACCTGCTCGCGGTAGTTCAGGAAGTAGTTCTTGATCGCGTCGCTCTTGTAGCCCAGGCACAGGACGAAGCGGCGGAAGCCGTAGTGCCCGTAGGTCTTCATGATGTGCCAGAGGATCGGCTTGCCGCCGATGTCGACCAGCGGCTTCGGCAGCTTCTCGCTGGCCTCGCGCAGCCGGGTGCCCATCCCCCCGCAGAGGATGACGACCGGGATGTCCGCGGCGCCGGGGACGGTGCGGGCCGGCGTGGAAGCCGAGCTCGGGGGTGTCACGGCTGTCTGTTCTCCCAGAGTCGGACCCGGGCGTGCTCCCGGGCGTTGGTCTGCCGGCGTACGAGCGGGCCGGGGCAACGTCGGGCTGACTGGCCGAGGTGGCCACGGCCCTGGCCGGTCGTGGCCGGGACGGCCGCCGGACCGCCACTGGGAGCCAGAGGCCGCTCCCCTGGCAGGGACCGCGGGTCCTGGCGAGTCCGGAAGATCAGCTGCTCCCACTACCGCGGTGACGTCCGGGACGCTGCCGGAGTAACCGTACCGTACCGAAATTCTCGGTCCGCGCAGGCTGGGGCGGTCCCCTGACGGATGCCACGCGCCCGCCGCCGAGGGTGTGTGCGATCGCACAGTGGTGGATCCGCAACGGCGCGTGCCTGAACCTTCACTTGGCGCATGGCGGGTCGCGGCTGGCCTGGAACGGGTGATATGCCTTCTTGGTCCGTCACCAGGCCTCGTGTGTGGGTACCGGGCTGGCAACCACTGGCTCGTGTGAAGCGTCCTCTTCTTGTCGCTCTCGACCAATCTGGGCGGCAACAAGGGAAGCCCTGGGGATGGTCACAGTGTGTGCTCGCGTTCAGATCCGGCGAGTCCGGGTGTGTCGCGAGATCCGGCGAGTCCGGGTGTGTCGCGGCGCACTGATCTCGCCATGCCGCCCCGGGGCGCGGCCGGCATACGTAGTACGTTTCGGTACCTTTCGGGCGCCACTGACTCACCCTGCCCCAGTTGGGTGGCGCCACACCACGACGGAGGTGAGTGTCAGTGGCCCGCCGTCGTGGATCGACTCGGGAGCACGCACGCGAGGAGCTGCGTTACTACGGTGACGAGGCCCATCACTGGTACGACTGGCTGGTAGAGCGTTCGGGCGGCCGGGCGAGGTTCAGGAGCCGCGTGCTGCCGGGGATCGCGGTCGGCCTCGTCCTGGTGCTGGGCCTGACCGCCTGGGCGGTGACACCCAAGTCCGGCAAGCACGAGGATGACGCGGGCTTCGCGCCCGCCGCCTCGACAACCGCCGCCCCTGCCCCCGCTCCCGCCACGGCGGCCACCTCCGCGCCAGCCGTCGCCCCCGCGGGGCCGCCCGCCCGGCCCCGAGTTCAGCCCGCGAGGACCAGCGGCCCGTGGCCGACCGGGATGTCCGCCGGCAGTACCAGTCAGGCGAACACCTTCGCGAACTACCGCGGCCGGCCCAACGACGTGGTGGTCATGTTCACCGCCCGTAACAGCTGGGGATCGATCGTCGGACCGTGGATCGGCGACAGTGCCAGCCACTTCAGCAGCTTCCCCGGCACCTGGGTCGTCTCCGTGCCGATGTTCCCGGAACCGCAGAACGGTGAGAACGTCGACGGCTGGAACCAGCAGCACATGGCGCAGTGCGCCTCCGGCGCCTTCGACRGCTATTTCCGTCAGTTCGGCAACTGGCTGAACCGGCAGGGACGGTCGKACTCGTTCGTCCGCATCGGCTGGGAGGCCAACGGCAAGTGGTTCGCCTGGAAGGCCGCCGACCCCCAGCAGTGGGTCCAGTGCTTCCGCCACGAGGCCCTCGCCCTGCTCTCGGTGGCCCCACGGGTACGGATCGACTGGACGATCAACGCGCGCACCACGCTGCCGAACGGCGGCGACCCGTTCTCCGCCTACCCGGGTGACGACGTCGTGGACGTGATCGGGRTCGACACCTACGACCAGTACCCGCCGAGCTTCGACGCCGCGTCGTTCAACGCCAAGTGCGAGGACGGCCCGCTGCTGCCGGGGCCGTGCTACGTGATCAACTTCGCGCAGCTGCACAACAAGCTGTTCTCGGTACCGGAATGGGGCCTGGTCGACAAGGGAACCCCGGCGGGCCAGGCGGGCCAGGCGGGCGGCGACAACCCGCTCTACATCCAGCAGATGGCCAGGCTCTTTCGGCAGTACAGCGGAATGCTCGCCTACGAGGCCTACTTCAACGACAGCGATCCGCACAACGTGAACTCGTCGCTCACGAACCCCGTGCAGCAGCCCAATGGCTCGGCGACCTACCGCTCGCTCTGGTCGGCCACCCAATAGCCGGCCACCCAAGAGAACGAGCGCCGCTCGCCCGTCTTCGGGGCGCGCGGCGCTCTTCTCGTGTGGTACCGGGCTGGGGTTGCCGGCTACCCGCGGCGCGACCGGTCGGCGTCGTCCTGCAGGCCGGAGACGAAGGCCTCCGCGACGCCGACCTGCTGGCGCAGGGCGGCCAGCTTCTCCTCGGCGAGCACCACCCACGTGCGCAGGCGCTCCTCCAGCGCGGCGCGCGCGTCCAGGGCAAGGCCCGGACGCGAGAGCTCGTCGCGCAGGGTGAGTAGTGATCGCATCTCCTCAAGGGTGAAGCCGAGGGGCTTCATCATCTTGATCAGGAAAAGCCGCTCCACGGCGTCCTCGTCGTAGAGCCGGAAACCGCCGGCGGTGCGGCCGACCGGCATCAGCAGACCGGCCTCCTCGTAGTAGCGGACGGTGCGCAACGACAGGTTGACCCGCTCGGCGACGTCCCCGATCTGGTAGAGGTCGGCGCGACCGGTTCTTGGYGTGGACTGGCCACGGCGCGTTGTGGACAACTCTACCCTTACGTCAGGTGAGACTGGCGGGCCCCTACCGGGCAGGCCAGCTGATGGCAGATGACTGTACGTCGCGTCGACCTTTCGGCCCACCCCATCAAGCGTGCGTGCGCCCATTCGATGGGTGGCCGCGCCCGGCGGATTCGGTGGGGGGACGAGCCGCCCCCGCCAGCTGGGGGCTCCCGTACGCTGACCATGGAGTTGTTCGCTGTTATGGGGCTTCTGGCCGGGCGTGGCCTCGTGATCCTCGCGGGTGGCCGTCGCGCGCGGGGGCCTCGGCGGATCTGGGTCAGCGGACCGGACGGGAAGCCCGACGGCCGTTCGCGGGCGCGGTGGGCACCAGAACGGGGTACGGCCTTATCCAGGCCGGGCGACGGTCTGCTTCAGGCCCGCCAGGCGAGCGGGCCGCCGGACGGGCGTTTGGCCGTGCGCCCAGAGCTGCCCGAAGTTCCGGTGCCGTAGGCCGGCAGAAGCCACGGCCCGGCTGACGTTGTAGTCCGAGACGGTGTTGTAGTCCAGACCGTGCGCCCGCGCGGGCGCACACCAACATCCAGGATCCGGCGGTCGTGCCGGACATGGAAGAGGCCGGGACGGATCCGATGACCCTCGCGCCGCTGCTCGACGCCCTCACCGCCCGACCGGGCGGTGAGCCGGCGCTGCTGCGTGTCCAGGACGCCCTCGAGACCGCCGGTGGCCCCGGCAGCCCCGGTGGCCCGGTCGTGCCGGTAGACCTCTCGGGGCCGCCAGGGCTGCGCCCGTTCGCGGTCGCGGCACTGGCCCGCGCCGGGCGTCAGGTGCTCGCCGTGACCGCCACCGGGCGGGAGGCGGAGGACCTCGCCGACGCGCTCGGCAGCGTGCTCGGGCCGGACGCCGTCGCCGTCTACCCGAGCTGGGAGACGCTGCCGCACGAACGGCTCTCGCCGCGCGCCGACACCGTCGGGCGGCGCCTGGCGGTGCTGCGCCGGCTCGCGCACCCCGAGACCTGGGCTGGCGACGGGCATGACGCGCCCGGCGGGCGCGCGGCGCCCGCCGGGCCACTCTCGGTCGTCGTCGCGCCGGTGCGCGCCGTGCTGCAGCCGCAGGTCGCCCGCCTCGGGGACCTCGAGCCGGTGCTGCTGCGCCGCGGCGACACCGCCGACCTCGAGGCCGTCGTCGAGCGGCTGGTCCAGATCGCC
The DNA here is from genome assembly GCF_001983105.1 of Pseudofrankia asymbiotica. Lineage (GTDB taxonomy): Bacteria > Actinomycetota > Actinomycetes > Frankiales > Frankiaceae > Pseudofrankia > Pseudofrankia asymbiotica. The sequence goes on along the minus strand of NZ_MOMC01000003.1, from coordinate 120,119 downwards.
TACCACCGGGTCGACCTGGTGGAGCGGCGCGGCGAGATCGCGGTGCGCGGCGGCATCCTCGACGTCTTCCCGCCCACCGAGGAGCACCCGCTGCGGGTCGAGTTCTTCGGCGACGAGATCGAGGACGTCCGGCCCTTCTCGGTGGCCGACCAGCGCGCCCTCGACGCCGGGAAGGCCGCCGAGCAGGGCGCGACCGGCGGCGAGTACGCGCTGTTCGCGCCGCCGTGCCGTGAGCTGCTGCTCACCGAGGACGTGCGCGCCCGCGCGGCCCGGCTGGCCGTCGAGCATCCGGATCTCATCGAGATGCTCGACAAGATCGCCTCGGGTATCCCGGTGGAGGGGATGGAAGCGCTCGCGCCGGTCCTCGTCGACAGCCTGGTTCTGCTCCTCGACGAGCTGCCGGCCGGCACCCAGCTGCTGCTGTGCGACCCGGAGCGCATCCGCGCCAGGGCGGCCGAACTCGTCCGGACCAGCCAGGAGTTCCTCGCCGCCTCCTGGAGCTCGGCCGCGCTCGGCTCGGACACCCCCATCGACCTCGGCTCGGCGGCCTACCGCTCGCTCGCCGACGTGCGAGCCCGCGCCGCCGAGCTGGACCTGCCCTGGTGGACCGTCAGCCAGTTCGGCGCGATGAACGCCGGGGAGGAGGCCGACGAGGCCGCCGCGGCCTTCGACCCGCCCGACGAGGCCGTGGCGACGAGCCTGCGCCCGGCGCCCGCCTACCACGGCGACACCGCACGCCTGGTCGCCGACGTCAAGGGCTGGCTGAACGACTCGTGGCGCGTCCTGCTGGTCACCGCCGGCCACGGCCCGGCGCAGCGGCTCGCCGAGCTGCTGCGCGAGGCCGACCTCGGCGCCCGCGTCGTCGAGGACGCCGAGCTCGTGCCGTCCGTCGTCACCGTGACCCAGGGGCAGCTGTCCACGGGCTTCGCCAGTGATCTGCTGCGCCTGGCCGTGCTCACCGAGGCCGACCTCGCCGGCGCCCGCGGCGTCACCACCAAGGACATGCGCCGGCTGCCCAGCCGGCGCCGCAAGGGCATCGACCCGCTGGCGCTGGCCGCCGGCGACCTGGTCGTGCACGAGGCGCACGGCGTCGGCCGGTACGTCGAGATGGTCACCCGCACCGTCGTCGGCGCGAAGCGCGAGTACCTGGTGCTCGAGTACGCCAAGGGCGACCGTCTCTACGTCCCCACCGACCAGCTCGAGCAGGTCACCCGCTACGTGGGCGGCGAGGGCCCGACGCTCGACCGGATCGGCGGGGCCGACTGGGCGAAGCGCAAGAGCCGGGCCCGCAAGGCGGTCAAGGAGATCGCCGGCGAGCTGATCCGGCTCTACAGCGCCCGGATGGCCGCTCCCGGCTACGCGTTCGCCCCCGACAACCCGTGGCAGCGCGAGCTGGAGGACGCCTTCCCGTTCCGGGAGACCCCCGACCAGCTCTCCGCGATCGACGAGGTCAAGCGGGACATGGAGCGCCCGGTCCCGATGGACCGGGTGATCTGCGGCGACGTCGGCTACGGCAAGACCGAGATCGCCGTGCGGGCCGCGTTCAAGGCGGTGCAGGACGGCAAGCAGGTGGCCGTGCTGGTCCCCACGACGCTGCTCGTCCAGCAGCACTACCAGACCTTCTCCGAGCGGTACGCGGCCTTCCCCGTGATCGTGAAGGCGATGAGCCGGTTCAACTCGGCCACCGAGCAGAAGGCCGCGCTCGCCGGCCTGGCCGACGGCTCCGTCGACATCGTCATCGGTACCCACCGGCTGCTGTCGAACGAGACCAGGTTCAAGGACCTGGGCCTCGTGATCGTCGACGAGGAGCAGCGGTTCGGCGTCGAGCACAAGGAGCACCTGAAGAAGATGYGGACGGCGGTGGACGTGCTCACCATGAGCGCCACCCCGATCCCGCGGACGCTCGAGATGTCGATCACGGGCATCCGGGAGCTGTCGACGATCGACACCCCGCCGGAGGAGCGCCACCCGGTGCTCACCTCGGTCGGCGCCTACGACCAGCGCCAGGTGGCCGCCGCGATCCGCCGCGAGCTGCTGCGCGAGGGGCAGGTCTTCTACATCCACAACCGGGTCGAGTCGATCGACCGGGCCGCGGCCCGGCTGCGCGAGCTGGTCCCCGAGGCGCGGATCGCGACCGCGCACGGCCAGCTCAACGAGGACGTGCTCGAGAAGGCGATGGTCGCCTTCTGGGAGAAGAGGTACGACGTCCTGGTGTGCACGACGATCGTCGAGTCGGGCCTGGACATCTCCAACGCCAACACGCTGATCGTCGAGCGGGCCGACGTCTTCGGCCTGTCCCAGCTGCACCAGCTGCGCGGCCGGGTCGGGCGCGGGCGCGAGCGGGCCTACGCCTACTTCCTCTACCCGCAGGACCGGCCGCTGACCGAGACCGCGCACGACCGGCTCGCGACCATCGCGCTGAACACCGACCTCGGCGCGGGCATGGCCGTCGCGATGAAGGACCTGGAGATCCGCGGCGCCGGCAACCTGCTCGGCGGCGAGCAGTCCGGGCACATCGCCGCCATCGGCTTCGACCTGTACGTGCGGATGGTCGGCGAGGCGGTCGCCGACTACAAGGGCCAGGCGCCCGAGGAGCTGTCGGACGTCAAGGTCGAGCTCCCGGTCGACGCGAGCCTGCCGCACGACTACGTCGGCAGCGAGCGGCTGCGCCTGGACGCCTACCGCCGGATCGCCGCCGCGGCGAGCGAGGCGGACCTCGACGAGGTCCGTGCCGAGCTCGTCGACCGCTTCGGCGCGCCGCCGGAGCCGGTGGAGAACCTGCTGGCCGTCGCCTCGCTGCGGGTGCTCGCCCGCGGCTACGGCCTGTCGGAGATCACGCTGGCGGGCAAGCAGATCCGGTTCGGCCCGCTGGAGCTGCGGGAGAGCCAGACGCTGCGGCTGCAGCGGCTGTACAAGGGCGCCGTCGTCAAGGCGGCGACCCGCACGGTGCTGGTCCCGGCCCCGAGCCTGACCGGCCGGATCGGCTCGCCGCCGCTGCGCGACAGGGCGCTGCTCGCGTGGGCCGCCGACCTGCTCGCCGCGATCATCGGTGACTCCGTCGCCACCGCCGCCGGCGTCGCCACCGGTGGAGCGCCAGGCGGCCGGAAGTAGGCGCCCGGCGCGGGAGCTGGCGGCGGGGCGCCGCGCGGGCCCAGCCTCTCGAGTCCCGGCCCGGAGACCGGACGGACGGTGGTGGCCGGACGTTGGGGCGGGATCGGCCGCGTCACATTCCGTGGGACTCCGTTGCCCCCGGAGTGCCGGCGCCCCAGGTTCTTCGGGTGTGAAGGGCCGGTGAATGGCGGGGTGTTGGGCAGGGCCGGCTGCATCGGGCCTGGTGCGGAAGCTAACGTTGCGTCCGTGAAGTCACCACGTCTGTTGGGCCAGAGGGCGCGCGAAAATGATGTTTCCTCGCGCACTCGGCGGTCCTCAACTCAGGCGGCACTGCTGGGTGCCGCGCTCGCGCTGGTGGCGGTGGCGATGACCGCCTGCACGAGCCATGCCGGCGCCGCCGCGCAGGTCGACGACCAGCGGATCGACACGTCCACCGTGAGCGCCATCGCGGACCGTGGCGTGGCCGCCTACAAGGCGTACGCCGCCGCGCATCCCGATGTGGTCGCGCAGCGCGAGTCCCAGCAGGGCCCGGTCACCCATGACCTCGTGCAGCGCCGCGCGCTGAACACCCTCATCCGGCTCAGGCTGGATGAGGCGAAGGCGCACGAGCTGGGGATCACGCTCACTCCGCAGGACTTCGACGCCTACTACCAGGCGCTCGCGGTGACCCAGGCCGGCAGCATCCCGGCCTTCGAGGACGCCGTCGCGGTGCTCGGGTTCTCGCCTCAGGACGTGCGGTCGCAGGTACACGTCGACGCGCTCGAGTCCAAGATCGCGGACAGGATCGCGCCGGACCTGGTCGGCTCGGACGCGGACGCGAAGTCGGCCTACGACGCGCTGCTGGCCCAGTTCGGGGTGAAGTCCCTGCCGCTCAGCTTCGAGCAGCTGCGGTCGTTCCTGGCCCACGACATCGTCAAGGGGACCGCCCGGACGGACAAGGTCACCCCCGAGCTGGTCAAGATCTCCCGCCAGCTGGGGGTCTCGGTGAGCCCCCGGTTCGGGACCTGGAGCGTCGATGACCTGCAGGTGCTGGCACAGTCCGGCTCCATCGCGACCACGCCGACGCCGGTTCCGCAGCTGAGCCTGCAGTGACCGGTCCCGGCCCGGCCCGGGTCACGTTGCTCGCGACCAGCGCCCGGGTCGCGCCGGGCCTGCTCACCGCCGAGGCCTGGGACCTGGTCCGCCGGGCCCCGGTGCTCTGCGCCGACCCGGCGCACCCTCAGCTCGCCGCGTTGCGCGCGGCCGGCGTCGACGTCGAGGCACTCGCCCCGCCGGAGCCGTCCGACCGGGCCGAGGGGGCCGGCTGGGCGCTGGCGCGGCTGCGCGCCGCCGCGGCGGCGGCCGGCACGGACGAGGTGGTGTGGCTGCTCGAGCCGGCCGCCGGCTGGCCCGGTCCCGCGGCCGCGCTCGACGCCGCCCTGCGCGCGGGCGCGGGCGGCGGGCCGGAGGCGGTGCGCGTCGTCGCGGGGACGCACGACGTGCCGGGCGGTGTCCTGCTGGACGCGGTCGCCGTCATGGACCGGCTGCGCTCACCCGGCGGCTGCCCGTGGGACGCCAAGCAGACGCACGCGTCGCTCGCGCCATACCTGCTGGAGGAGGCCTACGAGGCCTACCAGGCGATCGAGGACGCCCAGCCGGCCGAACTGCGCGAGGAGCTCGGCGACGTGCTCATGCAGGTCCTGTTCCACGCGCGGGTCGCGCAGGAGGCGGCCGACGGGGACGTGGACCAGGGCGGCGGCCGGTTCGACGTGGACGAGGTCGCCGCCGGCCTCGTGGACAAGCTCGTGCGACGGCACCCGCACGTGTTCGGCGACGTGACCGTCGCCGGCGCGGACGAGGTGGTCACCAACTGGGACGCCATCAAGACCGCCGAGAAGAGCCGCCGTTCGGTCACCGACGGTGTCCCGCTGACCCAGCCGGCGCTCTCGCTCGCCGCGAAGCTGCAGAGCCGCGCCCGCAAGCTCGGCGTCCCCGCCGACCTTTTCCTGCCCGCCGCGCCGTGGGCCGAGACCGATGCCACGACGGTCGGCGACGTGGCGTCCGAAGGCCTGCCCGTGGCGGACGGTCCCGGCGTGCCCGCCGAGGCGGTCGCGGCGATCGCGGCCGAGCCGGAGCTGGACGAGCGCGGGATCGGCGACCTGCTGTTCGCCGCGGTCACGCTGGCCGAAGCCGCCGGGGTCGACCCGGAGGCCGCCCTGCGCGCTCGTGCCCGTGCCTTCCGTGACGCCCTGGCGCTGGCCGAGGAGTCCGCCCACGCCGACGCCGTGGACCCGGTCGCGCAGGACTCGGCCGACTGGCGCCTTCGGTGGCCGCCGCGCACCTCCTGACCGATTTGGGGTCATGTTGGGAGGGTGATGGGTGGTTACGGCGGCATTGGCGCGGTCGTAGCCTCTGGGTATGGAGACGACGACGCCCCGCCATGCGATCGCCGAGATCCGCGCGCTGGCCGCCCGGCGTAACGCCCCGCTACTCCTGGAGCTGGACCTCACGACCGACCCGATCGAGGGAGTCGTCGACGACCCCTTGGCCGCCTGGCGCGGCCGGCACCGCCAGACGCTGCGCGAGCTCGTGGACGGCCTGCGCCGGGCCGCGCTCGACCCCAGGACCCGGGTGCTCGTCGCGCACGTCGCCACCTGCGGGATGCCGCTCTCGCGGGCGCAGGAGATCCGGGACGCCGTCGCCGAGTTCCGCGCCGCCGGGAAGTTCACGATCGCGTACGCCGACACGTTCGGCGAGTTCGGCGGCGGGACCGTCCCGTACTACCTGGCCTGCGCCTTCGACCAGATCTGGCTCGCCCCGCCCGGTGACCTCGGGCTCACCGGCGTCGCCAGCCACACCCCGTTCCTGCGCGACGCGCTCGACCGCCTCGGTGTGACCACCGAGCTCGGAGCGAGACACGAGTACAAGAACGCGGTCAACACGTTCGTCGAGCGCGGCTTCACCCCCGCCCACCTGGAGGCGACCACACGAGTGGTCGAGTCCTGCGCCGACGAGATCATCTCGGGCATCGTCGCCGGCCGGCGGCTGCCGTCGGACCGGGTGCGCTCGCTGGTCGACGCGGGGCCGCTGTCCGCGCGGGTGGCGCTCGGCGCCGGCCTGATCGACCGGCTCGGCTACCGCGACGAGGTGTACGCCGCGGCCCGCGAGCGCGCCGCGGCCGAGGACCCGACCGCCGAGCCGGTGGGCTCGCCTCCCGAACCGCTCGCCGCGCCGGCGCGGCCAGGCCAGCCGTCGCTCGCCGCCGCCGCACCGCCCGTGCCCGCGCCCGCCACGCCGGCGACCGAAGGGCGGGACGCCGTCGTCGACGAGCCGTCCAGTCGATCCGCCGACGCGGATCCGGACCTCCCCGCGGGGCGGAGCCCCGTCGAGGCCATGCCCGCCGGACCGGCGCGGCCCCGCGCGGCCGAAGGCGCCACGGCACCCGCGGCCACGGATCTCCCCACGGAGGTCGTCTCGACCGCCGCCGTGGATCCGCCCGCCGGTGACGCCGCGGGCGCGGTGACCGCCGGTGGTGCCGGGGCGGGTACGGGGACCCGCGCCGACGCGGGCGGCCACTCCGCCGCCGCCGCGGGTAACGGCGAGGACGCCGCCGCGGGGAAGGCCGCTTCCAACGAGGGAGGTGCTGCCGCCAGGGGAGGCGATGGTGGCGGGGGAGGCGATGGCGGCGGGCAGCTTGCCGGCCGGCCCTCGGCCGACGGGCCGGAGCGCTCGTCGGGGGGGCCCAGCCCCGTCCCGATGTACCTGGGCGCCTATCGCCGGTCGGCCGCGCGGCGGGAGTCCTCGCCGCCGCGCCGGGTGGCCCGTTCCCTCGCCGGTGTCAGCTCCCGGCTCGGCGCTTCGCGGGGCGACGCGCGACCCGCGGCGCCCGCGCCGGCCGTCGCGGGTGCCGGCCTCGACTCCGAGGTCGCGGTCCCGCCGACCCTGGACCCGGGCCGCGCCGCCGTCGCGCTCATCCACGGCACCGGGCCGGTGGTGCTGCGCCGCGGCGGCTCGCCGGTCGGCGGCCCCATGCTCGCCGCCGACGCCGTGTGCGCCGCCTTCCGAGCCGCGGCCAAGGACCCTGACATCGCGGCGGCGGTCTTCCGGGTGGACAGCCCCGGCGGCTCGTACGTCGCCTCCGACCTGGTGCGCCGCGAGGTGGAGCGGTTCCGGGCCACCGGGCGCCCGGTCATCGTGTCGATGGGCGCGGTCGCCGCCTCCGGTGGCTACTTCGTCTCGCTCGCCGCCGACACGATCGTCGCCAGTCCCTCGACGCTCACGGGCTCGATCGGCGTCTACGGCGGCAAGCAGGTGATCAGCGGCCTGCTGGACAAGCTGGGTGTCGCCATCGGTGAGGTCGCCCAGGGCGAGCACGCGCTGATGATGTCGGCGCGCCGCCCGTTCAGCCCCGGCGAGCGGGCCAAGCTGGAGGAGTTCCTCGACCGCGTCTACGACGACTTCGTCGGCAAGGTCGCGACAGCGCGCGCGATGAGCCTGGAACAGGCCCATGAGCTCGCGCGMGGCCGGGTCTGGACCGGCGCCGACGCGCACGGGCGTGGGCTGGTCGACGAGCTCGGGGGCCTGGAGCGGGCGCTGAGGCTGGCCTGGGCCGCCGCGGGCCTGCCCGGCGCGCGCCCGGGGCGGGTGCAACTGGTGCCGAAGCGGTCGCTGGTCGACCGGATCCGCCCGGCTCGTTCCAGCGAGGACCAGGCCGCCGCCGCACAGGTGGCCTTCGGTCCCCGCGGCGCGTACGGCCTAGGCGCCGGTCGGGCCGGCGGCGCGGTCACGGCGGCCCTCGGCGCGCTGGCTGGCCGGCCGGCGGCCGCGGGCGGGGCGGAGGCGAAGGCGACCGCGCTGGCCGGCGCGTGGGAGGCGCTGGCCGGCTGCCTCACGGGCGTCCTCACCGGTGACCATGCCGGTGGCTGGGGCCCGCTCGCCGGGCTCGCCGCCAGCGCCGGCCTGCCGGCGGCCGGGCCGCTCCTGATGCCCCCGATCGGGCCCATCGGCTGACGCGCCCGCCCACCGCCACCCGGCAGATCACCGTGGTGTCATGTGGTGTTCGGCGTGTGGGCGACCCGGTCGGGTGCTCGCGGCGGTAGTCTCACGCGGGCGGTTTCGTCCGGACCTTGTAGCTTGTCCTTCCCTCGACCTCTGACCAATGGAGGATCCGTGCCGTCCATCGAGGATGTAGCCGCCCGCGAGATCCTTGACTCGCGTGGCAATCCCACCGTCGAGGTCGAGGTCCTGCTCGACGACGGCACGGAGGCCCGCGCCGCGGTGCCCAGCGGGGCGAGCACCGGCGCCTTCGAGGCGGTCGAGCTGCGTGACGGCGACGACCGTTACGGAGGCAAGGGCGTGACCAAGGCCGTCGAGGCGGTCATCGACCGGATCGGCCCGGCGTTGATCGACCTCGGCCTGGACGCCACCGACCAGCGGCTGATCGACGCGACCCTGATCGACCTAGACGGCAGCCCCGACAAGTCGGGCCTCGGCGCGAACGCGATCCTCGGTGTGAGCCTCGCGGTCGCCAAGGCGGCCGCCCAGTCGAGCAACCTGCCGCTGTTCCGCTACCTCGGCGGCCCGAGCGCGCACCTGCTCCCGGTGCCGATGCTGAACATCCTCAACGGCGGCGCGCACGCGGACACCAACGTCGACATCCAGGAGTTCATGGTCGCGCCGATCGGCGCGAGCACGTTCGCCGAGGCGCTGCGCTGGGGTGCCGAGGTCTACCACTCGCTCAAGAGCGTCCTGAAGGGGCGGGGCCTGGGCACCGGCGTCGGCGACGAGGGCGGCTTCGCCCCGAGCCTGCCGACCAACCGGGAGGCCCTGGACCTGATCGCCGAGGCGATCCAGAAGGCCGGCTTCACCGTCGGCGACGACATCGCGCTCGCGCTCGACGTCGCCAGCACCGAGTTCTTCCAGAACGGCGCGTACCGGTTCGAGGGCGCCGACAAGTCCGCCGAGCAGCTGACCGACTACTACGCCGAGCTGGTGGCGTCCTACCCGATCGTCTCGATCGAGGACCCGCTGGCCGAGGACGACTGGGAGGGCTGGCAGGCGATCACCAGCCGGCTCGGCGCCAAGGTCCAGCTCGTCGGCGACGACCTGTTCGTCACCAACCCGGAGCGGCTCGCCCGCGGCATCGCGGCCGGCGCGGCGAACGCGCTGCTCGTCAAGGTCAACCAGATCGGGACCCTGACGGAGACGCTCGACGCCGTGGACCTGGCGCACCGCTCCGGCTACCGGACGATGATGTCGCACCGGTCCGGCGAGACCGAGGACACGACGATCGCCGACCTCGCCGTCGCCGTGGGCAGCGGCCAGATCAAGGCCGGCGCCCCGGCGCGCAGCGAGCGGGTCGCCAAGTACAACCAGCTCCTGCGCATCGAGGAGCAGCTCGACGCGGCGGCGCGCTACGCCGGCGCGGGCGCGTTCCCGCGACGCGCGGCCGGCTGAGCCGCGGAACCGGCTGACCAGCCGCCATGCCGCGCCTGCCCCGGCGGACGACGCTCACCACCCGTGCCACTCTGCTCGCCGTAGTGATCTGCGTGCTCGTGCTGACGCTCGCCTACCCGCTGCGCCTCTACCTGCAGCAGCAGGCGGACATCGCCGCGCTCGCCAAGCAGAACGCGGCGGCGCAGGCACGCGTCGACGCGCTGCGCGAGACGGTCTCGAAGTACGACGACGACACCTGGGTCGAGGACGAGGCACGCCGCCGGCTGCACTACGTGAAGCCGGGGGAGAAGACCTACCTGGTGCCCGTCGCGCCGCCGCCGAGCCCGGCGGCGACGGACGGGCGTGGGCGGTCGAGCCCCGACGACGCGTGGTACAGCCAGCTCTGGTCCCAGGCGAACGGACGTTAGGCGAGGGGCGGGGCGCGGACGCCTTCCCTGCGTGAGGACATGGCAGTGGTTGGCCTGGTTGTGGGGCGGTGAGGTGGCTTGGCTGGTGGTCGGATGAGTGCGGACGCCGTGGACGACGTCGGGGACGATGAGGCCGGCGGGCTGGCTCGCGATCTTGACGTCGTCGAGCGGCAGCTGGGGCGGCGGCCGAGAGCGGTGCGGCGGGTCGCGCACCGTTGCTCCTGCGGGCTGCCCGACGTGGTCGAGACGGCGCCCCGGCTGGAGGACGGCACACCGTTCCCGACGCTGTACTACCTGACCTGCCCGCGGGCCACGGCCGCGATCTCCCGGCTGGAGGGGGCGGGGGTGATGCGGGAGATGACGGCCCGCCTCGGCGAGGACCCGAAGCTCGCCGCCGCCTACCGCGCCGCCCACGCGGACTACCTCGCCCGCCGGGACGCGCTGGGCGAGCTCCAGGGCGACCCGGGCGCCGGCGGCATGCCGGACCGGGTCAAGTGCCTGCACGTGCTCGCCGCCCACAGCCTGGCGGCGGGGCCCGGGGTGAACCCGTTCGGCGACGAGGCGCTGTCCGCCGCCGGAGACTGGGGCGCCCGCGGCCCCTGCGTCGAGCCGCCGCCATCGCCCGACGAGCAGAAGGGAGCGGCCGGATGAGCCGCGTCGCCGCCATCGACTGCGGTACCAACTCGATCCGGCTGCTGATCGCCGACATCGAGCCCGGGGAGGGCCCGGGGCGCGCGACCACGGGGCCGCGGCTGCGCGAGCTGACCCGCCGGATGGAGATCGTCCGGCTCGGCGCCGGGGTGGACCGTACCGGCGAGCTCGCCCCCGAGGCGCTGGAGCGCACCTTCGCCGCGCTGCGCGACTACGCCGCCGAGATCGACCGGCTGGGCGCCACCCGGGTGCGGATGGTCGCCACCAGCGCGACCCGGGACGCGCGCAACCGCGCCGAGCTGGTCGACGGGGTGCGGGCGATCCTCGGGACCGACCCCGAGGTGATCAGCGGCGACGAGGAGGCGGCGCTGTCCTACGCCGGCGCCGCCGCGGAGCTTCCGGACGCGCGGACGCCCATCCTGGTCGCCGACATCGGCGGTGGCTCCACCGAGCTGGTGCTCGGAGACGCCGCCGGGGTGCTCGCCGCCCGGTCGGTCAACGTCGGCTGCGTGCGGATGGCCGAGCGCCACTTCCGCTCCGACCCGCCCGACCCGGCCGAGGCCGCGGCGATCGTCGCCGACGTCAACGCCGCCCTCGACCTGGCCGAGCAGGTGGTGCCGATCCGCACGGCGGCGACGCTCGTCGGGGTCGCGGGCACCGTCACCACCATCGCGGCGCTCGCCGCCGACCTGCCCGAGTACGACTCCGAACGGATCCACCTGCTGTCCACGCCGGCCGAGGCGGTGGCGGAGGTGACCGGCAAGCTGCTGGCGATGACGCACCCCGAGCGGGCCGCGCTCGCGGTGATGCACCCCGGCCGGGTCGATGTCATCGCCGCCGGCGCGCTGGTGCTGCGCACGCTCGTGGAGCGGGTGGGACTGCCGGCGGTGGTGGCCAGCGAGCGCGACATCCTCGACGGCATCGCGTTCTCCCTGGGGCGCTCGGCTTAAGGTCGCTAGCGCGGCCATCGCCGCTCTGCCGCCGGGGGCCGGGCGCTGAGCGCCCTCCTGGAGTTGGCGGCATGGCCGGGTCTGGAACCTCAGGTGGTCATGTCGTTCTGTATGTGTGACAGACGGGTGTAGTCAGTGACGGAGCGCTGATCAGGTGAACGCCGAGACTCGGGGACCGGTCCCGCCGGGGACCGGCTGGCCCGGCGACCCGGCGACGGCGGCGACGCCGGTGGCGCGGTCGGCCGAGGACGTGGCCCGGCTGGCGGCGGCGGCACCCCACCTGGCCGAGGTCGACGCGCGCGCGTCGGTCTGCCGGGCCTGCCCGCGGCTGGTCGCGTGGCGCGAGGAGGTCGCGAGGGTTCGCCGCGCCGCGTACGCCACGGAGCCGTACTGGGGCCGGCCGGTGCCCTCGTTCGGGCCGCCGGACGCGCGCGTGCTCCTGGTGGGCCTGGCCCCGGCCGCGCACGGTGGCAACCGCACGGGCCGGATCTTCACCGGTGACCGCAGCGGCGACTGGCTGTTCGCGGCGCTGCACCGGGCGGGCCTGGCGAGCCTGCCGACGTCCACGTCGGCGGGCGACGGCCAGCGCATGGTGGCGACGAGGATCACGGCGGCGGCGCGCTGCGCGCCCCCGGTCAACAAGCCCACGCCCGCCGAGCGGGACGCCTGCCGGCCCTGGCTGGTCCGCGAGCTGGAGCTCACCCGTCCGACGCTGCGCGCCGTCGTGGTACTCGGTGGCTTCGCCTGGCAGGCCCTCTGGCCGGCGCTGAAGGCCGCGTGCTACCCGCTGCCGGCCCGCCGTCCCGCCTTCGGCCACGGCGCCCGCGTCGAGCTGCCAGCCGGGCCCCTGCTGCTCGGCTGCTACCACCCCAGCCAGCAGAACACCTTCACCGGCCGGGTCACGGCCGAGATGCTCGAGGACGTGCTGTCCGCCGCCGCCGGGTACGCCGGCCTGCGTCCGGGGGACACCGCCCGCTGACCCGCCGGGCCCGAGCGGAGCGCCGATAAGCGCGCAAATAGCTCACAAGAGGCCAACCGGCCATCCGAATTGCCCCGGCGTCACGCCACTATGGGGCGCCCGGCCCGCCCGGTCGTGGCCCACATCACCGGTGTCTCCTACGTCATGGTCGGGTAGTCAAATGGCGTATTCGTGGTGCACGTCACGTCTGGACGGCTTCGGCGGGAGCGGTACGCCCGGCGCCCGCCACGCCCGCGGGGCGTACGCGTTGGCGCCGTGGGTACCGCTTTCCCATGGCATTTGGTCGGGCGCCACACATCCTCGTCGTCGGCGGTGGTTACGTCGGGATGTACACAGCCCTGCGGCTGCAGCGCCGGCTACGGCGTGGTGAGGCGCGGGTGACCGTCGTCGAGCCTAACTCCTACATGACCTACCAGCCCTTCCTGCCGGAGGCGGCCGCCGGCAACCTGGAGCCACGTCATGTGGTTGTCCCACTGCGCAAGGTGCTTCCCGGATGCGAGGTGGTCAGTGGGCGGGTCACCAGCGTCGCGCACACGCATCGCGTCGCCACGGTCCGTACTGTCGGTGGTGACGAGTACGAACTCGGCTACGACATCCTTGTGATGGCACCCGGCTCGGTCGCCCGCACACTGCCGATTCCCGGGCTCGCGGATCTCGGCGTCGGATTCAAGTCGGTCGCCGAGGCCATTTACCTGCGAAACAAGGTGATTAACCGGCTCGACGCCGCGGCGTCGATGCGTGACCCCGTCGAGCGTGCCCGCGCGCTTACTTTTGTCTTCGTCGGCGGCGGATATGCGGGAATTGAGGCGCTCGCCGAGCTCGAGGACATGTCACGTCATGCGTGCGCCTATTATCGGAATATCGTCCCGGCCGATCTGCGGTGGGTGCTCGTCGAGGCGACCGACCGTATTCTCCCCGAGGTCTCGCCGGCGATGGGCCTTTACACCGTCAAACAGCTCGAGCACTGCGGGATCGAGGTCCGGCTGAGCCGGTGCGTCACGAGCCTCGTGAACGGTCGCGTCGAACTCGACGATGGCACCGCGTTCGACTCCGACACGATCGTGTGGACGGCCGGGGTGCGCGCCAACCCCGTGCTCGGCCACACCGACCTGCCACTCGACGAACGAGGCCGCCTGCGGGCCAACCCCTTCCTCCAGGTCGAGGGGGTCGTGGACGCCTGGACGGCCGGCGACTGCGCGGCCGTGCCCGACCTGACCGGGCCTCCGGGGGCCACCACCAGCCCGTCGGCCCAGCATGCCGTCCGGCAGGCCCGCAGGCTCGCCGAGAATCTGGTGGCCCACCTGCGCCGCGAGCCGATCGAGCCCTACGAGCACAGGTACGCCGGCAGCGTGGCCTCCCTTGGCCTGCACCGCGGCGTGGCCGACGTCTATGGCGTCAAGCTGCGCGGGTGGCCAGCCTGGTTCATGCACCGGACCTACCACCTCAGCCGCCTGCCGACCTTCAACCGCAAGGCCCGGGTGATGGCCGACTGGACTCTGTCTCTCTTCTTCAAGCGGGAGATCGTCTCGCTCGGCTCGTTCGCTGACCCTCGGGCCGAGTTCCGCCGCGCCGTCGCCGCGCCACCCCCTTCCGCCCCCACCGCCGCTCCGGCCAGGACCGGTGCGGCCGCCGGCGGAGGAGGGCCGGTCGGCCCGGTATGACAACGCGGCGGAAGTCGTGGCGGGCGAGGCGTCGTCGGGGACGGGCACTGTCCCAGAACGGACATATCGGCCTATCGGAAGTCGGCCGAAGGCATGACCRCCGTGTGATGACCACGCGACTTCCTATGACGGTCCGCACCGATCTGTCCGCGCGTTGTTCACCCGAACGTCACGAAGGGTGACGACTGTCCCATCCGTCCGCCGTCCGGGTGATTTCTCCACGTTGTGTTATTCCCAGAACCTACGTAGCGTGGTAGAAATATCAGCGATGTAGACGAGCCGGTGTATCCCAACAGGTAGAGGAGGCTGTCCTAAAAACAGCTCGAGTGTCGGTTCGACTCCGACCACCGGCACGAGCCAGGCGTTCCATGCTCGCCGCCTTTGGGCGGCTTCGCCTTGGGCCGCGATATTGCCCCGGGGCCGAGCACCGGACCCCGCGCCAAGGGGCTTCGCCCCCTTGGATCCCCCTTCGGGCTTGCCGCCTTCGGCGGCTTCGCCCTCTTGGGCTCCGCTTCTGCGATGTCCTTGCTGGGGTTTCTTGTATTGCTTGACTGTGGGGCTCTTTGTGCGTTCGGCGCGCGTTGTCGTGGCCGTTCTGTAGCTCTGGGTGCCCCAGCGCCTCGCTCCCGCGTCGCGGGGGCATGAGCGTGCCCGGCCCGCGCGGAGGGTCCGATGCATTGGCTCCGCGTGTCCAGCGAGGGTGCCCTCGGTGGCTGGCGCGGTCGGGGAACCGGTGGATGCGGGATGACGTTTATCGTTCGCGGTGAGTGTTGGTTGGCGTGTGGGGCACGCCCCGGCACGCGGGGTGGCAGGGCGCCGCTCGGTGGTCAGCACGAAGGGGCGGCAAGCCTACATGGCGATACTTCGATCAAGTAACCCCGTCTTCACCCGGATGCGCTCGGCACCGGCCAGGCGGGATGAGATCACCTGGCCGCCGGACTCGCGGAGCGGGCTGCCCGGGGCGCCCGGGACACCAACGCCGGAGGACCTGGCGCGCGTCTACCGCCAGCCGAGCGGGCTCACCGTCGACGACGTCATCATGCACACCCTCGGGCTGTTCGGGATCGCGGGCGTCGGYGGGGCCGCCGGCTGGCTGCTCGTCCCAGGCTCGCCCGGACTGGTCATGGCCGCCGGCATCGCCGGGTTCGTCCTGAGCCTGGTGATCGGGTTCAGCGGCCGGGCGACGCCGCCGCTGGTGATCGCGTTCGCGGTGCTGGCCGGCATCGGCGCCGGCGGTCTGTCCCGGCAGTACGAGTCGGCCTACTCGGGGATCATCCCGCAGGCGCTGCTCGGAACGGGCGTGATCTTCACGGCCATGCTGCTCGCCTACCGCAGCCGGCGTATCCGGGCCACGCCGCGGATGGCGCGAGTCGTCGGCGCGGTGCTGTCCGCCGTCATCGTGCTGAGCCTGATCGACCTCGTGCTGCGGCTGACGAGCAGTAGCYAGCTGCCGGTGATGAACGACGCCACCCCGCTGGGGATCCTGTTCAGCCTGGTGGTCCTGGTGTTCGCCAGCCTGCAGTTCATCCTCGACTTCGACTACATCGAACGGGCGGTCGCGGCCAGGGCGCCGCGCGCGGAGGCCTGGCGGGCCGCGTACGGCCTGCTCATCGGCTTCCTCTGGGTCTACCTGGAGATGCTCCGCCTTCTCTCAAAGCTTCGTCGTTGAGACACCGTTGAGACGGAGCCGCGGCCGGGAGGCCAAGCGGGCGCGCTCGCGCTCGCCCTGGACCGGGCGGATCGCCGGTCTGTAGCGGCTCCGGCGGGTACGCGGCGACACGGTCGGGGCGCTGGGCGCCCCGACCGGTCCGGTGCCGGTGGAGTCAGACTCTGATGGCGCGGCGGCGCATGTCGGACTCGTGGACGAGTGCGGCGGCGTAGCAGTGCGGAAGGTTGTACTCGTCGCGCAGCCAGTTGACACGCTCCTGCAGCCGCAGCAGACCTGGGCCATCCTCGATGCGCGCGAGCCAATGAGCTAGATCGTGGCCGGTGATCTTTGGAAGGCGCTGGATGAGACTCTGGTGGGTCTGCGGTGTCTGGACGGAGCGAAACTGAGACATGCGCGCCTCCTGAGCTGAACCCGTAGTCAACGGACCATGAAGGGAGGGTGCATCAAGGCGAACCGTAGAGCAAGACCCGGCGTCGTCCTCGTCAGGTAAGGTGCCCGGATGTCGGAATCGGTCCAGGGTCTGGCCCGCGATCTGACCCGTGAGGTCACCTGGTTGCTCGACCGCCTCCGGAGCTGGAGTCCCGCGTCCTGGGGCGTGCGTGCCGCCGCCGGTGGTACGCGGGCCGAGCGGGCCGCCGCGTTCTCCCGTGAGCTTGCCCGCCTGGGCCGGGCGGCCGGCTCCGCGGCCCCCGACGGCGCGCAGCCACCGCCGCTCGCCCCCCATGGCCTGGCCGACCAGGTGACCGTCCTCGCGGAGGACCTGCTCCGCCTGCTCGGCCGGACCGACCTTGACCCGGCCCGACGCTCTCAGCTCGTCGCCGAGGCCTACCAGGTCGTGACCGCCGCCCGCGCCGACCTCGACGGCGCCGGATTCGGCTTCGCCGCCGCTCGCGGCCGCTGACAGGGCGGTTCGCTACCCGCCGCCGCCGGGTACTGGTGTGGTCAGGTGATAGTCGGTGGTGAGCGCCGCGAGGATCGGGGAGGCGACGATCCGGGAGYCATCCAGCGTGTAGTGGACACCGTCGCGGGTCCTGGCGAGCACGGTGTGGCCAGCCGAATCATGTAGGTAGTCGCTGTAGTGGCCCCGGTCGGTCAGTTCGGGCACCAGATCCAGGAACGTGGCGCCGGGGACCTGGCGGGCGGCGTCCGCCACAGCGGCGTTGAGCTGACGGAAGTAGCCGTCGAGGCGGTCGGAGCGCGCCGGGGGCAGGCTGACCCAGTACACCCGGCGCCTGCCCTCATCCGTCCAGATCCGGAGCACGACGAGGGCGCGGCGCCGGTACTCGTCAGCCCACCCCGGCGACCCGGCCGGCAGGATCGTGCCATCGGGCAGGGTGATGCCCTGGCCGTCGTTGGCGCCGAGGGCGACGACGACGGCCTCCGGGTCACGGTCCGCGATCTGTGCGCGGGCATGGCTTGCCCAGTCGAAGAAGTCGGGACGGACGAGGCCGGTGCCAAACCGGGTGTCGGTCTGCGCTCGCACGGTGGCCGGCGCGGAGTTGGTGATCGTCGGGCCCAGCGACTCGGTCAGCGAGTCGCCGGTGACGAGGACGCGCAGCGGGTTGGCGGTCGTCGGGACCCGAACCGGAGCAGGCGCGACGGGTGCGGGGGTGGCCTGTCCGCCGCCGGTCGCCCGCGGCTCGGTCATCGTGGCCCCGGGCCTCTCCCGGCCCGCGGCGGTGACCAGCTCGGTGGGGGTGGCCGGGGTGCCGTGTCCAAACAGTGCCGAAAGCCGCGTGCTCGGCCAGTCAAGGCCGAGCGGGCGGGTGGCGGCCGCGAGCGGACGGGCGAGGGCCAGAACGACCTCTCGAGTCGTGCCCGGCGGCATTCCCTCGCCGGCGTGGACCGCGGCCGGCGCGCGCAGCAGCGCCACGGTGGCCAGCGACAGCGTGACCAGCGCGAACGCGCGCCGAGCGGACACGACCCGCGGCGACGAGCCCGCCGCCGCCACCGCCGCCAACTCCGATGGAGGGGCGGACGATCCCGGCGGTGCTGGTACCGGGGGACGCCCCGAAGGGCCGTGCTCGCGCGCGTCCGCCGTGYCGACGTACCCGGCCGGCGTCTCGTCCACCTGGGTGCCCACGGCCCACGAGCCTGCCACGTCGCTACGTATCGTCTCCATCAGCGACACGAACCGTTTCCTTCGCCGATTCGTCGTCCCCGTCGGTCTGCCGGGTCTGACTCGATGTGACGCCCGCGACCGCCGGGTCAGAAGCGGAAGTAGCGATCCCGGTAGATACCGGTCAACGCCGATCGTCACCCATGGTCATACGTGCTGGTCAGGGCATGTGTCGATCTATACCGTTCGACATCGTTCGTCGCCCCTAGCCGGCGCATGTGTGTCCACGCCGTGTCCATGGACAGATCATTTATCGCCGGGTCGGATCCCGCGGACGACGACGCGCACCGTCGGTTCCGACACGTCGGCCGCCTCGGCTATCTCGGCGACCGTGTGCTGTCCCGCGCGCCGGACGTCGCGGATGCCCTCGTCCCGGTTGCGCCGGGCGGTGTCGAGCGTCTGCTCCGCATCTCGCACGCCCTCCGCCAGCTCGCGGAGGTCATCGAGATCGCGAGCCTTCTTTCTCATGCCGGTGATCGTAGCCCGATACCGCGCTATCGCTGTATCGCGTTGTTCCAGAGTTGGCTAGACAGATATCGCGATATCGGCCTATCGTTCGACCCTGTAAGCAGGCCCGCCCGGGGCTGGCACCCCGGAACGGGCCCTAGGAACGAGACCCCTGGAGTCCCGAACCATGACCGAGATGATCCCAGAGCCGGCCGTCGAGCCGGTCGAGACCACGGCCGAGGCCGCGGCAACGCACACGTTCAACCTGCCCGCTGGCGCGACGGTGGACGACCTGCGCAAGGCGCTGCGGCGGATGAACGCAGGCGACCGCCTGGTCAACGTCAAGCTCACGAACGCCTTCGGGTCGGTGTGGATCACCGGCCTGGAGAGCTTCGAGATCACTGCCGAGGTGTCGGCGTGAGCGCCGCGGAGCAGGGCCCGTACGACGACGACCTGGTCTGCCGGACCTGCCGGAAGGACTGCGCGGACTGCTCGTGCCACGCACGGCCGGTCGGCGGGTCCGCGCCGTACCTGATGGCCGCTGAGCTGGAGTGGGCGCGGGCGCACTTCGCCGAGGAGCTGGGCGTCGAGACGTCCGGCCAGGTGCGCTACTGGTACGCGCAGGCCTGGCTGGCCGGCGCGATCGATGCCGCTGGCGACGCTCCGGACGACGTGCAGCGCGAGAGCGTCCGCCGCGGCGACGCCCTGGTCGCCGTCGCCCGCGAGTCGGCGCCCGCGGTCGCCGTGGCCCCGCTCACGGACGCCGAGCTGGCGGYGGCACGCCAGCGGATGGCGGTTGTGGGCGACGGGCGGATCAGCCGGGCCATGCACGCCATCGGCGCCGCCGGCTTCGTGCTGGAGCGGGTGCTGGCCGGCGCGCCGGGCCCGGCCACCCCGCTGAGGCAGGGGTCGATCCGCTCGGTCCTGGCGCTCGTCGCCGTCCTGCACGAGCGGCCGACGCACGTCGAGACGCTGGCCGCGCGGATCGCCGAGGCCGAGGGGGAAGCCGCCTGGCTGGCTGACCGCGACGAGGAGCGGGCACACCGGCACCGGACCCACGCCGCGGCGATGCGCGCCGAGCTGGCCGGCCTCGAGGCCAGGGCGGCGGAGAAGGCGCGCCTCGAGGGCGCCGCCGTCCCGGCGGCCGCGCAGCTCGAGCACGGCCTCGGGGCGGCCGCGCAGGACGACGCCCGATGACGGGCAACCCGGCGGCCGTCCTGTCCGGGGACAGCGTCGAGCGTCGGCTGTCGGTTCTCGGCGACTTCGCCCGCGTCGCCGTGATGGTCGGCAGCACGATCGACTTCGAGACGCTCAGCGACGAGTCGGTGAAGCTGCTCGCCGTCCTGGCCGAGATGAACTTCGAGATCGCCATGGGTCTGCTCGCCCGGGACTCGGCTGCCGACTGCGAGCGTGAGAACGTGGTCGGCCCGACGGCCGGCGGGTCGCCGGAGGGCCTCTCGCCGCTGGCGTGCGAGCGGCTCGCGCTCGCGTGCGAGTCCCTGTACCGGCTGTCCCTGACGACGAGACCCACGTCCGAGCTCGCCGAGTAGGACCCCTGCCCACCGGCCCGTCCCGCATGTCGGGGCGGGCCGGTGGCGTTTCGGGGTGCAGGGAGGCGCCAGGGAGGCGGGGAGTTCTCCCTCGGCGCCTCCCTACTCCGCCTCCCTGGGCTGACCTGCGCAGACGGCCGCCAGGGAGGCGCGCGGCGCCGATGCGCCAACGTCCCCGCGGGCCGCCGAGCCGGGGTTCGCGACCGGCCGCGGCCTCCCTCCCCGGTCCCGATGGAGACCCGATCGATCGGGTCTTGGATCGGGTGTCGATCGGGTTAGGTGTGTCTGCGGCACAGGCGACATCGGGTCATCGGGTCCGTGGGGACGCCCCGGTCAGACCAGCTGGCGAAGGGTCCGCCCCCGCCGCGGGCGGAGGGGAAGTTAGCTCCGGCGGCACCCTGCCGGCAC
Organism: Pseudofrankia asymbiotica; assembly: GCF_001983105.1. Classification (GTDB taxonomy): domain Bacteria; phylum Actinomycetota; class Actinomycetes; order Frankiales; family Frankiaceae; genus Pseudofrankia; species Pseudofrankia asymbiotica. Next base: position 99,732 of record NZ_MOMC01000003.1, on the reverse strand, counting down.
CTGCCGCAGCGCTGCCGGCAGCTGCCGGACCTAACTCGCGACCACGACCTAACTCGCTAACTCCGCCCAGCTAGCGGCCCTGCCGTGGCTGCCGGCAGCCGGGTTACGGATCTAACTCGCCCCGCACGGACCTAACTGCCGCTAGGCGCTAGATCGCAGGCCAGGCCGGACGTGGGCCGCTAGCGGCGGTGCTAGGCCTAGCAGGGCGACCGCTAGGTGCGACGGGTCTTGTCGACATGGCGGGCAGGTACGCCCCGGGCCCGTAGAGGCCCGTTTCGGGGGGTGGTGCCGCGGACCCGTCAACCCGTCAACGCGCTGGCCAGCGGCCCACGGTGCCCGTCACGCCCCGTCATGCCCGTCAGCCGCGCCAGTCGGGGCGGTGCTGGTCGAGCCAGGCTTCGACGTCGCTGCGAAGCCAGAGGCGTATCTGCCCGTCGGCCGACACGAACCAGGGCGCCGGGAAGTCGCGGTCCCTGGTGATCGTCCAGGCGCGGGACTTCGCGACGCCGAGCGCGGCGCGGATCTCGCCGAAGGTGACGATCTCGTCGGCGTACGCCGCTGGCCCACGGTTCCCACCCACGGGCCAGACACTCAGGTGCGGATGGTGGGTCTGACCGACCAGTCTTCCCAGCCGTCCACCGAACCGCTAGCGTGACCGAGTGTTCGCGCGCCGTCCGTGATGCGCRCAGAGACGAGAAAGGCCCGCCCGGTGCGCTAACACCGAACGGGCCACGACGCCGTCGGAGGGCGCCGTATGGACCCATCATCCCTGCCCGACGAGCCGCTCGTCGAGGCTGCCGAGGTACCCGTCGAGGCCAGCACCGACGAGGCCGTGCCGGAGTGGGACTTCCGCTCGGACGTCCTGATGGACGACACGTGGGACCCTGAGGGCGTCCGGGCCGCGCGGATCGCCCTCGGCTGGGCGCCGAAGCCGGGCATGTCGTGAGCGCGACCGTGAAGGCGGCCGGRCACTCCGGCATCGCGCGCCGGCTGCAGCGCGCCGCGGGCGATGTCGGGCGCGCCGACGAGCCGGCAGTGCGTATCCGGGTGGTCGGCTCGCCCGCGGACGTCGCGGACACGATTGCGGCATTGCGCCTCGTGCTGGACGTGCAGCACGTCTCTCAGCCGTTCCCCGTGCGCGGCACGGATGGACTCGTCCGCGTGTATCTCCATCTCGATTCAGCCCCGGCGCCCGGTGAGTGCGTCGGATGACCGCGCGCCTCGTGGTCGTCGGGACGGCGGAGGACTGCGCCGACGTGATCGAGATCCTGAGCCTGTGCTCCGACGTCCGGAAGGTCGAGATCGGGGCCGAGCAGAACGGCTGGGTGTGCGTGACCGCCGACGTGCAGCCGGACCGGTGCGGGCGCCTGGGCCTGGACGACGACGAGGCGCCCGTACCGACTCCCTGAGCCCCGCACCCGCCCGGCGGAGGCACGGCCCCGGGCGGGTGCGGTCAGACCGTGATGTTCGAGGCGCCGCCGTTGCTCAGGCTGTACTGGCGCATCCCCCGCTGGATCGCGGGCAGGGCCTGCTGCACGAACCGCTCCACGCCCGCGCGGTCGGCGTAGATCGGCCCGGTGAACGTGACGTTGATCGGCGGCATCGAGGCCCCGTCGCCACCCACGGCGCGCACGGCCATCGGGGCGGCCTGCACTGAGCTCCCGACGCCGGCCGAGATCGACGGTGCGGCGGCGGACACGAAGTGYTGGACCTCGAGCCACCGGTCCTGCATGCCGCCGAGCAGACCGCCGATGATCGCGTCACCGGCGGGGACGAGCAGCTGCGCGTCGACCTGGACCGGGCCCTTGTGGCTGGAGATCCAGCCGCCCAGGCCGGATACCCAGCCGGTCAGGCTGCTCCATACGTGCCTCATGCCGTCCCACAGACCCTGGATGATCTTCTTTCCGGCGTCGTAGAGCAGGGCCGCGGGGTTCGGCAGGTAGCCGAGGATCTTGCCCGGCAGGCCGGTCAGGAAGCCCACGCCGGCCGTCCATCCGCCCGAGACGCCCGACCACAGGCCGGACAGGACGTCCTTGCCGGCGCCGAGCAGCCACGACGCGGCGCCCAGGAAGTAGCCGAGGATCTTGAGCGGCAGGCCGACGTAGAAGAACTCGACGATCTTGAAATAGAACTGGATCCCGGTCCACAGACCTTCAATGATCTTGGAGCCGACGTCGTAGAGCAGCGAGCCGGCCATCGAGAACACGCTGAGGATCCAGCCCGGCAGGTTGGTGAAGAACGTACCGATCTTGCCGAACACCATCTCGGCGCCGCGCAGGAACCACATCACCGCGTCGGCGCTGGCATGGAACGCGGTGATCATCGCCTCGCGGAAGCCGTCGACCTTGAACCACAGGATGACGAGGATCGCGATCACGGCCGCGATCCCGATGACGAGCAGCCCGATCGGGTTGGCGCTCATCGCCGTGTTCATCGCCCACTGGGCAGCCGTCCCGATCTTCGTGGCGACTAGCCTCGCCTGCTCGACGACCGTGAGCAGTGCCGTCGCCGTCTTCACGGCCACGATCACGGCCGCGACGGCGCCCAGAGCGACCGCGAGCGGCTTGACGACGTCCGTGTGCTGCGTTGCCCAGCCCACGACGACGCCACCGATCTGCGTCAGCTTCTGCTGGATCTCGCGCTTCGCGGTCTCCAGACGGGCCGCGGGCGAGGCGGACATCGCCGTCATCGCCGCATCCGCCGCGCCGCCCACCTGGCCGAGGGCGTCCACCGCCGACGACGGATCCAGGGCGAACAGCGCGGCGCCTAGGTCCTCGGCCTGGGTACCGAACAGGGCGGTGGCCGCTGCGGACTGCGCCACCGGGTCCTTCATCGCCCGCAGCTTGTCGAGCGTCAGGTCCAGGGCAGCTGACGCCGTCGGGCCGCCGGCGGCGATGTCGGCCGCCATCTTCTTCGCGTCGAGGCCGATCGCCTGGAACCCGGAGGCCGTGGTGGTGGACCCGTCGATCGCCCGGATGCTGAATTCCTTGATCGCGTCGGCGACGAGGTCGCCGTCGCGCGCGCCGGCCTGCAGGCCCTGGGACAGCAAGCCGGTGGCGGTCTGGGCGTCGAGGCCGAACTTGGACCACTGAACCGAGTACTCGTTGAGCGTGTCGAGGAAGTCGCCGCTCTTGTCCGCGCCCGACTGGAACCCGCGGGTGATGACGTCGAACGCCTCGTCGGCGTTGTCGACGAGGCCCGTCTTCATGAGCTGGCCGACGCTCGCCGTCACCCCGCCGACGTCCTGCTCGAAGATGTCACCGATCGCGGTCGCCTTCTCGGCGGTGTCCTTGACCCAGCCGGCGTTCCCCTCGCCGATGTTCTGGTACACGCCCTTGATCGCGGCGTTCACGGTCTCGGCGCTGTCGCCCCAGTTGTCGGCGTAGATGTCGGCCGAGATCTTCCCGACCTGCGCAGCCTCGGCGGTACCGAGACCGAGCTGAGCCGCGAGCTTCGCGTTCGCGGTGCCGAGGTTCAGCGATTCGGCGATGCCATAGCCGAGGGCGCCGCCGACGGACGCGGCAATACCGGCGAAAGCGGCGTCGAAGGTCTTGCGCGCCTTGCTCAGGCCGTCGCCGGTGTGGTCCGTGGAGACCAGGTCGAAGATCAGCGATGCGTCCATGCCCACCCCGGTCACCCCCGCCGCGACGGACGGGGCGAGCCGGCGCCGACGACCGGCGGCGGACCACCGGCGAGCACCAGGCCGACGGCGGCGGGGTCCTGGCGCTGGCGGGCGGAGAGGCCACCGACGACGCCGTAGCGGGTCTGGCCGACCTCGAACGCCAGGGCGGTGCGCAGGCAGTCGGCACGGACCGCGCAGCGGGCGCAGAACACGGCCTGAGCGGCCCTCAGCTCGTCGACCGCGTCACCGAAGAACAGATCCGGGTCCGAGCCGGCACAGCGTGCCTCGGCGCGCCAGGCATCGCCGCTGGTCAGCACGGCCGCGGCGGCGATCTGGGGCAATTCCGATGCCACGGAGATCAGTCTAGGGCTAGAGCGAACGCGCGTTCGGTAAAGGCGCGCCGAAGTAGGGCAAGTAGGGCGCATCTCGGGTAGCCGTGACGCTCCGTAGCAGCCATCCGAATCGATCTACGTCACGTACGGTGACCATTGAGCGATCTTGAGGGCGCTACTCAGAGTAGCGATCATGGCCTGGCGCCCCCGTCACGCTGCGTGAAGGGCCTCCGAGCGCGGGGGGAGAGATGGCTGTTCGTGGGGTCAGCGGGTCCCCGCCTGTTTCGCGATCGACTTTCGCGCCGAGCCGCGCCAAATTCTCACTCGACGTGATCAAATCAGCCATCGATGGCCCGCCTTCRCAACCATGAGTCACGCGGCTGGCCTGGGGTCCGTCACCATCTGTTAGCCACAACCTGTGACGGATCTTGGTCCGTCGTCTGGTCACAGTCTGTATCTGACAGAAGGTGACCAGACTCCGAGCATCGCTGGCCGGACACGACGCAGCCCCCGTGACCATCGGTCACGAGGGCTGCTCTCGTCTGCTGYCTGGCCTGTCAGCCCCAGGTATCCGAGGCCAGCTCGGCGACGGGCGGTGGCGTCAGGTCCAGCGGGGCGACGAACGCTGCCCGCACCCGCRGGTCGTCCGCCGCCATCACCGTGCCAGCGGGCACGAGTAGCTCTCGTGCCCAGTACGACTCCTTGGCCTTGACCAGCCCGGCCTCCGCCGCCTTAGCCATGGCTGCACACCACCCCGCCGCCGGGGATCCGGCGGTAGATGACGCCACCCCGCTGGGACGGCGGCGCGGTCCGGGCCGGCGGCGCCGCGCGGCGGAGCTCGGGCGGGACATAGCCCGCGCGGGCGCGCAGCTCGGCGATGTACTGGTCACCGTCGAAGGGCACGGCCTCGCGGACGTGGCCGGCGACCCAGTCGGCGCGGCGCTCCCGGTCGTCGCGGACCACGGCTCGCGCGAGCGCCTGGTCCTCGCCGAGGCTGACGCCCCACTCCTGCTCATGGCGGCGCCGCTCGGCACCCCAGTGGATCTCCACGGCCCGGTCCTGCAGTTCGCGAGGACGGGCCCGATCCCGGGCCGCGGTCATCCTCGCCGACGTCGCCAGCGTCTGGCAGGTCTGCGAGCAGTACGCCCCGCCGAACGGGTTCGCGTGCGCGCCGCAGGTCGCCCGGGCGCAGCTGACGGACACCGACCCGCGCGGCATGCCGTCGGCCCGCGTCCAGTAGTCGCCGTTACCCCAGTCGCCCATCGTGTGACTCCTCTCGTTGATCCATTGTCCCGCGTTGGGTGGTTAGTCCTGGTCCGACCCGCCGGGCCAGAACCCGCCCGGCCCGGTCAGCACCCCGGCGGCCGGTTCGGGCACCTCGATGTCGACGTCGGCGGGCGCGAGTGCCCGCTCGATCGACGGGCCAGGCCGCGACGGCGCGCGCCAGGCCTCGGCCGGCGCCGGCTCGGCGCCCACCGGGGTACGCCGCGGCACCCCGCACGGCACGCACGGCGCACCGTGCGAGCCCGTGGACGTGCCCCGGCAGGTCCGGCAGACCAGCGGCCCACTGACCGGGTCGCCGAGTGATGCGTCCGTCCAGGTCGTGCCGCACCCGGCACAGGTCACCTCGGCCTGGCCGCCCTGGTCGATCCGGATCTCGCAGCCGCAGGTACAGCGGTAGTGGCCCCGCTGGAGCGGGAGCAGGTCGGTCGTCGTCACGCGCGGTCTCCTTCGTCGTCGGAACGTGTCTCCTCCTCCGTGGGCGCCTGGTCGCTGCCCTGCTCGCCCGCGGTCACCTCGCGGTCCCACGCGCGGCAGCAGCGGGGCGTGAACTCGGCAGCGTCGACGTCCACCATGGCGGTGGCGCTCACGAGCTGCCCGCACCCGCGGCAGGCCGCGGCCAGGCTGACGCCACAGCGGCAGCGACTCACCCGCTGGCCCGACCACGCACCGGCGGGCACCTCGGCGAGCACCGCGTCGACGTCGGCGCGCGTCACCGCGGCCCGTAGCCGGACGAACGCCCCGCCATCGCCAGGGTGGTGGTTGGGGCCAGTCGTCTCACCGGTGATCGTCATCTCTGGTCCTCTCGATCGGTGGATTGGTTCCTGCCGGCCGCGCCGCCGCCGTTCCCACGTCCGCGCCTCCCCGGCCGGTGCCGCGCCGCCTGGTCCTCGCCGGGCCCGGCGGTGGCGTCGCAGGTGGCGCACAGCTGGACGAACAGGCCGAGCGTCCCGGCGGTGACGACCATCGCCCTGACCCTGGCCGTCCGCGGCAGGCGCTGGTGGCAGCGGTCGCACAGGTCGCCGAACAGCAGCCGCGTGCACCAGCCGCAGGTGACGAGCCCGGGGCGTGCCAGCGACGCGAACAGCGGCACCGACGGGCCCGGCCGGTGTTCGCAGCGGATGACGCGACCGGCGGTGACGTCGGCGAGGACGGCGCGCGCAGCTGCGTCGAGCCAGGGCGCCGCGGCGGCCGCATCGACGGGGCGCCTGGCGGAGACCTCCGCGATCCCGGCGACCAGCTTCCTGCCCGCGCGGACCCGGCGGGGTGTCCTGCTCACTGCTCGGTCCTCTCCTCGTCCGGGCCCGCGATGGCGGCGGCCAACGCCCGGTATCCGGCCGCCTTCGGGTCGGAGTAGGGCGCCAGCCCTAGCGCCTCGAGCACGTCCTGCCGCGCGTCCGGGTCGGCCACCTCCCGGTGAACGAGGCGGGTCACAGCGGCCTGCTGAGCCCCCGTCAGTCCGGTGTCCTCCCGCGTCCACGTGGCACCACCACCGGCCATTACCGGCCTTCCTCTCCGTTACTGCGGGTCACGGCCAACGCGTCAAGGCACAGCCGGTAGGACCGGCGCGGCCCGTCGCCGACGCAGTGCGCGACCCGTACGCCGGGGGCACCTCCGTGGAGGTGGCGCCGCTGGCAGAAGGGGCACCGGGCGACGGCCAGGCCCCCGCCGTCGAGACGGACGGMGGCCACATCGGGTAGCTCGGTCGACATCCCTGCTCGCCCTCCCACAGGTAGGTCGGGCGGGTACTCGACATCCCCCTCGGTCTCTTCACGCCATGGGGGCGTAACAGCCGTAACAGCCGTAACGGTGCAGGTCAGAGGGTTGCGACCCGTAACAGGGGGCGTAACGGGCGTAACGGCGCGCCGGGCCGTTACGCCCCCTGTTACGGGCGGGACGTAACGCGGTTCGGTGCCGTGACCTGCGTGTTCAGTCATCTGTTTCGTCCGTTACGGCCGTTACGGGCAGGTACCGCGCCCATGCGTCGGAGAGCGGGCCGCGGTCGTAGCCGCGGCGAGTGCCCTCCGGGAACCGGAGCGGCTTGGGGGTGACGCCGTAGCCCTTGAGTCGCTCGGCGAGCCCGGCCGCGTCCAGCGCGCGGCCGAAGCCCACGTCTCGCCATGGGCTCTCGGTGAGACCGAGCAGTCCTTCGAGGATCAGCTCCGTCGACAGCCGGTCTACCTCGCCGAGCATGGCCCGCTTGTCGGCCTGGCCGAAGATGGTCCGCAGGTCGCCGAGCAGGCGGATACCGCCGCTCCCGGTGTCGTTCTCGGCCGCCTTGGTGAGCACCTTCGCGGCCTTGCGAGCACGCTCCGGCCAGGCGCCGCCGGCCTCGTCGGCAATCGCGATCAGCGGTTCCCAGGTGTCGGCCGCCCGGTCCTCCAGCGGCATGTCCGGCTCGGCCTTCTGGAGGGCGTCCCTCCGACCCTGCGCCCAGGTCCCGACCCGGGCGCGCGCCGCGACCAGGTCCGGCCCGTCGCGGCGCGTCCGGAACGGGGAGACCGACTCACCGGGGCCGCGGCGTCGCATCCGGATGACGACCGCGCGGTCCATGATCGTGTCCGGCAGGTCGCCGATGGACGCCAGGCACGCCATCGCGAACGTGGGCAGTTTCTCCAGCTGGCGGGAGGTGATGTCCCATCGGATCGTCGGGCGGTCGCGCTGATGACCAGCGTTGAGGATGCCCCGAAGATCCTCGTTGTTCTCGGCCTGCCGCTTCGTCCCGAAGATCGTGTCCGCCTCGTCGATCAGCAGTGTCGGCGGGTCGTCCGACAGCGACCGGACCACCGCGGCGATCGAGCAGTTCACCGTGATCAGCGGGTCATGGCAGGCGCCGGTGACGATGTCGAGGGCCCGGCTCTTCCCGCACCGTTTCTCGGGCGAGCAGAACACCAGCCGCGGCGCGTGCTCCCAGGCCGGTACCGCGTGCGTCGCGGCCGTCCAGAGCACGACGGCGTCCGCCGACTCCGGGTCCGGGAAGACCACGTAGCGGGTGAACAGCGCGTGCAGTTGGTCGAGCACCTCGGCGCCATCCAGCTCGGCGCCGGCCTCGGCCTCGTCGGCGCTGCGTCGCTCGGCGGTGCGCTCCCGCGCCTGCCGCGCGATCCTCGCGGCAGGGGTCTCGTCGGGCGCCGTCACGCGGCCCCCAGATGGCGGAGCCCCGACTGGACGGTGCGCTCCGCCTCGAACGCGGGCAGGCCCACGGCCGCCGCAGCCGACAGCAGGGCATCCGCGCCCGTCTCCAGGTCGAGCCGACCAGCGCCGGCATGCTCGGCTACGCGCCGCGCGGCCCAGTACAGCCGGTCGTTCCGGGTCCCCTCGGCCGCGTCCATGACCACCTGGACCAGACCGGCGAGGATGCGGTCAGGCGCGGCCGTTCCCGAACCGGAGGCCGGACGGAACCGCGGCGCGGCGGGCCGCGGTTCCGGCGCTGGCGGGGTGGCCAGCGCGCGCACCCATGCGGGCAGGGGCGCAGGCTGGTCGTCGTTCTCCCACCGGTACCGCACCCCGGTCCGGTGCCACGACGGCGGGGCGATGACGTACCCGCCCACGGCGCGCACATCGATACCGGGGGCGACCAGCTTGGACGAGTTGCGGAGCTCCGGCCCGTCTCCAGCGAGGAACCACAGGTGATGACCGCGACCCGTCGCCACCGTCGCCGTGGGCACCTGCCCGTGCTCGGCGACCAGCGACAACCACGACGCGACGCCCTCGTCTCCGTCCAGGTCGACGACCACGAGCCCAGACGGGCCCGTGGCGACGCCTACCGAGGCCCGCGGCCAGGTCGACCACCAGAACGTGATGACGGACGGGTCGGTCGTCGCAGGCTCGGTCGTCCCCCACTTCACCAGCGGCTGCTTGGTACCGGTCAGCACGGGGAAGACGTGGCACCCACGGGCGGCCAGGGTGAGCGCCGCGGCGCGCATCTCGGTGCTCACTCGGCCACCGACCAGTCCCGCGCCAGCTCACCGGCGCGGCGCCGATCGGCGTGGCGTTCCTCGTCCTCGCGGCTCAGGAGCCGGCGCCCAGCGGCGGCGGCGCGGGCACGGAGGTAGGCGCGGGTGCGCTCCCGGGCGATCCGCCCCGGCGACCATGCCGGCGCGGTACTCTCGGACTGATCGCCGCGACCGCCCGGCCGCTGATCATTTGGAACGGCGCCTTCCCAGGGGCGCCGTTCTGCGTTGGGGCTCATGCAGCCGGCGCCTCAATGCCGAGTAGGTCGAGCAGCCGGGCCACGGGGACCACGTAGTTTCGGCCGACCTTGATCAGCCGAACCGGGAACGTCCCGTTCTTCGCCATGCGGTAGCCGACAGTCTCGCCGATGCCGATCACCCTGCACGCGGTCCGGAGATCCGTCCGCACGCCGAGGCTGCGGACCCGCTCGACGGTCCACTCCGTGTGTGCTTCGGCCGTCGCGTTTGCCACGCCCACTCCTTCGTCGGGTCGCTCGTGCTCGTTGGTCTGTTCGACCAGCGATCGAACGATGATGACCGTAATGGATGGGTGGCATGTTCGGCAAGCGACCCAACGACGTGCGATTATCGATCCGTGCGAAGCGACGACAGATGGCGACAGACGACGTGACGGCCGGCGATGCCGATCCGAGTACGACAGGTCAGGTGATCGGTGCGAACCTTCGCCGGCTCCGCGAACAGCGCCGATGGACACAGCACGAGACGGCGCGCCATTTCCAGGCCGTGGGGCTGAACTGGACGCGGGTCCGGGTTGCGGCAATCGAGCGCGGCGACCGGGAAACGGTCGACATCGGCACGCTTGTGCTACTGGCTGGGGCGTTCGGCGTTCCGCTCGGCGAGCTGTTCGCAGGAGACGGCGACGTGGYCGTGAGCCCGTCGACGGCCTGGCGCCGCTCGGATCTCCGGCGGATGCTCGCGGGGGAGAAGCCGCCGGGACCGTGGGAGAATTCCACCGTCATGGCGCCAGCGCGTGGCGGTCGCCTAATGGGCACTGAGGCGGATGAGGCGCTCGCCGAGCGGCTAGGCATCGACCGCATGGACGTGATGGGCGCCGCCCTGGATCTGTGGGGCCGCACTCTGACCGACGAGCGCGATCTACGGGTGAACATGCTCGGCGACACCGGGCCGGCCGAACGCCAGGCGCACCGCGGCCACCTCACGCGCGAGCTCGCGCAGCAGATCGAACAGCACCTCGGTAGGGGCGGTGCACCGTGAGCCGATCGAAGGATTACGAGCGGGAGTGCCCCTGCGAGGATCCCGAATCCTGCCGTCGCAAGGACAGCCCCGGACACCGGGTGCGCTACCTCGTCCGCTTTGAGAAGCCGCCCGGCCCGAACGGGGAGCGCCGCCAGGGCAAGCGGCGGTTCCGCACGGCGGAGGAGGCGAAGAACTTCCGCGCGGGGACGATCACAGCCGTCGCCGCGGGTACGTACACCGACCCGTCGCGCGAGCCGCTGGCGAAGTACCTGCGGGACTGGCTGAAGCGCAAGGAACGGACGCTGAAGCCCGGCCCGCTGGCCGACTACACCTACCGCCTGAACACCTACGTGATCCCGCATATCGGCRCCGTCCAGCTCGGCAAGGTCCGCGTCGACACGCTGGATCATCTGTTCGACTTGATCGCAGAAGACGAAGATCACGACCTCGGGCCGACGTCGCTGCACTCGGTGCTCGCCGTGCTGTCCAGCGCGCTCAGCGACGCCCTGGACCGGGAGCTGGTCGGCCGGAATCCTTGCTTCCGCTACGGCAAGAACCACCTACCCCCGAAGGGCACCCCGCGGGTGAGCCCCTGGTCGCCAACCCAGACAGGCGCGTTCCTCGCGCACGTCGCCGATGACCGGTACGCCCTTCTGTGGCGGATCTACGCGATGTACGGCCTGCGGCGGGGCGAGGGGGTCGGCCTGCGGTGGTCGGACGTCGACTTGGCCGCCAACCGCCTGACCGTCGCCCAGGCCGTCACGCTCGCCGGCGGGCGGGTAGTCGTCGGCAAGCCCAAGACCAAAGCCGGYGAGAACCGCGTCGTGGTGTACGAGGCGGACACGGCGGCTGCCTTCAAGGCGCACCGCAAGGCGCAGGCCGCGGAGAAGCTCCGCGCCGGCCAGGCGTACGACGATGCCGGCCTGGTGTTCTGCGACGAGATCGGTCGCCTGGTGCGGCCTGAGGCGATCTCCCACCGGTTCCGGAAGCTGGAGGCCGCCGCCGGCCTGCCGCGCATCCGTCTGCACGACCTTCGCCACGGCGCGGTCTCGATGCTGCTGCACGCCGGTGTCCGGCTGGAGATCATCTCCAAGTTGGTCGGTCACTCGTCGACGAGGGTGACGACCGACCTGTACGGGCACCTCGTCGAGGGAACCGCCGAGTCCGCGGCGGACGCCGTCGCAGCGTTGCTGAAGGGCACGGCCAGCGCATGATCGGCGCGTTCGTGTCCAATCCGTGTCCAAAGCGGGTCCGCCGACGCTGCGACCTGCGGGGGAGCGTCAGAAGCGGAAGTAGATGAACGGGGCGACGTCCTGCTGGCCGACGAACGAGTACGCCACCAGCAGGAACGCGGCGACGGCGAGCACCTGGACCAGCAGCGTCAGCTGGTCGAAGGCTCCCTGGGCCGCCACCCACCAGCGCGCCGGCACGGCGGCGAGGCCGAGGCCGACCGCGATCGCGACGACCACCGTCGGCGTCACCAGGCCGACGGCGAGCCCGCCGGTCACCAGCCGGCGCAGGATCTCCCCGGTGGTCGCCAGGTCGGGTGACCGGAACAGCACCCAGGCGGCGCACACAAGGTGGAACGTCACGATCCGGCGTGCCCAGCGTCCGGCCGTCGTCATCCCCGGCGCCACCGGGCCGCGCGACGTGGACAGCTCGTCCGGCGCGGTCGGGACGGTGGATTTGGCGGGGACGGCCATGGAACCGGCGACCACAGAGTCGACCGCCATGGAACCGACCGTCATGGAACCGGCGGCCATGGAGTCGGCGGCCACGGAACCGGCGGCCTCGCTCGCCCGTGGCGGGCCCGCGGCGGCCGGCGCCGCTTCCGCCGAGTCGAGTGCCGCGGGAGCGGGAGCGATGGCCGTCAACGCGGCCGCGTCGGCGGGTGAATCGGCCAGGTCGCTCCTGGTCGGGTCTCCGCTTTCGCGGGGGAGCGGGATGGTCACCGAACGCGCGGCGGGCGCGGCGGCCTTCGACGCGGGGGCGAGGCCGGGACCGGGGGGGTCATGGCGGTCGCGAGGGCGGGCCCGGCGCTGTGCGAACGAGCGCTCGGCCGCCAGGCCGGCGCCGTGCGCCGCCCCCCAGCAGACGAACGTCCAGGCGGCCCCGTGCCACAGGCCACCGAGAACCATCGTGACCAGCAGGTTCAACTGGGTGCGGCGCGGGCCGCGCCGGCTGCCGCCGAGCGGCACGTAGACGTAGTCGCGCAGCCAGCGCGAGAGCGTCAGGTGCCAGCGTCGCCAGAACTCGCGCAGGCTCGTCGCCGCGTACGGCCGGTCGAAGTTGTCCGGGAAGCGGAAGCCCAGCAGCAGCGCGATCCCGATGGCGATGTCCGAGTAGGCGGAGAAGTCACAGTAGATCTGCACGGCGTAGCCGTAGATCGCGGCGAGTACCTCGATGGACGAGTGCTGCCCGGGAGTGTCGAAGACCGGGTCGACGAGGCGACGGGCGAGCAGGTCGGCCAGTACCACCTTCTTGACCAGGCCGCCGCAGATCAGGAAGACGGCGCGGGTCGCCGGCACGGCGGCGCGGTCGCGCGGGCTCRCCAGCTGCGGGATGAACTCCCGGGCTCGCACGATCGGGCCGGCGACCAGGTGCGGGAAGAACGCCTCGTAGACGGCGAAGTCGATCAGTTTTGCCGGCGTGGTGTCACCACGCCAGACGTCGATGACGTACGAGAGCGCCTGGAACGTGAAGAAGGAGATCCCGATCGGCAGGGCGACCTGCAGCAGGGGTAGCGGCGCGCCAAGCCCGATCTGGCCAAGCGTTCGGTCCACCGACAGCGCGAAGAACCCGTAGTACTTGAACCAGCCCAACAGGCCAAGATCGGCCACGATCGCGCCGATCAGGATCCTCCGGTCACGGCGGCGGGCCAGCATGGTGGCGGCGGCCTGGTTGACCAGCGTCGACACGACGATCAGGAGCACGAACCGGGCATCCGTGTAGCCGTAGAAGAAGTAGCTCGCCGCCAGCATGAACGGCTTCCACCACCGTGGCCGCGGCATCAGCCACCATGACAGAGCCATCACGACCAGGAAGAAGGCGGCGAACTCGATCGTCGGAAAGACCACATGCACCGTCCTCGTCRCCATCGGTAGCCGACGCCACTTTACTTAAAGTGATCCCATCGATACTGATAGCGACCATCGATGGCGAGGCGGATGGGGCGCGCACGGCGACGGAGGCCGGCCCGAACGGGCCGACATCCGTCACATGCCGGGCTTGACGACCATGAGGAAGACGATGCCGATCCAGCAGGACGTCGTGATCAGGCCGGTGAGAGCGAGCCACGGCAGGCGGTGCCGGGCCGCCATGCCGGTCTGCTCGATCTCCGCGACCGCCGTCGCGACGCCGCCCGCCAGGATGGTGACCGTGAGCAGGGTGGCGATCCCCCAGAGAGCGACGGCGCTGGTGATCCAGCCGTCGCCGTAGTGGCGGACGCTGCCGAACGGCCCCTGCCGCACGAGGACCAGCCCGAGGGCGACGACCCCGAGCGAGGCCACGGCGGCCAGCCGCAGCAGCCGTGGCGCCGGGCGCAGTATCGGGAGCGCGCGCAGGCCGACGAACGTCATCGCGGGCAGGCAGAGGCCCGCGAAGGCGAGCGGGCTGATCACGAACATGGCGCCCACGATGTGCAGGGCCAGAACCAGCCCATACGGCCCGGTGTGYGGCATGCGCACGACGCTACCGACCCCTCGCGCCGCCGCGTGGCCCGGCCCCGGCTCTGCCCGCCGGGCTCGGCCCACAGAGCTCGGCCCCGCCGAGCGGTGCCTGTCGAGCCCTGCCTGTCGAGCCCTGCCCGTCCCAGCGCCGTCCCGGCGCCGTCCCAGCGCCGTCCCGGCGCCGTCGCGGCGTCGTCAGAGGTCCATCGCGTGTTGGTAGAGGTCCTGGACGACGGGGCCGAACCAGGTGCCGTAGATGGTGCCCGGATCCGTCGTGTAGGCGTAGCTGACCACGGAGTCCACCGTGCCGGTGCCACCGGTGAACGCGCTGAACCAGCCGCCGCCGCTCGCGCCCGCGGTCATGGAGCACGGCACGCCGAGCGACGTCCCGCCGTGCGGATCGGCGGTGGGTGTGCCCGAGCAGTACATCAGCGTCGAACCGTCGTAGGGCGGCAGTTTCGGGTAGCCGAGGACGGTCTGCGACTGCCTGCCGGTGCCGAAACCGATCGGGAAGGTGCCGCCGACCACGGCCGCGAGCGACCGGCCGCCCAGCGGTCTGAAGGCCGCGAAACCGGCGTCCTCGTTGAAGTTCTGCCGGGTTCCCCAGCCGTTTGTCACGGTCAGCTGCCGGGCGCGCCAGACACCGTACGGCGAGGCGCCGTTCGCGTAGCCGGGAATGAAGATGACGTTGGTGGCGAACCCGCCCGCCGAGCCCCCCTCGTGCAGGCAGTGCCCGGCGGTCAGTACGAGATCTCCGCCCGGGCTGTCGACGACGGTGCCGGAGCAGRCGTAGTCGATGCCGCCGATCGTGCTGAACAGGGCTCCCTCGGCGCGCGCCGCGAGCCCGCCGCCGCGGTAGGGCGCGACCCGGTTGCCGGCGAGCGGCACCCGGCCAGGCACCACGACGTCGGGTACCGGGACGTCCGGTGAGAGGGCGCCCGGTACCGGGTCGTCGGCGAGGTGGGGTGCCAGGACGTCCGGAGCCTCGGCGGCCGGGGCCCCGCCGGGCGTGCCGGGCGTGCCAAGGGATGAGCCGGGAGACCTGGGCGCGTTCGCCGCCTGGCCGGTCTCGCCGGCCGCTGGGGCCGGGCGCTGGGCGACGTCGCCCCTGATGGCCTGGTCCCGGCGCTCCGGCGTCCAGTAGCGCGTCAGTTCATCGTCGTTCTGCGACTGGCGTCGCGACGTGACCGGGGTCGTCGGGACGCCGGTGGGGGACCCGCCTGTGGCCCCCGGCGGGCCGGGTGCCGGGGAGGGGCTCGGGGCCGGTTCCAGCAGGAGCAGGACGGCGATGGCCGCGGCCGCGACCGTGAGCCCGGCCAGCCAGGGGCGCCACCAGCGTGCGCCGCCGCGCCGCCCGCCGCCGCCGCGCCGCCCGCCGCCGTCCATCGGCGGGTCGTCCCCGCCTTCGTCGTGCTGATCGCTAAGCTTCTGCTCGCGATCGGGCGGCGGCAGGCTGACCCACGCCGTTCGCGGGCCGCCTGGCCCGCGGCGCGGGTGCCGCCCGCCTGGACGGAGCCAGCCGCGCCCGCGGCGCCGCCGGCGGTGCTGGCCCGGTCTGGGACGTCTGGCGCCGGGCGGACCCGCCGCGCCGTCTTCTTCCAGGGTCGACAAAGACCCCACCCCGATCTGTGAAGACATGGCTGCGGACGGTAGCAGCGGCATCGGGGGTTGCGGCGCTTCGAACGGGCTGGGCCAGCCCGGGCAGCTGGGTCAGCCAGGGCACTCGGGGCCTCGGCCCCAGTCGGGCCCCAACCGTGGTCAGGCGGTCGGCTCCGGTGCCGGTTTCGGCCCCGATCGTTCGGCGTCGACCCGGGCCCTGGCCTCGGTCCAGGTCGGTGGCTGCGCCGCGGCGTCGTGCGTCCAGAAGACGAACGTGGAGTGCGCCATCGTGGGCCCGAGCTCGCGCATCGCCGCCCGGTGCTCGGCCGAGCGGACGAATCCATCCAGCGCCGGCCGGTCGGTCCAGCCCGACAACGTCCAGTACTCCCCGCGTATCGGGCGGGCGACGAGCGACACCCCCAGAGCCCCGGGAGTGGTCAGCAGTGCGCGCCGCACCCGCAGCGCGTGTCGAAGCATCGACACGGTGTGCCGGCGCGAGGTGATCTCGAACCGGGAGGCCATGACCACCGGTGTACCGGCCGACGGGTCGGGCGTCCCGGCGGTCGCGGCCGCCGGGGTGGCGGTCGCGGACGGGTCAGTGGTGGTCGCGGTGGACGGGGTGGACCAGGGGATGGTGGCCATCTGGGCTCCTCGGGCGTCGGTGGTCCGTAGCAGACCGTCTGTTTCGGATGGTCTGAACTATAGTATGAATCGGACCATTTGCGAGGAGTAATCTGCGGGCTGTGGACGAGAAGGAGGCACCCGACGCGACGGACCGGCCCTCATCGGTTCCGGGAGCGGCGTCGCTGACGCCGGTCTCCTACCTGGTGCTGGGGCTGGTGGCCAGGCATGGCACGGCCACGCCCTACGACCTGAAGTCGTTCGCCGCGCAGTCGGTCGGCAACTTCTGGTCCTTCCCGCACGCGCAGCTCTACAAGGAGCCGCCGCGGCTGGCCGAGGCCGGCCTGCTCGCCGAGGAGCGCGAGGAGTTCGGGCGCCGCCGCCGGATCTTCCGGATCACCGACGCCGGCCGGGCGGCACTCGCCGAGTGGCTCGCCAGTGGCGAGACGGCGCTGGGGGAGCTACGCGCGCCCGGCCTGCTCAAGCTCGCGTTCGCTGAGCTGGGCCGTCCGGCGGACGCGGTGACGCTCGCGCGCGGGCAGGCTGCCGCCCACCGGGCGCAGCTCGCCAGCTACGAGGCGTTCGCGGCGCTCCCGGCGGACGCGATGCCGTGGTCGCTAAGGCGCGCCCTGGAGCTCGGCCTCGGCTACGAACGGCTGCAGGTGGACTTCTGGGAGGCCCTGGTCGGGGACCTCGCCGCCGGCCGGATACCGCCCTCCCCATCGGCCGGTCCCGCGCCGCCGGGCTCCTAGCAGTGGTCTGTCGGATCAGGGTGATCAAGCCGCAGGATCGACGCCGGGGGCGGCAGTGGTGAACGAGATCAACAAATCATCGCTGGGTGGGGACCAGGTCAGCGGGCCGCGCGGCGGCCGCCGCGGGAGCGCAGGTAGTCGTGGACGACGTACTCGCCTAGCGCGTTCGGGTCGGGGGAGAGGACCCGGCCGCCGTTGCGCCGGGCCATCTCCTCGACGAAGCGCACCAGCCGCGGCTCGGTGTCCAGCATGAAGACGTTGATGTTGACGCCGCGCTTGGTCAGCCGGTCGACCTCGGCGAGTGTGAGCTCGAGCGTCTCCGGCATCGGCGGCCACGAGAACGCCGGGGTGCCGTCGCGCAGCAGGTGGGCGGTCGGCTCGCCGTCGGTGACGACCATGACCACCGGCTCCGACTCCGGGTAGCGCGACAGCAGCCTGCCGGCGATCAGCAGTGCGTGCTGCAGGTTGGTGCCCTGCACCATCTCGGAGTCGAGGCCGGCCAGCTCCACCGGCCGCAGCTCGCGGGCGTAGTCCGAGAAGCCGATCAGGTGGATCTTGTCCTGGGGGAACTTGGTGGTGACCAGGGTGTGCAGGGCCAGCGCCGTCGACTTCGCCGTCCCCCAGGTGCCGCGCAGCGCCATCGAGTAGGACAGGTCGACGAGCAGGCAGACCGCGGCCGAGGTGCGCTTCTCCGTCTCGGCGACGGCGAAGTCCTCGACCTTCAGCCGGATCGCCACCCCCGGCCCGGGCGGCCCGGAGCGCAGCACCGCGTTGCGCACGGTGCGGACGACGTCGAGGGGCTGCGTGTCCCCGAACTCCCAGGGACGAGCGGTGCCGATCAGCTCACCCGCGGCGCCGGCGTCGGTCTGCGCGTGGTCGCCGCGCGCGCCCGACGAGATCTGCCGGAAGATCCTGGCGAGGGCCGACTGACCGATCCGGCGCACCGCCCGCGGCGTGAGCTCGAGACGCCCGGAACGGCGGGTCAGGAAACCGGCGCGCTCCAGCTCGCGCTCGACCTGCTGGAGCTGGCGCAGGTCGTCGACCGCCGAGCGTCCCAGCGCCTCGGCGATCGCGTCCGGGTCGACGTCGTCGAGCGAGGCTCCCGGATAGTCCTGGTTGAGCGCGGCGGCCAGCTCGTCGAGTTCCGCGAGTTCCTCGAGCGCCGACGTCGCGTCGCCGAGGCCGAGCTCCGCCCCACCCCCGCGCGGGTCGCCGAAGCCGTTCGCCCGTCCCGACGGGCGCATGCCCCAGTTGAGGTTCGGCCGGGCCGACCGGAGCGCCTCGCCGAGCTGGGCGAGCTCGTCGGCCAGGCCCATGTCCTGGACGGCGGACGCCATCAGCCCGGCCAGCTCCTGGCGCTGCTTGGGCGACAGGCCGGCGAGCAGGCGGGCGGCGGCGGCCGAGCGCTGGGCGAGCGTGTCGATCAGTTCTTCGAGGTTGCTCGGCTGCTCGGGGAAGAACTCCCCGAACTCGCGCATGAAGTCGCGGAACGCCTCGTCGGTGTCCTCACCCCGGGCGTCCTTGGCGAGCAGCTCGTTGAGCGCCCGAACCATCTCGCCCACCCGAGCCATGTCCTCCGGCGTGGCGCCGGTCAACGCCTCCTTCATCCCGCGGAACTGGGAGTCGAGGACCTCGCGGCGCAGCAGGTCAGCGATCTGGTCGTACGTCTCGCGGGCCGCCTCGGAACGCCAGTCGTAGTCGGCGAGCTCGCGTACCGCGCGGGCCGGGTCGCCCGGCAGCGCGTCCAGCTCCGTCTCACGCATCCGCGCGTCGTCCGACGGGTCGGGGAACAGCGCCGCCCGCTCCTGGCCGATCGCGGTGTCGAGCAGCCGGCGTACCTCCCGCAGAGTGCCGTCGAGCCGGCCGCGGGAGCGCACCTCGCGGCGGCGCCGGTCGACCGCGCGGCGCAGGTCGTCCAGCCCGCGCCGGCCGTTCATGCCGCGGCGCAGCAGCGAGTCGAGGGCCTCTCGCGGGGTCCGGCCCTCCAGCACCTGGCGGGACATCTCGTCGAGGGCGTCGGTGGCGGCGAACGGGAAGTCGAGCGGGTCGGGACCGCCCGCCCAGGGGCCGTAGCGGAATTCGTTGCTCACCGTGTGATCCCGTGCCTCTCAGGGCCTCGCTTCGCGAGGGTCCACGCCCCTGTGGTCCAGGGTGCGTCCGGCCCACGCGCCGCTCTCTGTCGTGTCCCGCTGGCCCCGAGATCCCAGCCCGCCGCGGTTTTCCGTCCCCGCTGGCGACGCCGCTCGCGGTCAGCCGCCGTAGACCGTCCGGCCGGGCAGTTCCTCCTTGGCGAGCCGGCGGTTGAGGTGCAGGCCCTCCATCGCCAGCTCCAGCGCCGCGGCGGCGAGCCCCGGTGACTCGGCGCCGTCCACCCCGAGCTTGGTCAGCATGCCGGCGAGTCCGGGGACCGGGCCGACCCGGCGCAGCAGCTCGGCGGCCGTGACCAGGTCGCCGGTCTCCACCGGGCCGTCGGCGTCGAAACGCTTCTGCAGCCCGGCCAGGTCGGTGCCGGCGAGCCGTGCCCGAAACGTCTCGGCGATCGCCCGACGCAGCAGGTGGGTGAGGATCTCGTCCTCTCTGCCCTCCTCGAGCGCCTCGAACTCGACCTTGCCGCGCACGGCCGGCACGATCGAACCGAGGTCGACGACCCGGGCCGTCGGGACGTCCTCTCCCGTCAGCGCCGCCCGCCGGACCGCGGAGGCGGCCACCGTCTCGGCGGCGGCGACCGCGAGCCGGGCCGACACGCCGGAGCGCTGGTCCACCTGCGGGGCGTCCCGGACCAGCCGGGTGAAGCGGGCGACGATCTCGATCAGATGGTCGGGCAGTGCCGGCGCGCCCAGCGGGGAGCCCTCCCAGGCCAGCACCGCCTCCTGGCGGATGAGCCGCAGCTCGTCGTCGAGGCGCAGCGGGTAGTGGGTGCGCACCTCGGCGCCGAACCGGTCCTTGAGCGGGGTGATGATCCGGCCGCGGTTGGTGTAGTCCTCCGGGTTGGCGGAGGCGACCAGCAGGATGTCCATGGGAAGCCGCAGCAGATAGCCGCGGACCTGGATGTCGCGCTCCTCGAGCACGTTGAGCAGCGCCACCTGGATGCGCTCGGCCAGGTCGGGCAGCTCGTTGACGCTGAAGATGCCACGGTTGCACCGGGGAACCAGGCCGTAGTGGACGGTCTCCGGGTCGCCGAGGGTGCGGCCCTCGGCGACCTTCACCGGGTCCACATCGCCGATCAGGTCGCCGACGCTGGTGTCCGGCGTCGCGAGCTTCTCCCCGAACCGGTCGTCGCGGTGCCGCCAGACCACGGGCAGCTCGTCGCCCAGCTCGGCGTGCAGCGCGCGGCAGCGCCCGCAGACGGGTGCGTACGGATGATCATTGATCTCGCAGCCGGCGACCACCGGTGACCACTCGTCGAGCAGGCCTACGAGCGTCCGGATGAGGCGGGTCTTGCCCTGGCCGCGCTCGCCCAGAAAGACGATGTCGTGGCCGGCCAGCAGCGCGCGCTCGACCTGGGGCAGCACTGTGTCGTCGAAGCCGACGATGCCGGGGAACCGGCTCTCACCGGCGGCCATTCTGGCGAGCAGGTTGTCCCGCAGCTCCGTACGCACGGACCGGTGCACATGCCCGGACGCACGCAGGCCACCCAGGGTTGTGGGGGGCGGAGCCGGGGCTGCTCCTGGGTCGGCGGAGCCTGCCCGGGAGGCCCGAGGCTGGATGGTCGCCGACGACGGAACGGCGGGACGGGGCGGGACCGGCAGTTCTACCACCCCACCGACGCTACCGCCCGCCTACGGCTTCGCCAGCCCGGTTCCCAAACTCACCCCGAATCAGCTCCCCCTCGCGCGCCCCTCCGGCCTGGCCGAGCTCGAAGGACTCGAGCTCCCCGAGCCCGGCGGGCTCGGGGAGCTGAACGCGCCTGCTCACGGCCCGGGCACCCGGGTCCCGGTGATCTGCCGGCAGGCCTGTGACCGTGCCGAACCTGCCGGTCAGCACCGGGACCCGGGGTGCCGGGACGGGGAAACGCGTGGGCACATCGCGGCCGGCACAGCCGCCGCCGTTCAGCGTTCAGCGGGCGTACGGGGCGATGGAGACGATCTCGACGGAGGCGCCGCGGCCGTTTGGCAGGGTGTAGTCCACCTTTTCGCCGGCCTTGTGGCCGGTCACCGCTCCGCCGAGCGGGGAGGCCGGGGAGAACACCTCAATAGCCGTGCTGTGGTCCTCCCGGGAGCCGATGAGGAACCGCTCGGTCTCCTTCTCGCCCGGGAACCGGACCTCCACGACCATGCCAGGCCCAGCCACGCCGGCGGTGCCCGCCGCGGGCTCGCCCACCTTGGCGTCGCGCAGCAGGTCCGTGAGCTGGCGGATGCGGGCCTCCTGCTTGCCCTGCTCCTCCTTGGCCGCGTGGTAGCCGCCGTTCTCCTTCAGGTCGCCCTCTTCGCGAGCAGCCTCGATCTTGTTCGCCAGCTCCGTCCGGCCGGTCGTCGTGAGGTGGTCGAGCTCGGAGCGAAGCCGGTCGTAAGCCTCCTGGGTGAGCCAGGTCTGCGGGGTCACGCGTCACGCTCCTCGTGGCACAAGCAAATACTCAGTTTATCAGGAAGATCTAGAAACTCGGGACGACACGCAGCGCGCCCCCACTCGGCGGAGGGCGTTGATCCGGTGGTCCTCGACGTTCGGACCTGCTGGATCGCGGACCCCCGGATCGGTGAAGCCGATCAGGCAGGAACCCCGTCGCCATCCGGCAGGAACCCCGTCGGTCACATCCCCAGGTGTGGGGGTGCTGACACTGACGGTCACGCGACACCTGCCCTGTGTGTCAGGGCGGACAGCGTCGACGCCACGCCGCGCCGCGACCTCACGTCCCCGTTGTCGGACCTCACTGTCCCSGGGGCGCGTGCGCGGACGGTGCATTGTGCCACGGCGTTCGGTGACTTTTCCATAACGAACGTGAACTTGGCCACGGGCGGGGGGTGCCCAGGCGTCACGTGACGTCGACCACATCCTCCGGTATGGCCTGGTCGKGCGCGGTCAAGGGCCAGAGCTGTCACGGGCATCAGCCACAATGGCTCCATGCCGGTGAACCTCGAGGCGGCCTCCGCTGGCAGCGGCTTCGCTGCCGAGCGCACAGCCTCCGCCGAGACCCTGTCCGAGTCCCACGACGCGCCGGACCACGGCCTTCGGCTGATGGCCGTGCACGCCCATCCCGACGACGAGTCGAGCAAGGGCGCCGCGACGATGGCGCGCTACATAGGTGAGGGCGTCGAGGTCCTCGTCGTGACCTGCACGGGCGGTGAGGCGGGCAGCATTCTCAACCCGGCGCTGGACAAGCCCGAGATCGTCGAGCGGCTGCCCGAGGTGCGCCGCGAGGAGATGGAGCGGGCGCGGGCCATCCTGGGCGTCCGGCAGACCTGGCTCGGCTTCGTCGACTCGGGCCTGCCGGAGGGCGACCCGCTGCCCCCGCTGCCGGCGGGCACGTTCGGCACGCTCGACCCGCGGGAGGCGGCCGCGCCGCTGGTCCGGCTGATCCGCGAGTTCCGTCCGCAGGTCATCACGACCTACGACGAGAACGGTGGCTACCCGCACCCGGACCACATCATGACCCACAAGATCAGCGCGGTGGCGTTCGAGGCGGCCGGCGACCCGGAGCGCTACCCGGAGCACGGCGTGGACGCGGGCCTGGCGCCGTGGCAGCCGCTGAAGCTCTACTACCACCTCACCTTCCACAAGGCGCGCATCCTGGCGCTGCACGAGGCGATGACGGCCAGGGGCCTGGAGTCGCCCTACGGGGAACGACTGGAGAACTGGATCGACCGGGCCGAGGACAGCGCCCGGCTCACGACCAGCGTCGAGTGCGCCGACTTCTTCGAGGTGCGTGACCGGGCACTGCTGGCCCACGCCACCCAGGTCGACCCTGACGGCCCCTGGTTCCGGGTGCCGATGGACCTGCAGCGCGAGGCCTGGCCCACCGAGGACTACCAGCTCGCCCGTTCCCTCATCGAGGTCGGCACCCTCCCGGAGGACGACCTCTTCGCCGGCATTCGGAGCTCCCCCACCGATCTGCCAAGCCCGGCTTGACCTTTGTCGTCAGGTCCGGCCCGATCGCGGGCTGGCAGGCAGATTGGCGGGGACCCCGCGCCTGGCCATGCGTCAAAAATGGTGGCGTAGGGTCGGGATGTGAACCAGGTGCTTGCTGGGCCGGTACTCGCGGCCGATGAGATCAGCGGTGGGACGGCTGGAGCGCTCATCGTTCTCTTCCTCTGTGTGGCGGCTGGTTTCGTCTTCTACTTCATGTTCGGCAGCCTCAAGCGGCTGCGGAGCAACGTCGATCGGGGCGACTTCGGGGCCGTGAACGCCAGCCGGCGCCCGGCCGAGGGTGGCCCCGGGGACAAGGCCAAGCCGGTCGTCGTCCCCCGCCAGCCCGACGGCTCCGAGGACACCGACCGCAACGCCTGACGCCAAGCGCGTCCGTTGCGCGTTCGCGCCCGCTCGCCCGCGTTCGCGCCCTGCGTGGGCGGCGTCGCTCGCCCCGGCGGTGCCGGTGCCGGCGGGTAGCGCGGCGGCTGAAAATCGGTGGTCCCGGTAGTCTCGGACGGAGACGATCGACACTGTCCGCGCCCACGGCCGCCCGATGCGCGGCCGTGTGACCACACGCGCGCGTGGATGCTGACCAGCCGAGTGGATGCGACGAGAATGACCGACAACGCCCAGGACATCACGACCCCACCCGCCGCGGGGCCGGCGGAGGCCGAACCGTCGTTCCGGTACGGCGCGCGGCTCGCGGGTGAGATCGAGAGCCGGTGGCAGACCTGGTGGCGCGAACACGGCACGTTCGCGTCCCCGAACCCAACCGGGCCGCTGTCCGACGGGTTCGAGGAGGTCAAGGGGCTGACCCCGTTCTTCGTCCTGGACATGTTCCCGTACCCGAGTGGCGCGGGGCTGCACGTCGGCCACCCGCTGGGCTACATCGGTACCGACGTGTACGCGCGCTACCTGCGGATGACCGGGAAGCACGTGCTGCACACCTTCGGCTACKACGCCTTCGGGCTGCCCGCCGAGCAGTACGCCATCAACACCGGCCAGCACCCCCGGGTGACGACCGAGGCGAACATCCAGAACATGCGTCGCCAGCTGGGCCGCCTGGGCCTGGGGCACGACACCCGCCGTGAGGTCGCGACCACCGACGTCACGTACTACCGGTGGACACAGTGGATCTTCAAGAAGATCTTCGACAGCTGGTATGACGAGGGCCTGGACCGGGCGCGCCCCATCACCGAGCTGGTCGCCGAGTTCGAGGCGGGCAGCCGCGTCCCGAGCCAGGAGACGAACCCGTCCGGCCTGCCCTGGGACGAACTGGACGCGACCGAGCGTCGCAAGGTCGTCGACGGCCACCGGCTGGCCTACCTGGCCGAGGGCCTGGTCAACTGGTGCCCAGGGCTGGGCACCGTGCTGGCCAACGAGGAGGTCACCGCCGACGGCCGCAGCGACATCGGGAACTATCCGGTGTTCCGCCGCCCCCTGCGCCAGTGGACGCTGCGGATCACCGCCTACGCCGAGCGGCTGATGGCCGACCTGGACCTGGTCGACTGGCCCGACTCGATCAAGCAGATGCAGCGCAACTGGATCGGCCCGTCGGACGGCGCGCACGTCACGTTCCCGGCGTGGGTCGGCCCGACCGACGGCCCGCCCGTCCCGGCGATCGCGCTGGACGTCTACACCACCCGGCCGGACACCCTGCCGGGTGCGACGTTCATGGTGCTGGCGCCCGAACACCCGTTGGTCGACGCGCTGACCGCGTCCGAATGGCCCGCCGATGCCCAGGACGGGTGGAGGTTCGAGGAGGGCCGCCCCGAGGGCACCCCGGAAGCGGACTGGACCCCGGCCGCCGCCGTCGCCGCCTACCGGGAGTTCGCCGGCAAGCGCAGCGACCGCCAGCGCGGCGAGGAGGTCGACCGCACCGGCGTCTTCACCGGCGCCCACGCCCGCAACCCGGTCACCGGCGAGGTCATCCCGGTCTTCCTGGCGGACTACGTGCTGCTGGGCTACGGCACCGGCGCCGTCATGGCCGTCCCCGCTCACGACCAGCGTGACTTCTCGTTCGCCCGCGAGTTCGGCCTGCCGACCCCGCCGGTGCTGGCGCCGAACGACGACTTCCTGGCCGAGCACGGCCTGTCCTCGAACGATTCGGTCGACGTCTGGCCGGTGGCGTTCTCCGGCGAGGGCGAGTACCTGCCGCCACCCCCCGGCACCGGCGCCCCGGTGCTGACGGGCCTGTCGAAGGCCGACGCGGTGAAGACGACCGTGTCCTGGCTGGAGGACGCCGGCAGCGGCCGGGCCGCCCGGTCCTACCGGCTGCGCGACTGGCTGTTCTCCCGGCAGCGTTACTGGGGTGAGCCGTTCCCGATCGTCTACGACGAGACCGGGCTGCCGATCGCGGTGCCCGACGAGGCGCTGCCCGTCGAGCTGCCGGAGATGACGGACTTCCGGCCCGCCCCGATGGCTGAGGACGACCTGTCCGACCCGGTGCCGCCGCTGGCCCGCGTCACCGACTGGACGACGGTGACGCTGGACCTGGGCGACGGGCCGCGCCAGTACCGGCGCGAGACGAACACGATGCCGCAGTGGGCCGGCTCCTGCTGGTACTACCTGCGTTACCTGGACCCGACGGACGCCGAACGGTTCGTCGACCCGGAGATCGAGCGCTACTGGATGCAGGCCGCCCGCGGGCCCGCGGGCGACGGCGGCGTCGACCTGTACGTCGGCGGCGTGGAGCACGCCGTGCTGCACCTGCTGTACGCCCGGTTCTGGCACAAGGTCCTGTACGACCTGGGCCTGGTGTCGACGAAGGAGCCGTTCAAGCGGCTGTTCAACCAGGGCTACATCCAGGCCGACGCGTTCCTGGACRCCCGCGGCATGTACGTGCCCGCGGCCGAGGTGACCACCGACGCCGGCGGCACCCTGCGCTACCAGGGAGATCCCGTCACCCGGCGGTCCGGGAAGATGGGCAAG
This sequence comes from Pseudofrankia asymbiotica, assembly GCF_001983105.1. Lineage (GTDB taxonomy): Bacteria > Actinomycetota > Actinomycetes > Frankiales > Frankiaceae > Pseudofrankia > Pseudofrankia asymbiotica. The sequence goes on along the minus strand of NZ_MOMC01000003.1, from coordinate 73,692 downwards.
AGCCTGAAGAACAGCGTGACGCCGGACGAGATGTACGACGCGTACGGTGCCGACACGCTGCGCGTCTACGAGATGGCGATGGGCCCGCTGGATGCCGACCGGCCCTGGCGGACCGACGACATCGTCGGCCCGCACCGCTTCCTGCAGCGGCTGTGGCGCAACCTGGTCGACGAGGCGAACGGCGAGATCAGGGCCGTCGACGCCGAGCTGGACGACGAGGCGACCCGGACGCTGCACCGCACGATCCTGGCGGTGCGCGCCGACTACGCCGGGATGCGCTTCAACACCGCCGTCGCCCGGCTGATCGAGCTGACGAACTTCGTCAGCAAGCACTACGGCGACGCGAACCGGCCGCCGCGGGCACTGGCCGAGGCGATGGTGCTGATGGTCGCCCCACTGGCGCCGCACATCGCCGAGGAGCTGTGGGCGCGGCTGGGCCACGACGGCTCGCTGGTCCACGTGCCGTTCCCGGTGGGCGACGAGGCGCTGGCCGCCGAGTCGACGGTCACCCTGCCGGTCCAGGTCAACGGCAAGGTCCGCTTCACCCTGTCCGTCCCCGCCGGTGCGGGGGAGGGCGACATCAGGGCCGCCCTGACGGCGCACGCGGACTATGCGAAGCACACCGACGGCAAGACGGTGAAGCGCCTCATCGTCGTCCCCGGCCGCATCGTCAACATCGCCGTCGCGTAGCGGAAGATCCGGAGATCCTGTCCGACGTCAGGGGCACGAAACGGTGCCAGCGGTGGCTCTGACGTCGGACGCGATTCCCTGTGACGTTGTGCGCGGCGCGGTGGGCGGTGGGCGGTGGGCGGTGGGTGACGCGATGTGGGCGGGCTCGCGGGTCAGGTTGAGGTCGGGTCGTCGTAGCCCTCACGGACGGCGTAGCGGGCGAGTTCCACGCGGTTGCGGAGCTGGAGCTTGCCGAGGACGTTGTGGACGTGGTTCTGCACGGTGCGCGGGGAGACGCCGAGGCGGTCGGCGGCATCCCGGGCCGTCAGGCCCTTGGCGACCAGTCGGAGCACCTCGAGCTCGCGGGCGGTGAGTCGGGGAGAGGCGTGCCGGGCAGGAGCCGGTTCTCTGGCGGCGCGGGACATCTCGCCAAGGACCAGCGCCGCGAGGCCCGCGCTGAAGACCGCCTCGCCCGCGGCCGTGCGCCGGACCGCGTCGATCAGCTCCTCCGGCCGGGCCGACTTGACCAGGTAGCCCGACGCGCCTGACTTGACGGCCGTGAGTACGTCGGCCTGCTCACCGGACGCGGAGACGACAAGCACCGACCCGCTGAACCCGGTCGAGCCGCCCGATGTCAGCAGACCCCGGATCACCTCAACTCCGGAACCATCGGGCAGGGACAGGTCGAGCACCACGATGTCCGGCCTGGTCGCCGCCACCACCCGCAGTGCCTGGGCAACGGACCCCGCCGTGCCGACGACCTGGAGCCCGGCCGCGTCGAGGTCCCGGCTCAGGGCGTCGCGCCACAGCGGGTGGTCGTCCACGACCACCACCCGCGGCGGACGCTCGGCCGCGTGGTCGACGGACGATCCCGACCCCACGGGTGCGGCGTCGGTCCCCAACGGCTCAGCGGGGCACATGCAGCTCGACCTCCGTTCCCTGGCCGGGGCGGCCGAGCACGGTGACCTCGCCGCCCAGGTCACGGACGCGCCCGCGGATGCTGACCGCCAGGCCGAGACGCCCCTCGGCCATGGCCCGCTCGGCCCGCCCCGGCGCCAGACCGACGCCGTCGTCCCGGACCGTCACGACGACCTCGTCGCCGTCGTCCTCCAGCAGCACCCAGGCCGACGCGCCCGTCCCGGCGTGCCGGGTGACGTTGTCCAGCGCGGCCCGCACCGCCGCCACCACCTCGGCGGCCCGGTCGGCCCGCAGCGGCACCGGGACACCAGGCGTGGCGACCGTCACGGACATCCGCCGCGTGGGCTGCCCGGCGGCGGGTCCGCCGGCCTCGGGCTCCCCGACGGTCATGGAGTGGGCCAGGTCCAACAGGGCCTGGGCCAGGTCGGCGCGCGCGGTACCGCCTCGGTCCAGTCGGCCACCGGACTCGCCGCGGCCGGATGAGGCCCCCGGCGGGGCCCCGGGGGCGATCGCCGTCGATCCGCCCGGGCCGGGCGTGCGCAGCAGGTCTCGCAGCGCGCTCTCCTGCTCCGCGGCGAGCCTCGCGACCTCCTCGGCCGGCATGCCCCGCGGCGCCTCCCGGGCGATCAGCGCCAGGACCTGCAGCACGCCGTCGTGCACCCGGCGTGCCAGCCGCTCGCGCTCGGCATCGCCGGCGCGTGCCTCCAGCGCGTCGGCGAGCGCCGCCTCCGCCCGCAGCGTCGTGCGGCTCAGGTGCCCCGCTACCGCGCCCGAGACGAGCAGCAGCATGCTCGTCCCCACCAGCGCGTCGGTCAGCGCTCCCCACTCCACGATGAACATGACCGCCACCAGCAGCCCGCTGGCGATCCCGCCAGCCGTGCCCCAGATCAGTGCGGCGCCGAACACCCCGCTTGTCGCCCACATCATCGGAAGGGCGTGGCTCGACCTCGGGCCGACGAGCTCGGCGCCGACCACCAGGCCGGCGCAGATCGCGACGTCGGCGAGGATGAGCCCTCGCAGCAGGCGCGGCTGGTCCCCGCGGTCGGCGCGCGGCACCAGCACGGTCAGCGCCGCGGACCAGCCGACCATCACGCCCAGCAGGCCCGCACCCAGCGCCGGCCGGTAGGCGTCGTCGAGCCGAGCACCCGCGGCCACGGTCGCGTAGCCGACGGACACCCAGCGGAACACCGCCAGCGACCGCCAGAGGGCACCGCGCGCGCCCTCCGGGCCGCTGCCGGTCATCACCCAGGGAGGACGGGCCCGCCAGGTGCGTGAGGCGCGCCGCGACCACCGCGCCGTGGACGCCTTCGGCGCGGTGGGCTTCGTGGACGCCGCGGGCTTCGTGGGCGCGGTGGGCTTCGTGGAGGCCGCGGGCCTCTCCGGCTCCACCGGAGACGCTGGCGTCACCGCGTCGTGGGCGCCGGTCGTCACCGTCGCGCTCCTGCCGTCAAGCACCGCGCCAGTCTCCCAGAACCGGCCGAAACGCACCTGAGCGTGATTACTCAGGACACCCTGGGCGCGAGGGCTCAGGCCGGGCGCCGCGCCCGTCCCGACACTGGCCGCATGACGAAACCCCCGCCCTCCCGGAACACCACCGCCTACTTCGTGCAGGCGATCCTGTCGTTCGCGATCTCGACGGTCAGTGTTGTGGTCGCCATCGCGTACCTGCCCGGCGACGCCTGGATGCGCGGCCTCCTGGGGCTCGGCCTGCTCTACGTCGTCACCTCGACGTTCACGCTCGCCAAGTGCGTGCGCGACCACCAGGAATCGGCCAGCGTCGTCAGCCGCGTCGACCAGGTCCGCCTGGAGCGCCTGCTAGCCGAGCACGACCCGTTCCGCACGACCTCCAACACGTGATGACCGCTGACAACCACGGCAGGCACACATGGCGATCACTGATCTGAGCTGGGTGGCGTCCGGGCGGTCGGCGCTCTACCCGTCCGTGTCGGCTGAGCCCGGCCGGCGGGTGCGTTTGGTCTGCGAGCGGTGGCGCTTGGTGGTGAGACGGCGCTCGACGGCACCCCGGCTGGGTTTGGTGGGGCGCCGGCGGCGGGCCGGGGGCGCGGTGGCGTCATGGAGCAGCGCGACCAGGCGGTCGAGCGCCGCCTCGCGGTTGCGCAGCTGCGAGCGCTGCTCGGACGACGTGACGATGAGCTCGCCGTCCACGAGGCGTCCGGCCAGGCGGGCAAGCGCCCGCTCCCGCAGCGGTTCGGGGACGGCGGTCGAGCGAGCGACGTCGAAGCGGACCTCGGCCCGGCTGTCGGTCGTGTTCACCCCTTGACCGCCGGGACCGGACGAGCGGGAGAAACGCCAGCGCAGCTCGGTCTCGGGCAGCACGAAGCCCGGCCGAACCTCGCGTGCTGGCCGCGTGCCTGCTTCGCCGGGCATGCGCCCATGGTGCCAGGATCGTCGCCCTGCGGGAATTGGAAATTCGCTCCTCCCGCGTCAATGACCAGTCTGGCGACCAACGCCGCTGATGAGGCGAAGTACCTGATCGGTGTCGCACCATCCCCGGGCCCCGAACAGCCAGGAGCGCGCGAAGCCGGTCGGGAGGACGTCGCTGTCCGCCTTCAGCCCTCCATGTCCCGCGGGAGCGCGTCGAGCAGGGGGGCGAGGCGGCGCAGCTCCTGAAGGTGGACCGCTGTGAGCTGGGCGAGGACGTCGCGCCCGTGGTCGGTGAGGCGCAGATGCACACGGCGGGAGTCCGCGGGGTCCCGTAGCCGGCTTACCAGCCCGAGCTGCTGGGTGCGGTCGACGAGCTCTGTGGCGCTGTGGTGCCGGATGAGGAGCGCCTCGGCGACCTCGCCGATGGTGGGCCCGGCCGGGCTGGCGCTGCCGCGGATCGCGAGCAGGAGCTGGTGCTGAGTGTGGGTGAGCCCGAGTGCCTCGGCCTGCTGCCGGCTCCACTGGTCGAAACGCCGCAGCGCCGTGCGGAACGCGAGCAGGCGCTGGTACTGGGCGTCGGTGGGCACACGCCCAGGCTAATATGTCGTGTCACGATATATTGACGAAGGAGGCCAGGTGGCCGACCTGGGGCACGCCGGCCAGGTGCGTGATGTCCGGCATCTGGGCGACTTCACCGCGACCCCGCGCATGTTGGCGATGGCGGCACTGGCGCTGCCGATCGGCGGGCTCGCCGCCGTCGCCGCGTGGGTGCTGCAGCGGCTGATCGGCCTGATCACCAATGCCGTGTTCCGGCATCGGGTCTCCACCGCGCTCGTCGCGCCCGCGCAGCACGCCGCGTGGTGGCTGGTCCTGGCCGCGCCGGTAGTCGGCGGACTCGCGGTCGGCGTCATGGCTCGCTACGGCTCGGAGAAGATCCGCGGTCATGGAATGCCGGAGACGATCGAGGCGATCCTGCTCGGCGGCAGCAAGGTCCAACCTCGGGTCGCCGTCCTCAAGCCCGTCTCGGCCGCGGTGTCGATCGGTACGGGTGGTCCGTTCGGCGCCGAAGGACCGATCGTCATGACGGGCGGAGCACTCGGCTCCCTGCTCGCGCAGTTCCTTCACCTGACCGCCGACGAGCGTAAGAGCCTGCTGGTCGCGGGCGCGGCGGCGGGCATGGCCGCCACCTTCAACTCGCCGCTCGCCGCCCTGCTGCTCGCCGCCGAGCTGCTGCTGTTCGAGTGGCGGCCCCGCAGCCTCGTGCCGGTAGCGGCGGCCGTGTCGGTGGCGACCATCATCCGGTACCCGCTGCTCGGGCAGGGCCACGTCTTCCTCAGCGCGGGTGCGCTGGATCTTCGCCCGGTCGACGACGCGCTCTGCGTGGTCGCGGGGATCCTGTCGGCCGTCCTCGCGCTCGTCGCGACAGTGCTTGTCTACGCGTCCGAGGACACCTTCCAGCGACTACCGGTGCACTGGATGTGGTGGCCCGCCCTCGGCGGGCTGCTCATCGGCGTCGGCGGCCTGATCGTGCCGCAGGCCCTCGGCGTGGGTTACGACGTCATCGACGCCGAGCTCACCGGCTCCATCAGTCTCGGCCTCGTGGTCGGGGTCCTGGTCGTCAAGACCCTGATCTGGTCGCTCTCCCTCGGCTCGGGCACATCAGGCGGCGTTCTGGCGCCGGTATTCATGATCGGTGGCGCGCTCGGCGCCCTCGAGGCCCACGTCTTCCCCCCGGTCGGGCCTGGATTCTGGGCGCTGGTCGGGCTGGCCGGTGTCCTCGGTGGGGTGATGCGCTCGCCGTTCACGGGCATCGTCTTCGCGATGGAGCTCACCGGCCGGTGGGAGGCGGTCCTGCCCCTCACGATCGCGTCCATGACGGCCTACGCCGTGTCGGTCCTCCTGCTGCGGCGCTCGGTGCTCACCGAGAAGATCGCGCGGCGCGGTTACCACCTCAGCAGGGAGTATGACGTCGACCCCCTCGAGATCGTCTTCGTCGGTGAGGTGATGACGACCGACTTCGTCGAGCTCGACGCGTCCCTCGACGCCGTCCAGGCGCTCGCCGACCTCGACGAGCGCGGCACGGACGCCGTACGCCAACGCCTCTATCCGGTCACCCGATCCGGCGGCGGGTTCGCGGGCGTCGTGACCCGGGCCGGCCTGCTGGCGGCCGCGGGTGACGGCTGGACAGTCGCCGCCGCCACCGACCGCGGCCCGGTCGTCACCCACGCCGAGCAGACGCTGCGGCATGCCGCCGAGCTGATGGCCGTCGAGGACGTGACGACGATGCCCGTGCTCGACCGGCTCGACGGCACGTCGGTCGTCGGCCTGATCGCCCTCCCACAGCTCCTCGCCGGCCGGCGACGCGACCAGCGGGAAGCCCGCGAACGGGAACGGCCGCTGACCATCCGCCTCATCGGGCCGCGCGGCACACAGTCCGACGTGAGCAGGGCGCACAGTGGGGGTTGAACGAAGGCCGGGGCCACGCCCGTGCGCGGCGGCCGGGAACGCGGTCACCGGGCCGCGAGCCGGGCCTGGCCAACACGTCGATGTCAGTCGAAGAACGTCCTGACCGGGGTCGATGACCCGCCGTGCGGCGGGACGGACACCTGCCGGTCGCGTCGGGCACGGGTCAGGATGGCGGTCCGCCGGCGCCGGTCGCCCACATCATCGGCAGCGCATGGCTCGCCCGCGGCCCGCGCCTCGGACTGGCCGGCGGCGGGGCGGCCGGACTCAGTCATGGTCTTGTCGTGCTAGCCACGCCGCGCCCACGAAGCCTGCCGGGTGGCGGCGACCGGGTGAACTCACTGGTGGCTGTAGCTTCGCGTCCCCTGATCGCGCTGCGGCTCGACGACGTCGGCGACGGTGATCGCGGTGAGCGCGCGGCGCTGCCAGCGGCGGAGCCGGTCGAGGTCGGTGCAGGCGAGCACCTGGGCGCGAACCTCGTCGGGAACGTTCATTCCACGGTCCGCGAGCAGATCGAGCACCGACTCCGCCCTTCCGAGCGCCTCGCCCCGTGCCTCACCGCGCGCCTCGGCCTCGCGATCGATCTTGTTGTAGTTCTCGTTGTGGTATCGCTGCCCGGTGGCGGTGGCCATGAGGAACGCCTCCCATCTGGTCCGAGTCGCCGGAGCGAACCCGCCACTAATCGCGTCATCGTAGAAGTGTCAAGCCTGGAACATGCGCGGGCGGACGGTGGGATCGGACAGGCGGGCGCGGGCACAGGGCGCCACCGAGTCGCCAAGCCGGGTCTGGATCCAGTCGGGCAGGGTGGGGTCCGCGCGGATCATCACGAGGGGGCCTCGTGCGCGTGGGACGGCATGCATGGATCATGACTGATGGGTCAGACAGTGTCAAACCCGACACAAGTCGATCGCGACGTCGCCAGMTTGACAACGATGCTGGCAGGTGCGGTGAGGCCCGGGCTCGAGTTGGGGTCGAACGCGATCGCCCCCGCCGGCGGGGCGGGGGCGGCGGGGGCGATCGTCGGACGCGAGTCGGATGTGACCGGGTGGTGGTTCGTTAGCTGTTGAGGCGTTCCACCAGGGCCTCGTGCTCGGCCCAGAGCTCGGCGGGGAGGTGGTCGCCGAAGGTGTCGTAGTGCTGGGGGATGAGGTCGGCCTCCTGCTTCCACACCTCGGTGTCGAGGGTGAGCAGGGTCGTGAGGTCGGCCTCGGACAGGTCCAGGCCATCGGTGTCGAACGACTCCGCCGTCGGGTGGACGCCGAGAGCGGACTCCACGCCGTCCACCTCACCCTCCAACCGGCCGACGATCCAGGCCAGGACGCGGCTGTTCTCGCCGTAGCCCGGCCACAGGAACTTGCCCTCGGGGCTCTTGCGGAACCAGTTGACGTAGTAGATCCGCGGGAGCTTGGCGGCGTCGGCCTTCTGCCCGGTGGCGAGCCAGTGGGCCATGTAGTCGGCCATGTTGTAGCCGCAGAACGGCAGCATCGCGAACGGGTCACGGCGCAGCTTGCCGATCGCGCCGGCCTGCGCGGCCGTCGTCTCCGAGGAGACGATCGAGCCGAAGAAGACGCCACGCTGCCAGTCAGGCGCCTCTGTCACCAGCGGGACCGCTGTGGCCCGGCGGCCGCCGAACAGGATGGCCGAGATCGGCACGCCGCGCGGGTCCTCCCACTCGTCGGCGATGGTCGGGCACTGGCCGGCGGGGACGGTGAACCGGGCGTTCGGGTGCGCGGCTGGCTCGGACGAGTCCGGCGTCCAGTCGCGGCCCTTCCAGTCGATGAGGTGGGCCGGCTTGTCCTTGGTCAGGCCCTCCCACCAGATGTCGCCGTCGTCGGTGCGGGCGACGTTGGTGTAGACGGCATTGCCCCAGAGGGTCTGGACGGCGTTCGGGTTGGTCTCGGCGCCGGTGCCGGGCGCCACGCCGAAGAAGCCGGCCTCCGGGTTGACGGCGTAGAGCCGGCCGTCCTCGCCGAAACGCATCCAGGCGATGTCATCTCCGACCGTCTCGGCCTTCCAGCCGGGGATCGTCGGAATGATCATCGCCAGGTTCGTCTTGCCGCAGGCCGACGGGAACGCGGCCGCGATGTAGTGGACCTTCCCCTTCGGGGAGGTGAGCTTGAGGATCAGCATGTGCTCGGCGAGYCAGCCCTCGTCCCGAGCCATCACCGAGGCGATCCGCAGCGCGTAGCACTTCTTACCGAGCAGCGCGTTACCGCCGTAACCCGAGCCAAATGACCAGATTTCGCGGGTCTCCGGGTAGTGGACGATGTACTTCGTGTTGTTGCACGGCCACGGAACGTCTTCCTGTCCAGGCTCCAACGGGGCACCAAGTGAGTGCACCGCCGGCACGAAGAAGCCGTCCTCACCGAGCTGCTCGAGCGCCGGGGCACCCATACGCGTCATCGTGCGCATCGAGATCGCCACATAGGCCGAGTCGGTGATTTCGACGCCGAGAGCGGAGATACGCGAGCCGAGCGGTCCCATGCAGAATGGGACAACATACATGGTGCGGCCCCGCATAGACCCGCTGAACAGGCCGCGAAGCGTGCCCCGCATTTCCTTGGGCTCAACCCAGTTGTTTGTCGGGCCAGCGTCCTCGCGATTCTCCGAACAGATGTAGGTCCGGTCCTCGACGCGGGCGACATCGCTCGGGTCAGACGCGGCATAGAAGCTGTTGGGACGTTTCTCCTCGTTAAGCTTCACCAAGGTCCCGCGCTCTATGAGCAGGCTGGTGAGCCGGTCGAACTMCTCGGCGGAGCCGTCGCACCACTCCACTCTGTCCGGCTGGGTGAGTTCGGCGATCTCACGCACCCAGGCGATCAACCTGGCGTGCTTGGTCGGGGCGGCATCCAGCCCGGGAATCTGTGCCGCGGTCGTCACAGCTCACACCTCCGCTCGCGTTGAACCTGCCGCGTTCTCGCCTCGGTATACAGGTGCAGCTTGCGCACCCGAACGACCTCGTGTACCGGCCGTCACAAACCAGCGGCTACAGTGGAAGCCGCTACCCTGTGATGCCCGTACTGGGGACGCTCGAGGCCGCGTTCAGGATCATTAGACTGTACCGCTCTTTCCATGCACAGTCGCGCGGTACGACGGGGGGCGGAAACGTTGGATCCATCACGCATCGGGACGGACCGGTCCCACGACGCGCGCCGGGGCGTGCCACCCTCCGTGGCCAGTGCGGTTATCGTTCTGCCGTGGTCACTCACGCGACGACGCAGCCGGCGGCTCCAGGACCTGACAGCAACCGCGCCGGCGACGGCGCCGACAAGCGAGCGCACCCGCGTGACCTCACGCGACCACGCATGCGGGGATGGCTACATGCGGGGGCATTTCCGGTAAGCCTGGCGCTCGGCGTGGTGGCCGTGGCGCTGCCGACGACGCTTGGCGCCCGGCTCGCGGTCGGTGTTTACGCGATCAGCATCGCGGCATTGTTCGGGACGAGCGCGCTCTACCACCGGACCATGTGGTCGACCTCACGGGCGCGCGCGCTCATGAAGCGGCTCGACCACTCGATGATCTTTGTTTTCATCGCGGGGACGTACACGCCCTTCGCGCTGCTGGCCATGCCTCGCCACGTCGCGCAGCCGGTATTGGCCGTCGTCTGGGGCGGGGCGGCGCTGGGCGTCATCCTGCGCATGCTGTGGTTGCACTCACCGCGCTACCTGATCGTGCCCCTCTACATCGCGCTGGGCTGGGTCGGGGTCTTCGTCTTCCCCGAGGTCCTGCACACGGCCGGCGCCGCCACGCTGACGTTGCTCGTCGTCGGCGGTGCCTGCTACAGCGTCGGCGCGATCATCTACGCGCTGCGCCGCCCCGACCCGGCGCCGGCGGTCTTCGGCTACCACGAGGTGTTCCACGCGTTCACCCTCGTCGCGGCCTGCTGCCACTACGTCGCCCTGATGCTCGCCATATACCGAGGCTGATGATGAGGCTGGGCGCTGGGCGCGCCAGTCTCGTCGGGCGCTGAGCGCCCTCGTGGGCCTGGTTCCAGGGCTGAGGTGTACGGCCGGGGCTGGTGCGGGTCGGGGTCGAGATGTGGTTGCGTTGGTGGTGCGCCGATGCGCTGTCACCAGCTGTGGCTGGGGTGCGTGGGTAGCTCGCCGGGACGGCGTCGCGGTCAGGTCGACGTGAGACGTGAGACGTGTCATCGGCGTGACAGCGCCGGCGGGCAATAGCGTCACAGGCTGCGTCGTGACCCCGTGAAGGAGCTTCTGTGGCGAACAGGCTGGCTGACCAGACATCCCCTTATCTGCTGCAGCACGCCGACAACCCGGTGGACTGGTGGCCGTGGGAGCCGGCGGCGTTCGCCGAGGCCGCCGGCCGCCAGGTCCCGGTGCTGCTGTCGGTCGGATACGCGTCCTGCCACTGGTGCCACGTCATGGCGCACGAGTCGTTCGAGGACGAGACGACCGCCGCCTACATGAACGAGCATTTCGTCAATATCAAGGTCGACCGGGAGGAGCGCCCGGACGTCGACTCGGTGTACATGGACGTCACGGTGGCGCTGACCGGGCATGGCGGCTGGCCGATGACGGTGTTCCTGACCCCGACGGGTGAGCCGTTCTTCGCCGGTACCTACTTTCCGCCGACGCCCCGGCCGGGGATGGGCTCGTTCCGCCAGGTCCTCTCGGCGGTGTCGTCCGCCTGGGACACCCGCCGCGAGGAGATCGAGTCCTCCGGCGCGGACATCGCCCGCAAGCTCGCCGAGGCCGCCGAGGCGCCCACCGCCGGCGGCCGCGGCCCGGCGATCCGGCTGGACGGTGAGCTGCTCGACTCGGCGGTCGACCAGCTCGCCGCGCGGTTCGACCCGCGCCACGGCGGCTTCGGCGGCGCGCCGAAGTTCCCACCGTCCATGGTCGCCGAGCTCCTCCTGCGCCACCACGCCCGCACCGGCAACGAGCGCTCGCTCGACATGGTCGCGCTCACCTGCGAACGGATGGCCCGCGGTGGGATCTACGACCAGCTCACCGGCGGGTTCGCCCGCTACAGCGTCGACGCGACATGGACCGTCCCCCACTTCGAGAAAATGCTCTACGACAACGCCCAGCTGCTGAGGATCTACCTGCATCTGTGGCGGGCGACCGGCGACCCGCTCGCCGCGCGGGTGGTCCGCGAGACGGCCGCCTTCCTGCTCGCCGATCTGCGGACCCCGCAGGGCGGCTTCTCCTCCGCGCTGGACGCCGACGCGGTACCGCCCACGGACACGCCCGCGGACGCGCACGGCCACTCCCATCAGCCGGTCGAGGGGGCGAGCTACGTGTGGACGCCCGCGCAGCTGGCCGCCGCGCTCGACCCGGCCGACGCCGGGTGGGCGGCCAGCCTGTTCGAGGTCACCGATACGGGCACCTTCGAGCACGGGTCCTCCGTGCTCGCGCTGCCGGCGGACCCCGACGACGCCGACCGGTTCGCCCGGGTGCGGGCCACGCTCGCGGCCACGAGAGCCGCCCGCCCGCAGCCCGCGCGCGACGACAAGGTGGTGGCGAGCTGGAACGGCCTGGCGATCGCCGCCCTGGCCGAGGCCGGCGCGTTGTTCGAGGAGCCGGAGTGGGTCGCGGCCGCGGAGCGCGCGGCGGTGCTGCTGCGCGACGTGCACGTCGTCGACGGCCGGCTGCGCCGCACCAGCAGGGACGGCCGCGTGGGCCCGAACGTGGGCGTGCTCGACGACTACGGCAATGTCGCCGACGGCCTTCTCGCGCTGCACCAGGTGACCGGCGCGATCGAGTGGCTGGAGCTGGCCGGCCAGCTGCTCGACGTCGCTCGAGCCCGCTTCCGCGCCGCGGACGGCGGCTTCTACGACACGGCCGACGACGCGCCGACACTGCTGCGCCGGCCCCGTGAGATCTCCGACTCGGCGACGCCGTCGGGCCAGTCGGCGTTCGCCGGCGCCCTGCTCACGTACGCCGCGCTCACCGGTTCGGCCGGGCACCGTGCGGACGCCGAGGCCACGATCGGCCTGCTCGCGCCATTGCTCGCCCGGGACGCCCGGTTCGCCGGGCATGCGGGCGCCGTGGCGGAGGCGCTGCTCGCCGGACCGCCCGAGGTCGCCGTCGTCGGCCGGCCGGACCTGGAACGGCTCGCCCGGCTCGGCACCACACCCGGCACGGTCGTGGTGACGGCCGGCCCCCTCACCGCCGACCGACCCGAGCCCGGCGTGTACGTCTGCCGGCACTTCGTCTGCGAGCGACCCGCGCGCACGGCCGACGAGGTCCGCCGCCTGCTGGGGGCGCGCCTGCCGGCCTGAGGGGTGCCCGTGGCCGGGAGCCAGGGCTTGGGGCGTGAGGATGGCTCACGGGAATGGCACCCCTTTCCCGGTCCCCGGCTCGTTGCCTGAAGTTCAGACACGTGAAACGTCGGGGTTCGGCACGCCCAGGTGGCCCCGTACGTCGCTCAGGTGATCGCTACGTCGCTGAGGTGGCCCCGATATCGGCGGCTGATACCGGTAACGGCCTGTGGTCGAGCGGAGTGCCGAGGTGGAACGGGTGATGATCGTCTTCTGCTGGGTATGAGCGGAGGGTGATGACGCCTCGCGCGAGTTCGTGCTGGACAGCGATCGTGGCGTGGCCGAGGGGTGACTGGACTCRCATCGCGGCAGCGCTTTCGGACGCGCCGCGTGGGCGCCCAGGCGGCGACGTCGCGACTCAAGTTGGCTGCGCAGGGTAGTGGTTTGCGTCCAATGTGGGCCGTCGCGATGATGCCGTGCCATCTGCGTTACGGAAGGCGTCGATGTACTTTCGYGACGTGTTCGGCAAAGTTGGTCGCCAACCCTCCGACCTGCGGCTACCGTGATGCCCTGACGTCTCAAGTCGTGGTCCGGCATTGGGCTGGACCGCTGGGAGGCCCCTACGTGCCGCAGTCGCGACAACGCCAGGAGGCCGGGACCCGGCCCCCTGTGGGGCCTATCCCGGACAACTCCGAGTAAGCGGGTGGGCGTGTGCCACGAACGCATGTCGTTGACACAAGCGTGCTGCTGTCTGACCCTCGCGCGCTGTTGCGATTCGCGGAGCACAACGTCGTGCTCCCCCTCGTTGTGATTGGGGAGCTGGAGGCCAAGCGAAACCACCCCGAACTGGGCTGGTTCGCCCGGGAGGCGCTGCGCATCCTGGACGACCTGCGCATCAAACACGGGCGGCTCGACCACCCGCTACCGCTGGAGAGCGGCGGAACGCTGCGAGTAGAACTCAACCACACCGACCCGACGGTGCTGCCACCGGGGTTCCGAGTCGGCGACAACGACTCGCGCATCCTCTCCGTCGCGCTCAACCTGGCCGCCGAGGGCGACGACGTCGTCCTCGTCACGAAGGACATGCCGCTGCGGGTCAAGGCCTCCGTGGTCGGCCTCGACGCCGAGGAGTACCGGGCGCTGCAGCCCGTCGACACCGGCTGGGGCGGAACGGCGGAGCTCGGGGTGAGCCAGGAGGACCTCGACCGGCTGTACGCGGGCGAGCACCTCACCCTCCCGGCCGCCGCCGAGCTTCCCTGCCACACCGGGCTGGTGCTGACGGCCTCCGGCGGCAGCGCGTCCGCGCTCGGCCGGGTCTGCGCGGACAAGTCGGTGAAGCTGGTACGCGGCGACCGGGAGGCGTTCGGGCTGCACGGCCGCAGCGCCGAGCAGCGCGTCGCCCTCGACCTGCTGCTCGACCCGGAGATCGGGATCGTCTCGCTGGGCGGCCGGGCCGGCACCGGCAAGTCGGCGCTGGCGCTGTGCGCCGGCCTCGAGGCGGTGATGGAGCGCCGGGCGCACCGCAAGGTCGTCGTCTTCCGCCCGCTCTACGCCGTCGGCGGCCAGGATCTCGGCTACCTGCCCGGCAGCGAGAACGAGAAGATGGCCCCCTGGGCGCAGGCCGTCTACGACACCCTCGGCGCGTTGGTCYCCGAGGACGTCATCGACCACGTCGTCGAGCGCGGGATGCTCGAGGTGCTGCCGCTGACGCACATCCGCGGCCGCTCGCTGCACGACTCGTTCGTGATCGTCGACGAGGCGCAGTCGCTGGAGCGCGGCGTGCTGCTCACCGTGCTCTCCCGGCTGGGCGCCGGCTCCCGGGTGGTGCTCACGCACGACGTGGCGCAGCGCGACAACCTGCGCGTCGGCCGGCACGACGGCGTCGCGTCGGTGATCGAGACGCTCAAGGGCCACCCGCTGTTCGCGCATGTCACGCTCACCCGCTCCGAGCGCTCGCCCATCGCGGCCCTGGTCACGACGATGTTGGAGGACCTGGTCCTGTAGGAGGACGTCTCACCCGGCGGCCTGACTCGGGCTCGCGGTGCATGACGGGGTGGTGGACCACGGGACAGCCGTGATCCACCACCCCGTTCTGTTGTGCCCAGGGAACGACATGCCCCTGTCATGGCCGAGGCGTCGCTCCGCTCCTTCGAACGACAAGCGACATGAAGGGTGAGCGGTCCGTCGCTGTTGCTCTACTTCGCGAATACGCCGCGGTTGGCCGCACAGTCGCATGGATCTGACAGCGACGGCCCAGGCAAGTCGCCTTCGTGAGCGCGCGGTCTGCGGCGCAGGGGTAGCCATCGACTGTCGAGCCAACACGAACCGTCGGTCGGCAGCGCCACCGCATCACACGGGCGTCACAGCTGACGACAGGGCGATGTGACGTCGATCTGTCACATGTGATGACACGGCATCACACCCTCGCCACGGTCCGCCACTCGCGCTGTGATCGGTTCAGCGCACGGCCGGGGCTGGTGACGGTCCTCGAGGAAGCCCGTTCGCTGGTGGCACTCGAACAGAGGGCCGCCCCGCCCCGTACTCCCTGGAGGCGACAACGATGCCCACCACCCAGATTCCTGATGTGCCGGTGGCCGGCGTGCCGGACTCGGTGCCGGACGACTGGTTCGACCTGCCGATCACGATCGTCGACGAGGACTCGTGCGCGCAGAGCGAGAGCTGCGACACCTCGGACGGCTGCTCGTCCACCTGCCCGTCGGCATGCGCGAGCTCGTAGCCACCAGCCGTCATGGTGCCGCCCCGAGCACGGCGGGGCGGCACCACTATGCGGAACTCCCGGAAGGTGGTGAGGACTGTGGATGCTGGGCGGCTGTTCGAGCCGGCGGGCGCCGCACTGCTGCGGGCGGCGGCGGTCTCGCCGGGTGGAGGGGTTCCGCGCTGGCCGGACCTTGCCGACACGGACGACTGCCGGGGCTGGCTGGGAGAGGTCTGGCCGGCGGCGAGTGAGGCGGTTGGGCTTGCCAGCGGGGCGCTCGCCGCGCGGGTCGGGCAGATCCTCGGCGGCGTTCCGGTCACCGATCGGCGGGTGCGTGGCGCCGCGACGACTGTGATCCGCTATCTGCTGCGTTCCGGCGGGCGGGCGACACCGTTCGCGCTGTTCGCCGGGGTCGCGCCGGCCCGGTTCGGCACCGGGCGGGTCGAGGCGATATTGCGCCACCTGGTCGCTGAGGGTTTCCTCCTGAGCGGGCTGCGCGCACCGATGACGGTCCCCGACCCGCTCGGCCACCTGGTCACGGCGCTACGGCGGGCCGGCGCCGCCGACCTTGCTGAGGCCGCACCGCTGCTGGCTGACCTGGAACAGATCGAGACCGGCATCGGCGAGTGCAACGCGCTGCCGACGGTTCAGGCACAGTCCGAGCCGCGGGCCGTGCTGGTCGCGGCGATGGACCGGATCGGGCCCCAGCGGCGCTCGCCCTTGGCGTCGATCTGCTGTTGGACTGCGACCTGCGGCTTCCCGCCTCGGTCGCCTCCGGCCTGACCACGGCCGCCGGGATTTTGACCCGGCTTGGCCGCGAGCCGCTGGGGCCGGCCCGGTGGGCTGACTACCACCGCCGGTTCGTGGAGCGCTACGGCGTCAGCACGGCCGTACCACTTACCGACGTGCTCGACCCGGCAGCAGGCCTGGGCTATCCGGCCGGCTACCCGGGTTCTGTGCTGCCAGTGCCGCCTGAGTCGGTGAGTGAGCGGGACCAGCGGCTGCTCGCGCTGGCCTGGCGGGCGCTGGCCGCCGGAGGCCGGCTCGACCTGACCGACGCGCTGATCGACGAGATCACGGACGGCGACCTGTTCGACGCCCGTTTCCTTCAGGCTCATGGCGAGATCGCCGGCCGCCTCCAGGCTCGAAGCCTGGCGGCGGTCGACGCGGGCGACTACGTCCTGGCGATCACTCCGGCACGCGCGGCGGGCACGCTGTCCGCCCGGTTCCTGACGGCGACCGGTGACAGGACGATGGAGCACGTCTACCGGCAGGCCCCGGCGATCCACGCGGGCGCGGTCGCCGTGCAGCTCTCGTGCCCGCCCCGGTTCACCCGAGGGCAGAACGTCGCGCGGCTTCCCCGGTTCCTGCCCGAGGTCCTGGCTGTCGGCGAGCCGCCCATCGGCGAGCGCCGGCTCGGACCCGTCGATCTGGCGCTGACGGCGACCGGCCGGGGCCTGCTGCTCCTGGAGACGGCCACGGGCCGGATTGTCGACCCGCAGGTCCACCACGCGTTGGCGCTGGACCGGCAGTTGCCGTTACTGGCCCGGTTCCTCGCGCACGTACCACGGGCCTACGCCGCGGCGCTGACGTCGTTCAGCTTCGGCCCGGCCGCCGTCGCGCTGCCGCACCTGCCAGAGGTCCGCTACGGCCGGATCATCCTGGCGCCCGAACGGTGGCGGCTCGTCACCGCGGATCTCCCCGCCGCCGGCGTCCCCGCGGCCGACTGGAATGACGCCGTTGACCGGTGGCGCCGGCGCGAACGGTGCCCGGGGCTGGTGGAACTGGCCGATGGCGATCTGACTCTGCGCCTCGACCTCTCCGTCCCGGCCCATGCCGCGATCCTCCGCGACCACCTGGCCGAACATGGCACCGCGCTGCTGAACCGTGCCGCGACCGAGGACGGCCTCGCCTGGATCGGCCGCGCCCACGAGATCGTCATGCCCGTCGTCCGCGCCGGCCAGCCGACACCGAACAAGCTCGGCCCTCTGCTTGTCCGCCGAGACAACGCCGACGGCGACCGACCCGGCGCCCTGGACGCCCGCTGGATCTCCGCCCGCGTCCACACCCACCCCGCCGCCATGGACGACCTCCTCGCGACCCACCTGCCAGACCTGCGCGCCCAGCTCGGCGGCGCGGACCTGTGGATGGTGCGCTACCGCAACCCCGAGCTGACCGACCACCTGCGTGTCCGCGTCGCCACGGGTGGCCCGAGCAGGCAGCCCGCCTCACCACCCTCGGCCGATGGGGCGCGGCGCTCGCCGCGACGGGCGCCGTCGGAGCGGTCGCCTTCGACACCTACTTCCCGGAGGCCGGACGGTACGGCACCGGGGTGGCCCTCGCCGCGGCCGAGGCCGTGTTCTGCGCCGACACGGCGGCGGCCATCGCCGTGCTGCGGCACCCACCGGCAGGCCTGCACCGCGACACTCTCACGGCGCTCTCCCTGCTCGACCTCGCCGAAGCGTTCCTCGGCGACCTGCACCGCGCCGCCGACCATTTCACCGCGAGTGCCGTTCCCCGCCAGGCTGTCGAACACGACGTCGTTGGTGCCACGACCCGGTTGGCCCGGCACGGCGCCCCGCGCACCCACCCCCTGCTGCCCGGCGAACTCGCCCAGGTGTGGGAGGCCCGAGCCGACGCGCTGATGGCGTACCGCGCGGCGTTGCCCGCCGAGATGGACGCCGCCGCGGTCCTGGCCTCCCTGCTGCACCTGTCGTTCAACCGGCACCGCGGCATCGACCGTCAGCATGAGGCCGCCTGCCTGCGGCTGACTCGTAGTGCCGCGCTCGCCTGGCGCGCCGCCCCGCCACTTCGCGGCGACGCCGCGCCTCGACGATCCACCAGCCCCGCCCTGACCCGCGGCCCCAGGCCCGCCCTCACCGCGACAAGGACCCGCGCATGAGCACCGCGACACCCAGYACCGCCACCGAGCTCCACGACGCCATGGTCAACAGGATCGTCGCCGGCCAGCCCGCCCTCGACGAACGGGTCGTGGACGCGCTGCGGGCGGTACCCCGGCACCTGTTCCTTCCYGACGCGCCGCTGAAGGAGGCGTACAAGCCGAACACGGCAGTGATCACCAAGAGAGCTGAGGACGGCACGCCCCTGTCCTGCGCCTCGGTCGCCACGCTGGTCGCCGGCATGCTCGACCGTCTCCAGGTCCGCCCCGGTGACCGAGTTTTCGAGGCCGGYGCCGGCACGGGTTACAACGCGGCGCTCCTCGCCGAACTCACCGGCCCTGACGGGCAGGTCGTCACGGCCGACATCGACGAGGAGGTAACCGGGCAGGCCTCGAAGGCCCTCGACGCCACCGGCAATGGCGCCGTGCGGGTTCTGACCCGGGACGRCGCGCTCGGCGACGAGGCCAGCTCGCCCTTTGACCGGCTTGAAGTCACCGTCGGCGCCTGCGACATCCCTCATGCCTGGTTCACCCAGCTCGGCCTCGGCGGGCGGATGGTCCTGCCGCTGCGCTGGCGCGGCCAGACCCGCGGTGTCGCCTTCGTCAAGGACGACGACGGCGTACTGCGTTCCGACGCGGTGTTTCTCTGCGGCTTCGTCCCCATGATCGGCCAGGACGTCGAACGCGCCGCCGCTCTCCACGCCGACCCGCTCGTCCAGATCCACTACGACGTCGACCAGGACATCGACCCGGACCGGCTGGCCGGCATCTTCGACACGCCCCGGGTCGCCGTCTGGTCGGGCGCGACCGTCGGCCCGCAGGACCCGATCGACGGGATCTGGCTGCGCGCCACCGCCACCGATCCGGCCGTCTGCCGGATCAACGCCAGCCGCGGCGCGGTCGACGCCGACCTGTGCGTTCCACTGATCCCGAACCTGAGTCCCGCGCTGGTCRCCGGCGCCTCGCTGGCCTACCTCGCCAAGCGCCGCCTCGACGGCCCCGACCCGGTGTACGAGGTCGGCGCCCACGGTCACGGACCCGACGGCCAGGACCTCGCCGAGCGCCTCTGCGGGCATATCCGGACCTGGGACACCGACCGCGATGCCAGCCCGACCCTCACCGCGATCTCCCTGACCGACCTCGCGGACATCCCGGCCGGCGCGATCATCAAGAAGGATTGCGCGATCACTGTCACCTTCTGACAGCCATGGGCGCCGCGTGGCCGTGCTTGCCCGAGCGCGACCACGCGCGGCCCCGACCGGACTTCGTGTGGAGGCGAGCGTCGATGACCCTGCATGGGGACCGGCTTGTCCGCGCAGCCGCCGCCGCTGCCAGGCTCGCCGACGCGCTGGCGACCGCGCTCCCGACCGGGCCGCGTGACCAGTCACTGGCCGCTGGCGCGGCCGGCGTCGCCCTGCTGCACACGGCGCGCGGCACCGGGAGCTCCCAGGCCGCCGCCGACGCCTGGCTCAGAGCCGCCACCCGAGAGGGCGTCTTTGCGGGCGCGGGGGCCGGCCTGTGGTTCGGAGCACCCGCCCTCGCGTTCGCCCTCACCGCCGCGCCGCCCGGCTGCTACCAGCAGGCAGCCCAGCGCCTCGACGAGACCGTCGACCAGATGACCGTACGGCGACTCGCCGCCGCCCACCGTCGCATCGAGACGGCGCAGTGCCCCGAGCGGACCGAATACGACCTGGTCAGCGGTCTGACCGGACTTGGCGCCTACCTGCTGCTCCGCCACCCTGGCGGCGAACGTCTCCGACAGGTCCTCGCCTACCTGGTCCGGCTCGCCGAGCCACTGCCCACCGACCCCGACCTGCCCGGCTGGTGGAGCCGGGACGTCCCACGCGGCGAACCGCCCGCCGCGTTCGCCGACGGCCACGCGGACTTCGGGATGGCCCACGGCATCGCCGGCCCCCTAGCTCTCCTCGCGCTCGCGTATCGGGCAGGCGTCACTGTCCCCGGGCAGCTCGACGCGCTCGACCGGATCTGCGGCTGGCTCGACACCTGGCGCCAGCCCGGCCACTGGTGGCCCGAGCG
Organism: Pseudofrankia asymbiotica; assembly: GCF_001983105.1. Lineage (GTDB taxonomy): Bacteria > Actinomycetota > Actinomycetes > Frankiales > Frankiaceae > Pseudofrankia > Pseudofrankia asymbiotica. The sequence continues at coordinate 53,382 of NZ_MOMC01000003.1, read as the reverse complement.
CATCACCGCCGCCGAGCTACAAGCAGGCCGCCCCGACCGGCTCGTCCCAGGCCGCGCTTCCTGGTGCTACGGCGCCCCCGGCCTCGCCCGCGCCCAGCAGCTCGCCGCCGCCGAGCTACGCGATCCCGTACGTCAGGAACGCGCTGAAGCCGGGCTCGCCGCCTGTCTGACCGACCAGGCACAGCTCGACCAGCTCCCTGATCCGGCGCTCTGCCATGGCTGGACCGGCGTCCTCGCCACCGTCCGCGCGGCCGACGCAGACGCCCGCTTCCACCCGCTCGGCGCCCGCCTACCGGGCCTGCTCGACCAGCTCCTGGACCACCTGGAGACGGCGCAGGCCGCCGGCTGGAAGCCGCCCGGCCTCATCGAAGGCACCGCTGGCATCGCCGCGGTTCTTCACGGCCTGGCCACCGGTACCCGGAGCACCTGGGAGACCGCGCTGCTCCTCGACCTGCCCTGAATCCCGTCTACTGACTGCCCGCGGCGGGCCTACCTCAGGCTGGCCCGCTTCCCCCAGGTCTCGCGGGTGATCTCATAGATGTTGCGTGGCTCGCCGTCACGGTCGATGGGCCCTTCGGCCAGGGTGAGACCGAGTTTTTCGGCGACGCGGATCGAGCCGGCGTTCTCCGGGTGAATGATGCTGATCACCCGGGCTCGCTCGGTACCGGTGAAGGCGAACTCCAGGGCCACGGCGCCGCCCTCGGTCGCCAGACCTTCCCCCCAGCGGTCCCGGYGGATCGTCCAGGCGACCTCGATGTCCGGCCAGCCATGCTCCTCGTAGAGGCCAACCCGGCCTACGAACTCGCCCGTCGCCCGGTCTCGCGCGATCCACATGCCGAAGCYGTTCAGCGCCCAGTGCCCGATCTGGAACGCCGTCATCCCCCACACTGACCCGATCCGGCTCGGCGAGCTGGTGTAGCGCGCCATGTCAGGGTGCAACGCCATCTCCAGGTAAGGCTCGATGTCCTCAGCGCGCCAGCCACGCAGCACCAGCCGCGGAGTCAGGACGCTCGGGATCGTGACGACGTCTGGCGGGCCGAACTCAAGGGTCATGACTGGCTCCGGGTAAGCGCTCGGGACGCGTCGAGCAGCGAACCGAGGGCCTGGACGTCCGGGTCAGACGCCCAGGGCCGCAGATCACGGCAGACATGGCCGAGCGCGGAAACGATCGTCGACGTCAGGTGGCCGTTCGGCAGGTCGAGCGCGGCCCAGCTAGCGGCGACCGCGCCCGCCAGATCCGGCCGCGCTTGCGACACCTGGGCAGAGGCTAGGCAGAGGTAGGCATGCGCGCGCTCCTCATGACAATCCGGCGCAATGAGGTCAATCGCCTCTCGGGCGTGGCGCTGCGCCGCCAACCCTTCTCCGAGTTCGATCGCGCAGACGGCGCTGAACATCTCGACACTGCCCGCCGTGAACGGCGACGAGCCAGGACGCGGGGACACCGACGACCCTGCAGCCGCCCGCATACTGGCCAGCGCGTCCGCGGTTTCCCGGTGCAGACCCTGGCGGGCGAGGCCACAGGCCTGATATGCGGCGAGCCGGGCCGCCAGGTAAGACGGCGCCTCCTGCCGCGCCTGGCCGGCGACTATCGCCGCCTCGTCCCAGCGGTGTGTGTAGTAAGCGATGCTCGATCGCAGACCAGCGAGTGACCCGGCGAGAACATCGTCCGACACCTGGCCGGCATACCGATCGGCGAGGTCACAGAACCGGCGGGCGTCACGGTAGTGGCCGCCCGCGAACGCGAGTCGGCCGAGATAGTAGGTCAACTGGCCGCCCAGCCTGGTGGTCCGCAGGCCGTCCGTGACACTGAGCCGCTGTTCGAGCATCGTCTCGATCTGCTGCCAGGCACGCGAAACTGATGAGAACAACTGTGTGTGCGGCGTCGTCTCATAGCGGAGCGCGAGGTCGGTGACGTCGTCCTCCAGCTCGCCCAGGGTGACCGAGGCGCCGAAGGTGTCCATGCGGCGGACGGTATCGATCGCGAGCGCTGACAAGACGGCGAACTGCCGGCGGTCCGTGGCGACCTCCTCGGCGTCGTCTCCCGCGGCGCCCTGGCCGGGAAGGGGCGCAACGTTTTCGTGCCGTCCGGGCGAGCGGGCCGCGCGCACCAGTGCGACGAGCGCGCCGCCCGCCGCCAGCTCCTGGTCGAACGCTTTGAGCATCGTTTCGGACGGCACGATCCGGCCGCGCTCGCACTTGGAAATGATTGTGCGGTCGACTCGGCGTCGTAGTGGGGGATCCGGCCGGCCAGTCCCGACTGTGTCAGCCCCGCGGCCCTCCGCCTGCTCCGAAGCTCCTCGCCGAGCCGGACCGCAAGCGTGTCCTCCATGAGTGCTCCCCGTGGCGTCGGCAGGCAGCCCGGACCGAGCAGCGTCGGGCCGTCAGATGAATTATGCGGAGCGTTATGTTCGAGGAACAGAGCGGTGGATCTGTGGCGTTGATGAAGCGGACCGAGCCGGCCGTGACGGCTCCGACTCGCCGCGTGAGAGGGCTGAAGACGAGCTTGACGATCGCTTTCCCCTGCTTTTCCGGCAGTTGGCCCAGGGCGCGGCGAGTCGGCGCTGAGACGGCGACCTCGAACTCGTCGCTATTCGTCACCGCTTGGTGATCAACCGGAGAGCCTCTGCCCTGGTCATCACGGCGGCATCCTCGACGTTCGTGAGCGCCTCGCGAATGTCCGCCATCAGGGTGTTGTTGCCCAGCACTTCCAAAGTCTCCTCGAGGAACTCGAGATCATCGGCGCTGAGCACGACCGCGGCCGGCCTAACGTCGGCGCGCGTGGCATAGCACCTCTTCCGCATCGTTGACCTTGAGCGCGAGGCGGCCAGCTGCTCGGTTACGACACGAAGGTTCGTCACCGCCGTTCCGTGATGATCGTGTCGAGTAGCGCCGCACCCAGCGACAGCGCGTCGTTCGGCTCGGCCGGCGGAGCGTCGAGCGCGGCGAGCAGATCGTCAAAGAAGTCGGGAGATGCACGGGTGACGAGGTCGTGTTCGCGGATGATCGCGGCCGCACGTTCCTCAACAGCGGTACGGGCGAAGTCCGACACGGTCTCGTTCGCCGGCGAGGCCGCCCGGTCGGTCAGTTCGTCGGTCACGGTGCTTCTCCTGAGGCGCGGGTTCCCTGGCGGATCTCCCTTTTGGGGAGTATAAGCCGACACTGTCTCACCCGTCACTTCTGGTTGCGCGGCCCGTCCGTCGGAGTCGGGCGTGGGGGACTCCGCGCCGCGGTGATCGTCAGCCCGCGGTGGTGGCGAGGCGGCGTAGGGCCTTCGCGAACCGGGTGGCGATGTGGCGTTGGAGCATGGGGCCCACCGGGCCCGCGAGGCGCGGGAGGAGTGTCGCCGGCCGGCTGAACGCCCGAATGGTCAGCCAGACGACGTCGTCGCCGTCCCGGGTGAGCGTGAAGGACTCCTCGCCCGACTCGGGGTGGCCCGGCAGCGTCCCGTAGGCGAAGCCGGCGCTGTCCGTGCCCGGGTCGTCGTCGGCCCAGACGACCTGGCAGGGCGCGCTGATCCCCAGCGGTCCGAGGCCGGCGCGGGAGGTGGCCGCGACCCCTGGCGCGGCCCTCGGCGTGGCGGCCGGTACCCGTAGCCCCGCCGCCCGGTGCATCCGCCAGGTGAGCAGCGCGTCGGCCGCGGCGCGGAAGCCGGCGGCGCCGGTGGCGACCGGCGCCCTGTGGAGCAGGTGATGGTATCCGGCGGGAAGAGACGCGTTCCTGGTCGCGCCCACCTCCTTGTAGGTGAAGGCGCCAGAGCCGCTGGCCGCGGGATCGGGGGTCTGGGGCGGCCGGCCGCCGTCGTGCCGGGCCGGATCGGCGTCATGCGGGCCGTCAGTGGTCATGGTCATGCCTCCGTGGAAGTCGCCGGAGTGGGGGTCGCCAGGGCGGGGCGGTCGAGCGTGCGCCAGGCGAGCAGGGCGCAGACGGCGAAGCCGAGCGCGTTGGTGACGCCGTGGGTGGCGATCATCCAGGCGACCGAGAGGTGGGGGAGGCCCGCCGCTCGCCCCACCGCCCAGCTCAGCGCGAGCGCCATGCTGACAGGGAGCACCGCGCAGGAGATGACCATCAGCCAGCGCGTCAGGCGTTCGCCGCGCGGCCGGATCCGGGTCCAGGTGAGCCAGGCGGCCAGCCACAGGCCGGCCGTCAGGATCGCGGCGCCGGCGAGTTCGACCCAGTCGGAGAGGAAGAAGCCGGCGAGGACCACCAGGGTTCCGGCGGGAACCGACCAGGCGGCGGCTCCCGCTCGCGGATCGCCGGGCAGGGCTCGGCAGACCAGGGCGGCGATCAGCGCGGCGGCGAAGCCGGCGTAGTGGAAGTGCGCGACCGTGAGCGTGAGGACGGTCGGTGAGAACCCGAAGAGCGGATAGCCTCCGCGCGCGGCCACCAGCGCGCTGGACGCGATCACCGGTGCGACCAGCGCGCTCGCCATGGCCGCCCGGACCGGGGCGCTCCACGCCGCCAGCCTCGTCGCCGCCGTCGCCTGCCTTATCGTCGCCTGCCTCGTCGTCGCTGGCCGCGTCGTCCAAGCCGATGGCCGCCGGACCGGCGCGCGTCCCGTGACCTCGGGCAGTGCCACGAGCAGGGCAATGGTCCCGGCGGCGTAGACGCCGGCCAGGGCGGCGGCCGCCGGGCCGCGTGGGACGAGGAACGACGCCGCGCCGGGGAAGGCGGCCAGCAGCCACCAGCGGCGCAGCGGGTCAAGGATGTCCAGGTCGAGCAGCCCGAGCCCCCACGGGATGACGACGAGCATGCCGATCAGGATCAGCGCGGCGAGCAGTCCGGCGCCGTACGGGCTCAGTCCCGTCGCCGCGGCGGCCGACGTGACCGGCGGGACGGACGTGACCGGCGGGACGGACAAGGCGGGCACACGCGGCGTCGCGGCGACAGGCGTCATCATCGGCGCGAGCCCGGCGGGCGTAGCTCGGACACCAGGGCGTGGAGGTCGTCGGCGACGGCGCGCAGCACCGGCACCCTGGTCAGCGCGATCGACCGGGCGATCAGCGGCGCGGCGGAGTCCACCAGCCGGCGGGTGCGTGCCTGGCCGGGCGACATGTCGTAGACCCAGAACAGGGTGATGCCGAGGTAGGCGAGCCAGAGCAGCTCCGGGAGGTCCGGCGCCAGTGAGCCGCCCGGCGCCCTGGACCGCGCGGCGCCGGGGCGGCCGGCGGGGCCGGCGAGGCTGGCGGGGCCGGAGCGGCTGGCGAGGCCGGTGGGGCCTTCGAGCACGTCCCGGAACAGCCCGATCGAGGCGTCCCTGGCCGCCGTCGACGCCCCGCTGAACGGGCTGGCCGCCGCGCCCGGCGGGATGGCCACCTTGATGAACGAGCCGGCGAAGGAGTGGTACGGCGCCATCTCGTCGATACCCGCGTGGATCACCCGGCGGAGCCGGTCCGCGAGGTCGGGCGACCGCAGCGCCTCGGCCGCTCGCTGGCGGTGCCCCGCCTGGATCGCGGCGTAGAACTCCTGGACCAGGTGCTCCTTCGAGTCGAAGTAGTAGTACGCGTTGCCCAGCGAGACACCGGCCGCCTTGGCGATCCCGCGCATCGTGGTCCGCTCGTAGCCCTGGTCTCGGAAGGAGGCCAGGGCCGTCTCGAGCACCAGCGCCCGGGTCGCGGCACCCCTGCCGGGGGGTGGCGGCCGAGTCGCGTCCCCGGTGCGCTCGTCGCCGTCGCCATCGCTGTGATCGTCGAGCTTCTCGCTGTCGTCGCTGGCCACCGGACACCTTTCGCGGGGCCGACAAAACCCCTCGGTATCGAGGCTAAACCATAAGTTGAACGTGTTCAACTCGCCCCGAACGCGGTGCGCTGGTAGGAGGGTGACTGCCGTCGGCTGGGCGGCGTGGGGTCGGTCGGCCGATCGGCGCGGCGCCGGATGCTTGACGCGCGCTGACGAGCGGGATCCCATGGGTCGCCAGGCGCTTTCCTCGTATTTCGCACCGGCTTGGGGAAGATCGATCCGGTCGGTCACAGCATGGAGGCTGACAGACATGCCGCCCTCGTCCCGGCCGCCGGCAGGCGCGCCGAACGTCGTCATGATCCTCCTCGACGACCTCGGGTTCGCCCAGTTCGGCGCCTACGGCTCGGACATCGCCACCCCGGCCGTGGACCGGCTCGCCGCCGCGGGGCTGCGCTACAACCGCTTCCACGTGACCGCGCTGTGCTCACCCACCCGCGCCTCGCTGCTGACCGGCCGCAACCACCACGCCGTCGGCATGGGCTTCCTGGCCGACCTGCCGACCACCGACCCCGGCTACACCGCCCGCATCCCGCGCTCGGCCGCCACGCTGCCGCGCCTGCTGCGCGACGCCGGCTACAACACCATGGCGGTCGGCAAATGGCATCTCGTCCCATCCGGTGAGCGCAGCTCGGCCGGCCCGTTCGACCGGTGGCCGCTGGGCCTCGGATTCGAGCGTTACTACGGCTTCCTGCGCGGCGACGCCAACCACTGGGCACCGGAGCTGGTCCGTGACAACTCCTACGTCGAGCCGCCGGCAGGTCCGCGCGACGGCTACCACCTGACCGAGGACCTCGCCGACCAGGCGGTCCGGATGGTCGTGAACCAGCAGGAGCCGGCGCCGGGCAAGCCGTTCTTCCTCTACCTCGCCACGGGCGCGATGCACGCGCCGCACCACGTCGAGCGGTCCTGGGCCGACACCTACGCCGGCCGATTCGACCTCGGCTGGGACCGCTGGCGTGAGGAGGTCTTCGCCCGCCAGCTCGCCTCCGGGGTCGTTCCGGCGGGCACGACGCTCACCGAGCGGCCGTCCTGGGTCCCGGGCTGGACGGACCTGAGCGCCGACCAGCGCCGCGTCTTCGCCCGCATGYACGAGGTGTACGCCGGGTTCCTCTCGCACACCGACGCGCAGATCGGGAAGGTCGTCGACGCGCTCGAGGGGCTGGGCGTGCTCGACAACACGCTGCTGTTCGTGATGTCCGACAACGGGGCGAGCGCCGAGGGCGGTGTCAACGGCACGTCCAACGAGCACACCTTCACCCACCAGGTCGTCGACGACCTCGCCGACAACCTCGCCCGGCTGGAYGACTGGGGCGGCCGGCGCGGCTACCCGCACTACGCCTGGGGCTGGGCCTGGGCGGGCAACACGCCGKTCCGGCTGTGGAAGCGTTACACCTGGCTCGGCGGCACCCGGGTGCCGATGATCGTGCACTGGCCGGCCGGCATCGACGCCGGCGCCGTCCAGGCGGCGAGCGGCGTGCGCGGCCAGGTCGGCCACGCGATCGACATCCTGCCGACGGTCCTCGACGCCTGTGGGATCGAGCTGCCCGAGTCGGTCGACGGCGTGCGCCAGCAGCGGGTCGCGGGCGCGAGCCTGCGGCCGACCTTCACCGACCCGGCGGCGCCGAGCCCGCGCACGACGCAGTACTTCGAGATGCTCGGCTCCCGATCGATCATCGCCGACGGCTGGAAGGCGACCACCGACCACGTCTCGGAGGGGGTCATCGACGAGGAACGGCTGATGGAGGGCAGCCGGCACTTCGACGACGACCGCTGGTCGCTTTTCCGGCTGGCGGACGACTTCTCCGAGGCGCACGACGTCGCCGACGACCATCCCGAGGTCGTGACGCGACTGGAACGGCAGTGGTACGTCGAGGCGGGCGCGAACAACGTGCTTCCGCTGTACGACGGCATGCTCAAGCGGATCAGCACACTCCTGCCCCGCGCGTACCCCCCGGCACAGACCGTGGTGCTCCGCCCGGAGGGCGGGCCGGTCTCGGACGACTCGCTGCCGCTGATGTTCGGCGGCGCCCGGATCATCGCCGACGTCGACGTCCCGGACCCGGTGGAGAGCGCCGCCGGGGTTCTGTTCGCCCTCGGCGACTGGACCGGCGGGTTCGTCGCCTACGTCGTGGACGGGACGCTGCGGGTCGCGGCGGCCATCCCCGGCGCGGACATCGAGGTGGTGGCCGGCCGGCCCCTGCCGGCCGGCCGGCACTGGGCGGGGCTGGTGCTGCGGCCGGAACCGGCAGGCGGCCTGCACGTCGACGCCGTCGTCGACGGCGAGGCCGTCGGGACCGTCCACGTCGACCACACGCTGCCGTTCGTCTGGCAGYACGGCGGCACGTCGATCACTCTCGGCGCGGACCGCGGCCTGCCGGTCAGCGAGGGCTACGACCCGCCGTTCCCGTGGAAGGGAAAACTGCACCAGGTGCGGATCGACGCCGGCTCCCAGCTACCCCCCGAGCGCGACTTCCTCCGGATGGCCCTCCAGGTCGAGTGAACGCCGACGGGCCGACCTCGGGCGGCGCCGCCGGTCGTCGTCAGGGTGTGGTCGTCGTCAGGGTGCGGACGTCCTGGCCGACCTGGATGTCGGCGACGCTGCCCACGACGGCGGTCGGGCGGAAGGGGTAGCGCTCGATGTCGGCGCGGGCGGTGATGCCGGACAGGACGAGGACGGTGTCCATACCGGCCTCGAGACCGGCGATCACGTCGGTGTCCATCCGGTCGCCGATCATGACGGTGGTCTCGCTGTGCGCGGAGAGGCGGTTGAGGCCGGTGCGCATCATGAGCGGGTTGGGCTTGCCCACGTAGTAGGGGTCGATCCCGGTGGCCTTGGTGATCATCGCGGCGACCGAGCCGGTCGCGGGCAGCAGGCCCTCGGTGGAGGGGCCCGTCGGGTCGGGGTTCGTCGCGATGAACCGGGCGCCGTCGCGCACCAGCCGGATCGCCCTGGTGATCGTCTCGAAGCTGTACGTCCGGGTCTCGCCGAGCACGAAGTAGTCGGGCGAGCGGTCGGTGAGGACGTACCCGATCTCGTGCAGCGCCGTCGTCAGACCCGCCTCGCCGGCGACGTAGGCGGTCCCGCCGGGGCGCTGGAGGTCGAGGAACTTGGCGGTGGCCAGCGCCGATGTCCAGATCCGCTCGGCCGGGATGTCGAGGCCCGAACCGCGCAGCCGGGCCTGCAGGTCCCGGGCCGTGAACATCGAGTTGTTGGTCAGGACCAGGTACCCAAGGCCGGCGGCCGTGATCGAGGCGAGGAACCGGTCCGCGCCCGGGATGGGTTGCGCCTCGTGCACGAGGACGCCGTCCATGTCGATGAGGTAGTTCTCAATCACCCGAGTGCCCACGACTCCGGGATTCTGCCTTCAACGGCCAGAGGATGCCGGCACCGGGTCGGCGGGCACGTCACCAGTCGCTTTGGCCGATCCGGTGTCCGACTCGCGAGGGCCATGTGGTGCGCTAGGGACATGGCTGACAACCTGATCTTCCGGCTGCCGCCGACGTTCGAGACCGTCGAGCAGGAGCGCCGGCACCGCAAGGAGCGGCTCGCCGCCGCCCTGCGGATCTTCGGCTGGTTCGGCTTCGAGGAGGGCGTCGCGGGCCACATCAGCGCGCGTGATCCGGAGCTGACCGATCACTTCTGGGTCAACCCGTTCGGCGTCTCGTTCTCCCACATCCGGGTGAGCGACCTGATCCTGGTCAACCAGGCTGGTGAGACGGTCGAGGGTCGCTACCCGGTGAACCCGGCCGCGTTCGCGATCCACTCCCAGATCCACCAGGCCCGGCCGGACGTCGTCGCCGCCGCCCACAGCCACTCGACCTACGGCCGGGCGCTGTCCACCCTGGGCCAGCTGCTCGAGCCCATCACGCAGGACGCGTGCGCCTTCTACGAGGACCATGGCCTGTTCGAGGAGTTCGGMGGCGTCGTGCTCGACCTCGACGAGGGCAAGCGGATCGCCGCGGCGCTCGGCGGCCACAAGGCCGTCATCCTCGCCAACCACGGCCTGCTGACCGTGGGCGACACGGTCGACACCGCGKCGTGGTGGTTCATCACGATGGAACGCTCGGCGCAGGTGCAGCTGCTGGCGAAGGCCGCGGGCACGGCGACGCGCATCGCCCACGAGAACGCCCGGCTCACCCATGGTCTCAACGGGAACCCGCTCACCGGTTGGCTGAACTTCCAGCCCCTGTGGGACCAGATCACCCGGCGCGAGCCCGACCTGCTCGAGTAGCCGGGCCGCTCACCGCCATCGCCATCGCCATCGCCATCGCCATCGCCGMCGCCGCCGTGGCCGCCGACCGCGGCCAGGGTCGCGCCAATGTCCCCGGCGCGAGCGCGCGACTCCCAGTCCCACTGGAGCGTCACCGAACCCACGGATCCTGGAACGGTGACAAAACGCCCGGCGTGGAACGGGACGGCGCCGGGCTCGACGGGACAACGTGGTCCCCGTGCTGTGCGTCTGTCCTACGGGTGGCCGACTCCCGGGCTGGCGCTGGCGCGGTCGGGGCATGGTCGCGACCTTCGGCGAGGCCGAGGGGCACGCGGTGGGTCTGATAGCAAGGAGCCGGGGTGGCGGGGCGGCGCAAGGAGTACCGGACCTGGGACGAGTTCAGCGCCTCTGAACGGCGACGGGGGCTGACGGTCCTGGGCGGGGCCGGGCTCGTCGCGGTGGTCGCCGTGGTCTGGGTCTACGGCGGCACGGGCGGCGGTGGCACGCCGGTCGGTGCCCCGCCCCCGGCGATGAGTGCCGCCGCGGTCGTCGAGTCACCGGCCGGCACCGGTCCCGACCTCGACGAGTGGTACGCCGCCATCGACGGCTACCGCACGGACATCGGCCTGGCGGAGGCGGACGTTCGCAAGGCGATCGCCGAGGCCAACGGGGTGGCGCTCCAACCGGCGTGCGCCCTGCTGGAGACGCGCGCGGCCGCCGCCGGCAGCGCCGGCGTCGCGGCGCCGGCCGGCGCCGTGGGCCAGGCGTGGACGGACGGCCTGAGCGCGTTCAGGCAGGCCGCGGGATCGTGCGCGCAGCTCTTCGACGGCACCCAGGTGCCGGTGTCCACCCTGCTGAACGAGACCAGCACGTCGCTGGACGCCGCCGACTCGGCCTGGACGGCGCTGTCGTCCTCCTCGAGTCCCCAGATCGCGGCCGCGGCGGGGTCGGACGATCCGCCGGCCCCGACCACGTCCCCGGTCGCGGGCTGACGCCAGGCCGGGACTGTCCCGGCCCGGGCCCGGCCACTGGCCCGGCGGCCGTCAGCTCCCGCCGGTCCCCGTCGCCCGTGTGGTCGGGGTCCGGGCCTGACGAGCACACGCACGGGCACGGCCCCCGACCACACGGCACGGACGTCCGGGCTCGGGCATGAACGTCAGGGCGTGCTCGTCGCCGTGGCTCTCGACGGCGCGTCGGTGGTGGTCCTCGGCGCGGACGGCTGCGTGGCCGTCGCCGATGGTGACTTCCCGGGCAGGTTCAGCCCCATGCTCGGGCTGATCGTGATCCCGGGCAGCAGCGGGGTGTCGGTCGAGGAAGGCGTCGCGTTCGGGTCGGTGGACCCTGTCGGGGACGCGCTGGTCCGGATGATCGGCCCGTTCGCGCGGTCGAGCAGGGTCACGGCCGGGTTCGCCGAGGTCAGCGTGGCCTTCACCGGGGCGAACAGGAATGATTCCTGCGGCTTGTAGTCGGCGTCCAGGAAGAACGCCCGCTCGATCGACTCGACCTGCACCGTCGCCTTGGTGTCCCGGCCCGTGCCAACCACCCGGACCGCGCGAATCTGCTCGATGTCCTCGGCCACCGAGCCCGGCGGCAGCTCGATCGCGGTCGCGGCCGGCTCGTCCCGCCGAAGCGACCACTTGGCAACTCCGAGGTCCGACCGGTAGATCGTCGGGTTGCCGGCCAGTTTGACGCCGACTGACACCCCGACCCAGGACGCGTCGGTGTTGGGCGTGCCCTGGGTGGTCTTGCGCAGCACCAGGTAGAGGTAGGACCGCGGGTCACCGGCCAGCTGGGTCGGGCTCCCGGCCGGGTCGTCGATCGGGTCCTCGGCGGTCTTGCCCTCGCGGACGAGTTCCTGCGACATCATCCAGTACGTCMACGGGTTCCGGTCCATGATCCCCTCGGGTGCCTCGCTCTGGGGATCGAGACTGTCGAGGGCGGACAGCGAGAAGCGCATCTGCCCGTCCGACTTCCCGCACACGCTGTTGACCAGGCCGCAGGTCTGGACGACGGCGTGCGTGCCCTCGTAGCCGCCGGTGAACGGGACGGTGGAGCCGTCCTGGCCCTGGACGGCGGCGCTTCCGGGCACGACCTGGCCGGCGGCGTCGACCTCCACCTGGTAGACCCAGGCGATGTCGGTGCTGCGCCCCCACTCGGCGAGCGTCTCCGGGACGGAGGCGGCACCGTCCTCGTTCGAGTAGATGACCGAGTACCGGAAGACCTTGTTGCCGGTGGTCGGCGAGGTGGCCTCGGTGTGGAACTCGACCATCGGGGTGTCGGTCACCGCGCTCTGGAACGGCCCGCTGACATCCGGCGTCGCTCCCTGGCCGGTACGCCCGTAGATGACCGGGGCGTACTGGGTGGCGGCGAAACCGGCGTCGGCGGCGGTGATGGTGCGGAACTTCAGGTTCGTGAGGCTGGCCGTGTGGGTGGCGGCGGGGGAGCGGTCATCCGCGAACTTGATCTTCAACGTGTGGTCGCCGGCCGGCACGTTGCCCAGGTCGAGGCTGCGCGGGATCGAGAACGACGCCGGGATGACGAGGTCCGTCGTGTAGGTGTCGTCGACGTAGAGCGAGACGACCGCGGACTCGCCGCCGTTCGTCCCCCAGGACGCCTCCGGTGACGCGGTACCCAGGTCGAGGATGACCTCGCCACCCGTCGAGGCGAACGGCGCCGACGTTTCCTGGCCGCGGGTGACGGTGACGTTGAGCGGCCCCGCCGGCTTGTCGTCGCCCTTGCCGCAGGCCGCCGCGCCGCTGGCCAGCACCGCGGCCACGGCAGCGGCACCCAGCAGCCGCGACGCGGTCCGGCCGCGGGTCGCGGGCTGGCGAGGAGCCGTGCCGGTGGCCGCGGTCGCCCTCGGGGTCCCGGTCTGATCAGGAGCGCCGATCAGGGAGGTGTGCGCTGTCCCGGTCACTGGCCTCGCCTTCGCCTCGGTGCCATTACCGCCCTTCATCCTGGACTGTCCCGATGTGGCGTCTTCAGGCGGCTCCCGGAGGTCTGATCTGATTGGTCGCGAACATTGGTCGCGAACGTCGCCGGGGACTTGTCGGGGACCAGCCCGCCGCGGCGGGCTGCCGCCCGGTGGCGTGCTGTGTCCGAGCGGGTACCCAGGGTTTGTCCTTCGGCGTCGCCGGATTGCCGAGGTGCCGGGCCGAGGTGCCGGGAGAGGGCCGGGAGAGGGAGGGATGCGCGTGCGCGAGGATCGCGGTGCGGACGGGGCCGTGGGGGACCAGCCGGCGCGGCTGTCGAAGTCGGACGCCGATTCCGAGTTGGCTCGGCTACAGGTCGAACTTGTTCGGATGCAGGAGTGGATCGTTCATTCCGGCCTGCGGGTCGTCGTGGTCATGGAGGGCCGCGACACGGCGGGCAAGGGCGGCACGATCAAGCGGATCATCGAGCGGCTCAACCCGCGGCACTACCGGGTCGTCGCCCTGACGACACCGACCGAACGCGAACGCACGCAGTGGTACTTCCAGCGGTATGTCGCCCATCTTCCAGCGGCCGGCGAGATCGTGTTCTTCGACCGCAGCTGGTACAACCGTGCCGGAGTCGAGCGCGTGATGGGCTTCTGTACCGACTCCGAGTACGACGAGTTCCTGCGCACCTGCCCGCAGCTCGAACGGGCGCTGGTCCGTTCGGGGATCATCCTGTTGAAATACTGGCTTTCGGTCAGCGACGAGGAGCAGGAACGCCGGTTCCACGCCCGGATCAAGGACCCGGGCAAGCGCTGGAAGCTGTCGGAGATGGACCTGCAGTCCCGCGCGCAGGGTGGACTACGCCGAGGCGAAGGACGACATGTTCGCCTATACGGACATCCGCGAGGCGCCCTGGTTCGTCGTCGACGCGGACGACAAGCGCTCGGCCCGGCTGAACCTCATCTCGCACCTGCTTTCCCAGGTTCCCTATCAGGAGGTCCCGCAGCCACAGGTGACCCTGCCGCCACGCCAGCAGCGCGCCTACAAACGCCCGCCGATCGACAGTCAGACCTGGGTCCCGCGCCGGTACGAGGTGGACTGACGGGGCACCACGTCCGTCAGGCTGGCCGGCACCACGTCTGGGAGGTGCACGCGTGCGCAAATACGTCATCATGGGCGTTCAGGGCAGCGGTAAGGGAACTCAGGCGCGGCTTCTCGCGGCCGACCTCGACCTCGTCCACATCAACGTCGGCGACATCTTTCGCTGGAACGTGCAGAACCACACCAAGATCGGTGCTCAGGTGCGCCGGACGGTCGACAGCGGGCACCTGGTCGAGGACGACCTGGTAGAGCGGGTCGTGCGGGAGCGGCTGGCCAACCATGACTGGAACTACGGCTTCGTCGTCGACGGCTTCCCGCGCAACGCCCGGCAGGCCGAGTTCTTCCTGGAGAGCTATGACATCGACGGTGTCATCTACCTCGACCTCCCGGACGAGGAGGTCGTGCGCCGGGTGCTCGCCCGCCGGCTGTGCTCCCGATGTGGCCTGGACTACAACCTGATCGCCAGCCGGCCCAGGCAGGCGGGTGTGTGCGACGTGTGCGGCGGCGCGCTGGTCGGGCGGGCCGACGACAATCCTGAGGCGCTCGCCGTCCGGCTGCGCGAGTACCACAGCAAGACCCGGCCCGTGCTGGAGATCTTCCAGCGCAAGGAGTACGTGGCGGTGGTCGACGCTCGCCAGCCGGTGCCCGCCGTCCAGGCCGACATCCGCGCCCGGCTGCACCTCCCGTCCGCCGGAGGTGGTTCGTCCGTCGCCGAGGTGAGGCGCGCCGGCTGACCGGCGGCGCGGAGACGGCCGCGTGGAGACGGCCACGTGGAGACGGCGGCGCGGGGACGGCGGCGCRTCACCGCTGTGGCGGCGTATGTGTAAACCTGCGCAGCTATTTGCCGTCGAGGAAGCCCCGGTGTTTCCAGTGGTATTTATCCCTTAGTGTCGCGATTGGCGGCACGTAGCGTTATCAGACCTATACCTTAAAGTTTGCCCAGGGTGCCCGACCGTGCGCATGGATGGGGCAATGTGGGGGTACGTTGCGTGGCGTGTCCGTGTCGAACAACGCAGTGGTCAGCACCGCGCTCGGCTACGTGGAGGCGAACCCCTCCGAGCTGGATACGGTTCGTGACCTTGTCATCCTGTCCCTGCTCGGCCCACCGATCACCCTGCGTAGCACGCTCCCGGCGCACCTGGCGTGTCGGGCTGTCGTGATGACGTCCGACCAGCACGTCCTGACGGTCCGCGGCACGAGTCAGCCGGGATGGCACCTCCCGGGCGGGYACGTCGCCGAGGAGGACTGTTCGCTCCTCGGCTCGGTGCTGCGCCAGCTGCGTGAGGTCACCGGCATCGACCCGAACGTGCTGCGCCCGGAGTCGGCGCTGCCCTGCGACCTCGACGCGGTACCCGTGGATCCAGCGCTCGACCTCGACGAGCGCGAGCACGTCCACTATGACTTCCGCTACCTGCTCCATCTGCCCTCTCGCGAGCTCGGGGCCGACGTGGCGACGGACGTCCGATGGGTTCCCGTGAACGAGGTTCCTGGAAGACTGGGGACGAAGCTCCGGCGCAGCTCCCGGACGCCGGCCGCTCTGCGGTAGTCGCGCAGCTCCTGGCCGGGGCCGCTGGCGCGCCCGGCCGAGGCGGGAGGTCCAGGCATGGCGCGGGATGACGGCGGCGTCGTCGGAGCGGCGGCAGCGAGCAGCCGCGATGGCGGCGGCAGCGGTGAGGGCGGCGGTGGCCGCGCCGCGAACGGGTTGCAGTCCTTCGAGCTGGTCGTCGAGTCCTCGGCGCCGACGGGCGCCGTCTTCGCGCTGCTCGCCGACGGCGCGAGCTGGTCGTCGTGGGCGGGTCCGCTCATCCCGCGCTCCCGCTGGTACCGCACGGGCGCACCGGCGCCGGGTGGCGTCGGAGCGATCCGGGAGCTGGGCCTGCGCCCGGTGCTGTCCCGCGAGGAGATCGTCGAGTACGTGCCGCCTCGCCGCATCGCCTACACGATCGTCTCCGGCATCCCGGTCCACGGCTACAAGGGGATCGTCGAGCTCGACCCGCTGCCGGGCGGCGGCACTCGCATCACCTGGCGAGCGACCTTCGTGCCCGCGTATCGCGGTACCGGCCCCCTGCTGAGGCTCTTCGCCCTGACCTCGGTCGGGTCCCTGGCGCGCCATCTCGCCAAGGCGGCGGCCGCCGGCCGCACCCCCGGCGGGTCGGCGGCGTCGCCCGCTCCAGGGGCGCCCCCGGGCCACTGACCAGCATCAGTCCTCCGGTGCCGGAGCATCGGGCGGCAAATCGGCTGGAATCCGCCTCCGCGGCGCCTGGAGTGACGGAAATGGGCGGGCCCGGTGCTTCCCGCCGTAATTTCTTCGGATTGACAAAATATTGCCACGGAGCGTGAACAATAGTTTCGAGAACTTTTACGACCGGTAATCTCCCTGGTAGGGAGCCGTATGTATACATACGTTCATGGCGCTTTTTCATGGTCGTTCCGTTTCTTCGGGCCGTCCGCGTGGCGGATCACGCCTCCAGGTGCGTCTGACTGGTTTGATCTGTGCTGGGATCATCGCCGTCGCGCTGGTAGCGGCCGGCCCGGTGGCCGACGCGGCCTCGGCGGCGACGACGCCGTCGTTCACCTCCGCCCTGGCCGCGAAGTGGCGTTCCTACCTCGCGACCAGGYCGGGTTCCGTCAGCGTCGCCCTTTATGACCGGAGCACCGGTCGGACCGTATACGTGACCAAATCCATCGGTGCCGGGTGGGAGTCGGCGAGCACGGTGAAGCTGGACATTCTTACCAATCTGCTCTCGAAAACCGGGCGGAACGGTGAGCTCACGGCCGCGCAGCTGAGGCTGGCCAGGCCGATGATCTCGGTCAGCGACAACGCGGCGGCCAGTTCCCTGTGGCGCCAGGTCGGCGGGCAGGACGGGATGGACGCGTTCTTCCGTCAGGTCGGGACGACGGCGACCGCGGCCGGGGCCGGCGGCAAGTGGGGCCTGACGAAGACCACCGCCCTGGACCAGCTCAAGGTCCTGCGCGCGGTCTCCTACCCGGGCGCGGTCCTGTCCGCGAACGCCCGGGCCACCGCCACCGGCCTGCTCGACACGGTCGTCCCGGCGCAGCGCTGGGGCCTGACCGCCGGCGTGCCGACCGGCGTCCCGGTTCAGGTCAAGAACGGCTGGCTGCCCTACGACGGCGGCTGGGTGATCAACAGCCTCGCCCACGTCCACGGGGCCGGCAGGGACTACGTCATGGCCGCCTACACGCGTGACAGCGCGACCGAGCAGACGGGCATCAACACCATCTCAGGCCTGTCCCGCCTCGCCTGGTCGACCGTGCCGGCGGCCTGACGCGATCTCGGCGGTGCCCCTGCGTACGAGGGCACCGCCGACCGCTGGGGCCGCGAAGAGTTGAAGCATTTGTAACTGTCCGAGACATCGCGCGTAGTCGGAGATACATACAAATTCGTCTATGGTCTCCGGCCGGTCGGCTCGCGGTCGCCGCGCGCGGACGCGTTCTCGCTCGCGGCTGGCCGGCCTGACGGCCGCCGTGGGGGTCGCCGCGCTCGCGGCCGTCGGCGCCCCGCCCTTCACCGCCGCCGCGACCGCCGCGACGCCTGACGACACCGCTGTCGCTGTCGAGCGGGCCGCGTCGGTGAGCTCGACGGACGCCCTCGACGGCTCCGTGCTCGCGGGAATCCTCGGCATCGACTTCGCCATCGCGACACCGGACGGCGCGATCCCAGGTGGGGCGACATCGGGCGGTACCACACCGGGCGGTGCGACATCGGATGCGAAATCGGTCGCCGCGATGCCGGGCGGCGCGACGTCCTCGGCCCCCGCCGCGGCGCCGACCGTGCCGACCACCCTGGTCGCGCCAGCCGTGCCGACCGCACCGGCGCCCACATCCGCGTCAGTGCCGCCGGCGACGACCTGGGAGCCGGTGCCATCCGGGTCCGCGCCGGCGGCGACCGCGAGCGGCCCGCCGGCCGCGGCCGAACCGGACTCCTCGTTCGCGCCCGTCCTCGCGGCGGAGTTCCGCTCCTACCTGGCCACCCGCCCCGGGGCCGTCAGCGTCGCCCTGTACGACCCGGCCACCGGGATGACCGTGGACGTGACGAACTCCACCCGGACCGGCTGGGAGACCGCCAGCACGGTCAAGCTCGACATCCTGACGGCGCTGCTCTCGAAGACCGGCGAGAGCGGCCAGCTCACGGCCGGGCAGCTGCGGCTCGCCAAGCCGATGATCTCCATCAGCGACAACGCGTCGGCGAGCACGCTGTGGCGGGCGGCCGGCGCGCAGAGCGGGATGAACGGGTTCTTCCGTGGGCTTGGAATGACCTCGACCACGGCCGGCGGCGGCGGGGCGTGGGGCCTGACCAGGACGACCGCCTATGACCAGCTTCGCGTGCTGCGCGCCGTCGCGTATCCGGGCTCGGGCCTGTCCGCGAACGCCATGGCGACCGCCGCCGGCCTGCTGGACACGGTCATCCCGTCGCAGCGCTGGGGCCTGACCGCCGGCGTGCCGGCCGGCGTGTCGGTGGAGATCAAGAACGGCTGGCTGCCCTACGGCGGCGGCTGGGTGATCAACAGCCTCGCCCACGTCCACGGCGCCGGCAAGGACTACGTCATGGCCGCCTACACCCGCGACAGCCGAACCATGGCCACCGGCATCGAGACCATCTCGGGCCTCTCCCGCCTCGCCTGGCGGTACGTCCCCGGGGCCCCGGACCCGAAGGCGCTCGCGGCCCCGGACCCGATCGCGCTCGCGGCGCCCTGAGAGCGCCCCGCGCGGCCAGGCAGGGAGATCTTCGACCGGCCGGCGCCGACGCCCGGCGGCGGGTCGCCTGGGCTCGAACGGCACGCCGACCCGGCTTCCGGCGACCGCCTCAGCCGCTGAAGCGGGCGACGGCGCGCATCTTGTTCATGGCGTCCAGCGCGGCGACCTTGTAGGACTCGGACAGCGTCGGGTAGTTGAAGACGCTGTCGACGAGGTAGTCGATGCTGCCGCCGCAGCCCATCAGCGTCTGGCCGATGTGCACGATCTCCGTGGCGCCGGTGCCGAAGACGTGGACGCCGAGCAGCTTGTGGTCGTCCGGGCTGACCAGCAGCTTGAGCATGCCGTAGGAGTCGCCGACGATCTGGCCGCGGGCGAGCTCGCGGTAGCGGGCGATGCCGACCTCGAACGGGATCGAGCTCTCCGTCAGCTCGTCCTCGGTCTTCCCCACGTAGGAGATCTCCGGGATCGTGTAGATCCCGATCGGCATCAGGTCGGCACGCAGCGTGTGCACTTCCTCGCCGCACGCCGAGTAGGCGGCAAGCCTGCCCTGCTCCATCGACGTCGCCGCGAGCGCGGGGAAACCGATGACGTCACCGACGGCGTAGATGTGGTCGGCCTCGGTGCGGAAGTCGCTGCCGACCTTGATGCGGCCGCGGCTGTCGGCGGCGAGTCCCGCCGCGTCGAGCGCGAGCGCGTCGGTCAGGCCCTGCCGACCGGCGGAGTACATCACCGTGTCGGCCGGGATCTTCTTGCCGCTTTCCAACAGGGTGAGCGTGCCGCCGTTGTGCCGTTCGACGGAGACGACGGCCTCGCGGAACCGGAACGTCACGGCGAGGTCGCGCAGGTGGTACTTCAGGGCCTCGACGATCTCGAGGTCGCAGAAGTCGAGCATCCGGTCGCGGCGCTCGACGACGGTCACCTTCGTCCCGAGCGCGGCGAACATCGAGGYGTACTCGATACCGATCACGCCCGCGCCGACGACGACCATCGAGCTGGGAATGCGGTCCAGGTTCAGGATCTGGTCGCTGTCGACGACGGTGCGGCCGTCGAAGTCGACGGAGTCCGGCCGCGCCGGCCGCGTGCCGGTGGCGATGATGATCTTGTCGGCCGAGACCCGGCGCACTTCCAGGCCGTCGAGCCCGGTGACCGAGACCGTGTGCGGGTCGAGGAACTTCGCCATCCCGGTCACGACCGTGATGTGGTTACGGGAGAGCTGGCTGCGGATGACGTCGATCTCGCGGCTGATCACATGCTGCGTGCGGGCCGACAGGTCGCCGACGGTGATGTCGTCCTTGACCCGGTAGCTCTGGCCGTACATCTCACGCTGCGAAAGGCCAGTGAGGTAAAGGACCGCCTCGCGCAGTGTCTTCGACGGGATCGTGCCCGTGTTGATGCAGACGCCGCCGATCATGTCGCGCTTGTCGACGATCGCGACGCGCCGGCCGAGCTTCGCGGCGGCGATCGCCGCCTTCTGGCCGCCCGGCCCCGACCCGATGACCAGGACGTCGTAGTCGAACATTCGGGCTCCCCCTCAGCGACCCCGCCCCGGGTCCGTGTCAGCCGGCCCCGCGTGCGTGCGAGCCGAGAGTATCCAGACTGAACGGGAAATACGGCCACACTGTTGGGGTTGTTACCCGCATTTTTCCATCGCGGTTCCGTCGACGACACCAACGGTGGGGAACGGTCAAGCGGCGCCGGGTGGGAAGCGGCCAGGCCGCCTCCCACCCGGGTGGACCAGTCCTCCGCCGGTCCCTGAAAGCCAGGACCGCTGGGAAGTGCTGGGAAGGTTACGGGTGGGTCATGGAGAGGACGTCGAGGGCGGCGTCGAGCTGCTCCAGGGTGAGCTTGCCGGCGTCGACGTAGCCGCGCTCCAGCACGACCTCGCGGATCGTCTTCTCCTCGGCGAGCGACAGCTTGGCGACCTTCGCCGCCTCCTCGTAGCCGATGTACTTGTTCAACGGCGTGACGATCGACGGTGACGACTCGGCATAACGGCGGCAACGCTCGACGTTCGCCTCGACCCCATCGATACAGCGGTCGGCGAACAGCCGGCTGATCGTCGACAGGATGTGAATCGACTCCAGCAGATTGCGGGCGATCACCGGCAGCATCACGTTCAGCTCGAAGTTGCCGGCCGAGCCGCCGAACGCCACGGCCGCGTCGTTGCCGACGACCTGGGCGACCACCTGGCAGACCGCCTCGGGAATGACCGGGTTGACCTTGCCGGGCATGATCGACGAGCCGGGCTGCAGGTCGGGCAGGTGGATCTCGCCGAGGCCGGCACGCGGGCCGGAGGACGCCCAGCGCAGGTCGTTGGAGATCTTGTAGAGCGATAGCGCGATGACCCGCAGCACGCCGGACGCCTCGACGAGGCCGTCCCGGGAGGCCTGGGCCTCGAAGTGGTTGCGCGCCTCGGTCAGCGGCAGTCCGGTGCTCGCCGCGAGCTCGGAGATGACGGTCGCGGAGAAACCGGGCGGGGTGTTGATCCCGGTGCCCACGGCGGTGCCGCCCAGCGGCAGCTCGCCGATCCTCGGCAGCGCCGCGTTCAGCCGCTCGACGCCGAGGCGCACCGCCGCGGCGTAGCCGCCGAACTCCTGGCCCAGGGTGACCGGGGTCGCGTCCATCAGATGCGTGCGCCCGGACTTGACCACATCGGCGAACTGCTCGCTCTTGCGCGACAGCGATGCCGCGAGGTGCTCCAGCGCCGGGATCAGCTCGGTGACGATTCCCTGGGTCGCCGCGACGTGGATCGACGAGGGGAACACGTCGTTCGACGACTGCGAGCAGTTCACGTGGTCGTTCGGGTGCACCGGCCGGCCGAGCCGCTCGGTGGCGAGTGTCGCGAGGACCTCGTTGGTGTTCATGTTCGACGAGGTGCCGCTGCCGGTCTGGAACACGTCCAGCGGGAAGTGGTCGTCCCAGTCGCCACGGGCGACCTCGGTGGCCGCCGAGACGATGGCCTCGGCGATCTCACCGTCGAGCACCCCGAGCTTGGCGTTGACCGTCGCCGCCGCCGCCTTGATCCGAGCGAGGGCCGCGATGTGCGCTCGCGAGATGCGCTGCCCCGAGACCGGGAAGTTCTCGACCGCGCGCTGGGTCTGCGCCCGCCACTTCGCGCTGGCCGGGACCCGCACATCCCCCATGCTGTCGTGCTCGATCCGGTACTCCTGCTCGGTCATGCCGCTCGGTGCTCCTCGTCCTCAGCCGGCCGCCGCCGTTCGACCGCCACGATGCGCGGGTAGGCGACGCGGGTACCTCTCGCAGGCTAACGAGTCCCGCCGGGACAGGGTCAGGAGATGTGGCCACGATCGTCGCCGGGACCAACATCCGGTACCAGCCAACATCCGGTACCAACGACGCAGGGCCGCCTGGCTATCGCGCAGTGGCGACAGGCCAGGCGGCCCTGCGTACGGGTCGTTGTGGAGCGGGTGTGGTGTCGGGCCTTACCGGGCAGCGCGCTCCTTGGTGCGCATGTCGCGGCGAAGMTCCGGCGGGAGGGCGAACAGGAGGTGCTCCTCGGTGGAGGTGACCTCGTCGACGTCGTTGTAGCCGCGCTCGGCGAGCCAGGTCATCAGCTCGGTGACGAGCTCCTCCGGCACCGAGGCGCCGCTGGTGACGCCGACGGTCTCCACACCGTCGAGCCACTCAGCCTGTACCTGCTCGCTGTTGTCGACGAGGTACGCGGCCGGCGCGCCAGCGTCGAGCGCGACCTCGACCAGGCGGACCGAGTTCGACGAGTTCGGCGAGCCGACGACCAGGATCAGGTCGACCGCCTGAGCGATCTCCTTGACCGCCACCTGGCGGTTCTGGGTCGCGTAGCAGATGTCCGAGTTCGGCGGGCCCGTCAGGTGCGGGAACCGCTCGCGCAGCGCCTCGACCGTCTCCATGGTCTCGTCGACCGAGAGCGTCGTCTGGGAGAGGTAGGCGACCCGCTTGGGGTCACGCACCGCCACCCCGGCGGCGTCCTCCGGCCCGTCCACCAGGTGGATCCGGTCCGGCGCCTGGCCCGTCGTGCCCACGACCTCCTCATGGCCCTCATGGCCGATGAGCASGATGTCGTAGTCGTCACTGGCGAACCGGCGCGCCTCGTGGTGAACCTTGGTCACCAGTGGGYACGTGGCGTCGATCGTGCGGAGCTTTCGCTCCGACGCCTCCTCGTGCACGGTGGGTGCTACCCCGTGCGCGGAGAACACGACGGTAGCGCCGTGCGGCACCTCTTCCGTCTCCTCAACGAAGACCGCGCCCTTCGCCTCCAACGTCTTGACGACGTGAGCGTTGTGCACGATCTGCTTACGCACGTATACCGGAACGCCGTACAACTCCAGTGCCTTCTCCACGGTCTGAACCGCTCGATCGACACCGGCGCAGTAGCCGCGCGGCTTGGCCAGCAGGACCCGCCCCATGTCTCGGCAGTCTACGCGGCACGGGCCCGACGGGAAGACCGGCTGCCGGTGCGTCACGCGTTGACGGCATCCGTCCCGCTCGCGGCTTCTCCCTGTCGTGCCTGGTCAGCGGCCTGGACCGCGAAGAGTTCCGGATAGGGGTGTCGGCCGGTCGACGGCGCGTCGTGCCACGGCGGGCCGGGAGTGTGATGAGCGCGGCATACCCGGCAACACGCCGCCACCATGTCGAAAACCGTGCTGAGGCCGCGCGCCGGCGGGCCCAGGGCCGGGACCTGCCCGTCGGTATGTCCTACCGTGCGGGCGTGGCGTTGACATCGAGCCCCGAACAGCCGCTGCCGGTGCGGACGGTGTCCCGCGCGCTCGGCGAGTGGATCAGCAGGCTCGGCCGCGTCTGGGTCGAGGGGCAGGTGACCCAGATCTCGCGGCGGCCTGGGATGAACAAGGTGTTCCTGACTCTGCGCGACCCGGTCGCGGACGTCTCGCTGCAGGTGACCTGCACGCGGGCGGTGTGCGACGCCGTGGGGCCGGCGCTGGTCGACGGCGCGCGGGTGGTGGTGTGGGGCAGGCCGTCCTTCTACGCCGGGCGGGGCACGCTGTCGCTCGACGTCTTCGAGATCAGGCCGGTCGGGGTGGGCGCGCTGCTCGCCCGGCTGGAGGCGCTGCGCCAGGTGCTCGCGGCGGAGGGGCTGTTCGCCGCCTCCCGCAAGCGCCGGCTCCCGTTCCTGCCGACGGCGGTCGGGCTGATCACCGGCCGGGCGAGCGCCGCCGAGCGCGACGTCGTGGAGAACGCCCGGCGTCGCTGGCCCGCGGTGCGGATCGTCACCCGCGAGGTCGCCGTGCAGGGACCGCTCGCCGCCGGCCAGGTCATCGACGCCCTGCGCGAGCTCGACGCCGACCGGGAGGTGCAGGTCATCGTGATCGCCCGGGGCGGTGGCTCGCTGGAGGACCTGCTGCCGTTCTCCGACGAGGCGCTGGTGCGCGCGGTCGCCGCGGCATTCACCCCCGTGGTGTCCGCCATCGGGCACGAGCAGGACAGCCCGCTGCTCGACTACGTMGCCGACGTGCGCGCCTCCACCCCGACGGATGCCGCCAAGCGGGTGGTGCCCGACGTCGCGGAGCAGGCGGCGATCGTCGCGCAGCTGCGCGCCCGCGCCCGCAGGGTGGTCGAACAGCGGGTCGAGCGGGAACGCCGCGCGCTCGCCGACCTGCGCGGCCGGCCGGTGCTCGCCGCGCCGCACCGGGAGCTGGACCGGCGGGCGCAGGACGTGGACGCGCTCGCCCGGCGGGCGCGCCGCTGCGTGACGCACGCCGTCGACGTCGCGGGCCGCGATCTCACCCACGCCACCGCCCGGCTGCGTGCCCTCTCCCCGGCGGCGACCCTCGATCGCGGCTACGCGCTCGTACAGGACGCGGCGGGGGGCGCGATCGTCCGGGACCCGGTGGCGCTCACCTCGGACCAGGCGCTGCGGATCCGGGTCGCCGGGGGGTCGTTCGGAGCGGTCGTCACCGACCTGGCCACGGGCGGCGACGTGGCCCCGGCGTCCTCGGCGCGGGGGGCGACGGTGCCGGGCCCCGCGCCGGCGCCGCCCCCTCCACGGGAAATGGACCCGGCGCCGGACCCCGTTCCCTGACCCGGCCAGCCAGCAGCGGGTCAGCCGACCCGCTGATGCGCCGGACTACCGGCCGGCTGGCGGCCGCCGGCCGGCACCCGCCGACTCACACCCAGGAACCCCGCCGACTCACACCCAGGAACACAGACTTGAGGAGCTCCGCTTGACCGAGCCGAACACAGAGCAGACCGCCGCGCGGCCTGGCGGGCCCGCCGGCGGCGGACCCACGTTCGAGGACTCCCGCGCGGAGCTGGAGGACGTCGTACGCAGGCTGGAGGCGGGCGGGGTCACCCTCGAGGAGTCGCTCGCCCTCTGGGAACGCGGCGAGGAGCTGGCCAGGACCTGCCAGGCCCTCCTCGAGGGCGCCAGGGCCCGCATCGCCGCCGCCGAGCCCGCGCCTGGCCCGGGCCGCTCGTAACTCTGACGGCGGCGGACTCTGACGGCGGAGGCCTTCCGCGAGCCGGCGGGCGCGGTCCGGGGCGGTCTGGAGCCGGGGCGGTCAGGAGGCCGCCGTAGCGACCGGGCGCACAGAGGCGGCGAGCGC
Organism: Pseudofrankia asymbiotica; assembly: GCF_001983105.1. Taxonomy (GTDB): domain Bacteria; phylum Actinomycetota; class Actinomycetes; order Frankiales; family Frankiaceae; genus Pseudofrankia; species Pseudofrankia asymbiotica. The sequence continues at coordinate 28,143 of NZ_MOMC01000003.1, read as the reverse complement.
GGCGAGGTCCTCAAGGCTCGCGCCGCCGGAGCCGTCACCGTCGTCGATGATCACGGTGGAGCCGCCGGCCGGGCGCGTGAGCGCCAGATGGCCGTCGTCGTCGCGGCGTTCGTCCCAGGTCTCGCCCTCGATCGCGCGATGCCCCGTCACCGGGCGGTTGCCGAGCAGGCGTTGGACGGCATCCGGCGCGTTGCTCACCTCGTAACGAGCGAACGTCCGGTGGTCCTTGCGGTCGACGACGTAGCCGATGGTCAGCACCGCGAGATCGTTGTCGTCGCCCTGAACCGCCCCGGGGGCCTGGACCCGCAGTGAGGTGGGCTTCCACAGGTCCTGGGCCAGGCCAGACGGCGCGAGCACCGGGTATGGGGCCTGCCGGGCGAACGAGGTGACCGACACGGCCGCGTTGTCGACGACCTTGACCGCCTGCTCGTCGTCGCCGCGTGGAAGGACGAAGAAGACGAAGGCGAAGACGCCCGCCATCACGACGGCGAGCGAGAGCGCCATGTCCCGAATGGTCTCCTGACCACGCTTGCGTGCCACGCTCCCATGATGCTGGTCGGCCCGGCGGCCGACGATCGGGGGAGCGTGGCGCGCGACACTCTCCCGCCGCGCAACCTTCCGGGTGAGCAAGGCGTCGGACGGTGCGCGTGGGCGGCCGCCGTGCGGAGGGGGCATGACGGCCGCCCGCGCCCGTTCTCGCGCCGTACCCACTCGGTCGGTCGCCGCGCCGGGCGCCACCAGGCGCCGCGCCTCGCGGCGGGATCGGACGGCGGTCACAACCGCGGGCGGCGACGGAGCCCGCGAACTAGTCTTCTGCTGTGGCACATGACAGCAGCGCAGTCCCCGAACCGCTTGCCGTGCAGGGCCAGGCACCCGATCGCAACCTGGCGCTAGAACTCGTCCGGGTGACCGAGGCCGCCGCGCTGGCCGCCGCGCGCTGGGTGGGCCGCGGCGACAAGAACGGGGCCGACGGCGCCGCCGTCGACGCGATGCGCAGGCTTGTCGGCACCGTCTCCATGCGTGGCGTGGTCGTCATCGGGGAGGGCGAGAAGGACGAGGCCCCGATGCTGTTCAACGGCGAGCAGGTCGGCTCGGGCGAGGGCGCGGAGTGTGACGTCGCCGTCGACCCGGTGGACGGCACGACGCTGACGTCCAAGGGCATGAACAACGCCGTCTCGGTGATGGCCGTCAGTGAGCGCGGCACGATGTACGACGCGAGCGTCTGCTTCTACATGGACAAGCTCGTGACCGGCCCGGAGGCCGCCGCCGTCGTCGACATCACCGCCTCCGTCGAGGACAACATCCGCGCGGTGGCGAAGGCCAAGGGCATCCTCCCCCGCGACGTCACCGTCGTCGTGCTCGACCGGCCGCGGCACGCCCAGCTGGTCGACGAGATCCGCGCGACGGGCGCGCGCGTCAAGCTGATCTCGGACGGCGACGTCGCCGGCGCCGTGATGGCCGCCTCCTCGGACACCGGTATCGACCTGTTGCTCGGGGTCGGCGGCACGCCGGAGGGGATCATCGCCGCCTGCGCGGTGACCTGCCTCGGCGGCGTGATCCAGGCCCGTCTCTGGCCGCGCGACGACGACGAGCGGCGCAAGGTCGAGGAAGCGGGCAGGGACACGTCCCGGGTGCTGACCACCCTCGACCTGGTCAACAGCGACAACGTCTTCTTCGTCGCCACGGGTATCACCGACGGCGAGCTGCTCGCCGGGGTGCGCTACCGGCCGGGCGGCGCGAGCACGTCGTCGCTCGTCATGCGCTCGCGCAGCGGCACCATCCGCCGCGTCGACAGCCAGCACCAGCTCACCAAGCTGCAGGCCTACTCGACGGTTCCCTTCTAAGCCCTCGACGGTTCCCTTCCAAGCCGCCGCGCGGAGGCGCGCGGACGGCGAAGGCGCGGGCCAAGCGGACGGAGGCGGAGTCGCTGCCCGCCTGGCCCGGACGAGCGTCAGGGGCGGGCGTCGCGGCGCGTTCGGCTGGCCGCCAGGGCGCGGGCACGCTCACGGCGTGCCACCGTCGCCCGGCGGGCGCGGACCAGCGCGATGCTGACCACCAGCAGCTCGGCGATCAGGAGGCTCGGCGCCCGAAGGATCAGTTCGGAACCGATGTCGATGGCCTTCGTCTTGAGCCCGCCGTCGCTGCCGGTCGCCGGATGCAGGAAACCGACTCCGGCGGTGATCACCGCGTAGACCAGCGGCGGCATGATGACGACTCCCACCAGGTCGTCCACATGCGTGCGCAGCGTGCTCGCGGCGCAGGCCGAGACGAACAGGACGCCGAAGATCCAGCCGAGATGCCCGAAGACGGCCACGTCGGCGGCCGCGCCCACCGCACCGATGATCAGCACAGCCAGCGACGCGCCGAAGGCCGTGAGCCCCCGACGGTTGTCGCTGATCACCGTCGTCGGTTGCAGGGTCGAGCGACGCCGTCCCGTGGGTGGACGGTCGACCGGTCCGCGCGGCCGGTCGGGACGACCGCGGGAGCCGGCGGGTTGCCGGTCGGGCAGACTCACGTGGGCAAGGTACCGCCCCAGGTTTAAGAATGCGTCAGCACGATAGGTCGCGGGTGTACCGAGCACCGGCCATTTCAACCCTCCGTGGGGGCTCCGGTACCGGGTGAAGCCGTCTGGGTGGCCGCGGCGCCGGCGGTGTCGGCCATCGTCGCGAAGGGTGCCGACGACACCAGCTCCAGCCCCTCGAGTCCCAGCTCTCCGAGCGGTTCCGGCCCATCGGGCTCGGGCAGGAACTCGGCGGCCGTCAGCGGGCGGACGCCCACCTCCACGGGCTTGGGGCTGGCCAGCTCCTCCTCGACGACCTCCAGCCCGGCCAGTCGGCGAGCCGACACCAGCACCCGGCCCTCCAGCGACCCGACGGCCGCGTTGTAGTCCTTCACCGCCCGCCCCAGCGACGTGCCGAGCCTGTCGACGTGCTCACCGAGAGTCCCGAGCCGGGCGTACAGCTCGCGGCCGAGTTCGTAGACCTCCTTGGCCCGGGTGGTCAGCGCGTCCTGCGTCCAGGCGTAGGCGACCGTGCGCAGCAGCGCGATGAGCGTCGTCGGCGTGGCGAGCACGACACCCTTGCCGGCGGCGTACTCCAGCAGGCCCGGGTCGTGGTCGAGCGCGGGTGCGAGGAAGGCCTCGGCCGGGACGAACAGCACGACGAACTCCGGCGAGTCCATCCGGCGCCAGTAGGCCTTCGAGGCCAGCTGGTCCACATGCGTGCGCAGGTGCCTGGCGTGCGCGGCCAGCCGCTCGGCCCGCACCGCGTCCTCGGTCGCCTCGGCCGCCTCGAGGAACGCGGCCATGGGGACCTTGGAGTCGACAACGATGCTGCGCCCGCCGACCAGATGGACGACCATGTCCGGCCGCTGGATCGCCTCTCCCTCGTCACCGGTGACGGTGTGCTGCTCCGTGAAGTCGCAGCGGGCCAGCATGCCGGCGACCTCGGCGACGCGGCGCAGCTGCAGCTCGCCCCAGGCGCCGCGGGCCTGCGGCTTGCGCAGCGCGGTCACCAGCTGCGCGGTCTGGGTGCGCAGCGCGTCGGAGGCCTCGCGGGTGGCCCGCACCTGCTCGACGAGCGTGGCGTAGGCGTCGGTGCGGGCGGCCTCCAGCTCGCGCAGCCGTTCCTCCATCCGCGCGAGCGTCTCGCGCAGCGGCGTGACCAGGTTCTCCACGGCGACGCGCCGCATGTCGAGGTCGCCACGCGCGCGGGTGCCGGCCTCGTCGAAGCGGGCGGCGGCCAGGTCCAGGAACTGCCGACTGGCTCCCTCCAGCGCCCGCGAGGACAGCGCCTGGAACGTCTCGGCCAGGCGCCGCTGGCTCTGCTCGACGAGGGCGACGCGCTCGCCGGCCGACCTGCGCTCGTAGTCCAGCGCGGTCCGCAGGCCGGCGACGTCGGCCTCCGCTCGCTGCCCCCCGGCCTGCCGGCCGACGAGGTAGCCTCCCGCCGCGCCGACCACCAGGCAGACCAGCGCGAGCAGCACCCCCGACGCGTCCATGACCACACCCAACCATCCCGGTCCGACAACATCCGGGCGGGGCGGGAAGCGCCCCGTTCAAGCCCCGCGTCGATCCGTAAACTCGGCGGCATGGGTCTGTCGATCGGCATCGTCGGGCTGCCCAACGTCGGGAAGTCGACGCTGTTCAACGCGTTGACCCGTAACGACGTGCTGGCCGCCAACTACCCCTTCGCGACGATCGAGCCGAACGTCGGGGTCGTCGGCGTGCCCGACCCCCGGCTCGAGCGGCTCGCCAAGCTGTACAGCAGCCAGCGGATCGTGCCGGCCACCGTCAGCTTCGTCGACATCGCCGGCCTGGTGCGCGGTGCGTCCGAAGGGCAGGGCCTCGGCAACAAGTTCCTCGCCAACATCCGCGAGTCGGACGCCGTCTGCCAGGTGGTGCGGGTGTTCTCCGACCCGGACGTGGTCCACGTCGAAGGCCGGGTCGACCCGGCGGACGACATCGCCACCATCAACACCGAGCTGATCCTCGCCGACCTGCAGACCATCGACAACCGGCTGCCCAGGCTCACGAAGGAAGCCAAGCTCGACAAGACCAAGCAGGCGATGCTCGCCGCCGTGGAGGCGGCGAGGGCGGTCCTCGACGAGGGCCGGCCCCTGTCGGCCGAGCCGTCGATCGACCGCGCGCTGCTGCGTGAGCTCTTCCTGCTCACCGCGAAGCCGTTCCTCTACGTCTTCAACGTCGACGAGGACGTCCTCGCCGACGAGGCGAGGCACAAGGAGCTCGCGAATCTCGTCGCGCCCGCCGACGCCGTCGTGCTGTGCGCCAAGGTCGAGGCGGAGCTGCTGGAGCTGCCCGAGGACGACGCCGCCGAGCTGTTGGCGTCGCTGGGGCAGAGCGAGAGCGGCCTGACGGCGCTGGCCAGGATCGGCTTTCACACCCTCGGCCTGCAGACCTACCTGACCGCCGGCCCCAAGGAGGCCCGCGCCTGGACCATCAGGAAGGGCGACACGGCTCCCGAGGCCGCGGGCGTCATCCACAGCGACTTCCAGCGCGGCTTCATCAAGGCCGAGATCGTCTCCTTCGGCGACCTGATGGCCGGGGGTTCCATGGCCGCGGCCCGAGCCGCCGGCAAGGTCCGCATGGAGGGCAAGGACTACGTCATGGCCGACGGCGACGTGGTGGACTTCCGCTTCAACGTCTGACAAGGCCCAGATCCAGGCCGGCCTTGTGTCGCTCGGCGGGTCAGGGCCGAGATGACCGCCTCCAGCGGGCCTCGGCGGGCGGTCAGGCGCCAGAGGGACGCGAGCAGCAGCATGGGGATGATCTGCTGGAGATAGGACCAGGCGTAGCTGTCCTCGTTCGGGAGCTCGATCGAGAGCGACAGGGCGTGCAGGGTGTACCAGGTCAGCGTCATCGAGCCCACCGCGGCCAGCGGCCAGATCACGACCGCCGCGGCGGCGCCGAGCCGGGCGACGAGCAGGGCGGCGMCGAGCAGTGCCAGGGCCGTGCCGGTGGTGTGCAGCAGATCGAGTGGCGCCGACGTGTGCGGGGTGTCGACGGCGAGCCACCACCAGGACTGCGTGGGCGTGCTGCCATACAGCCCGCCCTCGAGCAGGGACGGGATCTCGCTGGGCGCGATCGGGCCGACCCCCGGCAGGACCGAACTGGTGGCCAGCAGCGCGTCGCGCCCGCCGAGCGGGCCGAGCAGCAGCCACGACAGCGCCGAGGCCGCCACCGCCACCGCCGCGCCGACGCCGAGCAGCAGGCCGGCGACCCGCGTCCGGCGCAGGTCGAGCCGGCCGACGAACATGCCGACGCACAGGTAGCCGATCCAGGCCAGCGCGGGGTAGTAGCCGGTCAGCAGGATCGTCAGGGCGAGCCGCCACGGCGAGACGAGCAGATCGTCGAAGGACGGGTTGCTCATCAGTGGGTCGGGCAGATGCGGGCGGACGAGCTGGCTCAGTACCGGCTCGACGAGGAGCGCGCTCACCGCGACCACGGCGAGCACCCAGCGGGGAGCCCGCAGCAGTGGCAGCGCCAGCGCGAAGAACACCGCGTAGTACGGCAGGATCACCGCGACCAGCGTGCTCGTCAGGCCGAGCGCCAGGCCGATGGCGCCGATGCACACCGCTCGGGTGAGGGTCGAGGTACGCGGGTGGGCGGCCCGGGCGGTGACCAGCGTGAGCGCCACGCCGGCGAGCACGGCGAACGCCGCGGCGGCCCTCCCGGCCGCGACCAGGTGCGCCGCCGTCAGCCGGCCCTGCTCGTCGAACGGCGGTATGACGTGCGTCGCGACCATTCCCAGCAGCGCCGCGCCGCGCGCCGCGTCCACCCCGACGATCCGCCCTCGGGCCGGGCCCAGGGCCCCGTCCCCGGCCGCGTCCGGCGCCGGCCGTTCCACCACGGCATGACCCGGCCGTCGCGACAGGTCCGACATGCCAACACCTTCTCAGCCCGCCATCCGCGATGACCACCGACCGCTCCGATGAGGTCGCGAGCGCGGCGACATCGGGGCCACCGCCCCTGAACAACCGGTGATCGCCGGGCGCCGCCTGACTGCGACCGTCGCCGTGGTTGGTTCATTGGTCCGGTTGGGCGAGGGTCGCTACCCGTGGTGCCCCGGCGATCTGGGAAAGTCACCAGGTATGGAACCCGAGCTGGATGCCGGCTCCGCGCCGGGCACCGCGCCGAGCGGTGGGCTCCAGACGCGCCACGCCGGGGCCGGGCGGTCGGCGCGAGGCGACGCGCCTGTCCCGACCGCCCCGGTTCCGACGGCCCCGGTGACCGGCGCGGCCTCTGGTCCCGTGGACGTCCGTGCGGGCCGCGGGCGACTGGTGGTGGCGGTCGCGCTGCTGGACGGCCAGCGCCGGGTGCTGGCCGCGCGGCGGACGTCGCCGCCGGCCTACGCCGGGATGTGGGAGTTCCCCGGCGGCAAGGTCGAGCCGGGGGAGGACGAGCTGGCGGCGCTGGAGCGCGAGTGCCGCGAGGAGCTCGACGTCCAGATCGAGGCTGGCCCGGTGCTCGGCCAGGTCGAGCTCGCGAGCCCCGGCTGGCGGCTGCGCGTGTGGTTCGGCCGGATCCGTTCCGGTACACCGCGCGCGGTGGAGGGCGGGGAGCTGCGCTGGCTGTCCGTCCCGGAGCTGGGGGACGTCAGCTGGCTGCCCGCCGATCTGCCGCTCGTCGATGCCCTGCGCCGCCGTCTCCTCGAACCGGAGCCGTTGGTCTTCCCGGCCGTCTGACCCGCCGCGTGACCCCGCCCGTGATCCACCGTCTGACCGGTCAGCCAGGCCGGTGATCGGCGGGATCCGCCGCGCGCGCGGCCGCGCGGGGCTGTTCCGCGCGGGGCCGTGCGTCGTACTGTTGCTGAAATCTCGTCGGCGGATGGGTGTCCAGGCTCTCGCGTGGCGTAATGCCCCCGCGCGAGTCCGTACCATGGAACGGACGCCCGCGGTCGGACTATCTGGATCCGCCCGGGCTGTCGGCACGCCTGGCGGGCGCCGGACTGACGGACCATGACACGACGGACCGTGGTCGCGCGCCACCGTCATCGGATCCGGGCGTTCCTCGTAACGATCATCTCGGGGTCGAGCACCCCCTGTCCGCCCCGGAGCCCACCACCGTGCTGACCAGCACCGAGCCCACCAGCGCCGAGTTCACTGGCGCCGTCCGCGGCCGCACCGACCTGCGCAACATCGCGATCATCGCCCACGTCGACCATGGCAAGACGACCCTGGTCGACGCGATGCTGCGCCAGTCCGGCGCCTTCAGCGCGCATGCGAGCGAGGACCTCACCGACCGGGTCATGGACTCGATGGACCTGGAGCGCGAGAAGGGCATCACGATCCTCGCGAAGAACACCGCGGTCCGTTACGGCGACACCACGATCAACATCATCGACACCCCGGGCCACGCCGACTTCGGCGGCGAGGTCGAGCGGGGCCTGGCGATGGTGGACGGTGTGCTGCTGCTCGTGGACGCGAGCGAGGGCCCGCTGCCGCAGACCCGGTTCGTGCTGCGCAAGGCGCTCGCCGCCCGGCTGCCGGTGATCCTCGTCATCAACAAGGTCGACCGTTCCGACGCCCGGATCGCCGAGGTCGTGGACGAGACCTACGAGCTGTTCCTCGACCTCGAGGCCGACGAGGAGCAGATCGAGTTCCCGATCATCTACTGCAACGCCAAGGCCGGCCGGGCGTCGACGAGCCGTCCCGCCGACGGTGACAGCCCGGACTCCCCGGACCTCAAGCCGCTGTTCGAACTGCTGCTGGAGACCATCCCGGAGCCGACCTACGTCGAGGGCGCGCCGCTGCAGGCGCTGGTCACCAACCTGGACGCGTCGCCCTACCTCGGCCGGCTCGCGCTGTGCCGGGTGCACAACGGGACGATCCGCCGCGGCCAGCAGGTGATGCTCTGCCGCGCCGACGGGACCCAGGAGCGGGTCAAGGTCAGCGAGATGCTGATGACCCAGGCGCTCGAGCGTTCCCCCGCCGAGGAGGCCGGCCCGGGCGACATCATCGCCATCGCCGGCATCCCGGACATCACCATCGGCGAGACGCTGGCCGACCCGGAGGACCCGCGCCCCCTGCCGGTCATCACCGTCGACGAGCCGTCGATCAGCATGACCGTCGGCGTGAACACCTCGCCGCTGGCGGGCAAGTCCGGCAAGAAGCTCACCGCCCGGCTGGTCAAGGCGCGCCTGGACGCGGAGCTCGTGGGCAACGTGTCGATCAAGGTGCTGCCGACGGAGCGCCCGGACACCTGGGAGGTGCAGGGCCGCGGCGAGCTGCAGCTCGCCGTCCTGGTCGAGCTGATGCGCCGGGAGGACTTCGAGCTCACCGTCGGCAAGCCGCAGGTCGTCACCCGCGTCGTCGACGGCAAGCTGCACGAGCCGGTCGAGCGGCTCACGATCGACGCGCCCGAGGAGTTCCTCGGCACCCTCACCCAGCTGCTGGCCCTGCGTAAGGGCCGACTCGAGCAGATGATCAACCACGGGACCGGCTGGATCCGGCTGGAGTACCTGGTGCCCGCGCGTGGCCTGATCGGCTTCCGCACCGAGTTCCTCACGGAGACCCGGGGCACCGGTCTGCTGCACCACGTCTTCGAGGGCTACGAGCCCTGGTTCGGCGAGCTGCGCACCCGGGCGACCGGCTCGATGGTCGCCGACCGCACCGGCCCGACGACCGCCTACGCCCTGTTCAACCTGCAGGAGCGCGGCACGATGTTCGTCCCCCCGATGACCGACGTCTACGAGGGCATGATCGTCGGCGAGAACTCCCGGGCGGACGACATGGACGTCAACCCGACCAAGGAGAAGAAGCTCACCAACATGCGCTCGTCGACCGGCGACGAGCTGGTCCGGCTGACCCCGCACCGCCAGCTCACGCTGGAGCAGGCGCTGGAGTTCTGCCGCGAGGACGAGTGCGTCGAGGTCACCCCGGCGACGGTCAGGATCCGCAAGGTCGCGCTCGCCGCCCAGGACCGCGAGAAGCTCCGCTCCCGTCGCCGCGCCGGCTAACCCGGTCCCGGATCGACACCCCAGCCCCGGAAGGATGGGGTGTCGCATCCGGTCGGTACGGTCGGGACGGAGAATCGACGCCGTCTGGCGCGCGAGGACGCGGCCGGACCGAGGAGACGGGTGGTCCTGCCTGTGGGCGCGACGCCAGGCGAGACGGTGCTGGTGACGGGGGCGGCCGGGTTCATCGGGTCGCACACGTGTGTGGACCTGCTGACGGCCGGCTACCGGGTGATCGGGGTCGACAACTTCGTCAACAGCTCGCCGCGGGCCCTGGACCGGATCCGAGAGGTCGCGGCCGGTGCGGCCGACAGGCTGGAGTTCGCCGAAGGGGACGTCCGCGACGTCGCCACGCTCGGCAAGGTGTTCGCCACGACACCGGTCGCGGCGGTCGTCCACTTCGCCGCGCGCAAGGCGGTCGGTGAGTCGGTGACAATGCCGGTCGAGTACTACGACACGAACATCAACGCGACGCTGCGCCTCGTCGAGGTGATGCGCGAGCATGGCACCCGTCGGCTGGTCTTCTCCTCGTCCTGCTCGATCCACGGCGACGTCGACGTCCTTCCGATCCAGGAGGACGCACCCGCCCGGCCCACGAACCCGTACTCGCGCACCAAGTGGATGTGCGAGCAGATCCTGGCCGACCTGTGCGCCGCCGAGCCGGGCTGGCACGTCATGGCGCTGCGCTACTTCAACCCGGTCGGCGCCCACCCGTCCGGGCTGCTCGGCGAGGACCCGCGCGGGATCCCGAACAACCTGATGCCCTACCTGCAGCAGGTCGCCGTCGGGCGGCGGGAGTACCTGTCGGTCTTCGGCGACGACTACCCGACTCCGGACGGCACCGGCGTGCGCGACTACATCCACGTCATGGACCTCGCCGAAGGCCACCGGGCGGCGCTCGAGCACATCGGCGACGCCGCGGGCTTCCGGGCCGTCAACCTCGGCACCGGTACCGGGACGTCGGTGCGGCAGCTGCTGGACGCGTTCAGCGCCGCCTGCGGACGGCCACTGCCGCACCGGGTGGTCCCTCGGCGCGCCGGTGACGTGGCCGAGCTCGTCGCCGACCCCACGCACGCCACCGCCGCGCTCGGCTGGCGCACCCGCCGCGGCCTCGACGAGATGTGCCGGGACGCCTGGGAGTTCCAACGGCGTAATCCTGGCGGCTACGACGGGGCCGGCGCGTGAGCGAGGCGCCGGGCACCGGGCCGGTGGGAACGCCGCCGCGCCGGGTGCTGTTCGTCCACGCCCACCCGGACGACGAGGTGATCGGTACCGGGATCACGATCGCCGCGTACGCCGCGCGCCCCGACACCCATGTGACGTTGGTCACCTGCACCCTCGGTGAGCTCGGGGAGGTGCTCGCCCCCGACCTGGTGAACCTGCGCAGCGACCTTGACGACCAGCTCGGCGGCTACCGGATCGGCGAGCTGGAGCGGGCCTGCGCCGCCCTGGGCCTGTCGGACCACCGGTTTCTCGGCGGCGCCGGCCGGTTCCGCGACAGCGGGATGATGGGCACTCCCGGCAACGACGACCCGCGCTGCCTCTGGCAGGCGGACCTCACCGAGGCGACCGTCGAACTGGTCAGGATCGTGCGGGAGGTGCGCCCACAGGTGCTGGTCAGCTACGACGCCAACGGCGCCTACGGCCATCCCGACCACATCCGGGCGCATCAGATCACGGTCGCCGCGTTCACCGCCGCGGCCGATTCGACCTTCGCCCCGGAGACGGGGGCGCCGTGGGCGCCGTCGAAGCTGTACGAGACGGCGATACCGAAGTCGTTCGTGYAACGCGGCGTCGAGCACTTCGCCCAGGACGAGAACAGTCCGTTCCACGGCGCGGTCAGCGCCGACGACATCCCGATGGGCGTGCCGGACGAGCAGATCACGACCAGGGTCGAGGCGCCGGAGTTCCTCGAGGCCAAGCTCGCGGCGATGCGGGCGCACCGGACCCAGATCGCCGTCGACGGGTTCTTCTTCGCGCTGGCCGACGGCGTCGGCCGGGAGGCGTTCGGGATCGACTACTACGTCCTCACCCGGGGCACCCCGGCGGCCGCCGTCAGCCAGGAGACCGATCTGTTCGCAGGCCTCGACCTGTAGCCGCGCCGTCGCCTCGCGCTCCAACGCGCCCGGGGGCGGGCCCGGGTGCCTCGGCGCTACTGTCGACGTATGCCTCGTCCCAGCCCAGGTCCGCGCCAACCGACGCCTGGTGGTCCCGGCGTGGGTGGTACGGGCGGTCTGGCCGACTCGGTGGCGGCGAGGGTGACGGGGCTGGGCAGCCTGTCGGTCGCCGAGCCCAAGGAGCCATCCCGGCTCTTCCTCGGCGGCGCCTACGCGTTCGGCCTGCTCGCGGGCGTCATCCTGGGTGTCTACGGGGTGGCGGCCGTGCCCGCCGGCCCGCGGCTGGGGGACACGCTGCTCTCCCTCGGCCTGCTGCTCGTCGTCGTTGGCAACGTCGGCGTCCCGATGCTGGTGCGCTGGTGGACGGGGACCCGGCTCGGCGCGTGCATCATGCTGGTCGGCTGGACGCCTGTCGTGCTCGCGCTCGGCTCGTCCCGTGGCGAGGGTGACCTGATGCTGCGGTCCTCGTCCACCGCCTACCTTTTTCTGGCCTTCGGCGTGCTGGCGCCCATCCTGGTGGCCGTCGTGAGCCCCAGCCGCCGCGGCCTGACCGGCTTCCCCCTCCCGCGTTAGTTGAGGCGGGCGCGGGCGGAGATGGCGGCGGAGCGGGCAGCCGCCGCGGCGGCGGGCTCGGCGACCTCGACCGCGTCGGCGAAGGTGACCAGGTCGATCGCGCCGCGCAGGAAGTCACCGCGACGGATCAGCAGCTCGCCGCGCTCACGGCGCAGGCTCGCCGGGTGGTGGGGGAGCAGCAGGGACAGCTCGACGGCCCACAGCCGGGTGGCGGTGGCGTCGGAGCGGGCGGCCAGTACCCGGATGTTGCCGAGCACCCGGGCGAGCAGGTCCTCGGAGCTCATCGGCGCGAGCTGGGCGCGGCTGAACGGAACCCCCGCCGCCCGGACCCGGGCCGCCGCGTCGTGGACGGTGATCCGCCGGCCGCCGGTGAACGGGTCGACGAGCACGTACTCCCGCGGAGTGCCGAGGGCGACCACCATGTGACCGGGCAGCCCGACCGGGTAGGCCGGCACGCCGAGCCGCGAGGCGACCTCCAGCCAGATGACCGAGAGCGTGATCGGCAGGCCGTGCCGGCGGCGCAGCACCGCCGGCAGCAGCGAGGCCCGCAGGTCGTCGTAGTCGCTCTCCCGGCCGGCGAACCCGGCGTGCAGGCCGAGCGACTCGTGCAGCGCCTCGGCGGCGTCGATCGGGTCCTGCCCGGCCGGCGGCTCCTGCGCACAGGCGCCGGGGGTGGCGCCGGCGGCCGTGGCACGGCTGGTCTTGGCCGCGAGCACCGGACGTGCCTCGTCCGCGAGCCGGTCCAGCGCGCCGGGAACGTCGGCGGCCTCCGCGTCCGGCTCGACCTCGGCCGCGATCAGCTGACAGGCGAGCGCGAGATCGATCGGTGTCTGTCGCACGACATCGGCGAACTGGGCTCGGCTGCGGGCGCTCATCGGTCGGCCTCCACATCCTGGACGTCCGGATCCTGTCGCTGACCGCGCTGTGCTCCCCTTATGGGGGGCGGGGGAATGACCTTGGCCGCGATGAGATCACCCTCCGGAATGCTGATGATCTCGCCGTTTGCGTGCTCGATGGTCAAGACCCCGGCTGTCCATGCCTGGAGGGTTCCGATAACGTCCGTCAGCGGCACCGGCCCCGCGATGCGGCGCCGGATCACGACCCGCGCGCCGATGTCGGCCCGAGTGATGCGGACGACATACACGATTGGCGAACGCCCTTGTTGTCGACACGGAACCGTCGAGGTCGATACTAAGGAATCAGWCGCCCGTGAGCCGAGGAGGAACATCCGGTGACCTACGTCATCGCCGAGCCCTGTGTCGATGTCAAGGACAGGGCTTGCATCGAGGAGTGYCCGGTCGACTGCATCTACGAAGGCGGTCGGATGCTCTACATCCAGCCTGACGAGTGCGTCGACTGTGGTGCATGCGAGCCAGTCTGCCCGGTAGAGGCCATCTACTACGAAGACGATGTGCCCGAGCAGTGGAAGCCGTACACCGACACCAACGCGAGCTTCTTCGAGGAACTGGGCTCGCCAGGTGGCGCGTCGAAGGTCGGCGCTCTGGACTTCGACCCGCCTGCCGTCGCCGCCCTGGCGCCGCAGGGCGAGCACTGACCAGCCCAGCGGGTACGCCGGGGTCARCTCGGGCGCCACACTCCGCCGCGATCTCCGGCCGGCGAGCCCGGTCGAAGGTCCGGCTGCCCGACTTCCCGTGGGATCTCCTTGCCCAGTACAAGGAGAAGGCCGGCCAGCACCCGTACGGGCTGGTTGACCTGTCCGTCGGGACGCCGGTCGACCCGGTGCCGGCGGTCGTCCAGCAGGCGCTGGCCGCGGCGGCGGACTCCCCGGGGTACCCACCGACGTGGGGCACCCCGGGGTTGCGCGACGCGGCGGCGGGCTGGCTGGCCCGGCGGCTCGGTGTGCTCGTCGCCCCGTCGTCGGTGCTGCCGGTGATCGGGACGAAGGAACTGGTCGCCCAGCTCCCAGGCCAGCTCGGCCTGGGGCCTGGGGACCGGGTCTGGGTCCCGACGCTGGCCTACCCGACGTACGAGGTCGGGGCGCTGCTCGCCCGCTGCGAGCCCGTCTACGGACCGGCGGACGGCGTGGCGCTGGTCTGGTTGAACTCCCCGTCCAACCCGACCGGCCGCTGCCTCGGCGTCGACGAGATGCGGGCGGTCGTCGCCTGGGCGCGGGAGCGCGGCGCGATCGTCGCGAGTGACGAGTGTTACATCGAGCTGGGCTGGGAGTCCCGCGCTGTCTCGGTGCTGCACCCGGACGTCTGCGGCGGCTCGCACGAGGGCCTGCTGGCCGTGCACTCGTTGTCGAAGCGGTCGAACCTGGCCGGCTACCGCGCCGGGTTCGTCACCGGTGACCCGGTGCTGGTCCGCGAGCTGCTCGAGCTCCGCAAGCACGCGGGTCTCATACTGCCGGGCCCGGTCCAGGCGGCGATGACGGCGGCGCTCGCGGACGACATGCACGTGGCCGACCAGCGAGCACGGTACGTCAACCGCCGTACCGTGCTCGGCGCCGCGCTGGCGGTCGCCGGATTCACGATCGAGCACAGCGAGGCCGGCCTGTACCTGTGGGCGACCCGCGGGGAGGACGCCTGGGCGACGGTGGACGCCCTCGCCAGCGTCGGTGTGCTCGTCGCGCCCGGCACGTTCTACGGCGAGGCCGGCCGGCGGCATGTCCGGGTCGCGCTGACCGCGCCGGACGCCCAGGTCGCGACGGTGCCCGAGCGGATGGCCATGCTGCCGCCGCCCCGGCCGTCCGGCCCGCCGACGGGGGGCCTGCGTACCGGTGGGTACGCGTACCCACCCGCCGGGCAGGCATCGCGGGGTGGTCAGCAGCAGTCAGGCCAGGCCGGGCCGGCGCCCGGCTACGGGCCCGGCGCTCCCGGGCCCGGCCCGGTCCGGCCCGGATATGGCCAGCCTGGCCAGCAGCCGGGGTACAGCCAGCAGCCGGGACCGGTGCAGCCGGGACCGGGGGCGACGCCGACGATGCCGGGTTACAGTCCGCGGGGGCACTCCGACCTGGGGCGCCCTGACATGGGGCATTCCGATATGGGACGCCCCGACGCGGGGCACTCGGCCGTCGGTCAGCGGGCTGACGGCCGGCAGGCGGGGAACCGGCAGGGCTCACCGGTGTTCGACAACATCGCCGGCCTCGCCGACACCTACGGGAACCCACCGGCTCCCGACCCCGCCTGGCCGGCGGAGCCGCCCGACATCCGCTGAGGCCAGACGGTTCTCGGCCAGCAGCCGCGTGATCACCAGGTGGTCGCGCGGCTGCTGGCGTTTCTGGCGGGTCCGGGTCGGGGGGTGGCGATCCGCCGGCCGGTCGCCCGGTCCGGTGGGGCTGGCGCCGGGACCGCCAGGCGAGGTCCGTGGGTGGGTGTCCCTCGCGCCTCCTCGGCCTGTCCCTCCGCCCGGGGCGGTTAGGGTCGGGCGGGTGAGCACCTCTGAATCCTTCTCCTCTCCGCTTGACCCGGTCGTCGACGAGCTCTGGGAGCGCCGGGCCGAGCTGAACCCGGACGACTCCGACGCCCGCAAGGCGGTCGTCGCGGCCGTCGACGCCATCGACGCGGGCGAGGCCCGGGTCGCCCAGGTCGCGGCCAGCGGCGCGGTCGTCGTCGACGAGCGGGCCAAGCGGGCCATCCTGCTGTCCTTCAAGGTCCTGCCCATGGTCGAGTCGGCGGCCGGCGCCTTCCAGTACCACGACCGGGTGCCGCTCAAGACCCGGTTCGACGGCGTCCGCGTCGTCCCGGGCGCGATCGTCCGCTGGGGCGCTCACATCGCACCCGGCGCCGTGCTCATGCCGAGCTACACCAACATCGGCGGCTACGTCGACTCCGGCACCCTCGTGGACACCTGGGCGACCGTCGGCTCGTGCGCGCAGGTCGGCCGCAACGTGCACCTCTCCGGCGGCGTCGGCCTCGGCGGCGTGCTCGAGCCGCCGAACGCCGTGCCGGTCGTCATCGAGGACGAGGCCTTCGTCGGCAGCCGGTGCATGGTCGTCGAGGGCGCGCGGGTGCGCCGGGGCGCGAAGCTCGGCGCCGGCGCGATCCTGACCTCCTCGACCCACGTCTTCGACGCGACCACCGGCGAGGAGTACCCGCGCGGCGAGGTCCCAGAGCGGGCGGTGGCGGTCGGCTCGAGCAAGATCAAGAGCTTCCCCGGTGGTGAGTTCGCGATGCCGTGCGTCCTCGTGCTGCGTGTGCTCGCCGAAGGTGAGATCCACGACAAGCTGGCCCTCAACGACGTCCTGCGCGAGCACGGCGTCGCCACCTAGGCGAAGGCGCCCGCGGTCGCCTGGCGCCCGCGGGCCGCTCCCGCCA
The DNA here is from genome assembly GCF_001983105.1 of Pseudofrankia asymbiotica. GTDB lineage: Bacteria > Actinomycetota > Actinomycetes > Frankiales > Frankiaceae > Pseudofrankia > Pseudofrankia asymbiotica. The sequence goes on along the minus strand of NZ_MOMC01000003.1, from coordinate 11,703 downwards.
TAGGGTGCGGCCATGGAGCTGGACATCGCGGCGCCGGCAGGGGAGCTGACCAGGGCGCTGGTGGACGTCGAGTCGGTGAGCGGCGGTGAGGGGCCGCTCGCGGACACGGTCGAGAAGGCCCTGGCCGGGCTGCCCGGCCTGACCGTCGACCGCGACGGCGACGCGGTCGTGGCGCGCACCCGTCTCGGCCTGCCCAGCAGGGTGGTCCTCGCCGGCCATCTGGACACCGTCCCGGTGGCCGAGAACCTGCCGGCCCGCCGCGACGGCGACCGGCTCTACGGCTGCGGGACGTCCGACATGAAGGCGGGCGTCGCGGTGATGCTGCGCCTCGCCGCCACCGTGCCGCTGGCGAGCCTGGCGCAGGACCTGACCTGGGTGTTCTACGACAACGAGGAGGTCGCCGCCGCCCGCAACGGGCTGCGCCGGCTCGCCGCGGCGCGTCGCGACTGGCTGGAGGGCGACCTCGCCATCCTCATGGAGCCGACCTCCGGCGAGATCGAGGCGGGCTGCCAGGGCACGCTGCGGGTGGTGGCCGCGCTGCCGGGCCGGCGGGCGCACTCGGCCCGCTCGTGGCTCGGCGACAACGCCATCCACCGCGCGGGTGACCTGCTCTCGCGGCTCGCCGCCTACCAGCCGCGCGCGGTGGTCCTGGACGGCTGTGAGTACCGGGAGGGCCTGTCCGCCGTGCGGATCTCGGGCGGGGTGGCCGGCAACGTCATCCCGGACCGCTGCGAGGTGATGATCAATTTCCGGTTCGCGCCGGATCGGGACGAGGCGGGCGCCCTCGCGCACGTCCGCGAGGTGCTCGCCGGGTACGAGCTGGAGCTGAGCGACAGCGTCGGCGGCGCGCCGCCCGGCCTGGCGGCGCCGGCGGCGGCGGCCTTCGTGGCGGCCACTGGCCGCGCCCCGCGGGCGAAGTACGGCTGGACGGACGTCGCCCGGTTCGCCGAGCTCGGTATCCCCGCCCTGAACTACGGCCCCGGCGACCCCAACCTCGCCCACACCCGCGACGAGTACGTGGAGCTGGCCCTGGTCGACGAGGCCGAGCGCGTCCTGCGGGCCTACCTCACCGCTGGGGCGTGACCGGCGGGATCGGCGGCGGGGCGCGGTGGCTGGCCTCGGAGAGCGCCGCCGGTGACGCGGATTTATGTGATCTATCTCATATGTCAAACCCGAGCCGTGCTGACCGGCCCCGCGGGTCCAGTATGCGCGTGGCCTATGGTTCCGGGGTGACACCCTTCCAGCCCGGTGAGCCGGCCGCGCCGCTCGACGCCGCGGACGCGCTCGGCACGCCCGTACCCGCGGGGCGCAGCCAGGGCGAGCCCGACACGGACCACCAGTCGTCACCGCCGCCGGAACAGCGGCGTGGCGCGCAGATCGCCCGGCGCGGCCAGGTCCGCCACTCCACCGCCGATCAACGGCTGCTGGCGAACCAGGACTCCGGCGACTTCGTCCATTCCGACCCGTGGCGGGTCCTGCGCATCCAGAGCGAGTTCGTCGAGGGCTTCGGCCTGCTCGCCGACCTCCCGCGCGCGGTGACCGTGTTCGGGTCAGCCCGGGTGCCGCGCGACCACCAGGACTACGCCGTGGGCCGCAGGCTGGGCGGCGCCCTCGCCGACGCCGGCTTCGCCGTGATCACCGGCGGCGGTCCCGGCGCGATGGAGGCGGTCAACCGGGGCGCGCAGGAGGCCGGCGGCCTGTCCGTCGGGCTCGGCATCGAGCTGCCGTTCGAGCAGCGGCTCAACGACTGGGTCGACCTCGGGGTCAGCTTCCGGTACTTCTTCGTCCGCAAGACGATGTTCGTGAAGTACGGCGAGGCGTTCGTGTGCCTGCCGGGCGGCTTCGGCACGCTCGACGAGCTGTTCGAGGCGCTCACCCTGGTACAGACCGGCAAGGTGACCCGGTTCCCGGTGGTGCTGATGGGCGTCGACTACTGGCGCGGTCTCCTGGACTGGCTGCGTTCGACGGTCGCCGCGACCGGCCGGATCAAGGAGACCGACCTKGACCTGGTCTCGATCACCGACGACGTCGACGAGGCGGTCCGGCTGGTCGTCGAGGGCACGGCGGCCCCGGGTGGCGCGCGGCCCTCGCTGCCGCCGAGCGAGGCGGGCCGGGTGGCCACGTGAGGCTGTGCCCCTGTGCCCCCTTGAGGGTGTGTGCCCTGTGACGCTGTGTGCCCTGTGAGGCTGTGCCCCCAATGAGAATCTGCGTCTACTGCGCGTCGTCCGAGCGCATCGACCCTGGCTACGTGCTGCTGGCCGCCCAGGTRGGATCGGAGCTGGCCGCCCGCGGCCACGACCTGGTCTCCGGCGGCGGCTCGATCTCCTGCATGGGCGCGGTCGCCCGCGCCGCCCGCGCCGGGGGCGCGCACACCCTCGGGGTGATCCCGCGCAAGCTGCTGGAGCTGGAGGTCTCGGACACCGACGCCGACGAGCTGATCATCACCGAGACCATGCGGGAACGTAAGGCGATCATGGACGGCCGGGCGGACGCCTTCCTCACGCTGCCCGGCGGCCTCGGCACGCTCGAGGAGCTGTTCGAGGTGTGGGTCGCCGCGATGCTCGGCATGCACACCAAGCCGATCGTCGTGTGCGATCCCGACGGGGTCTTCACCCACCTGCACACGCTCGTCGACGGCCTCGTCGACCGTGGCTTCGTCCGCCCTGGCGCGCGCGACCTGCTGCGCTGGGCCACCACCGCGACCGAGGCCCTCGACTTCCTGGAGGCCGCCGTCGCGGCCCTCCCCACGGCCATGCCCAGCCCCGCCGAGGCCATCGAAGCCTCCGCCCCTCCGATCGAGTAGAGCCACCCGGCCCCTCCGATCGAGTAGAGCCACCCGGCCCCTCCGATCGAGTAGAGCCACCCGGCCCCTCCGATCGAGTAGAGCCACCCGCCTAGACCACGCCGCGGCGGGCGACGGTGAGGTCGGTGTCGCCGCGGATCGCGGCGACCATGCGCAGGGTGCGAAGGGTCGCTCCGACCTGGTGGGCGCGGAAGATCCGGGCGCCCAGCCAGGCGCTGACGGCGGTCGCCGCGAGGGTGCCCTCCAGCCGCTCCTCGACGGTCGTGTCGAGCGCCTCGCCGACGAAGTCCTTGTTCGACATCGCCATCAGCACCGGCCACCCGGTGGCGACCAGTTCGTCGGTCCGCCTGGTCGCCTCGAGCGAGTGCCGGCTGTTCTTGCCGAAGTCGTGCCCCGGATCGATGATCACCGCCTCCGGGCGCACCCCGACCGCGACGGCGCGCTCGGCGAGTGCGCTGGTGGTGGCCACGATGTCGGCCACGACGTCCGGGTAGCTCATCCGGTGCGGCCGGGTCCGCGGCGGCAGATGGCCGGCGTGCGTGCAGACCAGGCCCACCCCGCCCTCCGCCGCGACCTCGGCGAGCTCCGGCTCCACGCCGCCCCAGGCGTCGTTGAGCAGGTCGGCCCCCTCGCCGACCACCACCCGGCCGACCTCGGCCCGCCAGGTGTCCACGCTGATCACCGCGTCCGGGTGGGCGGCGCGCACCCGGGCGACGAACCCGCCGATCCGGCGCAGCTCCTCGGCTGGGCTCACCTCGCCGCCGGGGGCGGCCTTGACCGCGCCGATGTCGATGATCCCCGCGCCCTCGGCGATCGCCCGGTCGACGGCGGCCAGGGCCTCCGCCTCGCCGTAGGTGGCGCCGCGGTCGAAGAAGGAGTCCGGCGTCCGGTTCACGATCGCCATGACGACCATCTCGGCCGGCCCGAACACCCGCGTACCGAGCCGCAGCGGCCTCGGCCGCCGCTCGGGGCCGGGCCTCGCCAGTACGGCTGCCTGGGGTGGACTTGTGGGCACGGCGACGTCACGGGACACAGCCCCGAGCCTGCCAGACCCCGCACGCCCTCCGACGCGTGCTCAGACGTGAGGCTCCCGGGGTTCCCGCCGGATCCGGGGTCCCTGCCGGATTGGCGGAGCTTGCGGACGGGGTCCCTGCCGGATCGGCGAAGCCGATCTGGGAGGTCGTGATCTGGGAGGTCCGGATCTCACTGCCAGCCCCGGACCAGCGCCGAGCGTCCAGCCGGGGTGTGGTCTGGCGTCTGGTGGGGGAGCTAACGGTGGGGAAGCTACGATCGGGGCGTGGTGCTCGTCATCGAGGTCCTCGTGATCGCCGCAGTGGTGTTCGTGGTCGCGGCGCTTGCCGTCGGCTGGTTCGACCGGATGGCACCGGCCCCGCCGGACGCCGTGCCGACCGGCCTGCCGGCGACCGGTCCGGTCGGCGCGCGCGAGGTCGCTGAGACGCGGCTCAACCTCGCCTTCCGTGGTTACCGGATGGCCGAGGTGGACGCGCTGCTCGCCAGGCTCGCCAGCGAGCTGGCCTGGCGGGATGACGAGCTCGCCCGCCGCGACGAGGAACTGGTCCGGCTGGCCACCTTCGCGCACGCGGACGTGCCAGCGTCCCCGGGGCCGAGCGGCGCTCCCGCGGACGCGTTCTCGCCCACTACCTCCCAGCCTCCGCCGGCCTAGACGATCGTTCCCCCGCTCGACCCGCTCGACCCGCCCGGGCTGCCCGCCGATCCTCATACCGGCTCGCGAACCCGTCATAAATCGGGGCATCCGTGACATACCTTCTGTCCGGGCCCGCCTCCGAGTCGCGGTCGATCTACCGTTGGGCCGCCGCGCCGCCGGACCTATCGGCCGGCGTCGGGTCTGACCTGGCAGATCGGTGGGGCGGCTGCGTCGACCGTTGTGGCTCTGCGGAGGGCCGTGTTTCGGTTTGCTGCCCCGGCTACGGGATAATCGTCGGCAGACGTAGGTCCGACGGCAGGAAGAGGTGCACCGATGGCGGCCATGAAGCCGCGGACGGGTGACGGTCCGCTCGAGGTCACCAAGGAAGGGCGGGGGATCGTGATGCGTGTCCCGCTCGAGGGTGGGGGCCGGCTCGTCGTTGAGCTCACCGCTGACGAGGCGAGCGCCCTCGGCGACGCCCTCAAGACGGMGGTCGGGTAGCCGCCCGGCCCACCCTGCTCGTCGCCTTCCCCGGCGCGGGGGCAGCTTCCGCGGGCTCGCATCGGGTGCCCCGTCGGGAGAGCTTCCTCTGGACTGCCCAAGGTCGAGCCTCGCTCTACCTTGGGCTCGGCGGCGATGGGCGGGGAGGAACCGTCTCGGCCCATGACAGCTGATCGCGATCAGGGAAGTGTGACTATCTCCATCCGTGATGGTGACCTGGGGCGCTGGAGCGTCCCGGTGGTCACCCTACGACCCGGCGGGCCGGCCGCGCCGGATTCGTCCGCGCTCGCAGTGGTCGTGCTGTCGTCCGAGGAGACGGCTTCCGACGGCCGGGGAGGCTCGGGCGAAGCCGGCGCGGCCGGCGGCTCGGCCACGGTCAGGGATGCTCACCAGGTCAGCCCGATAGCGGGCGCCGCGTGCGCCGAACTTGGCATCGATCTCGACGCGCTGCTGACCACCCACACCTTCGGTGGCGACGCTGGCTCGGTTCTGGTGGTTCCGCTGGCCCGCGCCGAGTCCCCGGCCCGGCTTGTCCTGGTGGGCGCCGGCACCGGGAGCGGCGCCGACTGGCGCTGCGCCGGCGCGGCGCTCGCCCGCCGGGCCGGCGCCGGCGACCGGGTGGCACTGGTCGCGGACCCGGACCCGGCGGCCCTCGCCGCGTTCACCGAGGGCCTCGCGCTCGCCTCCTACCGGCAGCCCCGCGGCGCCGGGAAGGCCGCGTCCGATGCCACCGCCGCCACGGCGGACGCCGAGATCGGCGATCTCGGCGCCGGACAGACCGACCTGCCGGGCGACGAGCGCGTCGCTGACGCCGCGGACGCCGCCACGGAGACGGATGAGGTCTCGCCGGTGGCGGAGCCCACCGCGCCAGCGCCGGGGCCGGAACGCGGGAACGGCATCGACGAGGTCATCGTCTGGACGTCGCGCGCGCTGACGCCGACGGAGCTGGCGGAGGCCGCGGAGGCGGTTCGGCGGGCCGGCGTCCTGGCCAGGGCCGTGCTGACGGCCCGTGATCTCATCAACATCCCAAGCCTGGTGAAATCGCCGGAGTGGCTCGCCACGCGGGCGGTCGCGGCGGCGCGCGCGGCCGGGCTGGACGCGTCGTTGATGGACGTCCGGGAGCTCGAGGCCGGCGGTTTCGGCGGGCTGGTCGCGGTCGGCGCCGCGTCGGTGCGCCCGCCCTACCTGGTCGAGCTGCGCTACGAGGGGCCACCCGCCGGTGACGGCGCCGAGCTCGGGCACCGCGTCCTGGTCGGCAAGGGGATCACCTTCGACTCCGGCGGGCTCTCGCTCAAGCCGGCGGGGTCGATGGCCGGGATGAAGACGGACATGTCCGGCGCGGCGGCCGTGCTGGCGACCATGGTCGCGCTGCCGGAGCTCGGCGCGCCCGGCCGGGTCACCGGGCTGCTCTGCATCGCGGAGAACATGATCGGAGCCGCGGCGATGCGGCCCGGCGACGTCATCACCTGCTGGGGCGGGCGGACGGTGGAGGTACTCAACACCGACGCCGAGGGCAGGCTGGTGCTGGCCGACGGGCTGGCGTACGCGGCGGGCGCGCTCGGCGCGGACCTGCTGGTGGACCTCGCCACCCTGACCGGGGCGATCTCGGTCGCGCTGGGCCGGCGCACCGCCGGTCTGTTCGCGTCCGATGACGCGCTCGCCGACGGGCTCACCGCGGCCGCCGCGGCGGCCGGCGAACGGGTCTGGCGGCTTCCGCTCGTCGAGGAGTACCGCCCGGCGCTGGAGTCGCCGGTCGCGGATCTCGCGAACATCGGCCGCGCGCTGGACGTGGGCGGCGGGTCGATCATGGCGGCGCTGTTCCTGCGCGAGTTCACCGACGGGCTGCCCTGGGCGCACCTGGACATCGCCGGCACGGCCCGCTCGGACTCCGACGACGCCGAGATCACCCGGGGCGGTACCGGCTGGGGCGTGCGGACCCTGCTGCGCTGGCTCACCACGGCGCCGGCGCCGACGGCCGCCGACGACCCAGCCCGGGTCGACGCCCCAGCGCCGGCCGTCGTCCCGGCTTCCTGACGCTGGGCCGCCGGCACCGTTCCCGGGCCGGCCGCGCCTCCGCCGCCGCCGCGTGAGCCGGCGGCGCGGCGCGCGCCCGCGTTCCGCCCAGGTTCAGACGTTCGGCGCGTCGAGTCCCCGAGCGGGCTCGGCCGCCTGACGGATGGGGCTCAGCCGCTCTCGGGCCCATCGCAGGCTGTCGTGCTCACCGAGCTGCTCGCGCCAGCCGGCCAGCGCCTGCTCGACGCTCGCCAGGTCGGCGACGGCAAGGATTTCCACCTTCATCTCGCCGACGTCGGCCTGGTGGACGTTGTAGTGGTCGAACACCGCTGCCAGCAGGCCACCGCCGGGGTGGGGCTCGCGCACGGAGTAGATCTCGCCCGTCACCGCGACCCAGCTCAGCCGGTAGGTCGACGAAGGGTCCGTGTGATCGGTCCACCCTTCGCCGAAGGAGATCTCCTCGGACTCCTGCCGCCGCGGGTCGGCCGTGTAGAACTCGTGGACGTTCACAGAGGTGCGGTTCCCACTGAGAGCCGGCGTCAATCTGCCCCGTTGGTCCCGAATCGCCGGGCTGGGCGGCACCGCGGATGGCGGTCCGCGGATGGCTGAGCCCGATACTCAGCCGACTGTMGCCGTGGCGCTCGGCGCCACGGTGGCGGCCGTCACGAGCGCGGTGAGCGCGGCCCCATAGCCGTCCGCCTGCTCCTTGCTGAGGTAGCGCGAGACCCGCAGCACCACTCCGCCCTGCTGGTAGTCGGCCTCCTGGAGCAGCTGGCTCGAGGAGCTGACCGTCCGCAGTTGCTGAACCCGGGAGCTCGCGGCGGCCGAATCGGCGAAGACCTCGATGCTGCCGCCCTGTTCGACCGGGTCCTTGCTGGTGACACCCGCCGGGTTGATCTGGGTCCTGGCGTCCAGAAAGGCGATCTTGCTGGTGTAGCCGTCCGGCTTGCCGAGTAGCTGGTTGGGGTCGCTCGACGCGTCGTAGACGACCGTGGTGTGCAGCGGCACGCCGGCGTCGAGCAGCCGGATCGCCACCTGTTCGGCGGTCAGCCCGGCCAGTGGGCCGACCGCGGCGGCGTCGGCGGTCGGCGTCACGGCCGGCGTGGGGGTACCGTCGCTGCCGGTGGTCACCCGGTTGAGGGTGAAGCCGATCAGGCCGGCCACGACGGCGACGCCGACCAGGAACGCGGCGAGCGAGCCGTTGCTGCCCTGGTCGCCGCGACCGTCGACGAAGGGCGGCCGACGCCGACGTGACGGGTGGCGGCGTTCCGTGGGATCCCCACCGGAAGTGCCACCACCGAACCGCTTGCCCGACATGATCCTTCCCCMAGGTGCCGCTTCATTCCGCGGTGCGCGGACACCGCCACCCGACATTAGTTCGCGGTCGCGTGCGCCTGAGCAGGGCCCCACCGCCGTCGCCTCGACCGCCCCCGTGCTGTCGGAATGCCGACACGCTCACCGCGCCTTCAGGCGGTCCTAAGCCAACTGGAGTGAGCTGTAAAACGTGACAGCACCACCGCCGGCCCGTGGGTTCGGATCCGCCGGCCGACCTCCCGGACCGCCGGCCGCCCGGCTCCACGGGACCGGTCCGTCAGGAGGACGGCCGCCGGTCCCGGGGGAACCCCGCGGACCTCGGCTACCCGACGGGCGAGGACTTCGCGACGGCGGCCACCAGCAGGCCGTCGCCGGCGTTCAGCAACATCGGGGTGAGCCGGGCGTCGTCGCGGACCGCCGTCGCCAGCTCCCGGATGGCCATGACCTCCGGGTTGCGGACCGCCGGGTCGGCGGCGAGGCCGTCGATCAGGATGCCCGCGAACACGACCACCCCGCCCGGGCGCAGCAGCCGCAGCGCCTGGGTGAGGTACTCGGTGCCCTCCCGGCGGTCCGCGTCGCAGAACACCAGGTCGTAGGCCCCGTCGGTGAGCCGTGGCAGGACGTCGAGGGCGCGGCCGGTGATCAGGCGGCTGCGGTTGGACGCCATCCCGGCGTCCGCGTAGGTGCGCCTGGCCAGCCGGAGGTGTTCGGCCTCCACGTCGATGGTGGTCAGCGTGCCGTCCGGCCGCATCCCGCGCAGCAGCCAGGTACCCGAGACGCCTGTCCCGGTACCGATCTCGACGACGGCACGCGCGCCAACGGACGCGGCCAGGAAACGCAGCACCGCGCCGGCACCGGGGCTGACCGGGAGAATCCCGACCTCCTCGGCACGTGCGCGGGCAGCACGAAGGATGGGGTCTTCCAACAGGAAGCCCTCGGCGAAGGCGGCGGCTCGATCGTGTGCGCCGATGTCGGTGTCCGGCATGACAAACGCAGCCTACGGGAACGGCGTACAAGAGCGGCGCGTTGCTTCGTTCATCGAAGTTCGTGTCGAGCCATGTCGCACAGTGYCACCGCCTCGTCCTAGCCCACCGAGAGGAGAAGGGCTCGTGTCCGCAGCGGGAATTGCCGCGCCATGGCCTGCCCGTCGAGTACGGTCGTCGTTCAAAGTCGACCGAGAGGCAGCCGTGAACGGACCGGACGCCAAGCCGTCCGTCCCGGCGGCCGAGCAAGCCTCGGTGGTCGTGCCCAGCCCAACGGCCGATGCGGCCTGGGTGCCACCGTCCTGGGAGGACGTGGTCAAGGAGCACGGCAACCGGGTGTACAGGCTTGCCTACCGGCTCACTGGCAACGCGCACGACGCGGAGGACCTCACTCAGGACGTGTTCGTCCGGGTCTTCCGGTCGCTCGCCGACTACACCCCCGGCACGTTCGAGGGCTGGCTGCACCGGATCACCACCAACCTGTTCCTCGACCGGATGCGCCGCCAGCAGAAGATCCGCTTCGACGCGCTCCCCGAGGACACGGAACGGCTGGCCGGCCGTGAGGCGAGCCCGGAGGCCGTCTACGCCGAGGCGCACCTGGACGCGGACATCGAGGCCGCGCTCGCCGCGCTGCCACCGGACTTCCGCGCGGCCGTGGTCCTTTGCGACATCGAACAGCTGTCCTACGAGGAGATCGCGCAGACGCTCGGCGTCAAGCTCGGCACCGTGCGGAGCCGGATCTCCCGGGGCCGGGCGATGCTGCGTGCCGCGCTCGCGGATCGCGCCCCGCGCGAGTCGCGCTCGGGCGTGGCACTGCCGGCCGAGACCCTGACCGCCGAGATCGACGCGATGACGACCGCGTCGGCGGCCCAGGCCCCGGGCGACGTCACCCCGCTGGCCTCGTCGCCGCCTCCTCCGGCGGAGGCGGCTGTCTCGCGGGAGGGGGGAACGCGGCCGCGTGGCCGCCGACGTCGCGCGGGCGTGGTCGGCGTCGAGATCGGCGCGGCGCGGGAAGGCCGCGCGTGACCTCGCACCTCGGCGAGCGGCTCTGCCCGCTCGTGGACGGTCAGCTTTGCCACGATGAGCGCGACCGGGCGTTGGCCCATCTGGCGCACTGCGCCGGCTGCCGCGAGGAGGTCGCGGAATACCGGCGGATGAAGCAGCGGCTGTCCGGCCTGTGGGCCCCGGCGCTGCCGGAGGGCCTGGCCGACCGGCTTGTCGGTCTCGGCGGGACGCGGCAGCCGCCGCTGGTGCCGACCGGCGCCGCGGGTGCCCGGGGCGCGACGGCCCATCGTCCCGGACCGGTACGACCGGGGGGCGCGGGCCGGCGGCGCGCGGCGCACTCGCGCCTGCCGCTGGCGGTGCCGACGAGTCTGGCCGCGTTAGGCCCGTCGCCGCGTGGGCGGCTGGCGGCACCACCCGGCCGGGTCGACCTGACGGGCGCCGCGGTTGATCTCTCCCGCCCGCGGTCTCCTCGGGCAGGGGGCATCACGCGGATCCGCCGGCTGGACCAGGGCCGGCCCGGCCGTGGTCAGGCGAGAGTGCGCAGGACCCTGGTCGGGTCCGCGGCGCTCATGCTGCTGACGGTGACCGGGGCCGCGGTGGGGGACCAGCCAACCGCCGCGCGCGGAAGCACCATCCGCCCGTCCGCCCCCTCCACCCAACTACCTGTGGTCAACAGGGGCGGGACGACGCCGTTGGTCTCGTCGGTTTCCTTCACTCCCCGAGGTTGAGTCGCCGCGGAATTCGGCTACCAGGGCCACTGCATGGCGTATCCAGGACACGTTGCGCCCTCCAGGCCATGAATCAGCTACCTGATGTGGGTTGTCTGTCCAACCGCTGTGGGTAAGTTCACCAACAGGCTTTACCGTGTATTTCGCGCACGCCGCCCTGGGCAGGCGGGCCCAGGGGCCCGGGATCCTTCCGAGTGGCGTGGGCGTGATCGGAGGGCCCGTGGGCGTGACCGACGGCGGCGAGTCTCTGCGTCGTGACACCGCGTCGACGAGCGCCCTGGGGCGGGTCGCGCTGGAACGGGCGCGAGCCCTCGCGGACTCCGTCCTACCCGCGGACCTGACCGGCGGGCGGGACGTGGGCACCGATCGGTCCTCCGGCGCGCGGGCGTTGTCGGTCGCCTCCGCCGCGCCGTCGGCGGTCGAGAAGACCCCGGCGGAGCGTGGGTCTCCGTCGGAAGCGGCGGATCCGGCCAGCGCGGCCGGTGGGAAGACCGACGCGCCAGAGACCGCGCGGCCCGAGCAGAGCTCGCGCTCGGCGGGCGAGCGAGGCTCCGGGGCGGCCCCGGCGGCCGAGAGCCCCGGCAGGGCCGCCCCGGCGAGCCCGGCGCCCGCGAGCCCGGCGCCCGCGAGCCCGGCGCCCGCGAGCCCGGCGCCCGCGAGCCCGGCGCCCGCGAGCCCGGCGCCCGCGAG
>NZ_MOMC01000019.1 GCF_001983105.1 Pseudofrankia asymbiotica | reverse complement strand
CCGTGTGGATCTCGGCGTTCCGCGGAACCGTGTGGATCTCGGCGTTCCGCGGAACCGTGTGGATCTCGGCGTTCCGCGGAACCGTGTGCCAAGTCAGGCAGCAGATCGGGCGGCGCGGCGAGCCGGGGAAGATCGGTCTCCCACGCCTCCAGCAGCGGTGGCGACTCCCGGAACGACAGCAAGCGGGACGTGGGGAAAGCGGCCCGCCCAACTACCGTGGCCGACGAGACGGCCTCTCAGCCGGGCGCGGCGAGGACGACAACTGCGGTCGCGAGCAGATCCGTGTCGGTGTCGTAGGCGACGTCGAAGCCTGCCATCGTCGTCACCAGTTCGGGGCCGCGCGCGTCGGCCCGGACGAGCCGACGCAGCTCTGCCTGCAAAACCTCGGCATTCTCGATCTGTCCCACCAGAACCCCTCGTCCCGCTTACCGTGACCGAGCCGGGCGCGGGCCAGCTCGGCTCAAAGAGTCATTTCGCTGATCGCACCTACACGACCGTGACTTCGACCGTTCGATTGTCAGGATCACGTAGCAGATGCGTGCCCTTGGCGAGTCGGCGGTCTTTCGGCAGACCACGGGGAACGGTGATCCCGATTCGGAGCACGCTCGTTGGGCCMCTATTACCCGCGGGATAAAGTTCAAGACCCCCGCCGTCGCCGAACGCGGTGGCAAAGTGATACGGACCATTGTCATGCTGTTCGAAAATAAATCTCAGGCCAAGATTTTCATAGAATGTTCGACAAGCCTCGATGTCATCTGAGTAAAGGACGATCAGGTTGACTCGTGCGGTCTCGGGTATCACGACGCGTCTCCTAGTAGGAATCTGGCACGGTGCTCGACGGATTGCCAAGAAAACGGCGCACCGTGCCACCGCGTCGGTGCGCGATCCGTACACCTCGTCATGCCCGCCCTGTTAGGGCTCTGATGTAAAGCGACGAAAGTCACCCGAGACGTCCGTCGCTACACCGACGAACACGCCTCCACTGAGTGGAGACCGTCGAAGCCGGTGTGCGCACCAAATCCGCCGAATTTGCCGCCACCGGCTCCCAGTTGTACGTCCGGTCGCGTCGTCGCGGCCCGAAGGCTCATCGCCGCACCAGTACCAATGTGGCCTCCCGTGGCCCGGCTGCTCCCRCCGGGCGGCCGAGCGTCCGAAGCCTCGGCCTCGCATTGACCTCCGTCACACGCGATCGTCAGCGCGCCCGACGATGAAGGCCTGGTAGTTGTCGAGCACGCGCTCGAAGTCGTCGCCACTCAGAGTCACGTCGTCCCACTGCTCGTAAAGGGACTCCAGGATGACCCGATCGGCCGCGAGCGTCTGCGCCGTCCCGTTTCCGATGACCGTCGGCGAACCGTTGGACTGCGCTTCCGCTAGGGCGGACCGATATTCGGCGATGCCAGTCGGAGAACGGCCGACATCGGTGAAGAGCCAGTCCAGGATGGCGGTCCGGACCAGTGTCCGCGTGGCGGGGTCTATATGTGCGGGTGGATCCACGTCGATCGACCCGTCTGGTGTTTCGTAGAACCTCCAGTCAGTGTTCTCCATCCGATGTCCTTTCTAAGGCTGGTCTCTGGCCGGGAACGCGGTGCGCGGCGCCCCCGATGGATCGACATAGAACTGTACTAAAACGCCACGTGATTCTCCGGTCCACTGCTTTCCTGGGCCGGATAGGGGATCACCTCGCGCCAAGGCCGGTCCTATCTTATGATCATAGGCGTCCGTGTACGCCTGGTCGAYTACGTCCCGGACGTCGCTCGCCGACCAGCTGTCGGGGAACATGCTGTGCCGCGGTACGGRCTTACGAACCCAATCTCCCGTCGTCGGCTCCCTGAACGACACATCCGCCCGATATGTGCCGTTGTTGTTCTGGTGGACGACGGTGTCAACGCGGCGGTCGCTCGGCGGATTGCCGTCGGGCGCGCTGTGAAATCCGACTGGCTTCCCTTTCTTGTTCCATTCGCCGTGGAGAATGTGCTCGTAGACCTTCTCGTTGATCTCCGGGCGCGGGGGGATCTCCCGAGGCGGGCCGGCCTCGAGCCGACTGAACTTRTCCTGCGGCGCGRYGTCGACGGTTCGAGGCACTGTTCGCTCGGACTCAAGCGATGGACGTTGGTCCTGGGCCCGATATGTGTCGGTAGGACCGGTCCTTCGGTCGCCGGGAACGGCATCAAACCGTGCGGCCTTGTCCTCCACGGTGGGCGGTCGCTCCCGCGCTGTCGAGTCCGGGCCGCCATCTGGCCTGCCTGGCTCGTCGCGGTCGCCGTCACCGACTACTCCCGGGCCGGCCCGGTTTTGGCGTGGGGCATCGTCCGCGCGGGCTGAGCCCCGGGCGACGCGGCGATCGAGCGCCGCCGCACTGTGCTCGGTGGTCGACTCGGGCGGAGGCGGAGGCGGCGGCGGCGGAACATCCGTGGTCTTCGGCCGGTCGGCAGCCACCGCGTCAACTCCTCGCCAGGTCGGAACGTGCGTCGAGCAGGTCCGCGATCTGGAAGGCCAGCTCGTCGAGGACTGTGCCGGCGCACGACAGCCGGAGCCCCGCGCGAACATCGTTCGGTGTTATGCCGCCGCTGAGCGCGCGTACCGCGGTGACCAGCCCCGATATGACCGGATCTCCAACGCTGACGAGATCACTGTGCTCAGAGAAGAGCGCGCTGTCGCGTAGCTCGGCGTACTGGTCCAGGACCGTCTCACCCGCGAGTGACAGCCGTCGCCGGAGCCAATCCGGGGTCTCGGGGTGCGGACCGTCGCCGGCATCTGGATGTCTCGCGGCCCGTGCCAGGGCCTGGCGGACATCCATCCAGCGGTAGGCGCCGGCGGTCCAGCGGCGGGTGTCGGCGTTGTCCGGGGGAGCGTTGGCGAGGATGCGGCGCAGGGTGTGGGCGAGGCGGGCGGCGAAGTCGTCGGGGTCGACGTCGGGTCGTAGGAGGATGACGCGGGCGGCGACGGCGCGGTCGACGACGTGGGCGAGCAGGCAGTCCAGGGTGCGTGCCGGGAGTGCGGTGAGCTCGGCGCGCAGCGCCTCGACGGGCGCGGGCGGCGCCTGGCCGAGCAGATGCGCGAGTCCGGTGACCTGGTGGGCGGCGACGGCCTCGACCCAGACGACGAGACGTGGTTCGTCGGCCAGGTGGGCCGCGTCGTTGACCTGGTCGAGGGTGCAGGCGGCGCGGATGTGGCAGTCGGCGCCGCACAGCGGGCTGCGGCGGCCGGCGAGCGGGGCGGCGTCGTAGCGGGCGTGCTCGGTCGACTCCCGGTGCGTGCCCGGGGTCATCCTGGTCAGTACAGGGCGGTCCATCCCGTCGACCGCGACCGCCGCGACACCCGGCGGGAGGGACACGACCAGCTCGGACTGTTCCTCGCGCAGGTTCATCGTCGCGCCGACGGTCTGGCGGTCCTCGGCGGACGGCAGTCGGTGCATCACCTTCAGCGCCGTGTTCTTCAGGACGTCGGGCAGGATCTTCGAGGGGATCTGCTCGACGACGATCACACCCTCGCCGTAGGCGCGGATCTCGGCGAGCAGTGACGCGAAGAGTTCCACCGCGGCCGCCGCCGGGCCGTCCTCGACGTTCCTGAGCAGCCGGTGGGCCTCCTCGACGACGAGCACGTGGCGCAGCTCGTCCGTCCCGGAGGCGCCGTGCCTGACACGCAGGTGTTCGACGATCCGGATGAGCACGACGCCGAGCAGGAACGCCTTGTCCTGGTCATTGGTGATGTCCTCGAGCTCGAACACCACATTGCGGGTCAGCAGGGCGCCGACGTCGAGCGGGTGGCCGCCCTCGAAGAAACGTCCCGGCGTGCCCTCGCGCAGCGAGCCGATCCGCACGTCGACGAAGCCGCGCACATCCGCCGTCACCTCGGCGCCGTACCCGATGTTCTCGACCACCCTGGCGGCCGTGCGCCGCAGGTCGCCGAGCGTCGGGTACCGGGGCCGGACCGGCACCAGGGGCTCGTCGTCCCGGAACCGCGGCCGGTGCTCGGGGCGCATCCGGCCGGCCACCAGGTCCCAGCCGGCCTCCGCGTAGCAGACGGTGAGCGCTCGGGCGAGGACCTGCGGGAACGGCTCGTGTGCCTCGAACGCCGCCAGGAACAGCGCACGCACCAGGTCGATGTGGCTCTGCAGCGGAAACCCCGGCTCCGGCTCCAGCGGGTTGAGCCCGGCGGGCGGGGCGTCGAGGCGTCCTGGCCTGATCACCAGGACATCGCTGTGGCCGGCGAGCCGGCCCGCCATGCGGGCGTACTCGGCCTTCGCCGGCTCCAGCACTAGCCAGGGCACCGGCTCGGCGGAGCGGGCCAGCGACTCCAGCAGGGAACGGACCGTCTGCGACTTGCCCGAGCCCGTCGCCCCACAGACGAAGCCGTGCCTGTTGAGCGTGGCACGCGGCACCGGCAGCACACCGGCCGCGGACCACGAGGCGTCGAGCACCTGGCCGAGCACCAGCCCCTGCCCCTGGCCCAGCCCCCGCCCGGTCGGGCTTCCTTCGTGGACGGTGACGGTGGCCGGCGCCATCGGCTCGCTCGCCGGTATGGACCCCTCGGGGGTGACGTCGAACGTGTGCGGGGTGACCAGCGTGATCCCGGGCAGTTCCCGCCGCGGTGGGCGCGCGAGCGCGGCGACGAGCTCACCGCTCGCGCGGAACGGGAACGTCGCCTCGACGCCCGCGGCGGGCCGGCCACCCAGACCCGGCCCGTTCGCCATCCTGGGCTTCTCCGCGGTGCCGAGCGCCCCCGCGAACGAGGTCACCTCGGCCGTGCGTGGTGTGAGCAGGTATGGCAGGCCATCCAGGTCGCCGGCGCCGCACAGCAGGGTGGCGGTCGTCCTGGCCGCCGCCGGGTCGGGGCCGCCGACGAGCACCCGGACGTCCCACATGCCGGCCGCGCGCGACCGCGTGAGCTCGCGGTATCGGGCCTCGGCCCGGTTGACCTCCAGCCGGCTGTGCTCGTCACCGCGCTGCTCATGCTGGCGGAGGAACGGGATCATGCGCAGGATGCCCTCGCGCTCCTCGTCGACGGCGGCGGCCGGCACCGGCCGCGCGATCACCAGCCAGGCGTAGGCCCCCGGCAGGTGGGCCGCGTAGTCGTCGAACGAGCCGTGCCGCGCGGGGCCGTCCAGGCCGGCCGCCCGACCCGGGGGACCTGCTGAGCCGCTCGCGTCCGGGGCGGCCCACAGGGCATCGGCCGTTCCCTCGCAGCGCAGCCAGCAGGGCAGGCTGGCCAGGGTGGCGGCGACGTCCGTGCCGCGGACCGGGGCGCCCCTGCTGCCCGGCGGATAGAGCACGGGGGACGCCTCGCCGGGCGTGTCGCCCGCGCCAGCCCGCGCCGGTGGGAAGTACGGCCGGCCGCCGACGAGGACCCGGATATGCGGGTCTCCGGGTACGCGTACCCAACAGACCGCTATCGCTGGGTCATCGCCAGTCAGACCGATGCCATCAGTAGGACGACCAATACCGGCAGCCGGCCGGCCCGGACCAGCCGGACTGACAAAGCCAGCCGGACCGACAGCGCCAGCCGGCCGGCCTGGGCCAGCCGGACCGACAGCGCCAGCCGGACCGCCGGGGCCTCCGGCGGCGGTGGCACCGCCGGAGGCGTCGCTGGTCAGGTCCGCGTGCGCCGCGAGGAGCGCGGCGAACAACTGGGCCGGCGCGGGGTCGGGGCGGTCCGTCGAGTCGGGCGGGCGGGGCGCGGAGAGCAGCCGGTGGAACCGGAATCCGTCCAGCATCTCGCTCGTCCCGGCCTACCGCTGCTGGCCGGGCCAGCCGTACGGCGGCGGCTGCTGGTGGTGAGGGCCCGTCGGGTAGCCCTGCTGGGGGTAGCCGGGCTGGCCCGGATACGCCCGCTGCCCGTAGGGGTTCTGGTAGCCCTGCTGCGGCGCCGGGATCTGCTGCGCACCGGCGTTGACGTAGCTCGGTCCGGGAGCGGTCCGGCCGGCGGTGATCTCCCGGGCCTGCCCGGAGACCCGGGGGAGCAGCACCACACCGGGGTTGCAGTCGCCGGGGCGGACGCGGGCTTCGCCTTCGCCGGTGCCGACCAGGATGAACGCGGTCGGCGCGAGGCTCTGCAGCACGGTCGGCTCGACGGTGTAGTCCTTCTCGCGCTGCAGGGTCGAGCCGGCGGTGTGCGACATCCCGGCGCTGACGTTCACCGTGTTCGACCAGGTCGACGAGTGCGACGTGGTGGTCGACTCGTTCCAGCCGCTGTTCTCGCCCTTGCCGCCCCCGCCGAAGTGCCTTCCGCCGCTCTTGCCCTTGGTCTCGGCCGTGCCGTCCTGTTCGCCGTAGGTGTTGCTGAGGCCCTCGTTGAAGTTCCTGCCGATCTGTTCGGTCAGCTGGGAGAGCACGAACCGGTGGCCCTTGCCGATGTGGTCGGCCGCGAGCGCCGCCTCGCGGGAGTTGCCCAGGCGCATGAAGATCGTCGCGCTGCCGCCGGTGCCGATCAGTCTCTCCGCGTCGTCGCCGAGGTGCTCGAACAGCAGGACGAGGCGGATCCGGGCGAGCTCGGCCTGCTTGATCAGCGCCTGCAGGGACTGCCGGCCGACGTGGTCCGCGCCGGCGATGACCAGGGTGTCCCGGGCGCCGTCCCGGCCGCGGCCGCGCAGCCGGTGCAGCAGCACCTGGATGAGGACGCGGTCGGTGAGGTCCTTGCGCCGGGCGCCGCCGGGACCCTGGCTGCTCGTCGCGAGGACCCGTAGGCCGGGCGCTCCCCACCAGGGGGTCTGGGCGCTTTCCAGCTCGGCCGGGTCCGCCAGCTCCGCTGGCCGCGCCGCGTCCCGCCCGGCGAGCGTGTCCAGCTCGGTGCCGAGGAAGCTGGCCTGGTCGGCGATGCGGTCACGCTGGCCGAGGTCGAACATTCCCTGCTGCAGCGCCTGGACCTCGTAGGCGGTGAACACGCCCTCGTCGACGGCCGCGCTCTGGCTGTTGACGACGCGTAGCGCCGCGGCGAGCCGGGAGAAGGTCAGCGGCATGCTGATCGACCGGGTGACGGCCCGCAGGATGCTGAGGTCGATCGCGCGCAGCGTGGGGTCGCTACCACCGCGACGGTCCGCGTCGAAGGCGTCGGCGAGCAGCTCGGCGGCGTCGATCGGGTCCAGTCCGGCCAGCGGGTCGAGCCTCTCCAGCGAGCGGGGCAGCTCCCGGACCTCGGCGGGCACGCCGGCTCCGTTCGCGACCATCACGAGGCCGGCGCCCACAGCCAGCTCGCTGAGGTCGACCAGCAGGACGCCGGCCCCGGTGGCGAGCAGGGAGGCGCCGCCGGTGGCGAGCAGGCTCGTCCAGCCGGCGGCGGTGCCGCCGAACACGTCCACCCGCGGCGCCGTCGAGGCGTCGAGGGGGTAGAAGTCCAGTCCCGAGGCGAGCCGGTCCTGCTCGGCCTCGTCGTGGTGGGCGACCCGCCGCTGCCAGTCGCCGTACACGCGTCGGTAGTCGTCGCGGTGCTGGGCGACCTCCGCGGCGTAGGCGTCCATGATGTTCTTGAGCTTGGTGTCCGCCGACCGGTAGGGCAGGTACCACCAGGCGAAGAACGCGGCGCCGACGAGCAGGGTGAACAGCCCGAGGCCGACCGAGGCACCCAGGATGGCGAGCCCGCCGAGGACGAAGATGCCGCCGGTGATGGGCTTCCAGATCTTGCCGAGGGAGTCCGCTCTCAGGTGTTCCAGGCCGGCGACGTACGGCCCGGGTGGGTCCGCGTAGACCGGCGGCTGGCCGGCCTCCGGGGACGGGACGGCACCGTGCGGCGGGGCGAACTCCCAGCCCCAGCGCTCGGCCGGCTCGAAGAGCCTGGCGAGGAGATCCTCCCTGAGCGCGTCGGCCCGCGGAGTGGTCACCCGGTCACCTGCCTGTTCCCCGGTGGCAGTCGTTCATCTTCGCCCATGGCGCTCATTTTGCCCGCCCGTGGGGTCTTGTTGACCTTACCGGACTGTAGATCGGCCGATGTTGCGGGTGCACAGGGGATGCCGGCCGTCACCGCTCGCCCCGGGGGTGGCCGACGAGCTGAGCAAGGGATCGCGGTGACCTGGTGAAACGAGGGTTCCCGGGCCGTGCTGGCGCGATACCTGCGGCGGTCGCGGCCGTCGGTGCGCGTGTTCGCGGGCTGATCATTTTTCCGGTGCGTTTCGTCACGCGGAGCGCCATGGCCGCCGGTCCGTCCGCTGTGATCCTCATGTGTCATCTTCGGCGTGGCGACATAAAGCCAGGCGAGTCGGTGCTGTCACAGCGTGTCCGGTTGCGTATCGTCGGTGATGGATTTTCGGCGAGTTAACGTCGACCGTGTAGGTTTCCGCAAGTAGTGCCGCTGATGCCGTTCGTGTCGACAGGGCCGCTGATGCCRTGACACATGGCGCCCGACACAGGGCGAGCGGCGTGTCGGTCCCGTGCTGAAAGCCCCGCCTGGTTGACATCGGGCACCTCGGCGAGCGAATTGCCGAGGTGGGAGGCTGGCGGGAGGACGAGGCCCCGTCCGGGGCGGAAGGAACGCCGGAAGCGGGACCGGGTGGCACRCAGGCCGCCCGTGACTGACGTGAGGGAGTCGCAGGAATGGCCTCACACCGGAGTGACCGCCAGATCGGGCGGCGTTGGCCCCGTTCCCGCCGCGGAATGGTGGTMAGCGTGGCCGCCGTCGGTGCCACCCTCGTCGTGGGCACCGCGGGCGCGTTCCAACTTGTCGGGTCCGACCACGAGCCAGCCACCCAGCAGTCCACGGAGCAGCGTTCACCCGCCGCGGCCGGTTTCGCGCTCGCCGCCCCGGGCCCGGGCGCGGCCTTCGCCAGCGCGGCCTCGGGAACCGGAGCATCCGGGGGTCTCGACAACGGCGGCGTGGGCGGCACCATGGTGTCTGGTGGGTCGGACGGCTCCGGAGAGGGGGACGCGGCCACGAGCATGGTCAGCGCCACCCTCCCGGGTGTCGGCGAATGGGCCGCCTCGCGGCTGCCCGCCGAGACCAGGCAGGTCATCCTCGTCAGCGCCCCCGGCCGGGCGTCGACCACCAACACGGTGACGCTGTGGCAGCGTGCCGACGAGCCGTCGCCCTGGACGCGCCAGGGGCTCCCGCTCTCCGGCCGCAACGGCGCGAACGGCTGGACCACCAGCCACCACGAGGGCGACCGCCGCTCGCCGATCGGCGTGTTCAGCCTGACGGCGGCGGGCGGCAAACTGCCCGATCCGGGGACCGCGCTGCCCTACGAGTACCAGCCGAGCTTCTTCGCCGCTGGCAGCGGTGATCTCGACGACCCGATGACGGCGGCGTTCAACTATGTCGTCGCGATCGACTACAACCGGATCCCCGGCCGGCCTCCGTCGGACCCGGCCCGACCGCTCGGGGAGCGGGCGGGCGGCGACATCTGGCTGCACGTCGACCATGAGGCCCCCACCAAGGGCTGCGTCTCGCTTCCGCAGGAGGAAGTGGGGTCGATCCTTCGCTGGCTCAAACCCGCCAGCCATCCCATGATCGTCATGGGTGACGCCCCCTCCCTCGCCGCGCGGACTCTCACCTGAGATGACGCCGGGCCGGAAGGTCGCTCGCGCGACCCGGCCCATGTCACCAGTTGGCGGAGACCTTCACGCCGCAGGGCGGTTCGGACAGGTAGACCATGCCTGGCTGGCCGGGGTCGAGCTGGACCGGGCCCGCGCCCTCGTGCGCCGTGACGAAGTCCAGCGTCCGGCCGTCGACCGCGCGCAGCGTCAGCTCGCACTCCGCTCCCGCCTCCAGGTCGACGGGGTCGACCTGGATCGGTCCCTCGACCTGGAACGCGTCCGTGTCGCCGGAATAGCCCTGCTGGGCGAACGGCAGCGCGACGCTGCCGGAACCCGCGGTGGCGGTCACGACGCACGAGTCGTGGCTGACGCTCCAGTTGAACTCGCCGGTGGCGGGGACCTGCATGGTCTTGCGTCCGTAGATATCGGCGAACTGCCCCTTCTCGCCGCTGACGGTTTCGATCAGGTCGACGGTGCAGCCAGGGTCATCCCCCTCGATCTGGTCGTCGACGGTGAGCCGCCAGGGCGCGGTCGCGCTGAACTGGACGCCGTTGTCGGTGCCGCCGCTCCCGCCGCTGTCGTCGCCGTCCCCGCCGCCGCTGGTCAGCAGGAGGCCGATGACGGTGCCCGCCGCCGCGAGCAGGACCACGGCCGCGGTCCCGAGAACGAGGGGGAGCCGGCGGCGGCGCCGGGGCGCGGGCGCGGCGGCCGGCTGTCCGTCCGTTCCGCCGGCGACGGTCGCGGACCACGGCGGCGTGGGCGGGACCGCGCTCGGGACGGGCACGGGAGTCGACGGCGGGGTGTCGCCGGGACCGCCCGCGAGGATCCTCGTCGCCGGGACGCTGGCGTCCCCGGGTGCCGAGYCGACGAGGGCCGTGTACAGGTCCGCCGCCGTCGGCCGGTCCGACACCTCACGGGCCATCGCGTTCACCACGAGCCCCCGCAGCGCCGGCGCGATCAGCTCACGGTCGATGTTGGGCTCGCCCGACGAGACCCGGTGCAGGATCACCTCGACCGGGCCGGTGCCGAACGGTGCCCTACCGCTCGCGGCGTAGCAGATCAGCGAGCCCCAGGCGAAGATGTCCGCGGCGCCCGTCGCCTCCTGGCCGGACACCTGCTCCGGCGAGTGCCAGCCGGGAGTGCCTACGAAGTGCCCGTTCGTCGTCAGCGCGGCCGCGTCGGCCGCCGCCGCGATCCCGAAGTCGATGACCTTGGGCCCATGCGGGGTCCACAGCACGTTCGACGGCTTGAGGTCACGGTGGATCATGCCGGTGGAATGGATCGAGACCAGTGCCTCGGCCAGTCCGGACGCCAGCAGGAGCTGGTCATCGGTGGTGAGCCGCCCGTGCTCGCGTACCTGATCGGCCAGGCTCGGCGCGTCCACGAACTCCGTCGCGAGCCACGGGCGGGTGGCGGCGAGATCGAAGTCGACGAGACGCGCCGTGCGCGTGCCACCGACCCGGAAACAGGCCTGGACCTCCCGCTGGAACCGGCGGCGGAACTCCGGGTCGTCGGCGAGGTCCTCCCGGATCAGTTTGACGGCCACACGCCCGAAAGGGCCTTCGGCGAGAAAGACGACGCCCATGCCGCCGGCGCCGAGTCGACCCACCACGCGATGGCGGCCGAGTTCCTCCGGGTCGCCCGGCCGCCGTTCCTGAACTCGAACACCGGTTTCGCTCATCGTCGGCGGTGCCCCCCACCTGTCCGTTCCGCGAGGTAGCGCGGGGCAATGACGCCGCGCACGGCTGAATATGCCACTCGCCGGACAGAGCCGGACTTTCGGTCGGGCATTTGACGGAACCAGGGCGTCAACGACTCCTGAGCTCTGACGCGGACTGGCGAATCACCCTTCGGCGATCCGCCTGCGCGTCGCAACCAGATACCTGGCTGCGCCAATGACGTTGCCGCCGAAGACGCGGGCCGCCCAGGACGCGGCCGCCGACGGCGACGGCGCCCTAGGCGAGCGCGGAGTCGAAGAAGAGCGCGACGGTAAGGGCTCCGGGGTCGAGAACGCCGCGGGCGACGTCGCCGACATAGGCGGCCCGGCCACGGCGGGCGCGCATGGACTCGGTGGCGAGCGCGCCGGCGCGCGCGGCGTCGGCGGCCAGCGCGATGCCTCCCGCCACGTTCAGGCCATCGGCGACGGCCGCGGCGAGCGCGTCGGCCGCGGGGGCCATGGCGTCGACCATGGTCTTGTCACCGGGACGGGCCTTGCCGAGGCGCTGGACTGTCGCCGTGCCGACGTCGACGCCCTTCGCCAGCTCGGCCAGCGTCATCGCCGGCGCGTCGCTGGCCTGGCCGATGCCGCGGAACCAGAGGCCGAACAGCGGGCCGCTGGTGCCGCCGGTGTTCAGGAAGCCGTGCGCGACGCCGAGGAACAGCTCGCCGGGGGCCGACGGCGGCGCCTCGTCGAGGCGCCGCTCCACCCGGCGCAACGCCCGGCGGATGTTCGCGCCGAAGTCGCCGTCGCCGGCCCGGCGGTCCAGCTCGCCGAGCTCGGTGGCCTCCGCCTCGAACCGTCGCTGGAAGGACGCGATCCACGCGTATGCCCCATCGAGGTCGAGCCCCAGGCCTCCGAGGCCGGCTTCGGCGATTCCCCGGGGACCCTGGTCGGCCGGCCGGCCCAGCGCGCGCGCTGCCTCCTCCCGCCAGGCCTGGTCGGGCCCGGTGAGCCCGATGGGCGCGTCGGGTTCCGCGTGGACGCGTTCGGGCGCGTCGTCCACCGGGCGGGCACCGTCCTGGCCGGGAACCCACTCGCCCGCGCCCTCACCGATCGCCGTACCGGCCATGTCGACCTGCCTCACCTGAGTCGAGGACCCGCCGGCCCGGCGGGTCCAGTCGCGCCACGCGGGCTACCAGCTCAGCGCGATCGTGCGGACGGGAGCGTCCCAGAGGGCGAGCAGCTCGTCGTCGGCCCTGGTCAGGGTCACCGAGCAGCCGGCCATGTCCAGCGACGTCACATACGGGCCGACCAGCGCCCGCTCGACCGTGATGCCGGCGGCGTCGAGGATCCTCGCCACCCGGCGGTGGATGACGGCGAGCTCCAGCCCGGTCGTCGCGCCCAGGCCGTTGGTGATCGCGATGACCCGGTCACCGCGGCCGATCGCCAGGTCGGCGACGAGCGGGCGGACCAGCAGGTCGGCGAGGTCGTCGGCGGGCGCGAACGCGCGCCGGCCGACGCCGCGCTCACCATGGATGCCGACGCCGAACTCCACCTCGTCGGCGGGCAGGTCGAACGACGGCCGCGCGGCGCCGGGATGCGCGCCGGCGGCGAGCGCCACGGCCATGGACCGCGATGTCGCCGCGACCCGTCGGCCGATCGCGGTGACCCGCTCCAGGTCGGCGCCGGCCGACGCGGCGGCGCCGACGACCTTCTCGACCACGACGGTGGCGGCCGTGCCCCGCCGGCCGGGGCCGTCACCCGTCATCGACGTGGTCGCCAGGTCGTCGTCGACGAGGATCTGGCGGACGGTGATCCCGTCGTCGGTGGCGAACTCGGCCGCGATCTCGAAGTTCAGCACGTCGCCGGTGTAGTTCTTGACGACGTGCACCACCCCCGCGCCGCCGGACACGGACTGGGTGGCGGCCAGGATCTGGCCGGCGGTCGGGCTCGCGAACACCGCGCCGGGGACCGCGGCGTCGAGCATGCCCTCGCCGACCATGCCGACGTGCAACGGCTCGTGGCCGGAGCCGCCGCCGGAGATGACCGCGACCCGCCCGGGCGGCGCCGCCTGCGCGCGCGCGACGAAGCTGGGGTCCCGATTCCAGCGGATCAGTCGGGGGTACGCGCCCTCCAGCCCCTCCAGCGCCTCCTCGACGACGTCGTCGGGATGATTGACGAACTGGCGGCGCGGCGTGCTGACGAGGATCTGGTCCGGTATCGCGTCCTGAGCGGTCATCGCCGGCGACACTCCGTCTCACCCAACTCGGGATCTCACGCAACTCGGTCAACTCTGGCAACTCGGGGCACTGTCCTGGGTCGACGCCCGCGACGGACACCCGCCGCGACGTGCCCGCCGACCTGTCGGCCGGCCTCGGCGCCACGGGCCGGCCTCGGCGCAACGGGGCATCGAGGCCTGTCATCGACGGCGGGCAGGAGGGCTCTCCCGGGTGTACACCCGGGGCCGCCGCGGGATCAAGAACCGCCCCGGCCAGTCGCCGCCGCCGTTGCGGGGCGCCGTGTCCGGCCGGTCCTTCGAGCGCTTCCGGTCCTTCGGGCGGTGGTGAGTGGCGAACCGGTTACGTCGACGGGTCCACTGGCCCAGCCCCCGGATGGGACGGTGACGGACGGAGTATGAAGAACCCAGGCGATCACGGCTGGCCGGCCCGGTCTTCCCGCTGGGAAGAACCACGTCGCCCCACGCCCCGCGCGGATCGTGGCGGGCGGGCGCGGAGGGTACGCGGAGGGTATGAGGGTAGGGCCGGCCGGGCCGGTGGTAGGCCGGTAGGCGACAGGGCGGCGGACGCGGCGGGCGGCGACGCCCGTCATGGGGACGAGCGGAGACGCGACATGCAGCTGGGGATGATCGGCCTGGGCCGGATGGGCGCCAACCTGGTGCGCCGGCTCACGCGAGGCGGCCACGAGTGCGTCGTCTACGACGTCAACGCGGACGCCGTCGCCGCGCTGGCGGCCGAGGGGGCGACGGGGACGAACTCGCTGGAGGAGTTCGCCGCGGCGCTGACCACCCCGCGCGCGGCCTGGGTGATGGTTCCCGCCGGGCTGACCGGCGACACCGTCTTCAAGCTGGCCGACCTGTTCGAGCCGGGCGACACCATCATCGACGGCGGCAACTCGTACTACCGCGACGACATCGAGCGGGCCAAGGCGCTGGTACCGAAGGGCATCCACTACGTCGACGTCGGTACGTCGGGTGGCGTCTTCGGCCTGGAGCGCGGCTTCTGCCTGATGATCGGCGGCGAGCCGGACGTGGTGAAGCGGCTGGAGCCGCTGTTCGCCACCATCGCCCCGGGCGTCGACGCGGCGCCGCGCACCCCCGGCCGCTCGGGCGAACCCACCCAGGCCGAGCAGGGCTACCTGCACTGCGGCCCGGTCGGCGGCGGCCACTTCGTCAAGATGATCCACAACGGCATCGAGTACGGGATGATGGCCGCCTTCGCCGAGGGTCTCGGCGTGCTGCAGAAGGCGGGGATCGGCAGGACCTCGGCGGCCGACCACGACGCGGAGACCACCCCGCTCACGCATCCCGAGTACTACCAGTACGACTTCGACATCCCGGAGGTCGCCGAGGTGTGGCGGCGCGGCAGCGTCGTCGCCTCCTGGYTGCTCGACCTCACCGCCGTCGCCCTTGTCGAGGACCCGGAGCTGGCGACCTTCGGCGGCCGGGTGTCGGACTCCGGCGAGGGGCGCTGGACGGTGCTCGCCGCCGTCGAGGAGGGCGTCCCCGCGCACGTCCTCACCGCGTCCCTCTACGAGCGCTTCAGCTCCCGCGGCGAGGCCCTCTACAGCGACAAGATCCTCTCCGCCATGCGCAAGCAGTTCGGCGGCCACCACGAGAAGCCGTCCAGCTGACCCCGCTCCACCCATCCCGCCCAACCGGCGCCGCGCGCCCGCCGGCCGCGACCACCGGGGGCGCTCGCCGGTAGCCGTGGGACGCGGCGGCGAAGCAGCTGATATTGGGGCGAGAACCCCGAATCCGCCCCAATATCGACTGCCTGGCCGCCGCTCGTGCTCGCCGCCGCTTGCCCTGGTGGCCGCCCGTCCTCGCGGTTGGTTGTCGTCGGATCGACGTCAGGGCTGAGGGGCCACCTGGTCGAGGAGGCGGTCGAGGAAGGGGAGCAGGCCGCGGACGAGTCTGGCGCGGGCGGCTGGGAGGTCGCACCACGCGACCCGGTCCACCTCGGGGAAGGCCTGGACGCGGCCGGAGCCGCGTGGCCATTCCAGCTCGAAGGTGTTGCTCACCGCGGTGGCCGGGTCGAAGTCGCCGCGCAGCGCGTAGGCGGTGACGACCTTCCCGCCGGACTGGCGCACGTCACCGAGCTCGATCCATGGGCCGTCGGGCGGGGCTGATCCCAGCTCCTCCGCGAACTCGCGGGCCGCGGCGGCGCGTGGGTCCTCGTCCGGCTCGTACTCGCCCTTGGGGATCGACCAGGCGGCCTCGTCCTTGCGCGCCCAGAACGGCCCGCCCATATGGGCGATGAGCACCTCGAGCCCGCCCCCGACGTCTCGGTACAGCAGCAGGCCCGCGCTGCGCCGCCTCTGCTTCTGCGCAGGAATCGGACCCCGCTCCTCCCACTGGCGACCACCCGAACCGAACATACGACGCCCTGCCGCGTCACCCGCCCGTGGATGTGATCGCCTGTCGTGCCCCGCGGTGGTCGCGGAACCGCGGCAGTTACAACCGCCGGAGGACCGAAACCGCGATCATGCCGGCGACGGAACGGGGCGGCGGGCCTGTCAGAGGCGGAGTCAGAGGCCGTAGGCCTCCAGGAGGCGAAGCCAGACCTCGCTGACGGTGGGGAACGAGGGGACGGCGTGCCAGAGGGTCTCCAGAGGGACCTTCCCGATCAGGGCGATCGTGGCCGAGTGGAGCAGCTCCTGAACGTCCTGGCCGGTGAAGGTGGCGCCGACGATGACCCGGCGGTCCTCGTCGACGACGAACTGGGACGTGCCGACGAGGCCGACGCCGCGTACCGACGAGCCGGCGACGCCGCTGGTCGGGACCGATACCGCCCGGACCCGCAGGCCGGCGTCGCGCGCTCCCGCCTCGGTCAGGCCGACGGCCGCGACCTGCGGGTCGGTGAACGTCACCCGGGGGATGGCCTGGCTGCCGGCGACCTCGACCGACTCGGCCCCGGAGGCGTCGCGGCGGCCGGTGACGATGTCGGCGACGACGCGGGCCTGGTACTTGCCCATGTGGGTGAGCAGCGCCCGCCCGTTCACGTCGCCGATGGCGAACAGCCAGTCCTCCACGCCCGCTCCGTCGCCACCGCCGCCCGCCGCGTCGGCGTCCGCGCCGGATCCGGTCCCGGTCACGGTCTTCACGCCGACGGCGCGCAGGTGGCTGTCGACCTCGACCGGCCGGCCGGGCGTCAGGCCGACCGTCTCCAGGCCCAGGTCATCGGTGGCGGGATGCCGGCCGACGGCGACGAGGATCTCGTCGGCCTCCACCTCGTCGCCGTTGTCGAGCGTGACGACGACCGGGCCGCGATGCTCGTCGTGCGCCGCGTGCTGACGGCGCACGGCGGTGACCTTCTGGCTGGTCCGGACGACGATGCCCTCGGCCTCGAAAGCGTCGGCGACCTCCTTGCCGGCGAACGGCTCCTCGTGGGCGAGCAGCCGGGGCTGGCCCTCGACGATCGTCACCTCGACGACGCCGAGCCGGCGGAACCCCTGCGCGAGCTCGGTGCCGACGGCGCCGCCGCCCAGCACGACCATCCGGCGCGGAACGGTCGTGGCACCGGTCGCGGACCGGTTGTCCCACGGCTCGACCTCGGCCAGGCCCGGGATCGGCGGTCTGAACGCCGTCGTCCCGGTCGCGAGCACCACCGCCCGGCGTGCCGCCAGCCGGCGGGGTTTCCCGTCGGACTCCTCCGGGACCACGGTCTCGGTCGTGTCGACGTCGACGAGCCGCCGGCCGGCGAGCCGGCCCCGGCCCCGGACGATCGTCACCCCGCGGTCACGCAGCCAGGGGGTCTGGCCCCTGTCGGAGAAGCCGCTGACGATCTCGTCCCGGCGGGCGAACGCGGCGGCCGCGTCGATCTCTCCTGTCACCGCGCAGGCCGCGCCCGGAACGCGGCGCGCCGCGGCGAGCACGTCGCCGGGGCGCAGCAGCGTCTTGCTGGGCATGCAGCCCCAGAAGGAGCACTCGCCGCCCACCCGCTCGTGCTCGACGACCGCGACCGACAGCCCCGCCTCGGCGAGCCGGCCGGCGGCCACCTCCCCGGCGGGCCCAGCCCCGATGACGACGACGTCGAACGTCTCCACGCCACCCGCGTCCGCGCTGCTCATCCGGCGCCACCTCGTCTCCGGCCCGACCTGCCTGTGTCCGTACGCCTCGACCCACATCGACGTCTTCCCGCCGCAGGGGTGTCCAAGCGGCGGCCCGCGGCCCATGGCCGGCCTGGCTATCCTCCGCCGGTGTATGCCTGTTGTCGACGACGGCCACGTGGAGCGGCGGTGACAGCCTGCCCGGGCCTGCCTGCGATCTTGTGCCAGCAGTGACACGCCGCTGGYCGGAGAGCTCAAGCCGGCACCACGGCTATGGCCGATTCGGGCATCTGATGCCGGATCTCCAGGCTACTGGTCGGCGGTGCCTTTATGATCTTCTTCTATGGATACGATCAGCGGAAGAAGCTCATCACGTAGCGCGGCGACTCTTCTACTGATATCCAGATGGAGAAAAGATTCGCTGTCCAGCGCCCCCAGCAGGCGCCCAGCCGCATCCTGGACCGCGCTTGGGGGCACTTGGATCGGCATTTCTCCCAGGGTGGACGATGTGAGCGTAGGTATGGCCGATCCCCCCGAGTTCCTGCGGATCCATTCGCGCGTCACCGGATGCCCCAGGTAGTAAAGAAGATAACGTGCGTCAAGTGCCGGCGAGGGGCGAAGCCGTATACAGGAGGTGCCGAACAGCCATCCAGCCTGATCGTCGGCTACCATTGCCTGTCGACCGAGCCCACCAGTCCTGGCGCAAACGATGTCAGCCGGGCGCAGGCGATAGCGACTAAGTCGCTCGGCGCTTTCGACGTCTACGTGGTCGATCCCCTCCAGGGTCAGTCTGTTTTCGTCGAGGTTCTTCGGCTTGACCACTGGTACCCCCTCGCCAGGTCTGGCGGGTCGTAGCGCCGCGCTCGACGGTCCCGCGAGCAGATCGCACACGTCACTCAGTCGAACCCGGCGACCCGGCTCCGCGGGAGCACGTACCATATCTTCGATATCAGCGAGCAGGCTGTCCGTGCGCTCGTGGATTTTTCTTGACTCGGAGACCCGGCCCGAGATCTCCCGGTGGAGCCGTTCCGCCAGACCGAGCGACTGATCGACATCGATTGCGGGAAAGGCTGGTGTGATGTATCGGCCTGGATTGAGAGAATGGCCGTTCTCGCGAATTTCTTGTATCGGTACGACTCGTGCGCACGCCGTATCGGACCGGGCCGTCCTCCGTTCCTGAAAAAGTGTGCTAATAAGCTGAAGATCGTTCTCGCGGAGCTCTCGGTGCGTGCGGTTCACCATAGATCCAGCGCCATCGKCGTCAATAAAAAGAATATCTCTGCCGGTCCGCTCTCGCGGCGGCCTGATAATCCAGATCATGACTGGTACAGCGGAGGCTTGGAAAAGATCCCCTGGAAGCGATATGAGTGCGTCGACGGCGCCATCCTCGACCAGCGATGACCGTACATCCCGCTCGGCTGCGTGAGCTGAGGAGGCGGCGTTGTTGGYCATCACGACGGCGGCTCTCCCACCCATTCCGAGATGCTCCGCGGCGTACTGAATCCAGGCTAGGTTCGCATTGCTGACGGTACGATTAGGAAACGAGGCCGGCGTCCCAAGAAGCTCCTCGAAGCTAGATTTATCCATGTTGAAAGGAGGATTTGCGACGATGACATCGAAGGGGAATTCTTGGCTCCGTGGCGGAGTTCCGGCCAGGTAAATCTCTTCGCTAGGAATCCCATGTAGTCGCAGCCGGTTTCTGGAAAGCGCCAAGGTGTATGTGTTCGGAGTAAGGCCGTAGAACATCAGTTCCGGCAGCCAGTCGCCGGCGCCCGATGGTCCGATAAATGTAGCCGCTCCCGCGAGAAACTCGCCCGCACGACAGTAGGGGTCGTATATCCTCTCGTCGGGTTTGGGGCGGACCAGTCGCATAACGAGATCCACCAGGAATCCCGGAGTAGCAATGGCGCCTGCCCGGCCCTCGGCCGCGGCGAAGCGGGCGACAATATCCTCGGCGAGGAGGCGCGCGAATGCCGGCCCATCGCTCACGCCCGCCGAGTCGAGGCCGTCGACCTCCGCTATTATCTGCTGGAGCGCACGTGACTCTCCGGCGCCGGCCGCGGTGCCGTGGAGACGCGAGTTTTCCAGAAAGTCTCGGTCGTCGGGCGGAACACAGTGTTCGAGGGCACTGATCAGGTCGCCCTCGGCGAGAGCATACCGTCGGACGTCAGGCCAGGAGCTCGGCATGAAAAACCGTGCCCACAGGATGGTGAGGGTTAGGGGAAGAGCGTGCGGGATGCCTAGAATCCGCAGCCGGTTTACGTTTCTCCAGAGAGACTCGGATTGATCCTTGAGTGTCCTGGTGGCGGGCCGTGCTGGTGTCCTCTGCCGGAACCGGTCACCGTAGGTCGCGCCGGGCCTCTCGTTTGGCCGTAGGTCGTCCGCGGCAATCTTTCGTTGATCCAGCCATGCTGAGATCTCGCCATGGGCGAACATCTCACGGCCGTTCTCGATGACCGCTACGGGAAAGCTGCTGTGTCGTTTCCGCCAGTTACTGACGGTGGACGGTCTTATCTCGGCCAGCCGTGCGATATCGGCTGCTGAGACGCGTTTCTCTCCGCTCGGCATTCAGAGACCTGAATCTGGCAGGTCCGCCTTGGGCGGACGTCCGAAAACGACTGGGCTAGAAACTGGACCGATGGCTGTCGTCGAGGAGTGAGTGTTTCCGCGCCAAGACGTCGGGCACACGGTCGAGGGCCGCGACGAATTGCGCCGCGTCCCGTGATATATAGTCGATGAGACGGAAGATCTTCGCGTGGTCCGCGATAAGATCGCGATGGTGAATCGGTTCGTGGTGCATAATCCTGTTACGGAACAATCGCATCGCCATCAAATTATCGTGAAGATCGTGACGCCTGCCGGCGTAGCCAGGGAAAGCCTTGTGAGGGACCGGAACCCATAGGAGCCGGTCGTATCCTCTGCTCAGCAGGGACACCCAGAAACCGAAGGTGAGTGCAGCGACGACGTCGTCGGCGCTCGTGGTCCGGAGACGTCGCGTCCGGGCGTCGGATCGGGCTTCGCTCACCTTGCGCGTGCCGATTGGGTTGAGCGGCGCCACGGTCCACCATTCCGCGGTTCCGTAGTGAGAGCTCAGGCGTGCGTTCATGGAGTTGCGAAGCGCCAGTTCGAGGCAATGCAACGGGCCGTAGAAGGCCGCGGAAGCCTCCACGTTCCACCAGTACAGGCGCATCGCCTGGTCGGCGTCCCCATGGGCCGCCAGCACGTAGGGGGCGAAGCGCGGGACCGACAGCATGTCGTGGATCCAGAGGGGCGGCGCGGTGTCCATGGCGCTCTCCGAGGCGTGCGAGGTCGTGACGCGGCTCGTGCCGCATGGTATGGTTCTGCGGTACGCCCCGGGCACGCCTCTGCTTCGCATGCCGCCCGGGGCACGGCTATTTAGGGACGGCGGAGCAAGGCTCCTTGCCTCCGAGGCGGACGCCAGCCGTCGTCAGTTGAGATCACGCGCTACGGACAAAGGTAGCGCATGCTTCCCAGTGATGGCAAGCGCACTGCAATGCGCGGGAAGTGTGAACCTCGGTATACGGGCGTGGGTCGTCTGCCGACGCCGGGTGCACGGCGCCGGCAGGCCAGGTTCGCTGTGGGACCAGATCCGTCATCAAGCTGCGTCAGGCGGCGGTGCCGCCGGAATGGCCGGGGCCGGTGTCGCTGGTGTCGCCGGTGGCCGGGCCGGGCGGTTGGGCGCGGGAGCCGGCGATGCTGCCGACGACGACGCGGCGGGCCGCGCGCAGGCCGGCCGCGGCGCTGGCGGCGGCCGCGTTGATCGAGACCCCGGCGGCCGGGGTCGCCGGCTCGGTCTCAGGGTCCGCCGGCGCGAGGGTGGCGGCCGGCTCGGGGCGCGGGGTGGCACGGACGGAGGGGAGACGGCGGGCGTCCGGGGCGGCGAGGCGGGCGGCGTCCGCGGACGGGTCGTCGTCCGCCCGCTGGGACGCGCGCTCGGCGGCGACGCGGGCCTCGTACAGCCCGACCTCGGCGTGTGTCCGCGTCTCGTCCCAGCCGAGCACCGGGGCGATCAGCTCCGCCACCGGGCGGGCGGCCGCGAGGCCCCGGTCCGCCGCCTCGAAGGAGATCCGCGTCCGCCTGGTCAGCACGTCCTCCAGGCGCAGCGCGCCCTCGTGCGAGGCCGCGTACATCGCCTCGACCGCCAGGTAGGTCTCGGCGCCGGGCAGGGGCACGGCCAGCCGCCGATCGGCGATGATCATATCGGCGAGCTCCTCGGCGAGCGTCCCGTACCGGCGCAGCAGGTGCTCGATCCGGGCGACGGGCAGGCCGGCGCGCTCGGCCAGCCGCTCGCGCCCGTTCCACACCGCGTGGTAGCCGTCGGCCCCGAGCAGCGGGACCTTCTCCGTGCACGACGCCGGGACCGTCCTCGCGAGCCCGGCCACCGCCGCGTCGACCGCGTCGGCGGCCATCACCCGGTAGGTCGTGTACTTCCCGCCGGCGACGATCGTGAGCCCGGGCGCCGCGGCGACGACGGCGTGCTCGCGGGACAGCTGCGCCGTGTCGTCGGACTCGCCGGCGAGCAGCGGGCGCAGGCCGGCGTAGACGCCGACGATGTCGTCGTGGGTGAGCGGGGCGCGCAGCACCCGGTTGACCTGGTCGAGCAGGTAGTCGATGTCGGCGCGGGTCGCGGACGGGTGGGCGAGGTCCAGCTCCCAGTCGGTGTCGGTGGTGCCGATGATCCAGTAGTTGCCCCACGGGATGACGAACAGGACGC
Organism: Pseudofrankia asymbiotica; assembly: GCF_001983105.1. Classification (GTDB taxonomy): domain Bacteria; phylum Actinomycetota; class Actinomycetes; order Frankiales; family Frankiaceae; genus Pseudofrankia; species Pseudofrankia asymbiotica. Next base: position 61,666 of record NZ_MOMC01000019.1, on the reverse strand, counting down.
TGCGCTCGGTGCGCAGGATCAGCCCGGTGGCGCCCAGCAGGCGGTCACGCGGGACGACCAGGTGGACCCCCTTGGACGCGCGCACGGACACCGGCCCCGGCCGGCCCAGCAGCGCGTGCAGGTCGTCGGTCCACACGCCGGTGGCGCTGATCGTCTGCCGTGCCCTGACGCGGATCTCCTGGGTTCCGTGGGAGCCGGTGGCCTCGCCCGCCTCCAGGTCGCGCACGATCGCGCCGGTCACCCGCGGGTCTCCCGGGCCGCCCTCGCCGGTCGGGGACGAGTCCTGGTCCTCCCGCAGCAGGCCGACGACCTTCGCCGACGTCACGACCGCGGCACCGAACCGGGCGGCGGTGCGGGCGACGAACATCGTGTGCCGGGCGTCGTCGACCTGGCCGTCCCAGTACTGGATCGCGCCGACCAGCGCGTCCGGGCGCAGCGACGGGAACTCGCGCAGCGCGGCCTTGCGGGTCAGGTGCCGGTGCATCGGCAGGCCGCCGGCGCGGGGTCCCTCTCCGGTCGACAACGCCGACCGTGGGGCACGTGGAGCGCCGGCGCCGGGGCCGATCCGGGACAGGCCCTGCCCGAGGGTGTCGTACAGCAGCACCCCGCTGCCGATGTAGGCGCGCTCCCAGCCGTGGTGGGTCAGCGGCAGCAGGAACTGCACGGGGCGGACGAGGTGCGGGGCGAGCGTGTCGAGCAGCAGCGTCCGCTCCCGCAGCGCCTCGCGCACGAGCGCGCCGTTGAGCTGCTCGAGGTAGCGCAGGCCGCCGTGGATCAGCTTGCTGGAGCGGCTGGAGGTGCCCGCCGCCAGGTCGCGGGCCTCGACGAGGGCGACGGACAGGCCGCGCGACGCCGCGTCGAGCGCCGTGCCCGCGCCGGTGACGCCACCGCCGATGACGAGGACGTCGAACGTCTCCTCGGCGAGGCGGCGCAACGCCGCCGCCCGCCCGGCCGGGCCGAGCCGGCCGAGACCGCCGCCGACCTCGATGGTCGGGACGCTCGATGTGGGGGCGGGGCCGGCCGAACGGGCCGATCCGGTCATCGGGTCTACCTCCTGGCTCCTGCGACCGGGGAGCGGGCGGGCGGGCGCGCGGGTGGGCCGCCCGACACCATCGTGCCGGGCGGCGGCGACAGTCGCCGTCGGGGCTGTCCGCTTCGGCCCACTCCGGCCGGGATAGTGCGCCCGGTCGGGCCGCGACCCGGCAGACTGTCATACGGTTTCAGTTGCCTAACTCAACCAAATTTCTCCACGCGCGCATGTGGCCGCGGGCGAGGGCGTACTGACCTGCGGGTTGGCGCGGCCGCGCGTCCGCGGAGCCCGTCCCAGGCATTGTTCGGGGGGAAGGGGCGCCACGACGGCGCCTTTGGCGCGCTTGGAGCCCATCGCGGGCAGTAGGGGGCAAGGATGGCCGTACAAGGGGAGCAGGGATGACGGAACGGACCGCCGGGTCCGGGCGCGAGGATCTGGCCGCGGCCATCTACAGCGAGCTCGCGCAGCTGGTCCGGCGGGTCCGGGGGGAGGCGAGCGAGCTGCACCCGGGGCTGTCGCTGGCGGCGTACTCGCTGCTGCTGTACCTCTCCGAGGTGGGTGAGGCGCGGGCCGCCGACCTGGTCGCCTTCTTCCGGCTCAACAAGTCGACGGTGAGCCGGCAGCTGAGCGAGCTGGTCGCCGCGGGTCTGGTGGACCGCGAGCCCGACCGCGTCGACAGYCGCGTCCAGCTCGTCCGGGTCAGCGTCTTCGGCCAGTCGACGCTTGACGCCGTGGACAAGGTGCTGCGCGCCCGGATGCAGACCCGCCTGGACAGCTGGCCCGACGAGGACCTGGCCGTCTTCGGCCGCCTGCTCGCGCGCTACAACGAGCTGCCCGACCCGCAGGTGCCCCGTCCGGACACAGCGGCGGCTCGCAGGGCCGCGGCTCGATCGGCGACGGGGCCGTCAGCTGTCACCTGATCCGCCGTCATGTTACTAACGAGTCAACATTGCTAACGAGTCGACGTTACCGACGAGTCGCGGAGCGAGCACCATGGACCTGACGTTCACCCCGCAGGAGGAGAAGTTCCGCTCGGAGCTGCGCGGCTGGCTGGATGCCAACATTCCAGCCGCCTGGCGGGACCCTGGCTTCTGGCGGACCGTCCCCGACGACGAGGGCTTCGAGCTGCGCCGCGACTGGGAACGTCGCAAGTACGAGGCCGGCTACGGCGGCATCGCCTGGCCGACGGAGTACGGCGGCCTCGGCGGCACCCCAGGGATGAAAGCCATCTATGACGAGGAAATGGCGCTTGCCAGAGCACCGCTGTCGGCCAACGGGCTTGGTCTGACGTTCCTCGCGCCGACCGTGATGGCGATCGGCACCGACCAGCAGAAGCGCGACATCATCGGCCCGATGCTGCGCAACGAGGTGATCTGGTGCCAGGGCTTCTCCGAGCCGGGCGCCGGCTCCGACCTCGCGGCGCTGCGCACGTCCGGCGTGCTCGACGGCGATGAGTACGTCGTCAACGGCCAGAAGATCTGGACGACCAACGCCATGCACGGCGACAAGCTGTTCGCGCTTGTGCGTACCGAGCAGGGCAGCGAGGCCCATCGCGGCATCTCGATGCTGCTCATCGACATGCACCAGCCGGGCGTCGAGGCGCGCCCGCTGCGCCAGATCAGCGGCGCGAGTGAGTTCGCCGAGGTGTTCTTCACCGATGCCCGGGTCAAGGCCTCCGAATGCCTCGGCGGCGTCGGCAACGGCTGGAAGACGGCGATGATGCTGCTGTCGTTCGAGCGCGGCGCGTCCGGCATCTCCCAGTACGCCACGTTCCGGCGCGGCTACGACGAGATCGTCGCCGCCGCGCGCCGGCTCGGCCGCGACACCGACCCGACGCTGCGCCGCGAGCTCGCGAGCCGCCTGGTCGAGCTGGAGTGCCTGCGTTACCACGCGATGCACGTGCTCACCCAGGTCGAGCAGGGCCGCGACCTGGGCTCGGAGTCGTCGATCACCAAGCTGCAGTGGTCGGAGGCCTACCAGAAGCTCTTCGAGACCTTCGACCATCTGCTCGGCCTGGACGGGGTCGTCACCTCTCCCGTCGAGGACCTCGATCTCGCCTCGCTGCAGTACGAGGCGTTCTGGACCCGATCGGTGACGATCTGGGGCGGCTCGTCGCAGGTGCAGCGCAACATCGTCGCCGAGCGGGTGCTCGGCCTGCCACGGTAGGGGAATCGCCGTGTACTTCGCGTTGACCGACGAACAACGGGCGCTCGCCGAGACCGCCCGCGACTACCTTGCCGACCGGTTCGACCTGACGGCCGTGCGCGCCGTGTTCGAGGACACGGCGGGCGACGGCCACCCGGCCGAGCTGTGGAAGGCGTTCGCCGAGCAGGGCTGGCTCGCCGTGCTCGTGCCCGAGGAGAACGACGGGATCGGTCTCGGCCTGCTCGACGCGCAGGTGCTCGCCCGCGCGTTCGGCACCGGCGCCGTGCCCGGGCCGTGGCTGCCGACCGTGCTCGCGGGGGAGGCCGTCCGGCTCGCCGGGTCACCCGCCCAGCGGGCGGCCGTGCTCGGCCCGCTCGCCGCCGGCGAGCTGGTCGCCACCGTGGCGCTGCGCGCACCCGGCGGGTCGTTCGACCAGTCCGGGGTGGGCGTGACGGCCGACGCCGGCCCGGGAGGCGCGCGGCTGACCGGGACGGCGTCCCCGGTCGAGTACGCGGGGGTCGCCCGGACGGCGGTCGTCGCCGCGAAGGAACCGGATGGCGGGATCGGCCTCTACCTGGTCGACCCGGCGTCCCCGTCCGTCACCGTCACGGCGCTCGACACCTATGACGGCACCACCCGCCTCGGCGGGCTCGTCCTCGACGGCGCCACCGGCGAACGGCTGCCGGAGTCGAACGCGGCCGTGCTCGCGGAGCTGAACCGGCGCGGCGCCGTGCTCACCGCCGCCGACCTGGTCGGCATCGCCCGGGCGGCGCTGACCAGGACCATCGAGTACGACAAGACCCGGGTCCAGTTCGGCAGGCCGGTCGGCGGTTTCCAGGTCATCAAGCACACGCTCGCCGACCTGCACGTCGGCGTCCTCATGGCCGAGCACGCCGTGCTCTACGCCGCGCACGCCGTCGACGCCGAGCTGCCGGACGCCGAGCTCGCCGTCGCGGTCGCCAAGGCCAAGGCGGGCGACGCGGCCCAGCGGGCGACCGCGGCCATGATCCAGTATCACGGCGGGATCGGCTACACCTGGGAGCACGAGGCGCACTTCTTCTACAAGCGGGCCAAGCGCCTCGTCGCCACGTTCGGCGACGCGGGCGAGCACCTGGACCGGATCGCGGCGCTGAGCATCGACGCCTGACACCCGTCGCCTGACGCCCGTCGCCCGGTTCGTGCCCCGCCTAGTCGACCCGCGGGGAGGGCGCGACCGGGGGGGACGGTGCCGCCGGCCGGGGAGAACAGTGGATGAGGCGGTTCCAGACCAGGCGCGGCGGGGCGCTGGTGTCGCTGCCGCCGTAGGTGTGCAGCCAGGTGCCGAGAATGTTGGTGAAGGCGGGGCGCACGGCCAGCACCAGCGGCGTGCCGAGCGGGACGCTGATCTCTCCCTGCGCCGTCGGCATGCCGGCGACCCAGCGCAGGTAGAGCTCGGTCACGTCCGCCCTGACCTCTCGGGGCCCGGCGGGCGGCGCCTTTCTCGTGGCATCGCCGCCGGCGGGCTGGTCCGCCGCCGCCAGGCCGCCGACGGTGGGCTGGCCGGTCGTCGCCCCGTCGCTCGCGGGTTGGCCGGCCGCCGCCAGGTCGCCGCCGGCCTGGCCGGTCGCGGTCTGGTCGCCGGCCGGTTGTGTGTCGTCGTAGCGGGTCCAGTCGAGGCTGCCTCGGGGGCGGTTCGCGACCAGGTCGAGCGTGGGGACCGTGGCCGGCACCTTCCCGGCGGCGAGCCCGGTGAGCGCCGACGGGTAGGCGGCCAGCGGGTAGGGCCCCTCGTCCCGCGGCTCGCCCTCGGTCGCGAGCAGCGTGAGCCGCAGCTCCACTCGGCTCACGCAGGCCGCCGGCGCCGGCAACAGCGGGAAGACGACCTCCGCGACGGACATGTGGTCGTCACCGCGGCGGGGGAGGTGCTGGTAGCGCCGACCGACGGGTAGCTCGCGCGGCGAGGCCTCCACCCGGCTCGGGTGGCCACGGCCGGGTGCGTAGGAGGTCAGCAGGTAGGTCCGTGTGGCGGTGATCGGGGTGCCCGCCACCTCGTTCACCGGCTGGCGGGGCTCAGCCGTCGCCGCCGCCGGGGCGGTGGTGGTCACCGGCGTGAGCGGGCGCAGCGCCGCCGGCCCGCCGCCGATGCCGAGCACCACCGAGCCGAGGGCGATCAGGATGACCGCGCCGCCCGTCATGGTGAGGAAGATCCGGCCGCCTCGACCGGGCGCGCGAAGGGTCACCCCGAGCCGCTCGCGCAGCAGGCGCTCGACCCGGCCGCCCAGTGGGTCCGACGTCGCCCTGGCCGAGCCGGACGCCGCCGCCGCCGACGCCGCGTGCGGTGCCGCCGTGGCGCCGTCGCGCGCGCGGGGCCGCCGGCGCGGGTCCCACGCCCTGCCGGTGTCGGGGCCGTCGGCCGGGGCCGGCCGGCCCTTCATCCGCGAGGACCGCGGGGACTCGTCGCGTCGCGGCACGGGCAGGGCGATGGTGATGGTCGGCGCCTCGGCGTTGGCGTCGGCGTCGGACGTCGCGAGGGTCCGTTCGCGCGGTCGCGTCGGTACGGGCGCGTCGGTGCCGGCAGCCGCGTGGGCGCCGTCAGTCCTGGTGGTGCTGGTGGCGACGTCCCTGGTGGTGGTCCGGCGGTTCATCGTCACCGGTACCGTCGTCGAGCCGGGCGGCCTGGGCCGCTCGCCGCGCGCGCCTGCGATCACCGAGAGGTTGTCCATGCGTGAGCTCCGGCCACCGGCTGTCTGTCGGGTTGGCCGGGATGTCCGTTCGGCACCGGCCCCTCTTCGCGGTGACCTTGCCACTGTGAGCCACGGCGGGCCGGTGGGACGCGCCGCCGTCGGTGTGGGCCGGTAGTGCGCCCTCCGTACCGATAGCCGTTTGTTGGCCGTCCGTACGACTCGGTGTCGCGTCGCGGACCGCGCCTTCCCGCGTCCTGACCGTCGCTGGTACGGTTCCGCCCAGTCCGGGAACACTTGGAGCCCCTATGACGACCCCAGCGCCTGGCCAGATGCCGGACCCGTTCGCGAAGCCCGGACCCGATCAGCCGCCGCCTGGCGCGGGCTACCCGCAGCCCGGCCAGGGATACCCGCCCGCCCCCGGTTACGGGGATCCGAACGCGGCATACCCGCCCGCCCCGGGCTACGGGGATCCGAACGCGGCATACCCCCCCACCGGCGGATACCCGCCCGGCGTCGACCCCAACGCCGGGTATGGGCAGCCGGGCGGCTATCCGCCGGGTCCGGGCTATCCGCCAGCCCCGGGCTATCCGCCGGCACCCGGCTACCCCCCGTACGGCGCCGACCCGTCCGCGCCGTTCGGCCGGCACCAGATCACCGGTGAGCCGCTCTCGGACAAGGACAAGCTGACGGCGGGTCTGCTGCAGATCCTGCTCGGCGGGGTGGGTGCCGGCCGCTGGTACCTGGGCGACTACGGGATCGCGGTCGCGCAGCTGCTCACCTGTGGCGGCCTCGGCATCTGGTCGCTCATCGACGGCATCATGATGCTGACCGGCAACGTCCGCGACAAGTTCGGCCGCCCGCTGCGCGGCTAGTCCTTCCCCGGCGACGCCCGCCCGCCCGCGGCGAGGAAGATCGCCAGGACTGTAGCCGGATCCGAACCCGAGTTCTCGCCGGTTCGGATCCGGCTGCCGAACCACTGATCAAGCTCACGACCCGGCGATGCCACCGGCCAGCTCCTGGCCGAAGCGGCCGCATTGAGCCAAGGGCTCTGCCGGCTGAACCTCGCCCGGACGCATGCGCGCCTCGCGCTTCCGCGAGGCCATGCGGGTGTGGCGGATGGCCATGCACCCGTCGGATGGCCGATCGCCGGGCGGTCTCACACCTCATCGCTCCGGATCACTTGCGCCTGCCRCCATATGCGGTGATCCTTGTGACCCACGACACAGCTACTCGGGTGTCGTACCGGTCACCAGCGGTGCCGCGAACGCGTTCCGCGCTGACCTGGATCGGCTGCTCGCGCGCTGATCGGTCTCGCATGGGCGACCACGGCAACGCGGTGCCGGCTGCTCGGTCGCGACAGTCCTGGCGGTCTCGGCGCGTGGTCTCCATCAGCTTGCTGATCTTCGCTGGCGGAGTTCGCGACGGGTGTGACCACCCGTTTCGCGCCCGGCTCCGTTCGGTCGTCGGCGCGGGTCGGGTGAGCCGGGTCTTTGGCCTGCCCTGGCCCGGGTGGCGCGAGTCCGGCGGCCGACCGCCCGGCCTGGCCGGCGCTGTGCGTGTTTGCCCGAGTCTCTTGYGTCTCCGGCCTGATACCGCAATCCTAGTGACCTGAGACACGTTTCATTGTGCAACTATCTCTCGTTGATCTTGGGATCAGCGGGTCCTGGGTGCCGCGGAGGTCCTGCGTGGTTGCTGGAAGCCAGCCGGAGTTGCTGGCCGTCGATTCACTCGAGGTTGTCTATGCGGGCGTGGTCCGGGCCCTGCGCGGCGTGACGATGTCCGTCCGCGCCGGGCAGGTCGTCGCGGTGCTGGGAGGCAACGGCGCCGGCAAGTCGACGCTGCTGCGCGCCGTGTCCGGCACCCTGGGGATGCACGGCGCGAAGGTCACCGCCGGCGCGCTCCGGTTCGACGGCCAGGACCTCGCCGGCCGGGGCGCGGCGGACATCGTCCGGCTCGGCCTGGTGCACGTGCCCGAGGGCCGCCGGATCTTCGGCCGGCTGACCGTCGAGGAGAACCTGCGAGCGGGCGGGATGTCGGTGCGCGGCCGGGCGGCCCGCGCCCAGGCCCGTGATCAGGTCTACGAGCTCTTCCCACTGCTGGCCGAACGGCGACACTCCCGGGCCGTGCTGCTGTCCGGCGGCGAGCAGCAGATGCTCGCGATCGGCCGTGGCCTGATGTCGGCGCCCCGGATGCTGCTGCTCGACGAGCCGTCGCTGGGGCTCGCCCCGCAGATCATCGGCAAGATCGGCGCGGCGATCCGGGAGATCAACGCCCAGGGCGTCTCGGTCGTCCTCGTCGAGCAGAACGCCGCCATGGCGCTYGCTCTCTCCGAGGTGGCCTTCGTCCTGGAGCTCGGGCGCACGTCGCTGTCGGGGCCGTCCGCCGAGCTCGCCGCCTCCGACGAGGTCGCGAGGCGCTACCTGGCGGTCGCGGGTGAGCCCGCCCCAGGCACCGAGCCCCCCGCTCCAGGGGATTCCGCGAGCCCCGCGTCCCCGGGCGCGGAACCGCCGCGGCCGGCGAGCCCGGCGCGGACGCTGTCCCGGTGGCAGCCGCCGCCCACCCGCCGGGTCCTGTCCCGGCCGCGCGCGCGGGTCGGTGCCGCGGTTGACCAGGGCAACGCGCCCGCGGAGGAGTCGAGATGAGCGCGGTGGCGCCGGCCGGAGTAGCCGGCTCGCTGGCGGTGGCCGACCCGCTGGTGGTCGAGGGCGTGACAGTCCGCTTCGGGGCGCTCGCCGCGCTCGCCGACGTGTCACTGCGGGCCGAGCCAGGGACCGTCCACGCGGTGATCGGGCCGAACGGCGCCGGGAAGTCGACGCTGTTCAACGTGATCTCCGGGGTGTACCGGGCGACGTCCGGCCGGGTGCTGCTCGGGGGCACGGTGCTGACCGGACAGCGGCCGCACCGGGTCACCGCGCTCGGGGTCGGCCGCGCGTTCCAGAACCTGGCCGGCTCCCCGTACGAGTCGGTGCTCGACAACATCATGATCGGCCGGCATCACCTCATGCGCACGGGCTTTCTCAGCGCCGGCCTGCGGATCCCCTCGGCACGGCACGAGGAGCGGCTGCACCGGGCCAGAGCGCGCGAGATCGCCGAGTTCCTCGACCTCGGAGAGCGCCTGCACGTCCCGATCGGAATCCTTCCGTACGGCGACCGCAAGCGGGTCGAGGTGGCGCGGGCGCTGGCGACGGAGCCGCGGGTGCTGCTGCTGGACGAGCCGGTCGCCGGCATGAACGCCGTGGAGACCGCCCAGATGACGGCCACGATCCGGGCGATCCGGGCCTCCCTCGGGATCACGGTCCTGCTGGTGGAGCACGACATGACCATGGTCATGTCGCTGGCCGACCGGGTCACGGTGCTCGACTTCGGCCGGGTGGTCTCCGACGGCACCCCGGCCGAGGTGAGCCGCGACCCCGCCGTGATCCGCGCCTATCTCGGCACCGGCGACGAGGACACCCCAGCGGTCAGCACAGGGAAGGAGCAGCCGTGACGACGTTCGTCTCGCTGTTGGTCAACGGGATCTCGCAGGGCGCGGTGTACGCGCTCATCGCGCTCGGATTTGTGATCATCTTCAAGGCGAGCGAGGTGCTCAACTTCGCGCACGGCTCGATGCTCTTCGTGGGCGCCTACGTGACCGCCCGGCTCGCGGGGTCGATCGGGTTCGCCGCCGCGGTGACGATCGGCGTCGCCGGCACGGCGCTGCTGGCCGTCGCCCTCGAACGGCTGCTGTTCTCCCGGGTGGGCCGGGGCACGGGGCTGGCCAGCCAGGGACAGGTCGCCGCTCTGACGATCATGACGCTGGGCCTGGACATCGTGATCGCGACCGATTTGACCCGGCGGATCGGCTCCAGAGTGCTCTCGCTGGACCAGCCGTGGGGGACCGGCGCCTTCTCGGTCGGCGGCGTCGGCCTCTCCTACAACCGGCTGATCGCCATGGGGACGGCGGCCGTCCTGATCCTGGCGTTCTTCGCCGCGTTCCGGTTCACCGGCTGGGGAGTGGCGCTGCGCGCCAGCGCCGAGGACGCGGAGGCGGCCGCGCTGATGGGGATCCGGCACTGGCAGGTCAGTGCCCTGGCCTGGCTGGTCGCCGGCGGGCTCGCTGCCGTGGCCGCCGTCTTCCTGACCGGCAGCCCGACGCCCGGCCTGGATCCGTCGATCCGCACCGTCGCGTTCCTCGCCTTCCCGGCCGCCATCATCGGCGGCCTGGACTCGACCACCGGCGCGCTGGCGGGCGGGGTGCTTGTCGGCGTCGTCCAGTCACTGATCGCCGGCTATGCCGAACATCTGCGGTTCCTCGGCGGCGACTTCGGGGGGGCCGTGCCCTATGTCCTGATGCTGGCGGTCCTGCTGGCGCGTCCTACCGGCCTGTTCGGTACGAGGGAGCTGGCCCGTGTCTGACGTTCGTGTCTCCTCCGGGCCGCGCGCGGCGCTCGCCACCCGGCTTCCCCTGGTGTCGCTGCTGGTGGCCCTGCTGATCCTCGCGGCGCTGCCGTTGTACCTGGAGGAGTTCTGGCTGCGGGTCGGCTTCTCGATCTTCGCGGCGGTGATCGGCGCGATCGGTCTGACGATCCTCGTCGGCACCACGGGCCAGCTCTCGCTCGGGCACGCCTTCTTCCTCGCCGTCGGGGCGATCAGCTACTGCTGGCTGGCCAGCGAGCCGAGCACGCTGGGCAGCCGTCACCTGGGCGGGCTCGGCCTGTCGCCGCTTCTCGCGATGGTGCTCGCCGTCCTGATCTCCGGGCTGGCCGGCCTGCTGTTCAGCCCGGTCGCCGCGCGGCTGCGCGGGATCTACCTTGGCATCGCCTCGCTGGGGCTGGTGTTCGTCGGCCAGCATGTGCTCAACTCGGCGTCCACGGTTACCGGCGGCTACAACGGTCGGCGCACCCCGGACTTCTCGTTGTTCGGGTTCGTCTTCGACGATGACGACTCCGGCCTCGAGGTGCTGGGCGTGCCGTTCGGCCGCTCGGAGCGGCTCTGGTACCTGGGCCTCGTCCTCGTCGTGCTCGCGGCCTGGTTCGCCTACGGCCTGCTGCGGTCCCGGCCCGGGCGGGCGCTGCGGGCGGTCCGGGACGGCGAGATCGCGGCCGCGGTCACCGGCATCGACGTCACCGGCTATCGGGCCAGGGCGTTCCTCGTCTCCTCGATGTACGCGGGGCTGGCCGGGGTGCTGTACGCCCTGTCGATCGGCAGCGTCGCGCCCGAGTCGTTCACCGTCGAGGTCTCGATCCAGTACCTCGCGATCATCCTGCTCGGCGGTCTTGGCTCGGTCGGYGGCGCCATGGCCGGCGCGGTCTTCGTCATCGGGCTGCCCCTGCTGCTCGAGCAGTACAGCGAGAACCTGCCGTTCCTGGCGGAACCGGGCAGCGGTGGCGTCACCTCCGCGGAGGCGGCCAAGTACGCCTATGGCATCGCTGTGATCCTTTTCGTCCTCTTCCAGCCGCGCGGGCTCGCCGGCATCGCCTACTCCCTCGTGCGCCGGCGCCGCGCCGCGGCGCTGCGCCGAGCGGACGGCGGGCTACCACCCGACGGCGGTGGGACCGCTCCGCCGGGCGGCGAGCGCGCCTCGGCGGGTGGCATCGCCGATGCGGACGCGACCGGCGAGGTCGCGTCCGTCCCGGCGGGCGCGCCGGCCAACGCGAATTCCGGCGGCTGAAGAACCGCCGGGTCGAAACCTGCCAGACGACGTGTGTCGGACTCGCCATTCGGGCGAGCCGGGGGAAAGAAGGGAACCTCTATGTCTTCAGTCATGGCTGGGCGGGGCCACGGGCCGCGATGGCGGTCAGCAGGCCGCGTCTCGCTGGCCTTAGGCCTCTCGGTGGTCACCATGCTGGCCGCCGCCTGCAGTACCAAGGGCGACGACGACAAACCCGCGACGCCCGCGGCCAGCGGAAGCGCGAAGGTCGTCAAGACCGGCCAGGGGATCAGCGGAACCGAGCTCACTCTCGGCAACCTCAACGACGTGACCGGCTTCTTCGCCGCCAGCGGCAAGGACCTCGCGATCGCCTATGACAACTTCTGGAAGGACTACAACCAGAAGAACGGCGGCATCTGCGGGAAGTACACCGTCAAGCTGGAGAACGCCGACACCGGCTACAACGTCCAGAAGGCCACCACCGAGTACGCCGCCCTGCAGCCCAAGGTGGCGGCGATGCAGATGGTGCTCGGCTCGGCCATCGCCACCGCGCTGTCCGAGGACATCACCGCCGACGACATGGTCGCGATCCCGCTGGCCTGGTCGCAGTCCATCTCGGACAACCCGAACTACACGATCGTCGGCTCGACCTATGACGTCGAGTCCATCAACGGCCTGGACTACCTGCTCGAGAAGGGCCTCATCGCCAAGGGCGTCAAGGTCGGCCACATCTACCACGACAGCGAGTACGGCACCAACGCCGACGCCGGCGTGAAGTACTGGGCGCAGCAGAACGGCTCCCAGGTCTTCGAACAGAAGGTCAGCCCCCTGCAGAACGACCTGAGCTCGCAGGTGACTGCCCTCAAGGGCCAGGGCGTCGGGGTCATCGCGATCACCGGAACGCCGACGCAGACCGCCGCGCTCGCGGCGGCGACCAAGACCCAGGGCCTGAACGTCCCGCTTGTCGGTAACGGCCCGACCTACACGCCGGACCTGCTCACCGGCGACGCGAAGGACGTCATCCTGGACCGGTTCTACTTCGCCGGCGGGAACGGCACCCTACCGACGGCCGAGGCCGCCACCGTGCTGGCCGCCTACCGGCAGGCGGTGGGCAAGCCCGACGCGATCCCGACCCCCGCGCTCTCCACGGGCTACGCGACGGCGACCGTGATGGCCAAGATCCTGGAAGCGGCCTGCGCCGCCGGCGACCTGACCCCCGCCGGTATCGTCGCCGCGAAGAAGGGCCTGACGACGCTGGACACCGGTGGCCTGACCGGCAAGCTGGACTACTCGAAGCCGGGTATCTCCCCGACCAGGCAGTCCTTCATCGTCAAGCCGGACGCGACCGCCGACGTCCGTCTCAAGATCGTGGCTCCGCTCTACGAGGGCGCGGACGCGAAGACCTACGTCCGTGCCAAGTAATCACCCGACCGGCTGATCACCCTCACCGGCTGACCGGCTGACCGGGGTCGCCGCCCGCCCATGCGGGCGGCGACCCCGGGAGCGGGCAGTTCAGACGCCCACGGCCCGACGCACACGCGCCGGGCCGTGGGCTGTGGGCCAACGTCGGGAACAGAACTACAGCCCCTGCGCGCCCAGCCAGGTGAGGCAGGTCGTGGCGACCTCGCGCCACCCGCCGTCGATCGTGAGCGAGTGGCCCCGGTCGGCGAAGGTGGTGACGTCGGTGACGGCCGAGGAGTGCCGGTACTGCTTCGCCGTCGACTTCGTGATGACCTCGGGCACCGTGTGGTCCTTGCCGCCGGCGATGAGCAGCAACGGCCCTCGCGGCGCCAGGTCGGTGTCGACCTTGGCGGGGGAGTGCAGGGAGAAGTTCGCCGCGGCGGCCTGGAACAGCGGCTTTCCGGGCGACGGCACGGTCCAGCGCTCGTGCAGCTCGTCGGACTCCGGCTGCTCGATCGCGTTGCCGAAGCTGTAGCGGAACTGCTCGGCCGTCAGCGACACCGCCTTGTGCAGGTTCGCGGGGCTCTTGAAGACCGGCAAGGTCGAGTGGAGCGCGGAGAGCGGCAGCGGCAGGACGCCCTTGATCTGCGCGGCGTCGATGCCGATGGCCCCGGCGGCGAGGTCCTCGCCGAGCAGCTTCTGGGCGAACAGACCGCCAAACGAGTGCCCGATGACGATCGGCCTCACCCCGAGGCCGTCGATGACCTTCCGGAAATGGTCGGTCACCTCCTCGATGCCGAAGTCGGCGACCGCGTCCGGGTTCTCCCGGGTCTGGGCGACGGTGCTGGCCTCGCCAGGCCAGGTCGGTGCGGAGGCCTGGTAGCCGGCCTGCGCGAACAGCTCGATCCACGGTTCCCATGAGCTGGCGTGCAGCCACAGGCCGTGAATGAAGACCACCGGCGGCTTGGTGGGCTCGGTCACGATCGTCGTCCCCTCGATAGATCGGCGCGGGCGACTGCCGGGCACCGTTTGTCAGATGGTGGCCTACGGGCGCGTGCGCCGCTTCAGTCGAATGACTGGAAAGGTGATCTTTTGATCGACGGCCGGCCGGGCGTGAGTTCGTAGGCGGCGATTCGTTCCGGCTCGGACCCGATGTCGTCGGGCTCGGACCGATGCCGGGCCTCGTGGGCGCGAGATCCAGCCTCGGTATGGCCAGCAGGGAGAACACGACGACGGAAAGGCTCTAGCTGGCGCTGAGAAGGCCGGGGAGGAGGTCGACGAGCAGGGACCAGTCGGGCGAGGAGGGATCGGTCAGGGTGTAGTGGTCGCCCTGGGCTTCCAGCAGGCTCGCGGTGGCGCCGGCCGCGGTGGCGGCCTCGACGTAGCGGACGCTCTGGTCGAACGGGACCTCGTCGTCGGCGCGGGCGTGGACGCACAGGACAGGTAAGGGCAGCGGGATGGCCGCGGACGGGTCGGCCAGGCGGTACTGCTCGGGCAGGTCGTCCGGGCCGCCGCCCATGAGGTCGAGGGCGGCCGTGCCGCCGACGCCGCCACGCGCGCAGTCCGCGAGCCACAGCGCGCCCGCGAGGGACACCACCGCCGTCAGCTCCACCCGCGGCCCGGCGCCCGGCGCCGCGGCGGGCAGCTTCGCCCGGCCGGCCGCCCACGTCGCGAGGTGGCCACCCGCGCTGTGCCCGATAGCCACGACTCGTGACCTGTCGACAGGCAGGTCGGCGAGCAGGTCGATTCCGGCCGCGACATCCGCGAACGTCGCCGGCCAGCCGCCGCCCCGGCCGACCCGGCGATACTCCAGGTTCCACACCGTGTATCCGCGCCGAGCCAGGTCGGCCGCCGGCGGCCACCCCTCCGAGGCGCCATAGCGCGCCCGCCAGAACCCGCCGTGCAAGAAGATCACCGTGCCGGTGGTGGGGGCGCCGGTGGTGGGCGAGGCGCCGGCGTCATCCGCGGGCAGCCACAACTCACCGAACTGATCCGGATCAGGACCATACCTGTGGATCGCGGGCCTCATGCCGCCATCCTCCCCGCCGGATCCGCGATGGCCCGGAACAAGGCGCGAGCCGGCAGGCGCGAGGGCCGGACAAGTCGGGGACAGACGGGCTCACGGCGGACGTCATAGGCGGCTGGCGGTGCCAGGACGCCCGGCTCGACGTAGCCTGATCACGGGGTGGGCCCGCCCTTCGGAGGAGGCATGATCATGTTTCTCCCGCACGTGGCGGGCATCATGCCAACGGGGCGGTGCCCTCCGGGCACAATGCCAACAGGCCGTGCCCGGGYGCACGGGGAGGTGGCCGCCGATGAGCCGGTACGCGGTGGACGTCCACGACCGCACGCTGATGGTGTCGTGGGATACCGGGCTGGGTGACGTCGCGGAGAAGGTCGCCCGGTTCCCACGGGCCGTCGACGAGTCGGACGCGTTGCAACTGGCGCGCACGCTGACATTTCT
The DNA here is from genome assembly GCF_001983105.1 of Pseudofrankia asymbiotica. Taxonomy (GTDB): domain Bacteria; phylum Actinomycetota; class Actinomycetes; order Frankiales; family Frankiaceae; genus Pseudofrankia; species Pseudofrankia asymbiotica. The sequence continues at coordinate 46,334 of NZ_MOMC01000019.1, read as the reverse complement.
CTCCGCCGCGGCCTGGCGTACCTACACGCACCCGGAGGAGTCGGCGCTGCAGGCGCTGCCGACGGGCGACGACAGCCTGACCGGCCGCGGCAGGGATGTCTTCGGCAAGGCGATAGCGGCGATCGAGCAGCCGCACCTGCCACACGAGGGGCTGATCCAGCAGGCCGTGGTCGTCGTCGAGGAGGCCGCGCACCGGGTCGGCCGAGCGCTGCACGCGATCTCCGACACCGAGCTGACCACCGAGGTCGCCGCGGAGGTGCGGGCTGAGCTCGGCGCCGTCGAGCGGGCCGAGCTGGGCGAGCTGTCCGGCCGCGCCCGCCAGGCGGTGACGCTCAGCCGCGCGGACGCGTCGCCGCTGCAGGTCGCCGCCGCCGACGCGCTGCTGCGCGGCGACCCGCTCGGCAACCGCGCGCTGTTCACCGACGTCGAGCCGACGGCGGCCGCGATCGCGGCGGCGCACTGGTTGCACGCGGCGGCGATCGTGGCCGCCCGGCACGCCGACCTCGACGTCACCCAGGTCGTCGCCGAGGCCGACAGCATCGAGCCGCTGCCGCACCGCACACCCACGCTGGTGCTTCACCAGGTCGACGGGGGCGACTCACCCCGCGAGGCGGTGCTCGACCTGATCGCGCACGCGCTGGTCGTCGCCGAGGGCCGCAACCCCGACCTGGACGACATCTTCGAATGGGTCGCGGAGATCGTCGAGGACGGTCCGCCGGCCCCGGACGACGAGGGCGAGGAGCGGCTGCCGCGCCGGCAGACGCGCACGCCGATCCTGCCGACCGAGGGCCTGGCCATCCAGATCCGCGGCGTGGGCGACCGTTCCGCCGACGACGACCTGGACGACGTCCACGCCCTCGATGACGACGACGATGACGAGGATGACGACGAGTTCGGCGAGACGCTGGTGCTGCCGGACCGGCTGACCCCGCTGGACCCGCGCCGGCCGGCGGTCGACCTGCTCGAGGACCTGCTCGCCGGGATCCACGGCTGCTGGCTGCTCTACCGCGAGTTCGCCGACCCGCCAAGCGTCTCCCGCCCACCGGCGCCCGCGCCGCCCGTGGCGGACGCCGAACCGGTCACCCCGGAGACGGTCTCCGCCGCCCGTCGCAAGCGTCGCGAGCACCTACGCCGCGCCTTCGACGACGAGGTCCGCGCCGCCGCCGCCACCCTCCGTGACCAACTGGTATAGGACACAGGTCGCAGTCGGACCGGATGGGGCGGGAAGGTTTGACATGGTTCGCTCCGTGCGGGCGCGGCGCTCCGGCCCCTTGCTCGCCTGGCGGCTCGCAAGGGACCTCCGCGCCGCGTCCTCCTCCGCGAACGCGCCCTCCGGCGACCTCGCTGCGGCCCGGCCATGGTCGCTTCGCTCCATGGCCGGGCCTCCGCGAGGTGCGCCTCCGGGCCAGCCCGGTGGCGTTGCGCGGGAACGTCACCAGTCGGGGTCCAGCCGGTGGCCGGACGTGAAACCCCCGCACGAGCGCAGCGAAGTGCCCCCTGCGCGGAGGGCGTTGGTTTGCTGCCGTTCAGCGGCGGGTGACCGTGCTGGGCGCGGAGGCGCGCCTCGCGGAGGCCCTGCCCACGAGCGCAGCGATGTGGGTGGGGCCGCAGCGAGGTCGCCGGAGCGCATGTGAGCGGAGGAGGACACGGCGCGGAGGTCCCTTGGGAGCGAAGCGAGTAAGGGGCCGGAGCGTCGTGCCCGGACGGAGCGAACCAGGAAGAAGGTGGCGGATGTCGCGGGCGCTGGTGCTCGGCGGTGGCGGGCTGGCCGGGATCGCGTGGGAGATCGGGCTGCTCGCGGAGCTCACCCACGGCGGGTCGGACCTCGCCGCGGCGGACACCGTGATCGGAACATCCGCCGGTTCGGTCGTCGGCGCCCTGCTGCGTACCGAGCAGAGCCTCGACGAGCAGCTCGCCGCCCACCTGGAGGGCGCCGGCGCCGGTGCCGAGCTCACCGTGAAGCTCGACATCGACCTGCTCGCGAACATGTTCGGCGAGGCGATCAGCGGTGCCCGCGACCTGCCCGGCGCGCTGTCCCGGATCGGCGCGATGGCGCTGGCCACCCCGACTGTCACGGAGGCCGAGCGGCGCCGCGTCATCGAGGCCCGGCTGCCCCGGCACGAGTGGCCGGCGCGCCGGCTCGTCGTCACCGCGATCGACGCCGAGCGCGGCACGCTGGTGACCTTCGACCAGGACTCGGGGGTGCCGCTGGTCGACGCGGTGGCGGCGAGCTGCGCCGTCCCCGGGATCTGGCCGCCTGTGAGCATCGACGGCCGCCGCTACATCGACGGCGGCTCCGGCTCGGCGACGAACGCCACCCTCGCCGCCGGCCACGACACGGTCCTCGTCATGGCCCCGGCGACCACCCTGGGCCGCGGCCCGTTCCTCGGGATCGAGGATGAGGTGCACGACCTGGAGAAGTCCGGCAGCCGCGTCCTGGTCGTCACCGCCGACGACGCCGCCCGCGCCGCCTTCGGCCTGAACTCGCTCGACCCCGCCGTCCGCCCCGCCTCCGCCCGAGCCGGCCGCCGCCAGGGCTGGTCCCTGTCGGACGCCGTCCGCGCGTTCTGGACCGCCGGAACGACCGGAACGACCGGTGTGGCTGGAACGTAGCCCGGCGGCTCCGTCCCGCCCCACACCCGACGACACCACGATCCTCACAACCCCCAGAAGCCTGAGTGTCGCGAGCACCGCTAGAAGACGCCCCGCCGTTTCATGACCACCAGAGAGCACAACCGGCGATCATGCCAATGGCTGGCTTCCGCTGGTGCGGGGTTGCTGGTGCGGGGTTAGGTGTGGCGGCCGGTGACGGCTACGTTGAGGCCCACGCCGATCATGGCGAGGCCGCCGGCGCCGCCGATGGCCGCCAGGCGCCGCGGGTTCCCGGTGAACCAGGACCGCACGGCACTCGCGACGACCGCCCACCCGCTGTCGGAGACCAGGCCGATGCCGATCGCCAGCAGCGACATCAGCAGCATCTGGGCGGGAATGTGCCCCGCCTCGCGGCTGACGAACTGGGGCAGCACCGCGCCGAACATGATCATTGCCTTGGGGTTGGTGACCCCGACGACGAAGCCCTGCCGGATCGTCCGCCACCTCGACAGCGCCTCGACGCGCTCGTCAGCCACCGACGCCAGTTCGCGGCGGTGGCGGATCGCCTGGATGCCCAGCCAGACGAGGTAGGCCCCACCGGCCAGCTTCACGGCCAGGAACGCGATCGCCGAGCGCTCCACCAGCGTGCCGAGGCCGAACGCGACCAGCACCGCCACGACGTAGTTGCCCAGCCCGCTGCCGACCGCGCTCACGATCGCGGGCCCTCGCCCCAGTGACAGCGCCCGCCCGACCACGAACAGCACGCTCGGGCCCGGAATCACGATCAGGACGAACGCGGCGACGGCGAACCCGGCCAACTGTCCACCAGAGATCATTTAGGGATCCTATCCGCGAACGCGGCGACGGTGGGCCTGCCTGAAGCCCGCGGTCGGCGCGCCCTCCCGGCCTGGAGCTGGGCGTCAGGGGCGGGAGCGGACCTGCCAGAGGTCGGGGAAGCTCGGGTGGAAGAGCGTGGAGCGCAGGTACTCGGCGCCGGGGGAGCCGCCGGTGCCGGTCCTGAATCCGATGATGCGTTCGACCATCTTGACGTGGCGGTATCGCCATTCCTGGATGCCCTCGTCGATGTCGACGAGGGCCTCGCACACTCCGGCGGGAATGCCACGTTCGTCGGCATAGGCCTCGGAGAGGGCCGCCTGGACGAGTTCGTCCCCACCAGGCCAGGGCAGGCGGGGGTCGCGGTCGATGATCTCGTCGGAGAGCTTCCAGCCGGCGGTGGCGAGGTAGCGCAGCAGGGAGTCGAAGATCGAGCGGCGGCGCACGATGGCGTCGAGGGTGGCGTCGTGCGGACTCCCGGAGTCGGCGAAGTCGCGGCGGCCGAGCGTGGCCTCGATCCAGCGGAACTGGAACGACTGGAAGCCRCTCGAGCTGCCGAGCTCCGGGCGGAAACGCGCGAACTGGCGCGGGGTCATCGTCTCCAGGATGTCCAGCTGGCCGACGATCGTCTTGAGGATCTTCGCGACGCGCCTGGCGGTCTGCAGCGCGCCGACGCCGTCGCCGGACTCCAGCCGGTGCCGCAGCAGGTCGAGCTCGCGCAGGATCTGCTTGAACCACAGCTCGTAGACCTGGTGAATGATCACGAACAGCAGCTCGTCGTGCTCGCCGGTGCGCGGATGCTGGCAGGACAGCAGCTCGTCGAGGTGGAGATAGYCGCCATAGGTCAGGTCGCCGTGGCCGTTCGCGGTGCCGGCCCGCGTCGGTCCCGTGCTTGTCGGTCCCGTGCTTGTCGGTTCTGGGCTTGTCGGCTCCATACTCATCGGCTCCGTCCACGGATGGCCGCCGCCACCAGGCCGGCGGCACCGGCCAGGCCGGCGGCGGCCACGGCCGTGAGCCGGTTCTGGCGGCGTATCCGGCTCGGGATCTCGGCGTACGGCCTGGTCGTGAAGCTCACCAGCTCGTAGCGGGAGACGTAGCGGCCCGGGAGGCGGCGCTCCAGCCAGTGCTCGGCGGCGACCTTGGCCTGGAATGCCCTGGAGTTCACGCGGTCGCGCATCTCGACGAAGTTGTCCAGGGCCATCTCGGCGATGGTGTCGCAGTTCGCCTTGCGGCGCCGCTCGTAGCTGGCCAGGGCGGCGGCCCAGTCGCCGCCGGTCTCGGCCAGGCACCGGTCGATCTCGACACAGTCCTCGAAGGCGCAGTTCGCCCCCTGGCCGAAGAACGGGACGATCGCGTGCGCCGCGTCTCCGACGAGCGCGAGCGTCGCGCCGGCGCCCCGGCCGCCCGTGCCGCCCGTGCCGCCCGTGCCGCCCGTGCCGCCCGTGCCGCCCGTGCCGCCCGTGCCGCCCGTGCCGCCCGTGCCGTGGTGTACCCATGGCCAGGCGCGGATCGTCGCCAGCGACCCGAGCGGGTTGCGCTGGTAGTCGTCGACCAGGTTCGGGGCAAGCGCGGCGACGTCGGGATAGTGCTCACGGAAGTGCCCGGCGATCTCGTCCGGCGTCGTCAGCGCCGCGAACTGTTCGGCCGTCCAGAACAGGGTGCAGGTGAAGGAGCGGTCCAGGTTCGGCAGGGCGATCATCATCGACTCGCCGCGCGGCCAGATGTGCAGCGCGTCCGGGTCCAGGGCGAAGTCGCCGCCGCGCGCCGGGATCGTCAGCTCCTTGTACCGATGGTCCAGGTAGTCCTGGCTGAAGGTGAAACCGGCGCGGAAGGTCACCGCGCGGCGGGCGGCGCTGAAGGCACCGTCGCAGGCCAGCGCGACGTCCGCCCGCTCCAGGCGCGGGCCGTCGACCGTCTCGAACCGCAGCTCGCCGGTGGCGAGATCCACATCGGTCAGCCGGCAGCCGAAGGACAGCCGGACGCCGGGGGTCTTCGCGGCGACGTCGAGCAGGGCGCGGGTGAGCTCCGTGCGGCTGATCGAGTTGATCGCGCGCGTCCCGTCGGCGCTGTACGGCCGGAAGCTCCGCGCGCCGGACCGGTCGTGCACCATCCGGCCGTGCATCGGCAGGGCCCGTGACAGCGCCTGCTCCTCCAGGCCGACCTGACCGAGCGCCGCGAGCCCGCGGGCCGAGATCGCGAGGTTGATCGAGCGGCCGCGCTCGGCCGCGCTCGCGCGCGGGTCGTCGCGCCGCTCGTAGACGGCGACCTCGATCCCGCGCAGGCCGAGCAGCGTCGCCAGCAGGCAGCCGGCCAGGCCGGCGCCCACGATCACCACCCGCTTGTCGTCCATGGTCACCTCCATCCGTCGTCGAGCACGGCGGCGAGGGCGGCGGCGGCACGCCAGCAGTCGTGGAAGGTGCTGTACAGGGGCGCCGGGGCCAGCCGTAGGACGTCCGGGCGGCGGGCGTCGACGAAGACGCCGTGCTCCCGGCGCAGCCGCTCGGTGAGCGGGCCGACGTCCCGGCCGTGGACGCGGACCGAGAGCTGGGCGCCGCGACGCCCCGGCTCGCGCGGCGTGACGATCCGCGCCGGCCGCCCGGCACACACCTCGTCGAGCAGCGCCTCCAGGTACGCCGTCAGGCGCAGACTCTTGGCCCGCAGCGCCGGCATGCCCGTCTGGTCGAACATCTCCAGCGAGAGCAGCACGGCCGCCATTGACAGGATCGGCGGGTTAGACAGCTGCCAGGCGTCGGCCGAGTCGACCGGGCTCACAGCCGGCGCCATCTGGAAGCGGGTCGCGGGGTCCGTCGACCACCAGCCCGCCAGCTTCGGCAGGCTCCGGTCGGCCAGGTGCCGCTCGTGGACGAAGGCGCCGGCGAGGGAGCCGGGACCGGCGTTGAGGTACTTGTACGAGCACCAGGCCGCCCAGTCGGCGCCCGCGTCGTGCAGCCGGAGCTCGACGTTGCCGGCCGCGTGTGCCAGGTCCCAGCCGACGGCCGCCCCCGCCGCGTGCCCGGCGGCGGTGATCGCGGCGACATCGAGCAGCTCGCCGCTGTAGTAGTTCACGGCGCCCAGCAGGACGAGCGCGACCTTGTGGCCGTGCTCGGCCAGGTAGGCGACGACGTCCTCGGAACGCAGCGCCGCCTCGCCCTCGCGCGGCATGAGCCGGATGACCGCCTCGTCGGGGTCATAGCCGTGAAAGGCGGCCTGGCTGCGTACCGCGTAGCTGTCGGACGGGAACGCGGCGTCCTCGATGAGGATCGTGTGCCGCTCGGGGGTCGGCCGGTAGAAGCTGACCATCAGCAGGTGCAGGTTGACCGTCAGCGAGTTCATGACGACGACCTCGCGGGGGAGGGCGCCCACCAGCCGGGCGGCCGGCCCGCGCAACAGCTCGTGGTAGGAGAACCAGGGCCGCCGGCCCTCCAGATGACCCTCGACCGCCAGGCCCGCCCAGTCGTCGAGCTCCTCGCCGAGGCGGGCACGCAGCGCCCTCGGCTGCAGGCCGAGCGAGTTGCCGGCGAAGTACGCCGCCTCGCCGCCGCCGTGCGGCGGGATGTGGAACTCGGCCCGCCGCGTCGGCAGCGGGTCGCCGGCGTCGAGCTCCAGCGCGTGGCGCTCGTGCCCAGGCTGACGGGCCAGGCTCATGACGGCGCCGCTCCACCCGCCGCGACCGCTCCACCCTCCGCGACCGCTCCACCCGCCGCGACCGGGCCGGCCACCTCGACCGGGGCGGGTGGTCCCGCGGCCGTGGCGTCAGCGAGGCCGAGAAACGCGGTCGCGTTGCCGGACAGGAGCCGGACGCGCGTCGCGTCGTCGAGGAACTCCGCCGTGCGGACGACGCCGCCGGCTGGGCGCTCGCCGAGCGGGTACGGGTAGTCGCTGCCGACGACGACCCGATCGGCGCCGACGGTGTCGACGAGCAGCCGCAGCGCGCTCTCGTTGAAGACCACCGAGTCGACGTAGAACCGGCCGAGATAGTGCTCCGGCGGGTGCTCCGACCTCCCGACCACGTCACCCCGCCGGTGCCAGGCGTTGCCGAACCGGCCGAGCCAGAACGTGAACGACCCGCCGCCGTGGGCGAAGCAGATCCGCAGCCGCTCGTCGACCCGGTCGAAGACGCCGCCGAGGATCATCGCGAGGATCGACAGGTGCGTCTCGGCCGGCATGCCGACCAGCCACTGGGCCATCCAGCGGTCCAGGCGGGGCGAGCTCGGCAGGTCCCACGGGTGCACGAAGACCGGGGCGCCGAGCGCCGCCGCGTGCTGCAGGAACGTCACGACGCCCTCGCTGTCCAGGTCGAGGTCGCCGACATGGTTGCCGATCTCGACGCCGACGTGCCCGGCGGCCAGGCAGCGCTCGAGCTCGGCGCAGGCGGCGTCGGGGTCCTGCAGCGGCACCTGGCACATCGGGAGCAGCCGGTCGGGCGCCGGCGCGCAGATCTTCAGCGCCAGGTCGTTGAGGATGCGCGCGATCTTCGACGCCTGGGTGACGTCGTGGGCGTACGAGAAGAAGACGGGCGTCGGCGAGACGACCTGCGTGCTCACGCCATCGGCGTCCATGTCGGCCAGCCGGACCTCGGCGCCCCAGCAGTCCGAGGCGACCCGGCGGAACTCCTGGCCGCGCATCATGATCATCAGTTCGGACTCGGTCTCGAACCGCGGCGTCGGCGTGCCCGGGCCGAGATCCGGCCAGCCCCTCGGGACGTAGTGGGTGTGGACGTCGATGATCTCGTCTGCCGGGCCCATCTCAGGGCCTGCCCGGACGCTCGGTCGTTCCCGGCCGCGTCCCTGTCTCGGGCGGCGCCGCCTTTCCGGGGTGCACGGTGCCGCACTTCGGACAGGTACGGGCCTGCTCGTCGGCGTAGAACGCGTTGAACACGGGCGGCAGGTCCCTCACGATGTCGCGGACCTGCAGTTCCGTCTCGTGCACCAGGGCCGCGCAGTTCGGGCAGTACCACTGGAACTTCTCCAGCAGCCCCTCCTCGCGGATCCGCTCGACGACCAGGCCGATCGAACCGGCCTCGGGCCGCTGTGGCGAGTGTGGGACGTCGCGGGGCAGCAGCCAGGTCTCGCCCGCGCGGATCTCGACGCGCCGAGGGGCGCCGTCGTCGTCGATGACGTTGACGTGCATGGTGCCTTCGAGCTGGTAGAACCACTCCTCGTACGGATCGACGTGATAGTCGGTTCGGGCGTTCGGGCCGCCGACGACCTGCACGATGTAGTCGTCGCCCACCACCAGGGTCTTGTTGCCCACCGGCGGCTTAAGCAGGTGCTGGTTCTCCTCGATCCACTTCGGGAAGTTGATCGGCTGAGGAAGCGTCATGAGCCGCCCTCTCTGCGTCTCGGAACGTATGCGATGGCCTGCATCTCGATCAGCAGCAATGGGTGTGGCAGCTGGTGGACGGCGACGGTGGTTCTGGTCGGTCCGGTCTCGTCGAAGAACTCGGCCCACACCTCGTTGTAGCCGCCGAAGTCGTTCATGCTGACGAGATAGGTGGTGACGCTGACCAGGTCGGACAGGCCCGCGCCGGCGGCGGCGAGCAGCGTGCCAAGGTTTTCGATCACGGCCCTGGTCTGCGCCCGGATGTCGAGCGACGTCGTCCCCAGCTCGTCGGCCTCGGCCCCGGCGAACGTGTTGTCCGGCCGCCGCGACGACGTCCCCGAGACGTGGACGAAGTCGCCGGCCCGCCGCACCTGCGGGAACCGCCCCCGCGGCCTGGCTGTCCCGGCGACGACCCGCGCGTCGCTCGGCCCGGCGACGGCCCGCGCGTCGCTCGGCCTGCCGCTCGCCCCGGCGGCCGCGGGACGTGGACCGGGATCCGCGTCCCGAGCGCCCCGCGGTCCGGACGCGGTCTCGGATCCGGCGGTCATGCGCGCTCCGCGACGGCGCTCGCGGTGCCGAGACGCGCGACCCGGGCCTCGACCCGGGCGGGACGCAGCGGCGCGGCCGCGGTCGCCGCGCCGGCCAGCAGTACCTGGCCGGCGGTCAGCGGGAAACCGCGCTCGCGCGCGAGCGGGACCAGCGCCCGCAGCGCGTCCAGCGGATGACCGAGGATCTCGCCGGTCGACCCCCGCTCGACGACCTCGCCGTCGATCACCAGCTCGACCACCAGGTCGCCGAGCGCCTCCCGCGCCGCCTCGTCCAGGGCACGCCATGGCCCGACGACGAAGAAGGCGGCCGAGGTGTTGTCCGCGACCACGTCCGGCAGGCTGAACCGGAAGTCGGCGTAGCGCGAGTCGATGATCTCCAGTCCCGGCGCGACGGCGTCGACGCAGGCGAGGATGTCGACCTCCGCGTCGGGACCGGTCAGGTCGACATCCCGGGCCAGCCGGAACGCGACCTCCGGCTCCACCCTGGGATGGATCAGCCTGGCGAGGTCCACCGTCCCCCCGTCGGGGACCATCATCGCGTCGGTGAGCTGGCCGCAGATGATCTCCGAGATCCCCATCTGCGCCATCTTGGCCCTGCTGGTCATCCCGAGTTTCGTGCCGGCCAGCCGCTCGCCGCGGGCCAGCCGCCGGCCGACGACGGCGTGYTGGATCCGGTACGCGTCCGCCAGCGGCAGCCCCGGTGGCAGCTGTGGCACCGCCTCGGCCCGCAGCCGCGCCCCCTCCAGATAGTCCGCCGTCTCCTCGAGGAAACCCGTCGAACGCGGTGCCTCTGGTCCGCTCCGCCCGTTCGTCGCCTCCACAGCCTCCACAGCCTCCACCACCCTCGCCGCCCCCGCCTCGCGATGCCCGGAGGACCCGCCCGCGCTCACAGGGCGACGCACACGTTGGTCAGCTCCGTGTAGAAGTCCAGCGAGTGCTCGCCGCCCTCCCGGCCGATGCCGGACAGGCCGATGCCCCCGAACGGGGAGCGCAGGTCGCGCAGGAACCAGGTGTTCACCCAGGACAGGCCGACCCGCATCCGCTGGGCGACCGTGTGGCCGCGGGAGAGGTTCGTCGTCCAGACCGCCGCGGCGAGGCCGTAGTCCGTGTCGTTGGCGAGGCGGACGGCCTCGTCCTCGGTGTCGAACGGGACGAGGGCGGCGCACGGGCCGAAGATCTCCTCGCGCATCGGCCGGTCGGCGTGGGTGAGCCCCGTCCACAGGGTGGGCTCGATCCACGACCCGCCGTCGAGCCCGCCGCCCAGCTCCGGCACGCCGCCGCCGACGAGGACCTGGGCGCCCCGCTCCCGCGCGAGCCGGTAGTAGCTCAGCACCTTCTCCCGGTGCTCGGCCGAGATCAGCGGGCCGGTGGTGGTCGCCGGGTCGTCCGGATGGCCCAGCTTCAGCGCCTTCGCCCGTTCGGCCAGGCCGCTGGCCACCTCGTCGAGGACGGGTCGCTCGACGTAGACCCGCTCCGTGCACAGGCAGACCTGGCCGGTGTTGGCGAAGACCGAGCGGGTCAGGCCCGCCAGCGTCGCCTCGAGATCCGCGTCCGCGAACACGACCGCGGCGTTCTTGCCGCCCAGCTCGAACGAGACCTGGCGGACCCGGGGCGCCACCGCGTGCATGATCGCGGTGCCGGTCGCCGACGAGCCGGTGAAGGTCACCCCGTCGACGCCGGGGTGCTCGGTGAGGAACTGGCCGGCGGAACCCTGGCCGAAGCCGTGCACCACGTTGTAGACGCCGTCCGGGACGCCGGCCTCGGCGAGCACCTCGGCGAGCATCGCCGCCGTCGCCGGGGTGTGCTCGCTGGGCTTGACGACGACGGCGTTGCCGCAGGCCAGCGCCGGCGCGACCTTCCAGGTCAGCAGYAGCAGCGGCAGGTTCCACGGCACGATCACGGCGACGACGCCGAGCGGCCTGCGCACCGCGTAGTTCAGCGCCTGCTTCCCGCCGGCGAGGTCCGTGAGGAAGGACGGCTGGCCGGCGGCGGCGACCGTGTCGGCGAACGCGCGGAAGTTGGCGGCGGCGCGGGCGACGTCCAGCTCCCGGGCCTGGGTCAGTGGCTTGCCGGTGTCGCCGCTCTCGGCGCGGGCGAACTGCTCGGACCGTTCCTCGATCCGGTCCGCGATTCGGCGCATCAGGACCGCCCGCTCGGCCACCGACGTGCGGCCCCAGGCGCCGTCGAGCGCGGCGCGGGCGGCGCGAACGGCCCGGTCCACGAGTGCGGCGTCGGCCTCCTGGACGCGGGACCGGACCGAGCCGTCGACCGGGTCGACGTTGTCCCAGGCCCCGCCCTCGGACTCCGCGTAGCCGCCGTCGACGAAGCCGCGGATCGTGGGCGGCGCGGGCCTCTCCTGCCCGGCGATCGTCGGGGTTCCCGGCCGGTCCGTCCRCCGGCTCGCGAGCGTGCCCGGCGGTTGGGACGGCGCCGGGCCGGGACTGGTCGATCGGCTGGGCGACTGCATGGGTTCAGTGTCTGGCCCCCAGATATGTTCCGCAAATACCGAGGGAGTGGGGAGCTATGCCTGGATGGGTATAGCTTCGCGGGATGGAACGGCCTCAGCTCCTGGACGGGCGGCTCAAGATCCGGCATCTCGTCCTGGTCGACGCGATCGCCTCGGCCGGCAGCGTCGTGCGGGCCGCCGAGCGGCTGCACGTGACGCAGCCGGTCGTCACCCGGGCGCTGCACGAGGTCGAGTCGATCCTGGGTGTGCGCCTCTACGACCGCGGCCCGCGCGGGCTCGCGCCCACCCCCTTCGGGGACGCGTTCGTCGACCACGCCAGGGCCGTGCTCGCCCAGCTGCGGTCGGCGTCGGACCACCTCGCGGAGCTGGCCGGGGCTGACACCGGCACGGTCGCCGTCGGCACCTACCTCGCCGGCTCGAACCTGCTGCTGCCACTCGCGATCGCGCGGCTCAAGAGCGGGCGGCCGAAGGTCACCGTGATCGTGCGGGAGGCCAACCCCGAGGCGCTCACCGCCGAGCTGCTCGCCGGCACGCTCGACCTCGTCGTCGGCCGGCTCACCGTGCTCGACGACGCGGAGCGGCTGCGCCAGGAGACGCTCTACCGCGAGCCGATCCGCCTGGTCACCCGCGCGGGGCACCCGGCGGCCGTCGCGGGAGCCGCCCGGCTCGCGGAGGTGATCCACTACCCGTGGGTGGTGCCCGTGGCCGAGACGGCGCTGCGCCGCGAGCTGGAGGCGGCGTTCCTGCGTGAGGCCCTGCCGCTGCCGGCCGACCGGGTCGAGTGCATGTCGATCCTGACCACCCGCCACCTGCTGCTGCACACCGACTCGGTCGCGGCCCTGCCCGAGCTCGTCATCCGCGACGAACCGGGGCTGTGTCACCTGCCCGTGGCGCTGCCCTCGCTCGGCTCGTCGGTCGGCGTGACCGAGCCCGCCGGCCGCCAGCCCACGCCGGCCGCCCGCGCGCTGGCCGACTGCCTGCGCGCCGCCGCCACCGACCTGCGCGCTCCGGCCGCGGCGTAGCCACGAATCGCTGGTCTCCCGAGCAAGCGCTTGGTAGCGTCTGTGGCCGTGGCGGAGGCATACATCGTCGAAGCGGTCCGGACCCCGGTAGGACGACGCGGGGGCGCGCTGTCGGGCATACACCCAGCCGACCTGGGCGCCGCCGCGATCAACGCGCTGATGGGGCGGTCCGGGGTCGACCCGGGCGCGGTCGATGATGTGATCTTCGGATGCGTCGACACCGTCGGCCCGCAGGCGGGCGACATCGCGCGTACCTGTTGGCTTGTCGCCGGGCTGCCGGAGCACGTGCCGGGGACGACCGTGGACCGTCAGTGCGGCTCCTCCCAGCAGGCCGTGCACTTCGCCGCCCAGGCGGTCATGTCCGGCACCGCCGACCTGGTGGTCGCGGGTGGCGTGCAGAACATGAGCGCCATCCCGATCTCCGCCGCGATGACCGCGGGACAGGCGCTGGGATTCCCCGATCCGTTCAGCGGCTCGGAAGGCTGGCGTGCCCGGTACGGAGACCAGGAGGTCTCCCAGTTCCGCTCGGCGGAGATGATCGCCGAGAAGTGGTCGCTGACCAGGGAGGTGATGGAGGAGTTCGCGGTCCGCTCGCACGAGCGGGCGATCGCGGCCCGCGCCGAGGGGCGCTTTGACCGGGAGATCGTGCCCGCCTTCGGCCTCGCCGCCGACGAGGGGCCGCGCGAGCCGAACTGGCCGAAGATCCGTTCCCTGCCGACGCTGACGCCGGGCGGGCGGGTGACCGCGGCGACGTCGAGCCAGCTCTCGGACGCCTCCGCCGCGCTCCTGATCGCCAGCGAGGCGGCGCTGCGCACGCACGGGCTGACCCCACGCGCCCGCATCGACCATCTGTCGGTGCGCGGCGCCGATCCGGTCTGGATGCTCACCGCGCCGATCCCCGCGACCGCGCATGCCCTGGCGAGGGCCGGCCGCACGCTCGACGACATCGACCTGGTCGAGATCAACGAGGCGTTCGCGTCCGTCGTGCTCGCCTGGGCGGTCGAGTCCGGCGCCAACCTGGACAAGGTCAACGTCAACGGCGGCGCGATCGCGCTCGGCCACCCGCTCGGCGCGACCGGCGCCCGACTGATGACCACCCTGCTGCACGAGCTGGAGCGCACCGATGGCCGCTTCGGCCTCCAGACCATGTGCGAGGGCGGCGGTCAGTCCAACGTCACCATCATCGAACGCCTCTGACGGGCGAACTGTGGTGGCTCACCCCCTCTATAGACACGCCCATCCGACACACTTACGCGACCCGGTTTGGATCTGTGTCATTTGAGCGTGCCGATCGGCACGCTCAAATGACACAGATTGGTGATCGCTGAGGGCTGTCGTGGGAGAGGCGCCGTGCGGGCGGGCTTGGGGGCGGGGCAGCTATTCCGGTGGCCTGCGTTCGTTCGTCTATGGGCCGCTCAGCCGCTTACGAATGGTCACGCATCGTGAGGATCTTGAGGGGCGAGGTGGTCGGGATGGTGGGAGTCGAGAATGACGTCGCGGCGGCGGTAGCCGTGGCCGCGCATGGGCCGAGTTTCGAGGGCAGGACAGTGGTCGTCACCGGGGGGACCCGGGGGATCGGCCGGTCCATCGCGCTCGCGTTTCTCGCGGCCGGATCCGAGGTCGTCGTGTGCGGGCGCCAGGAACCGCGGGCGCTACCGGCGGTCGAGGGGCGCGTGGCCAGCTTCGTCGCCGCCGACGTGCGCGACGCCGCGCAGGCCAGGGCCGTGGTCGACGCCGCCGTCGAGCGGCACGGACGGCTCGACGTCCTGGTCAACAACGCCGGGGGTGCGCCGGCCGCCGAGGCGGCCACCGTGTCGCCGCGGTTCTTCGAGCGGGTCGTCGCCCTCAACCTGCACGCCGCCTTCTACGTCAGCCAGCCCGCGAACGCCGTCATGCAGGCCCAGGACGGTGGCGGGGCGATCGTCAACATCGGCAGCGTGTCCGGGCGCCGCCCGGCGCCCGGCTCGTCCGCCTACGCGGCGGCCAAGGCCGGCCTGGTCGCGCTGTCCGCGTCGCTCGCGCTGGAGTGGGCGCCCAAGGTGCGGGTCAACCACGTCACGGTCGGGCTCGCGAACACCGCCGTCGACGCCGGCGGCTTCTACGGCGAGGCGACCGCCGCGATCGACGCGGTCGTGCCCATGGGCCGCGCCGCCGCGCCCGCGGACGTCGCCGCGGCCTGCCTCTACCTGGCCTCCCCACTCGCCGGGTATGTCACCGGCGCCGACCTCGAGGTCCACGGCGGCGGCGAGCTGCCCGGCTTCCACGTCGCCGCGCGCAAGAACGGCTGACGCCGCCCGCCCGCGACACCGCCGATCCGCTGGCTGACCAGCCGACCAGCCGACCAGCCGATCGGTGGGCCGGTCCACCGGTGGGCCAGCCGGTCAGTCAACTCCTGGAATGGCGGGACGCGCCCCTCCGCCAGCGCGGCGGCTGTCCCGCTGGGGCGGGGCCGCCGAGAGCGCCTGGAGGACCTCGCGGGCGACGACGGCGGCGTGCAGGCGCCACATCCTGGCCGGCTCGTCCTCCTGGAGGCCGAGCAGGTCGCGGACCCGGTTCATCCGGTAG
The DNA here is from genome assembly GCF_001983105.1 of Pseudofrankia asymbiotica. Taxonomy (GTDB): domain Bacteria; phylum Actinomycetota; class Actinomycetes; order Frankiales; family Frankiaceae; genus Pseudofrankia; species Pseudofrankia asymbiotica. The sequence continues at coordinate 30,984 of NZ_MOMC01000019.1, read as the reverse complement.
CCGACGGAGTTGCGGTGGACGTGGATGCGCTCGGCGACGGCGGCCCGGCTGCCGTTCGTATCGAGCCAGGCGGCCAGGGTCTCCAGCAGGTCGGGGCGTTCCAGCAGCGGGCCGAGCTCGGCGCGGGCGAACGCCTCCAGCCGGCCGCGGGGCACGGCGAGCAGCAGCCCGACCAGGCCGAGCTGCGAGTGCACCAGGGTGGTCGCGTCGCCGCGGTGGCGCAGCAGGGCGAGCACCGCCTCCGCCTCGGCGAACGAGGCCGCGGTCTCGGCGAGGTCGTGACCATTGTCGGTGACGACCGGGCCCGCGGCGGCGAGCACCGGGCGGTCCGGCCCGACCATGCCCTGCAGCCGGTCGCGGATCCGGGCCAGCTCGCGTTCGACGTCGCCCGTGAGGACCGTCCAGCCCAGCTCGCCGTCCTGCGCGGCCCCGTTCTCGATCCAGGTCAGGCCGGTGGTCCACGTCCGGCCGTGGCGGCCGTCGTAGTAGAACAGCGCGGCGGCGTGCGGCACGGTCAGGTCCAGGCCGAACCGGGCCGCGGAGCGCAACAGTTCGTCGTGGCCGCGCGGCGAGCCGAAGCGCAGCTCGCTCATCAGCCGGCTCGCGCTCTCGGCGCGGGCCGCCGCCTCGGCGTCCTGGCGGACCGCGACGATCGCGAGCGCGGTGAGCGCGGCGCTCACCCGCGCGTCCAGCCAGCCCAGGTCGGTCTCGCCGGGGTCGATGGCGACCAGCGCCAGGCCGACGTAGCGGGAACCGGCGCGCACCGTCGCTCCCCGGCCGCGCCAGCCGTCCTCGCAGGTCACCTCGGTGAACCCGGGGCGGGCCAGCAGCGCCGGGACGCCGCCGACGACACCGCTGACCGCGGGTGTCTCGTCGGGGGCGAGGCCGGCGGCCTCGGCGCCGGCCGGTCCGCTGGCGGCGAGCACGCCGCCGTGCACGTCGAGCAGGCGAACCGACCGGCCGGTGGCGGACGCGATCGTGCGGATCATCGGACGCCAGCCGTTGCCGGACAGGGCGAGCTCGGTCAGTTCCCTGGCGAGTTCCGCCGGGTCGCGCCGCGGCGCGGGTGGTCGCGGCGGCGGCGTGTCCCGGCCCGGGCCGGGCGACTGAGGAGGCACAGAGATCACGTTAGGTGGGCTGGCGATCACCTGCCGCCCGGGCCGAGGAAGGGCGAGGAGCTCGAGGTTCGCCACGACGTCAGATCCTCTCGAGGGCAGCATGGCGGAAGATCGATGCCGACCTCGATGTCGACGGCCGGCGACCTCGATGTCGCCCTTGCCACCTCGGCGCCCCGGCGTCCTTGCGCGGCCGGATATCCCGGTTCGGGCACCTCTGTGAGAATCGCACGCGAACTCAGGTGCCGACGCCATCCCGCCGTCGGGACGGCATTCTCACATCGGCCGCCTGACCAGGTGCGTCACCCAGCGTCCTGCTCCCGCGGCGCGCGTCTCACCGCTCGTGTGCCCACTACTGGGGGACGGCCCCGCTGTCCCAGTAGTCGAGCCGGGCCGCCACCCGCCCGTCCCGCAGCGTCAGCAGCCACAGGCCGCGCAGCCGGAGCGGGCCGGCCGGCAGCGCCGCCGTCATCAGGTAGGGCATGGCCACCCGGCCGCCGGCGGCGACCGGCGCCTGGTCCGGGTCAGGGGAGTAGCGCAGGCCGGGAAAGGCGGCCAGGAAGCCCGGCAGCCGTTCCCGGTAGGCCGCCCTTCCCACGCAGCCGCCGCCATGCGCCGAGGCGTGCTCGTTGCGGAAGTCGGCGGTCACGCAGGCGGCGATCGCGTCCGGGTCGCCGGCGTTCATCGCGGCGACGTAGGCGGCTGCCGGCGCCGGCAGCCCACTCCAGCCGCCTCCCGATGCCGCGCCGTCCGCCGTGTCACCCGCGCCGTCTGTCCTATCGGTGCCGGTGCCGGTGCCAACACCAGGGTCAGCGCTCGCCGGATCGGCCGGGCCGGGTCGGGGAGCCTGGGTCGTCACGAAGGCTCCGGGCCCCACAACTTGCGGACGGTCGAGAAGACGCGCTGGTTGTGGCTGAACTCGATGACGTTGCCGTCCGGGTCATGGACCGCGCAGATGTAGCCGATCGGGTCGGGCATTTCCCTCGGCTCCCACCACAGGCTGCCGTTGGCGCGGGCCCTCTCGGCGATCGCGTCGATGTCCTCCCGGTTGGGGACCTCGATGCCGATGTGCGCGAAGGGCTTCATGATGCCCTGCTGGGTGCCGGCGGCCGAGTTGAACGCGGAGAGCACCAGGACGAACGGTGTCTCCCACTGGCCCGGGTTGGACAGCCAGGCGTTGCGGCCGTCGGCGTCCTCGCGGGTGGCGACGACGACGAGCGGGGTCATGGTCGTGTAGAACTCGATCGACTTGTCGAGGTCGCCGCTCGGCAGCGCTATGTGCGTCCAGCGAGGCTGGCTGATCCCGGAGCCGCCGGTCTCCCCCGGGGATGCCGCGGTGTGCGTCGTGTCGGTGGTCACCGGCGTCACTCCTCTGAAGCTGCCGGTGCTCGTCGTCACCGGTCGGTCGGCTCTGTCGGGCCGCGCCCTGGCGGGCGGGCCCGCGTGGTTCGGCGGTGCCGAGGTCGAGAACCCGCGTGCGGACCTGGTCAGTGCTGCTGTACCTGCCCTACCCCGCGTGTGACGGGGCACGGCCGCCGGCCGCGGGTCCGTGCCGCGGCGGCTGGCCCGACGCCACTGGCGGGCCGCCTCTCTGGCCGGAATGCTAGGAACGACGGCTTCGTGTGACCGATGTGCTGTCGGCACAAATCCCCCTGCCGCCACGCCTCCCGCCCGCTCGACGGAGGCGGCTCGCGGTGGCYGTCTCGCCCGTCTCCTTTCCCGTTACTGTCGCCGGCCCGTGGCGCCGGGCCTTGCGTCGGGGTGGCGGCCGACCCGCTTGGCCCGCCTCGGGATGACCATTGTCGTCGCTAAACGTGTTTGGATGATTACCAGACGACGCGGCGCGGAGGAGTCGCGGGCCACGAGGGAGGCGGGCATGAGGTCCAGGCTGGGGCTCGCGGTGGCGGCGTTGTCCATGGCCGCGGGCGTGCTGGTGGCGCTCATCCTGGTGATCGGCCGCGCCGACCAGCCTCGAGGGCTGCTGGACGGCGCGCCGGGCGCCACCCCGCGGCCGGGCGCCACCGACGGGGTCACGGTTCCGCCCGACGTCACGGTGATCGCCCAGCTGTCCCACGACGTGCCGCGGTTCACCGCGCCCGACGAGGATGCCCGCGACGGCGTGGTGCCGGGGGCGTGGCGCGGCGCGCCGTCGGCACTGCCGGTGATCGACAGCCGGCCCGGCTGGCTGCGGGTCCGCCTCGCGCAGCGGCCGAATTTCTCGACCGCGTGGATCCGCGCCACCGACGCGCGGCTGGTCAGCAGCGCCTACCGGATCGCGATCGACGTCCAGGCGAAGCGACTGCGCCTCTTCGAGCACGGGAAGGTGACGCTCGACGCCCCGGCCGGCGTCGGGACACCGGACGACCCGACGCCGACGGGCGAGTTCTTCCTGGCCCTGTTCGCCCCGCCGCCGGGGCCCGGCTACGGCGACTTCATCCTGGTGACCTCGGCGCACTCGACGTCGATCACGGACTGGGACTCCTCCGGAGACGCGATCGTCGGCATCCACGGCCCGCTGGGCGCCGACGCCGAGATCGGCGACAACGGTGCCCAGGTCTCCCACGGCTGCGTCCGCCTGCACCTACCCGACCTGGCACCCCTACGCGCCGTCCCCGCCGGCTCCCCCATCACCATCTCCGGCAGCCCCGTCCTCTGACGGCCCGCCCTTTCGCCGCTCTCGCCCGTCGGTTGACGCCCCGCCGCTGCTGGTGACAGCGCAAGCGCGCACTACCGACGCGACCCATCTCCGAACCCCGCCCCGCACCGGCCCCGGCCGTACACCTCAGCCCCGAAACCGGCCGGGAGGGCGCCCTGGGCGCCCGACACGGCGCCCGGCGACGGTCGCGCCAGCGACCTTCCGCCCTGGGCGCCGACACGCCGATCGACGTTATGTAGCTAACTGATTACGTTGTGTAACTCTTGGGTGCGGAGAGTATTGCCGACTGCGTCCCGCCGTACGCCCCGACGAGACATCTCGCCGGTGCGCCGGGCTTGGAGTTCGAGGAGCTGTAGTGCGTATTGCCGGCAGGTCCGGGCCGCGGGCCCGGTTGTCCTTTCTGTCCACGAGGCTGGCGGCGCCGGCCGCGTTCGCGTTCGCGGGTTTCGTCGCCACGACCGGGGTGGTCATCATCCTCGGCCCGGACGCCGCGAGCGCCGACGCGGCGTCATACCCACTTGCCCTGGACACGTCGTCCCAGCCCGCGTCCTTCACCGGTCCCGGCCAGACGCTGACTCTGTCCTACCTGATCACGAACAATGGAGACAAGACGCTGTATGGCGTGGCCGTGCAGGATTCGCACGCGGGGCTGTCGCCCATCACCTGCCCCGACGGGCCGCTCATCAAGGGCGCGTCGAAGACCTGCACCGCCACCTACGTGACGACTCAGGGTGACTACGACCAGTCATTCATCACCGACGTCGCGACCGCCACCGGAATCGTCGAGTCGGAGGGCACGACGGTCACCTCACCGCCGGCGAACCTCACCATCCCCGACGACAAGTTCAACACCCCGCTGGCCGCCACCGAGCCCGGCACGGCCGCGAGCGACTCCACCCTGACGGGCCCCGAGCAGTCGCTCCCCGTCGACTCGGCGGCCGAGGCCCAGGCGGCGGAGTCCGGGCCCGTCGCGGCGGGGCCCGACCCCGCTCCCGCCGCCGCACCCGCGGCCGCGGCCGCTCCTGTTGGGGGTGGCGCTCCTGTCGGGGGTGGCGCTCCGGCGGGCGGTGTCGCCCCGGTTGGGGGTGCTGGTCCCGAGGGCGGGCCCGGCGGTGCCGGCGTCCCGGTCGGTGCCGGCGCGGCGCCCGCCGGCGTGAGCCCGGTCGGTGCCGCCCCCGTGCAGGTCACCGGCTGAGCCCCGGCTCGACCAGCCGAGCCGCCATCGCCGCGTCCCGCGGACCGCGGTCCCGCGGACCGCGGTCCCGCGATCCGGCCCAGCGCGGCCGGCGGAGGCCGGCTCGGCAAGCACCCCCCGAGATATGAGGCCCGGCGCGTCCCCGTGACGCGCCGGGCCTTGTCGTTGCCGGGGCTCCCGGTGGGCGAGCTCCGGCCGGCGCGTTTCGGGCGTGCTACGCGACCTCGCCGTCGGCGGCGGCCAGCGCCCATCTGGCTCAGCGGACGCCGGGCGCGTTTGTGCGCCGGGCACATCGGCCGGGCGGCGCCGGCGGCCTACGTTCTCAGCTGTCGCCAACGCCTGGCGTCCCCGGGCCCGAGACGTTCCCCGCCGAGCCCGCGGGCGCCGCTCGGGAGCGCTGGCGGTGGCTGTCTCACCAGGCCGCGGCGAGGCGTGACCAGGGGCGCCATAGGCCGCGTCGCCGCGTGCCCGCGGCCCGATCTGGCCTGGCTCGGTGTGGCTTGGCCCGGTGCATCACTCGACGGCGGGAGGCTGGCGTGCGAGCGGTCGTACAGAACGGGTTCGGCGGCGTCGAGGTGCTCGCCGTCGAGTCGCTTCCCGACCCGGCGCCCGGCCCCGGCGAGGTCGTCGTCCAGGTCGCCGCGTGCGGCCTGAACCACCTCGACGTCATGCGGCGCCGCGGCCCGGCCAAGATTCCCGGATTCACCCTGCCCCATGTCGCCGGCATGGATGTCGCCGGCACCGTCGCCGCTGTCGGCAGGGACGTCGTGACCGTCGCCGTCGGCGACCGGGTCGTCGTCAACCCGGCGGTGCCGTGCTGGGAGTGCCCGGCCTGCCTCGCCGGCGACGACGGCTACTGTCCCGCGACCACGATCGTCGGCGCGACCGCTCCCGGTGGCTACGCCGAGTACGTCAAGGTCCCGGCCCGCGGCACCTACCCCGTTCCCGGCCATGTGCCGCTGGAGGAGGCGGCGCTGGTCCCGACGATCTGGGCCACCGCCTGGCACGCCGTCAGCGCCACCGGCGGGCTCATCGCGGGCGAGTGCGTGCTCATCCACGCCGCCGCCAGCGGCGTGAGCCTCGCGGCGATCCAGCTCGCCAAGCAGCTCGGCGCCACCGTCATCGCCACCGCGTCCAGCGAGGACAAGCTCGCGTTCGCGGGTTCCATCGGTGCCGACCACCTGGTGCTCGCCGGCGCGGGCACGCCGACCGAGAAGGTCGCCTGCGCTGTGAGGGAGGTGACCGGCGGGCGTGGCGTCGAGATGGTGCTCGACCACGTCGGCCCCGCGACCTGGCCGGCGTCGATCCTCAGCCTCGCACCGCGCGGCCGGCTTGTGTTCGTCGGCGACACCACGGGACCCGAGGTGACGATCCCGCTGGAATACGCCTTCCATTTCGGCCTGCGCTTCCTCGGCTCCGACCCGTACTCGGCGCGCGAGTTCGCCGAGGTGCTGGAGCGCTACTGGCGCGGCGGCCTCGTCACGCCGGTCGACGCGGAGTTCCCACTCACCGAGGCGGCCGCCGCGCAGACCCGACTGGAGGAACGTCGGGCGATCGGCAAGGTACTCCTAAGGCCGTGACGAATCCTTCCTCCACTCCCGTGCCCACCCCCCAGAACGCGGGCTCGGCCGCCCCCAACCCCCCGTCAGGGCGGTGGCCGAGCCCGCTCCCTCAGGCGGCACAGCCTCCGGCGACGCAGCCTCCGGCGATGCTCCCTCCCGGGATGCCGCCGACCCCGGCGCCCGTCTGGGAGATCATCCATGGCTTCCGGCGGTACTGGGCGCTCGTCGCCGCGCTGGACCTGGGCCTGTTCGAGGCGCTGGCGTCCGGGCCGCTCGACGCGGCGGCGCTGGCCGAGGCGGTCGGCGTCGACATCCACCGTGCCGGGCTGCTCGCCGACGCCCTGGTCGTGATGGGACTGCTCACCGCGGCCCCCGAGGTCCCGGGAGTGACGATCGGATCCCAGCCGCCGCCCAGCCCACCCGGGCCGCCCAGCCAGGCCGGGCCTCCCGAGCCGGCCGGCCGCGCCGCCGGCTCGGGCCGGCTCGTGTACAACCTGGGCCTCGTCGCCGCGAACTACCTGCTCCGGGACGGCCAGCGCTCGATGGCGAGGCTGGTCCGGGAGGCGCCCGGCCCGCACGAGCGGTGGCCGGAGCTCGCCGAGACGCTGCGCCGCGGCGCCCCGAGCGCCCGGGTGGAGGACGACCCCGGCGCCTTCTACCCGAACCTCGCGCGCGCCACGGCGCCGCTCCAGCGGGGTGTGGCCGCCGCCGTCGCGCGCGAGCTCGCGGCCCCGAGCGGTCATCAGGCGCTGGTCGTCGACCTGGGCGCCGGCGCGGCCCCATGGGCGCTGGCGTTCCTGGGGGCCTGGCCGGACGCCCGCGGGCTCGCCGTCGAGCTGCCCGAGGTCGTCCACGTCACGCGTGAGGCGGCGGCCGCGGACCCCGCCGGCGACCGGCTGGACGTCGTCGCGGGCAGCTTCCACCGGGTGGAGCTACCGGCGGGGGGCGCGGACGTCGTCATCCTCGGCCACGTGCTGCGGACCGAGCCGCGCACCGCCGCCCGCCGCCTCGTCGCCCGCGCCGCCGCCGCGCTGCGGCCCGGTGGGACCCTCGTCGTCGCCGACTATCCGCGCCCCGACGTGCCGTCGCCCGCGGCCACCACCGAGACGCTCATGGCGCTGACGATCCTGGCGACCACCGGCGGCCAGGGCGCGTTCCGGGCCGCGGACCTGTACGGCTGGGCGCGCGGCGCCGGGCTGACACCCGGGCCGACCTACACGCCGCTGGCCGGCCAGACCGTGCTCACCGCGACCCGCCCCGGCGGCCCCAGCCCCGCCGCCCGGCCTGCCCCGCGGCCCGGGCTGCGGCCCCTCGGGTCGGTCTATCCGCCGTCCGAGAGCCGGGAGTAACGCATGCCGCCCGAAGAGACCGTGCCCGCCGTGTCCGCCGCGTCGGCCGCGTCGGCCGCGTCGGCCGCGTCGGCCGTGTCCGCCGCGTCGGCCGTGTCCGCCGCGTCGGCCGTGTCCGCCGGAGCCGTTCCCCGCCAGGTCGACACGATCATCTCCGGAGCCCTCGTCGTCACGATGGACGCGGAGCGCCGGGTGATCAGGGACGGCGCGGTGGCGATCGACGGGGACACGATCGCCGCCGTCGGGCGCACCGCCGACGTGCTGGCCGCGTTCGGCGCCCGCGAGCTGGTCGACGGGCGGCGCTTCGTGCTCACCCCCGGCCTGGTCAACACCCACATCCACATCACCGGCGAGCCGCTGACCCGCGGCTATGTCCCGGACGACACGCCGTTCTTCGAGAACGTCTTCGTCTGGCTCACCCCGCTGTACTCCCACTACACCGAGCGGGAGGAGCGGATCTCCGGCCAGCTCGCGGCGCTGGAGATGCTGCGCACCGGCACCACGACGTTCCTCGAGGCCGGCACGATCCGTTTCCTCGACGCCGTGGTCGACGGGCTGGTCGAGACCGGTATCCGCGGCCGGGTCGGCCGCTGGACGTGGGACCTCCCGCCGGAGCCCGAGGTCTACCGGCAGACGACGGACGAGGCGATCAAGGGCCTGGTCGACGAGCTGGACCGGTTCGCGAGCGTCGCGGACGGGCGGCTGTCGGTCTGGCCGATCCTCGTCGGCCACACCACCTGTACCGACGACCTGTGGAAGGCCGCGGCGGAGCTCGCCCGCGAGCGAGGTACCGGCCTGTCGTTCCACATGTCCCCGGCTCATCTGGATCCGGAGTACTTCCTCGCGACCTACGGCCGCCGCCCGATGGAGCACCTGGCCGACCTCGGCGTCCTGGGCGACAACGTGATCCTGACGCACGCCGTCCACGTCGACGACAACGAGATCGACCTGATGGCGCGGGCCGGCACGTCCGTCGCCCACTGCCCGACGACGGCGCTGAAGGTGTCCTACGGCGTCACCCAGATCGGGAAGTTCCCGGAGATGGTCGCCAGGGGCGTCAACGTCGCCGTCGGCACCGACGGCAACAACGCGTCGAACTACTCCGACCTGATGCGGGCGACCTACCTGGTCGCCGGCCTGTTCAAGGACGCCCGCCGCGACGCGACCATGTTCCCCGCCGAGCAGGCCTTCGAGATGGCGACGCTCGCGGGCGCGCGCGGCCTGAACCTCGAGGACCAGATCGGCGTGCTGGAGCCCGGCCGCAAGGCCKACCTGGTCGCGCACGACACGGACCGGCCCGAGTGGCGCCCGCTGCTGAACGTCGCCAACCAGCTGGTCTGGTCCGCCGACGGCCGGGGCGTCCACAGCGTCTGGGTCGACGGCCACCGGGTCGTCGAGAACTACCACCACACGGCGATCGACGAGGAGCGCCTCTACGCCGAGGCACAGGCGGCCGGCGAGGCCATCACCGTCCGCTCGGGCCTGCCGAACAAGGCCCGCTGGCCCCTGGTCTAACCGTCCCGACACCGAGCCCGTACGGAACCCGTAGACGATTTCACGACGCGCGTGCGCGAGACACGCGGAGACGAAACGCGAGTAGATGCCATGACGGTGCTCAGCCCGCAGCTGCTGGAGTCCTTCGCCGCCTCCGTCCTGCCCACCGCCCAGGCCTGCACCCTGCCGGCCACCTGTTACACGGACGAGGAGTTCTTCGCCTTCGAGAAGGAGGCCGTCTTCGGTCAGGAGTGRCTCTGCCTGGGCCGCGAGTCCGATGTCCCGAACCCCGGCGACTTCGTCAACGTCGAGATCATCGGCGAGCGGCTCACCCTGGTCCGCGGCCAGGACGGCGCGGTCCGGGTGCTCTCACCGGTCTGCCAGCACCGCGGCATGCTCGTCTCCGAGGGCCGAGGCAACTGCCGGGCGTTCAAGTGCGCGTACCACCACTGGACCTACGGCCTGGACGGTGGCCTCGTCGGCGCCCGGGAGATGGACCGCACCGAGGGCTTCGACCGGTCCCGGTGGGGACTGCCGTCGCTCCCGGTCGAGATCTGGCAGGGATTCGTCTTCACCAGTCTCCGGACGGACCCGGAGCCGCTCGCGCCGCGGCTGGCCAAGCTCGACGAGCTGTTCGCCCACTACGAGCTCGGCGCGTGCGTGTCCCGCAAGTCGTTCGAGAGCCCTTCCATGCCGTGGAACTGGAAGGTGATGTTCGAGAACTTCAACGACGGCTACCACGCCAGCCGGCTGCACGCGGGCGTGCACGACTTCTGCCCGTCCAACCGCTCGTCGTTCCTCCCTTACGAGCCGGACGACGCCGCGATCGCCCGGACCAACGGGTTCCTTTTCCCCGACGGCGGTTTCAACGCGCTGCAGAAGGCGTTGCTGCCGATCTTCCCGGGGCTGACGGAGGAGGAGCGGTCACGGGCGGCGTTCGCGCTGGTGCCGCCGACGCTGTGCCTCGGCGTCACGCCCGACCAGGCGTTCTACTTCCTGATCAGGCCGAAGGACGCCGGCCACATCGAGGTCGAGGTGCATTACCTCTTCCACCCCGAGGCGCTGCGCGACCGGCTTTTCGAGGAGAGGTTCCAGCTCTCCGAGGMCGGCGTGAACAGCATCGTCGCCCAGGACGTCATGGCGACCACCGGCGTCCAGCGGGGCCTCACCAGCCGGTTCGCCCCACGCGGCCGGTACTCCTACCTGGAGGAGGCACAGCAGCAGTTCAACCAGTGGCTGGTGCGCCGCTACACCGAGAACTGGCCAGGCGGCGGCCGAGGCGTCTCGTCCAGCGGCATGGGGGCCGACTCCAACGCCAACGTCAACGCAGGCACCAGCACCAGCACCAGCACCGGCACCCCGGCCCTCGCGCCGATTCCCGACCCGACCGACCGTGAGGTTGCCGCATGACCACCACCGTCAGCAGCAGTACCAACAGCAGTACCAACAGCAGTACCAACAGCAGTACCAACAGCAGTACCGGCGGCAGCGCCGGCGGCCCGGCCACGGGCGCCGCCTTCCTCGCCTCCACGCCCGAGACCGTCCGCTGGGGCTTCCTGCCGAACGCGGCGGCCGAGCCCGTCCTGCGGGTCGCCGCCGGCACCGCGGTCACCGTCGACACGGTCAGCCACGAGGGGGCCCTGGAGGACCAGGGCCGCGACCCGGTCGCCTACTTCGGCTCCCACGGAGTGCGGCCCGAGGAGATCCCGGCCGACCAGGTCGCGATCGCCGCGTCCGGCCTCGAGCACCGCTTCGACGCCGGCCCACACATCGTCACCGGCCCGATCCAGGTCGACGGCGCCGTGGCCGGCGACGTGCTGCGCGTGCGCGTCGCCGACCTCGAGCTGCGGGCCGCGTTCGGCGTCATCAGCAACCGCCACGGCCTCGGCTGCCTGGCCGGCGAGTTCCCCGAGGGCACCGTCCGCCAGCCCGACGCCGACAAGGACCACCCCGAGCGCTACGGCTCGGTGCTCACCTTCACCCGCACCCGGACCGTCGGCGGCGTCGACTACGGCGTCCTGCCGTTCGGCAACCCCGGCCTACCGAACGCGGAGGCCGTCTTCCCGCTCGCCCCGTTCCTCGGGATCATGGGCGTCGCGCCGGACACGACCGCCCCGGTGGGCTCCGTCCCGCCGGGCGCGCACGGCGGCAACCACGACGTCGCGATGCTCGGCGCCGGCAGCACCTTCTACCTGCCCGTGCAGGTCGACGGCGGCCTGTTCTACGTCGGCGACCCGCACTACGCCCAGGGCGACGGCGAGGTCGCGCTCACCGCGCTGGAGGCTCCGCTGCGGGCGACCGTCGTCCTCGACGTGCTCAAGGGCCACGATGCCGACCGGGTCATCGGCGCGCTGCGGGAGCCGTTCGGCGAGACCGACCGGTACTGGCTGCCCATCGGCATGGACCGCGACCTCGACGAGGCGATGCGCAAGGCCACCCGCGCGGCCATCGGCTTCCTGTCCACCAGGGTCGGGATGAGCCGCGCCACCGCGATGGCCTACCTGTCCGCCGCCGCCGACTTCGCCGTGAGCCAGGTCGTCGACGACGTCAAGGGCGTCCACTGCAAGATCCGCAAAAGCGACTTCCCGGCGCTCTAGCGACGGCGGCCGGGGCCGCGCGGATCGGCGGGGCGGGTACATACGATGCGCGGACGGGAGGTGGGGATGACCGCGGAGGGGACGGCGCAGCCGGGTGGGCTGGCGTTTCCGGCCGGGCCGCCGACACCCGTCTGGGAGGTCATCACCGGCTACACCCGGTACTGGCTGGTGGTCGCGGCGCTCGACCTCGGCGTGTTCGAGGAGCTGGCCGGCGGGCCGCGTCGCCTCGGCGAGCTGGCCGACGCCACCGGGGTCGCCGCCGGCCGGCTCGCCGTCGTGCTCGACTACCTCGTCAGCGTCGGGCTGCTGACGACCACCGGTGACCGGTGCTTCGCGCTGACCCCGGCGGCGCGCGGCTACCTGCTGCGCGACGCGCCGCTGTCGATGGTCGAGATGGTCCGGCACTCGCCGGGCCCGCGCACAGCCTGGCCGGAGCTGTCGGCGACGCTGCGGCGCGGCCGGCCGACCCGCTCCGTCGAGGACGACGCCGGCCTGTTCTACGGCCGGCTCGCCGCCGCGAGCGCGCCCACCCAGCAGGCCGTCGCCCGGGCCACCGCCGCGCTGCTGCCCGACCCGGGCCCTGGCGCGCTGGTCCTCGACCTCGGCGCGGGCGCGGCGCCGTGGGCGATCGGCATGCTGCTCGCCTGGCCGCGTGCCCGCGCCCTCGCGGTCGACCTGCCGACGATCATTCCGTTCGCCGAGGCGGCCGCCGCCGAGCACGGCGTCGCCGACCGCCTCGACGTGCTCCCCGGCAGCTACCTGGACGCGGTGCTCCCCATCGGCGAGGCGGCGGTCGTGACGATCGGCCACGTGATCGGCCTGCAGTCGGCCGACCTCGCCAAGGCGCTGCTGCTGCGCGCCCGCGGTGCCCTGCGCCCCGGCGGGTTCGTCGTCATCTCCGACTACTTCCGCCCCGCCGAGCCACCCACCGCGCGTGACCTGGAGGGCAGCCTGCCGCAGTCGATGGCGCTCACGATCCTCGCCAACACCAACGAGGCCGAGGTCATCGAGCTGCCCACGCTGCTGTCCTGGCTCGCCGAGGTCGGCCTGGTCCCGTGGACGACCCGCCAGCTGCTGCCCGGCCAGCTCGTCGTCGTCGCCACCGAGCCCGGCCAGGCGCCACCGCCGTGACTCGCCCCGACCCGGCCCGGCTGGAGGCGGATCTCGTCGCCGCCGCCCTTGACGGGGCCGAATGGCCGGAACTGCTGGCCCAGCTCGCCGGTGCCGTGGGCCGCTCGGTCCGCCTCCTCGACATGACGGGCAACCTCCTCGCGGCCTCCGAACCGACCGACGCCGACCCCGCCGGCCAGGCAGCCCGCGGCAGCACCGCGGTCGCCATGGCCGCGCTCCTGGTCGGCCCGGCTCTCGGGCCTCCTCTCAGCGACGCGCTGGGGAGAGCGGACGCCCCGGTCGTGTGCCGCGACGGCTGGCGCGGTCATGGCGACCCGGTCCGGATGGGTAACCGCTACCTCGGCGCCCTGCTTGTGGAGGCGGCCGCGGGGGAGGGGACGGACGCGTGCGCCTGGCGACTGGCCGCGGTCGCCGGAACGGCGCTGGCGATCGTCGCGGTCCGGCGGGAGGCGCACGCGGCGGCGCTCGCCCGGCGGGTGGACGTCGTCATCGACGACATCCGGCACGGCGCGATCCGGCCGGCGGCCGAGTTCGTCCGGGTCGCGGAGAGCTTCGGCCTGGACGTCTGCATCCCGCACGCCGGCGTCGCCCTGCGGTACATGGGGACGGATCCCGACGCCTGGGTGGCGGCCTGGGGATCGATCGGCTTCCCGGTGCTGCGCGAGGGCGAGCGGGCCTGGACGCTGCTGTCCGGTGACGTGCCCGCCGAGCTGGCCCGCCTGTGCGGCCACCTCGCCTACCAGCTCGGCTCGTCGCCCGCGGTGCTGGCCGCCGCCGGGCCCGCGGTCCCCGGGGACCCGGCCGACCCGGCGGAGACGGCGGCCTCGTTCCGCTCGGCGGACGCCGTCCTCGCCCTGCTGCGCACCAGCCACGAGCGCGCCCCGGACCAGGAGCGGACCACGCTGCTGTTCGACGAGCTGGGCCTGGAACGCCTCCTGCTGGGCGTCCCGGCCGCCAGGCTGCGGGCGTTCGCCGAACGGGTGCTCGCCGGCCTCGACCCGGGCGGCGTCGACCTCCTGTCGGCCTACCTGGAGACCGACGGCACCCTCGACGCGGTGGCCGACCGCCTGGACACCCAGCCGGCGAAGCTGCGCCGCCGCCTGCCCACCCTCGTCGACGGGCTCACCAACGCCGACCCGACGACGGCCCGCCTCACCACCCTGCACGCCGCCGCCCTCGCCCACCACCTGACCACAGCGGCAACGCCCGACCCCTAGGCCGGCACCCGGCGGCGCGGCGGTCGCGGCGCCGTTACGTCCGTCGCCACACCACTGTCGGGTTGGACGGTGTCTGTCAGGCTGGTTGTGAGCATCGCCACCCGATGTCCCGGCTGGTGGTGAGCACGCCGGCACGGCCTTGTGGCGCGAGCACATAGGGGCTCGCCGGAGTGGTTCCTAGCATCCGGCCTATGACAGCCGAGCCGACCAGCCCGAGCCCGCGGGCGCCGGGCGCTGACCTGCTCGTCATCGGCGGGGACGTCGTGACGATGGACGCGGGGCGGCGGGTCGTCGCCGGCGGGGCGGTCGCGGTGCGCGGGACGACGATCGCGATGGTGGGGTCCACCGCCGCGGTCCGGACGATGTTCCCGGGGACGCCGGAGCTGGACGCCACGGGATGCGTCGTCACCCCGGGAATGGTGGACGCGCACCAGCACACGACCGGGGACCCGCTGGCGCGCAGCGCGATTCCCGACGACATCGACGCGCGTGCGTCGATCTTCGAGTGGGCGGTGCCGCTGCACGCGGCGCACGAGGCCGAGGACGACGAGGTCTCGGCGCTGCTGACCGCGGTCGAGGCGCTGCGGGCCGGGGTGACGACGATCGTCGAGCCGGGCACCGTCGCGCACCCGATGACGGTCGGCGCCGCGCTGCGCCGGGCCGGGATCCGGGCGACGCTCGGCACCTGGGGCTGGGACACCCCGGACGTGCCGTTCTCGCTGCCGGCCGGCGAGACGCTCGCCCGCCAGTCCGAGGTGATCCGCGCGTTCCCACCGGCGGCCGCGGGCGGAGACGGGCTGGTCACCGGCTGGGTCACGCTCGTCGGGCACTATCTGGCCAGCGACGAGCTGCTCGTCGGGGCCGCCCAGCTCGCCGAGGAGCTGGACACTGGCTTCACCATGCACCTGGCCCCCAGCGTCGACGACCGGCACGCCTACGCCGAGCGCAGCGGGCGTGGGCCGGCCGAGCACCTGGCCGAGCTCGGCGTCCTTTCGCCGCGGCTGCTGCTCGGCCACGCCGTCTGGATGTCCGAACGCGAGATCGCGACGCTCGCCGAGACGGGCACGGCCGTCGCGTGCTGCCCGTGGGCCTACCTGCGCCTGGGCCAGGGTCTGACCAGGGCCGGGCGGCACGTGCCGTTCCTGCGGTCCGGCGGGCGGCTCGCGCTCGGCTGCGACGCGCACAACGCCGGCGACCGGGTCGACGTGCTGGGCGCCGCCCGGCTGCTCGCGGGCCTGTCCCAGGACGCGCCGGTCGAGGGCGTGCCGCCGCTGCGCGCGCACGAGGCGTTCGAGGTCGCCACCGTCGGCGGCGCGGAGGCGATCGGGCTCGGCGAGGTGACCGGTGCCCTCGTCGAGGGCAGGCAGGCCGACCTCGTGGTCTTCCGTACCGACGACCCGGCCTGGGTGCCGCTGGGAGAGCATGCCCGCCAGCTCGTCTGGAACGCGCCGACCCACACCGTCCGCGACGTGCTCGTCGCCGGCCGCCCGGTCGTCCGCGACGGCCACGTGACGACCCTCGACGAGAGTGAGCTGTGGGCGTGGGCGCGGGAGCGCTCCGCGGCCCTGCTCTCCCGCGCCGGCATCGAGGTTCCCCGTTCCTGGCCCGTCGTCAGCGAGGACTAGCGGCCGGACGCCCCGGCCGGGCTCACCCGTTGCGAAGGGAATGACACACCGATGACGACGACCACGACGCTGGAACCGGTCCGCGGGCCGTTCGTCTGGCGCGGCGACCAGCTGTCCGGGACCGACGAGTGGATCTTCCGGCTGAGTGGCGACCAGATCGCCGAGCTGGAGGATGCCGGCCGCCGGTTCGTCGCCGACGACCCGGACCTGCGGTTCGTCACCGCCGCCGAGTACCCGTTGCCGGTCTGCGCCGACGCGGTCCGGGTCTTCGGCGCCGACCTGGACTCCGGCCGCGGCTTCGTGCTGATCCGCGGCCTGCGGATGGACGGCTACGACGACACGCTGGCCGCCGCGATCTTCTACCTCCTCGCGCTGCACCTCGGCGAGCCGATGCGGCAGAACCTGCTCGGCGACGTCCTCGACCACATCGTCGGGGTCTCGGACAAGAAGTACCTGGAGGGCGGCCTGCCGTCGCGGACCCGCGACAAGCTGCCGTTCCACTCCGACAGCTCCGACGCCGTCGCGCTGATGTGCCTGCGCCCGCCGGCCTCCGGCGGCCTGTCCAGCCTGGTCAGCGGCGCGACCGTCTACAACGAGGTGCTGGCCCGCCGCCCCGACCTCGCGCCGCTGCTCCTCGAGCCGTGGCACTACGACTGGCGCCGCCAGGACCCGAACGCCCCGGCCGACACCTACACCTCACCGATCGTCAGCTGGACCCAGGGCACGTTCAGCATGTACGCCGGCGGCGACATGATCGAGTCCGCGCACCGCTACCCGGGCGTGCCGCCCCTCACCGCGGCGCGCAAGGAGCTGCTGGCGCTCGTCGAGGAGATCACCTACGAGCCCGGCGTCGCCCTGGACATGGACTTCCAGCCCGGCGACATCCAGTGGCTGCTGAACTACGCCGCGCTGCACTCGCGGACCGCGTTCGTCAACGGCCCCGACCGGGCCCACCAGCGCCACCTCCTGCGGGTCTGGCTGCGCCGCGACGTCGACCGGCCGCTGGTGCCCAGGTTCGGCAAGCACGTCGTCGTCGCCGCGCCGGACGCCCGCCAGGTCGGCCCCGGCGACGACACCGGCCGCTTCCGCATCGCCGACGCGGCCACCATTCGCGAGCGCTGGGGCGACTGAGACCGCGGGCCGACCGACTTTCGGGGCTGCCAGCTTCGAGCCCATGATCGAGTTTGGGTGGATCCCCTACGACCCGTCCGAGGAGATCCCGCCCGCGGCGCGGATGCCGGCGGCGCGCGCGGAGATTGCCGGCATGTAGCGGTCGGGACAGGTCCGTGTAACGAACCGAGGGGCGGCAAGGGCCGACCGGAACGCTTGGTGTCCAAGGCACATGGGAGCGAGACGTCCGCTCGTCTAGCCTTCAGGGCAGTAAGGGACCCTGCCTCGGACCCTCAGGGCGGGCGCGCCCGCTGGCCGGTTTGTCCACTGGCCGGCGGAGGCGGCCCTACAACGTCGTAGGCCGCGACATCACGATCTTTCACCAGCTCATTCGCGGAAGGTACGACTACGACGTGACTGTTAGGTCTCTGCGCMCACGCACGGCCGCCCTCGCCGCCGGGGCCGCGGCCCTGTCGATGCTCCTGGTCTCCGCCTGCGGCGACAACTCGGCGGACACCACCACGGACACCGCCACGGACACGGGCAGCGGCGCCCCGGCCGCGGCGAAACAGCCCGACGTGAACGGCGACGGCAAGGTCGTCATCGGCATCCTCAGCCCCGGCGACACCAACGACAACGGCTACTACGAGAGCTTCGTCGCCTCCGCCAAGACCTTCGCGGACGAGAAGGGCTGGAAGGTCATCACCCAGGACAAGCTCAACCCGGCCGACGCGGTGAGCGCCGCCCGCAACATGTGCCGGCAGAACGTCGACCTGGTCGCCGTCGGCGCGAGCGAGCTCAAGGACGCGATCCCGGTCGCCGCCGAGCCGGCCTGTGCCAAGGCCAACTGGTATGTCGCCGCGGGGCAGGGCGTCGAGCAGACCAAGTACATCGCGACCTCGACGGATGACGCCAACGAGAGCCTGCTCGCCGCCGGGTACGCCGCGGGCCTGCTGATGAAGGACAAGGGCGCGACCAAGGCCGGCTACGTCACCGGCCCCGAGCTGGACTTCTCCGTCGTCGCCTACAAGGCGTTCAAGGCCGGCGTCCGGATGGTCATCCCGAGCGCGGACGTCGTCGCCACCTACACCGGCGACTTCGACGACTCCGCCAAGGGCCAGGAGGCCGCGCTCGCCCAGATCAACCAGGGCGTGCAGATGCTCTACCCGTATCTCGGCGGTGCGACCGACGCCGCGGCCAAGGTCGCGACCGAGCACGGGGTGCCCTCGCTCACCCCGGGCACCGACCGGTGCGGCGACACCTCGGCCGACTTCGCCGTGTCGGTCATCTTCAGCCCGGGTGACTACTTCACCGCCGCGCTGAAGGCCTTCGCCGCGGGCGACCTGAAGATGGGCGAGACCCGCAAGTGGCGGATGGGCAAGGACGCCGTGCCGACCGTGAAGCTCTGCAAGGGCACGGACGARCAGAACAAGGCCGTCGCCGACTTCATCACCAGGGTCGGCTCGGGTGAGATCGTCCCGGCCGACGAGGTCGCCAAGCTCGGCGGCTGACGAGCTCGCCAGCGCAGGACCGCCGAGCAGCGCTCGCTGGGAACGGAGCGGAACCGACGATGACACAGCCCCCGCGGCCCCCGCGGTCCGCTGCCCCGGCCATCGAGCTGCGGGGTATCACGAAGCGGTACGGCCGGGTGGTCGCCTGCGACGGCGTCGACCTGGCCGTCCGGCGCGGTGAGATCCACGGGCTGCTCGGCGAGAACGGCGCCGGCAAGTCCACCCTGATGAAGGTGCTGTCCGGGCTGGTCCGCCCGGACAGCGGCGTGATCCTGCGCGACGGCGTCCCGGTCGACGTGGCCGACCCACACGTCGCCGCCGGGATCGGCGTCGCCATGGTCCACCAGCACTTCAGCCTGGTCGGCGCGCTCACCGTCTGGGAGAACGTCGTCCTCGGCGAGGGCCGCGAGGGCCGCGACCGCTGCGACGGCGGCCTGGCTCCCGCTGGAGGGCAGGGGGCACACAAAGGCTGGCTGGCCGGCGCGCGTGGGCGCCACGGCCAGGGGCGGGGCCGCCTGCGCCGCGACGAGGCCTGCGCGGACGTCGTCCGTGTCGGCGAGCGCTACGGCATCACCGTGGACCCGCTCGCCCGGGTCGACTCGCTGTCCGCCGGCCAGCGCCAGCGGGTCGAGATCATCAAGTGCCTGCGCCGGGATCCCGACGTGATCGTGCTCGACGAGCCGACGTCGGTGCTCTCGCTGGCCGAGTCCCGGGACCTGTTCGCCGTCCTGCGCCGCGCCGTCACCGGCGACGGCGCGGCGCGGGACGGTGCCGTCACCGGCGACGGCGACCTCCCGGCGAAGGCCGTCGTGCTGATCAGCCACAAGCTGGCCGAGATCCTCGGCGCCACCGATCGCGTCACCGTGCTGCGGCGCGGCAGGGTCGTCACCCGCCGGGCGACCGCCGACACGGACGCCGCCACCCTGGCCCGCGAGATGGTCGGCCGGGAGGTCTCGCTCGGCGAGGAGGCCGCCGCGCTCGGCCTGACCCCGCCCATCCTGAGCACGGGCGCGGCTCGGGACGGTGCGGCGGTGCTTGAGGTGGCCGGCGTCACGGTCGGCGCACCCAGCGGGGTGCCACTGCTGGAGAGCTTCACTCTTGGCCTGCGGGCCGGGGAGATCGTCGGGCTGTACGGCGTCGAGGGCAACGGGCAGTCCGCGCTCGGCGACGTGCTCGCGGGCCTGGTCGTGCCGGACCGCGGCGAGGTGCGCGTCGCCGGCGAGGCCGTCGACCTGCGCAGGCCCGGCGCGCTGCACGCCGCCGGTGTCGGCGTGATCCCCGAGGACCGGCACCGCTCCGGCGTCGTGCTGGACATGAGCGTCGCCGACAACCTGGTGATGACGGACCTGGGGCCCGTCAGCGGCAGGCTGCTGGTCAGCCGGCGCCGACAGCTGCGGCACGCCGCCGAGCTCGCGGAACGGTTCGCGATCTCCTGCCCGTCGCTCGACGCGCCGCTGCGCACCCTGTCAGGAGGCAACCAGCAGCGGGTGGTACTCGCCCGCGAGCTCGCGGGCAGTCCGGCGGTCCTGGTCGCCGCCCAGCCGACCCGCGGCCTGGACGTCGGCGCGATCGAGGGCATGTACGGCGAGCTGCGGGCCGCCGCCGCCCGCGGGGTCGCGGTCCTGCTCGTGTCGACCGAACTCGAGGAGGTCATGGCCTTGTCGCACCGGATCGCGGTGATCTCGGCCGGCCGGGTGGTCGGCGAGCTCGACCCCGCCGAGGCCGACGCCGAACGGCTCGGCCTGCTTGTGGGCGGCGCCGTCGGCGACCACGCGGCGACCGCTTCGGCCCTGGTCAGCGGGCGGGCATCCACCGTCCAGGCCGGCGCGACGGGGGATGGACGATGAGCGTCCAGATCCCGTTTCGCCCCAAGGACCCGGCCGCCGGCGCCGCGCGCTCCGGCGGTCCGCTCGGATCTGTCGACCGCGCCGCCAGGGCGCTGCTCGCGCCGACCCGCTCCGGCAGCTCACCGCTCGCCGTCGCGGTCGTCACCGTCCTCACCGTCGCCGCCGCGCTCGGCATCACCGCCGGCCTGGTCGCGATCGTCGGCGGGGCTCCCGGCGAGGTCTTCTCCTCGATGCTCGACGGCAGCGTCGGCACGCCGGGGGCGTTCAGTCAGACCCTGCTCGAGGCCACGCCGCTGCTGCTCGTCGCCGTCGGTTCCTGCGTCAGCAGCCGGGCCGGCGTGTTCAACATCGGCCAGGAAGGGCAGATGCTGATCGGTGCCTCGGTCGGCGCGTACGTCGGCCTGCGCACCCAGGGGCCGCCGGCGGTGGTGCTGACTCTGACGCTCGTCTGTTCCGCGCTGGGCGGCGCGCTGTGGGCGGCGATTCCGGCGGTGATGCGCTACCGGCGCGGTGTGGACGTCGTCGTCAGTACCCTGCTCATGATTTTCATCGCGGAGCAGCTGGTCAGCTTCGTCGTCAGCAAGCCCTGGCTGCTGCAGGAGACCCGTGTCTCCGGGCAGATCGTCGCGCCGCAGTCCAACGCGCTCGCCCCGTCGTTCCGGCTGCCCACCCTCGGGGACTACCCGGGCCTGACCATCAGTCTCGGCGCCTTCCTCGCGGTCGGCCTGGCGATCGTCGTGGCGGTGCTGCTCGCCCGCAGCCGCTGGGGCTTCAGACTGCGGATGCTCGGCCACAACCCGCTCGCCGCCCGGCACGCTGGCGTACGTGAGGCCACCTTCGGTGGGCTGGCGCTCGCGCTGTCCGGCGCGTTCTCCGGCCTGGCCGGCGGCGTGGTGCTGACGGGCGAGGTCTACCGGCTGCAGCCGGGCATGTCGGACAACTACGGCTGGGACGGCCTGCTGGTCGCGCTGGTCGCCAGGGACAACCCGATCGCCGCGGTCCCGACCGCGCTGGTGTTCGGGGCGCTGCGCTCGGGCGGCGGCGTGCTCGCCTCCACCGGCGTGCCGGCCTACCTGATCGACATCACCCAGGCGCTGCTCGTGTTCGCCTTCGTGCTGCCGCCGGCGCTGCTGGCCCTGTGGCGGTCGACCGCCGACCGCCGACCGCCGCCGCCAGGCCGCCACCTCCACCTCCGCCCAGGCCGCCGCGTCCGGGGCCGCCGCGTGACCGGCGGGCATGGCGGGCGCGGAACCCACGGCGCGAACGGCGCGTACCGCGCGTACGGCGAATGCGGCGCGCGCGGAGCGGGTCGCGGCGAGCGGGGAGACAGGAGAGAGGGGCAGCGGCGATGATTCTGGACGACGGCGCGACGATCCTGTCGAGCGCTATCCGGCTGGCCGCGCCGCTGGGGTTCGCGGCCTGCGGCGAGTACCTGGCCGAGCGGGCCGGGACGATGAACATCTCCATCGAAGGAATGATGATCACCGGCGCGTTCACCGCGGTGGCGGCCGCGTCGGCGACCGGGTCGGCGACCCTCGGGCTGCTGGCCGGCGCGATCGCCGGCCTCGTCATCGGCGCGGTCCACGGCAACGCGTCCCACCGGCTCGCGGTGAACACCTTCGTCGTCGGGCTCACCCTCAACGTGCTGGCGCTCGGAGCGACCAGCTTCTTCAACGAGAGCATGGACCTCACCGGCCACCAGGTCGCCCAGGTCAGCATCCCGGTCCTGCGGGACATCCCGCTCGTCGGCGAGCCGCTGTTCGTCCAGCGCTGGCCGGTCTACCTGCTGCTCGGCCTCATCCCGCTGACCTGGTACCTCGTCGAGCGGACCAGATGGGGCCTGGAACTGCGCGCCGTCGGCGAGAACCCGCAGGGTGCCGACGTCACCGGTATCCGGGTCAACATCCGGCGCCGGCAGGCACTGCTGTGGTGCGGCCTGTTCTCCGGGCTCGGCGGGGCGCACCTGGCCGTCGGCGCCGTCGGCTCGTTCAACGACAACATGACGGCGGGCCGCGGCTACCTGGTGATCGCCGCGGTCATCTTCGGCGCCTGGCGGCTGCGCGGCACGATCCTCGGCGTCGCCCTGTTCGGCCTCGCCGACGCGATGCGCCTCGCCCTGCCGGCCGTCGGCGTGAAACTGAACAGCCAGCTGCTGATCGCCGCGCCCTACCTGCTGGCGCTGGCCGCGATGGTCCTCGTCGTCCGCCGCACCCGCCAGCCCGCCGCCCTCGGCAAACCCTTCACCCGCGGCATCGTGTAGACCAGCCCGATTTCTCGGTAGGTCGGCGGCCGCGCAGCGGAAGTCGACCATGGGCGACCGGCCGATCGCACTCGGACGTGTGAGTGAGGCAATTACGACCCGACAGCCAGGACTGTCGACCTGGACGCCAAGAACGTTGACGAGATGTTCCCCGCCATGCTGGCGGCGCTCGCCGAGCTGGACCCTGCCAAGTGGCTTTTCTACGATGATCAGATCAAGGGTCGCCTCTCTGAGGCTGCCCAGAAGCGATGGGAGACCTTCCTCATGAGCACCGCCGGTCGGAGGTACCGGACCCGGGTCTACAACGAGATCGACGCAACGGCCGAGGCCCGAGGCCGGGTCGAGGGCCGGGTCGAGGGCCGGGCCGAGGGTGTGGCGCGGGCGACGCTGGCGCTGCTTGAGAAGCGCGGCCTGACGGTGCCCGCGAAGATCCACGATCGGATCCTGGCCTGCACGGACACCGAGCAGGCTGATCTGTGGTTCGACCGGGCGTTCACCGCGATGACCGCCGAGGACGTCGTCCGGGTCGACTGATCCGGCGCATCCCGGACGAGCCGGACGGTCAGGGGGTGGATTCGCTGGCGCGGCGGGCGTCGCGCATGGAGCGGGCGTCCTGGCCGGCGAGGGAGTCGGCGCCGACCTCGGCGTTGTGGGCGTGGGCCAGGTGGTGCAGGCCGAAGACGGAGTCCATGCCGGTCTGCAGGCCCATCAGGTCCTCCGACTGGTTCACCGCCTTCTTGGTGAGGGCGAGGCCGAGGCGCGGCATGGTGGCGATCCGCTCGGCGATCGACGTCACCTCGGCGGCCAGCTCGGCGCGCGGTACCACCCGGTTGACCATGCCCAGCGCGAGGGCCCGCTGGGCGTCGACCCGCTCGCCGAGGAACAGGAACTCCTTGGCGGCCCGCGGCCCCATCACCCACGGGTGGGCGAAGTACTCGACGCCGGGAATGCCCATCCGCACCACCGGGTCCGCGAAGAACGCGTCGTCCGAGGCGACGATCAGGTCGCAGACCCAGGCGAGCATCAGCCCGCCGGCGATGCAGGCGCCGTGGACCTGGGCGATCGTCGGCTTCGGCAGCTCCCGCCACCGCCGGCACATCCCCAGGTAGACCTCCTGCTCCCGGGCGAACCGGTTCTCGGCGCCGCTCTCCCCGACGTGGTCCCACCACAGGCCCGCGCGCCGGTCGAACGACCGGTCGACGTCGCGCCCCGGCGTCCCGATGTCGTGACCGGCGCTGAAATGCCTGCCCGCGCCCGCCAGGATGATCACCTTGACGGCCGGGTCGCTCGCCGCCCGGTAGAAGGCGTCGTCCAGCGCGTAGGTCATCTTCGAGTTCTGCGCGTTGCGGAACTCCGGCCGGTTCATCGTGACCCGCGCGATCGCCCCGTCCACCTCATAGAGCACCACTGACTCCTCGGCGACCGTGACGCCAGCTGGCTCCGGCACCGGCACCGGCTCTGGCTCCGGCACCGGCTCTGGTCCCGGCACTGGCTTTGGTCCCGGCTCGCTGCCCGCCGTGTCATCGGGCCCGCGCCCGGGCACGGCGGGATCAGAGCCGGGTGCTGGAGCCGGGACCGTGGCCCGTTCGGCGCGGGCCGGTCGGGACTGTGGGCCGATGCCCGCGACCCGGGTCGCGTCGGCGGCCTGCGCCAACGCGGTCGTGTCGGCGACCGTGGTTATGGGGGGGAGATCCGGCGCCGCCGGCCGGAAGGTCCGCTCGGTCATCGCGATCTCCTTCGCTCGCGCGGCTCGCCCTGCTCGGGACCGCGCCATCTAGGTGACGAGTGTGGTTCACCGCGTCGCCCGTCATCGGGGAAATGGGACAGGTTCTACGTCTCCGTGGTCTCTACGACGCCGCGGCTGCCGCGGCGCCCGCCCCCACGCCC
This sequence comes from Pseudofrankia asymbiotica, assembly GCF_001983105.1. Taxonomy (GTDB): domain Bacteria; phylum Actinomycetota; class Actinomycetes; order Frankiales; family Frankiaceae; genus Pseudofrankia; species Pseudofrankia asymbiotica. The sequence continues at coordinate 6,428 of NZ_MOMC01000019.1, read as the reverse complement.
CCGCCCGCGGCCGCACCGGCACCGGCGCCCGCGGCCTTGTCCCGCAGGCCGAGGCCGCGGGCCAGGTGGGCGCGGTGCCAGGCTGGGTCGCCATAGGCGGGGATGAGCGCCCAGGCGCGCTTGGCGAACAGGTGCAGGTCGTATTCGGTGGTGTACGCGATCGCGCCGTGGCACTGGATCGACGCGCGGGCGGCCAGCCGGGCGGCGTCCGCCGCCAGCACCTTCGCGACGCTGGTCGCGTCCCGAGCGTCCCGAGCGTCCCGAGCGTCCCGGGCGTCCCGGGCGTCCCGGGCGTCCCGGGCGTCCCGGGCGTCCCGCGCCGCCCGGTCATCCCGGTCATCCCGGGGATCCCGGTCGTCCCCTGGGTCCGTTGCCGCCTGGGCGTCCCGCGCCGCCCGCGGCGGCCCGGCGGCGAGACCCGCGGCGGGGGAGTCGGGGTGGGCCTGCTCCCAGCCGGCGGCGAGCACCGCCGGGCGGGCGAACTCGACCGCGATGTGCGCCGACGCGAGCGCGTGCTTGATCGCCTGGAAGCTGCCGACCGGGACGCCGAACTGCTGGCGCTGCTTCACGTACGCGATCGTGATCGACAGCATCCGGGCCGCCAGCCCCACCAGTACCGCCGACGTTCCGAGGGACGCCCGCCACCATGCCGCGTCGGCCGCGGCCCGGGCGGCTTCGGGGTCACGTACGAGTACGGCGCCGGCGTCGTCGGCCGGCGCGGCCGTGAGCCGGGCCAGCGCCCGGGCGCCGTCGACCGTCGCCACCGGTTCCCATGCCAGCTCGCCGGCGGCGAACACCCGTAAGGCGCCCCCGGGCGGGCCTGTGTGGTCCTCGGGAAGGATGACCAGGTCGGCCTGCTGGCCGTGCGGAACCAGCGTCTCGCCGGCCGCCGTGACGGTGCCGACCGCGACGAGCGCCCGACCGGCGAGCACATCGGGCAAGGCGGGATGGCCGGCGGCGGCCAGCAGCGGCGCGGCGTGGACGATCGTCTCGACGGCGGGCACCGGCAGGCCGACGTAGCCGAGGCGCTCCAGCAGCGGGACGGCGTGGCCGAGGTCCAGGCCCAGCCCACCGTCGTCCTCGCCGACCAGCGCGCCGACCACACCCTGGTCGGCGAGCGTCGCCCACACCTTGCGAATCTGCTCCAGCCCGGCCGGGCGGAGGCTCTGGCCACCGTCGGGCCAGGCGGCGCGGATCAGGCCGGGCGTCGCCTCGGCGTCGAGGACCGCGCCCGCCGCCGCGAGCAGCGCGGCCGCCTCCTGGTCGAGCTCGAAGTCCATCCCGCCCCCTTTCTCCGCCTGTCTGTACTTCTTTCCTCGATCTGGCGGTGCTTCCTCGATCCGGCCGTGCCTCTTCGATCTGGTCGCGCCTTCCTCGGCCTGGTCGCGCCTTCTTCGGTCTGGTCGCGCCTTCCTTGGTCTGGTCGTGTCAGGCGCGGGGCAGGCCGAGGAGGCGTTCCGCTACGACGTTGCGCTGGATCTCGTTCGTCCCGGCGTAGATCGGACCGGACAGGGAGAACAGGAAGCCCCTGCTCCACGGACCGTCCACCTCGCCKCCCTCGCCGAGCAGATCCAGGGCGGTCTCATGGATGCGGACGTCCATCTCCGACCAGAAGAGCTTGTTCATGCTGGACGCGGGCCCCGGTTGGCGACCGCGCAGCATGCCGCTCACCTGGTGGAGCGTGAAGAGCTGGTATGCCCGCGCGTCGATGTGGGCCTGCACGACCCGGTCGCGCAGAGCGGGGGAGGCGCCGCCGGGGACGGAGCGGGCCAGCTCTACGAGCCGGTTCGCCGTGGCCAGGAATCGCCCGGGTGGGCGCAGGGTCAGGCCGCGCTCGGAGCCGGTGGTCGCCATCGCGATCCGCCAGCCCTTGCCGACGCCGCCGAGCACGTTCTCGTCGGGGACGAACACGTCGTCGAGGAACACCTCGGCGAAGCCCTCGTCGCCGTCCAGCCGGTCGAAGCCGCGGACTGTCACTCCCGGCGCGTCGAGTGGCACCAGGAAATAGGTGAGCCCGCGGTGCCGGCCCGCCGCCGGGTCCGCGCCCGGTCCGGATGTCGCGGTGGTGCGGAACAGGCCGAACAGGTGGGTGCAGAACGCGCCGCGGGTCGTCCACGTCTTCTGGCCGGACAGCCGCCAGCCGCCGCGCTCGTCGTCGCGGACTCCCGCGGAGCGCAGCCCGGCGAGGTCGCTGCCCGCGCCCGGCTCCGACCAGCCCTGCGCCCAGGTGTCCAGCCCCGCCGCCATCCGGGGCAGGACGCGGTCCTGCTGCTCGGGAGTGCCGAACTCGAAGACGGTCGGAGCGAGCAGGAAGATCCCGTTCTGGGTGACCCGCTGCGGCGCGCCCGCGCGGGCGTACTCCTCCTCGAAGACCAGCCATTGCCAGAGGCTCGCCTCGCGGCCGCCGTAGCGCTCCGGCCAGGAGACGACCGCCCAGCGGGCCTCGAAGAGCTTCGCCTCCCACTCCAGATGGGCGGCGAAGCCCTCGCGGGTGTCACCGGACGGCAGCGGGGCCGCCGGCACGTTCGCGCTCAGCCAGGCTCGCGCCTCCGCCCGGAATGCCTCGTCCTCCTCCGACCAGGTCAGGTCCATCGGGCGTCACCTCCGCGGATCCGGGCGGCCCGGCTCGGATCCGCTCCGCCGCGAGTGGCCCCCGGCCATGATCTGGTGGGATCGTCGGACCTCTGGCTCCGAGAACTCCACCAGATCATGAGACTCTGGCCGGGCCAGGTCGGGAGCATCAGGCCCCGCCACTCGAGGACGTGCCCGTCGAGGACGTGCCACTCGAGGACGTACCCGTCGAGGATGTGCCGTTCGCCGGGCTGGGGGAGGAGCCGAAGTCGGCGCGGACCTCGTCGGCGATGCCGGCGAGGTTGAGCTCGAAGGTGAAGCCCTGCTCGTAGCGGTAGCTGCGCTTGACGTCCCAGGGGTCGATGCCGTTGAACGCCTCCTTCGCCATCCGGATCACTCGCGGGTCCTTCGCGGCGATCTCGGCGGCGACCGCGTGCGCGGCCTCGCGTAGCCGCGCGCGGGGGACGACGGTGTGGACGGAGCCGAAGGCGTGCAGCTCGGCGGCCGTCGCGGTGGCGGAGGTGTACATCATCGCCCGCGCCTTGAGCTGCGGGACGAGCCGGGAAAGGTGGGTCGCGGCCCCTAGCGCGCCCCGGTCGACCTCGGGCAGGCCGAAGGTCGCGTCCTCGCTCGCGACGATGATGTCCGCGTTGCCCACCAGCCCGATCCCGCCGCCGAGGCAGAAGCCGTGCACGGCGGCGACCACCGGCACCGCGCATTCGTAGACCGCGGCGAACGCGGCGAAGCAGCCGCGGTTCGCGCCTATGAGCGCCCCGTGGCCCGGGTCGCGCTGGATCTCCTTGATGTCGACGCCCGCGTTGAACCCACGGCCCTCGGCCCGCAGCACCACCACCCGCACCGCCGGGTTGGCGCCGGCGGTGCGCAGGGCCTCCGCGAGCGCGTACCAGCCGGCCACCGGCAGCGCGTTCACCGGCGGGTAGTCGACGACGATCTCGGCGATCCCCGCGCCGTCCACCACCGTCGTGATCATTTCACCTCCAGGACCCCGATTGCCGTGCCCGTCGATCATCGGTTCGCCCGGGTCACCGCCGTCCACGACGCGCCCCGGAACCCCGGGCCTCCGCGTCGCCAGGACTCTAACAAGCGCTTGGTTGGCAAACCACCGGCCGCGCCCCCTGGGTCGCGAGCGGATCCGGGATTGTAGGTTCCCGCGTCGCGTGTCATTTTCCCAAGCCGGATGTCATGTCCGTGGCGGAAATGACAAGATCCAGATAGGGCGATCTTCTTCGCGCTTCGGCTCGTGGCCGCAAGTGGGGGCGAAGCGCGGTCGTTGACGCCTGCCCGGGCCGACATCGGGATCACGTGGGCGCCCTAGATCGTCGCCCTCCGCCTTCTTACCGTCGAGGTGAGGAGTCCTGGGGGTGTTACCGGCTATGACGCGTCCGCTCGCTGTCGAGGCCGCGGTTACGACTTCGGCGCGCGGGCGGCGTGCACGAGGTTGAGCTCTACGTGCGGGTTCCCGTGGACTTTGACGGCGTGCTGCCTTGGATGACGTTCCGGTGGCGACGTGGACAGCCCCACTATTCGGGCTGGTACTGGTCGGCCGTGATGGGTGGCCACGTCGGCTATGAGTCGCGGTTGGAGCTTGCCTGGCTGCTGCTGGCGGATCGGGATCGCCGGCTGCGTCGGATCGTGGAGCAACCGTTTCGGCTCGTGGCGCGGGTCGACGGCGCGGAGCGCCGTCATGTGCCGGACGTCGTCGCGGTCCGCGAGGACGGCCTGGTCATGGTGGTGGACGTCAAACCTCGCCGGCGTCGACCCGTCCGTCGGCAGCATCGGCGACGCCTACGACAATGCGCTCGCCGAGACCACGGCGGAGGCCGGGACCTGACAGGCCAACGTCAGTGGCCGAGTTCTGAGAGGCCGACGAACGACCGAGCAGGATGAGCCGGCCACGCCCGAGTGAAGATCAGGTAGAGCAGGTGTACGGACATAGTTGACCATCATGCCGGCGGCTGGCCGCCACATCGGCCCAGCTCACAGGCCCCGGCCGACTTTTCGCACCCGGCAGGATCGACAGCGCCCGAGACCTCGCGCGCAGCGGCCCGCGACGGCCTGGACGTGCTGCTACCGGTCGTCAAGGGGCGCCAGCAGACTGCCCGCCAACCGCTATCTCCACGCCGACGACCCTACGCACCGCATGAGGCCCCGTCAGTCAGACGCGCAGCCTTCCAGCGGCGCCGTTCGCCAGTCCGTCGGCGACGTCGATGACGTCGTAGCCGCTGCGTTCTGCTGAATTACTCATTCTAAGATCAAGGCAATGACTGGCAGCCGCGCCACGCGTCGGCTGAGCGCGGCCCTGGCGGGCCATGCTCGCCGCGCGCGTCGCAGCCTGCCAGTGCCTCACAGATGGCCGGCGGTTGCGTCTCGTCTCGGCCCGTTCAGCTGAGAGCGGCTATGGGCGGTGTCCGCTGCACGCCCCGGTCCAGTTCAGAGCGGATCGGCAGGACGGTTGTCGCTATAAGGACGGTTGGCGCTATGTCGAACGCCGCTAGTATCACGCGCATCGCGTGACGGCCTGTTTGGGGGGATTCGGGATGGCGAATACTGGCTGTCGTCGTCGACGTGGGGCCCTGRCCGTCTCATGATCGAGGAAAGGGAGCGGATCGCGGCGGCGCTGCCGGGCTACGAGCTTGGTGCCCGGTTGGGGCGGGGGGCGTTCGGGCTGGTGCTGGCCGCTCGGCACCGCGGGCTGGGCCGCRACGTCGCCATCAAGATCATTCCTGTCGATCAGGACGAGGCCACCGAGCGCAGCTGGAACGAAGYCCGCCTGCTGGCCTCGTTGGATCATCCACACATCGTCAGGGTCTATGACGCCCTCGCCGCCGATGACCTTCACTTGATCGTGATGGAGCTGCTGGCCGGAGGCCCGCTGAAGCTCCGTCGTCAGGGCCTGGCAGGCGAGACGACCTGCGCGGTGGGGCTGGCGGTGGCCGCCGCGTTGTCCTACGCCCACGGGCGGGGAGTGCTGCACCGCGACGTCAAGCCCGCCAACATCCTGTTCGACGCCGCCGGCCTGCCCAAGGTCGCCGACTTCGGCATCGCGAAAATCGCGGAGGGGTCGGCGACCACCGCCAGCGCGGTGATCGGCACCCCGGTCTACATGGCTCCCGAGCAGATCCTCGGTGGCCGGCTCAGCGCGGCCACCGACCTCTACGCCCTCGGCATCATGCTCTACGAACTGCTGACCGGCGCCCCGCCGTTCGACCCAACCCTGCCCACGCCGGCGCTCATCCACCACCACCTCAATGTCCCGCCGCCGCCGCTCGCGGGAACGCCCGCGCCGCTCGCCGCGGTGGTGATGCGCACCCTGGCCAAGGACCCCACCGACCGCCACCCATCAGCCCACGTCTTCGCCTTGGACCTGGCCCGCGCGGCCACCGACGCCTACGGCCCGGGCTGGACCAGCCGCGCCGGCATCGGACTTCGCCTCGACGACGACATCCGCGCCGCCGCCGACCAGCCCACCACGCCCACACCAGCCTCGACGATTCCCGCCACGCTGAGGGCACCCACGGATCTCCGTGAACTGCTCGCCCCTACCCCGCCAGCACCTGACGCTGGCCCACCCGTACCACCGGCGACGTCGAACTTCACCAAGCTGCCCACACAGCGAGCCGACCCCCTGTCACCAGACCCGACACCGGCGATCCCGTCGACCGGCCGCGAGAAACCTGGCAATCCGCGAACCCGCCTGAAGCGCCGCCTGGCCCTCGTCTCCGCCGCGGTGCTGCTCGCCATCACCGGGACTGTTCTGGCCTTCACCCTCATCCCCGGAGATAGCCCTCCGCCCACCCTCACCGGCCACACCGACTCGGTGGAGTCGGTGGCGTTTG
>NZ_MOMC01000018.1 GCF_001983105.1 Pseudofrankia asymbiotica | reverse complement strand
ACCCTTGCCAGCGCCAGCGCCGACCGCACGGTGCGGCTGTGGGATGTCTCTGACCGCTCGGCCCCGCGCCCGCTCGGCTCCCCCCTCACCGGCCACACCGGCTCCGTGTTGTCGGTGGCGTTTGCGCCGGACGGGCGCACCCTTGCCAGCGCCAGCACCGACCACACGGTGCGGCTGTGGGAAATCAGTTGACCGGACCCGCCAACCATGAAGACCCAGGTCAACCCCCGTATCCGAGTTTTGGCGCCCTACAGGCTTTCCCGAGGGAAGCGCATCGCGGCGACCCGGGCCTGGCCGCGGGGCGGCGCACGGTGTCGGCGAGGAGGCATTGCACGGCGGGGTGGGCGTAGATAATGGTGCTATGACCGATGACGGTCGGGAGCAACCTGGCCGAGGAATGCGGCCGGAGAGACCTACGGATCGGGTGTGGACGGGGCCTGTCCCGAGGCGTCCGGCCGGACCTGATCTCGGCTGGGACCAGAGACGGGAAGCGCGGCTACGTCAGGCGGACCGAACTCGAAGCTGCGAGGGTACCGGTCTGCCGCCCGCCGCATTGGCCGAATGGAACAAGAAGGTCGCGGCACGGGCGGCGGCCGGAGAGCGAACCCTGGTCCCGGTCTACGAGCAGGACGGCGTGCCTGTTATCGGCAGCTTCGCAGTCGGTTCCGCCCCGCCCGGCTAGGGCGGCCCGGGCGTGTGCGGCGCGTTGCTGCTCCAGCCAGCGACGCTTCGGTTGAGTGATACTACGGCAGAGACGGCTCTGAATTCGCGGGTTTGAGGACCTGGCCCTTACGGCTGGGGCTGGAGTGATCGCTTCGGTGCGCCGGTGCGCCCACTCGTCAGGGCGTGYCCACAGCGTCCCGCCGGCTGGCCCGGGGCAGAGGGATCAGGCACACGCCCATCTTCGCCGCGGTAGCGGAGGCGACGCGGGTGCTGGACGTCGCCGGCCGGCGACGTCCAGCAGAACTGCCATCGGAACCCGGTAAGTCAGCACTGCTCCTAGTGACACCGAGGCTGGGAACCCCCTGGCAACGCGCGACCGATTGGAAGATCGACCGGAGAACCTACAGGGATGGATGGATGGATGTCATCGGCGAGAGAGGCCGGCGTCGAATTGTGTCCGAATGATTACTGAAAACCGATGTCCGAAATTGGACTGCGCGTCGGCCGACACGCTCTGTCGCCGGACTGACGGCGCGAAGCGTGGTGATCGGACTAAATCGTCCGCACAATTGGTCCGTCACCAACGGGAGGGATTCGGGTCATGGCCATGCACCACGGCGCCGACAGTGGCCGCATCGGCCGTCAGAATTCATCGACCGGCCGCGAGCCGAGACGGCGTGGCCACCCGCGGGCCTCTGTCCGCACCGGCCAGGGTGCCACCCGGGCCATCCACGGGCTCATGGTCGGCGCGCTGGTGGCCGGGCCGCTCGCGGTCCTCACGGCGACGTCGGCCCGGGCCGACGTCGCCGACGGTTCCTTGTTCGACCGCCCCCTGGACGTGCGGATCGACATCGACGACTCGGTCGGCCGGCCGCCGGCGATCGACCTGGACACGCTCGGCCGCGCGGCCGCGGGCATCGCGGGCGACCTGCTGCCCGCGCCAGGGACCGCGCCGGGCTCGGGCACCGCGACGGGCTCGGGCTCGGGCACCGCGACAGGCTCGGGCACCGCGACGAGCGGCGGCGCGGGCACAGGCTCGGATACGGGCGGCTCCGGGCGCGCCCCCGCGCCGGCCGGCCCGGCGCCGGGCGCGGGCGCTCCGGCGGATTCCGGTCCCGCCCCGGCGGGCGCGGGCGAGGCCGGCGTCCTGACGGATCCCCTGGACGCGAACGTCGACGGCGACGACCAGGCCGATCCCGCGGCGTCGACCTCCACCGCGGACGGCGCGTCCGCACCCGCCTCGCCGGCAGACGTCTCGCCGGCAGCCGCCGACCAGGCCCTCGCGGCGTCGGCGCCCGGCACGGGGGCGAGCGCCACCGGGGGGAATGGTGAGCTGGTCGTCGCCCACGGCAGCCTGCTCTCCTCCTCCGACAGCTCCGCGATCGTCGCCCTCGACGTCCTCGCGGTGCTGCTGGCCGGCGCCGGGCTGGCCGGCATTCCCGCGTCCGCCCTGCTCACCCGCCGTCGCGTGTCGCGATAGCGCCGTCAGGAGGATGGCGTCTCTCGCGGTGACGCGTGGGCGTTCTCGCGCGCGACGAAGCGAAGGATCGCCTCACGGTCGGGGCCGGGCGCGTGCCGCCCGTGGGTCGCGTCGCCCGCGCGCGGCTGGACCGGCGTCGCCGCGGCCGACGCGGAGCCGGGGAGCGGGAGGACGCCGTCGATGATGAGCTGGCCAGGCTGGCTGTCGCCCTCCCAGGTTCCGTCGGGGTGGCGGATGAAGAGCTCACCAGCCAGCACGGCGAAGCGGGGGAGGCCGGCCGCCGGCGACTCCGGCGGGCCTGGCAACGGCGAGCCGCCGGCGAAGGGCTCGAAGGGCGGCTCGTGATCGTGGACGGCGGCCCAGCTGGCCTGTAGCCGATCGGCCGCGGCACGGATCCGAGCGATGCTGACACCAGCCCGCCGCAGCGCCGCGATCGTGCGGGCCTGCGTCATCTCCGCGGTCCCGGGCCGCAGCAACCCAGACCTGCGCCAGTACGCGATCTGGCGTTCGGTCGTGAGGCGTGGCCGCCCCATCCTCGCCAACCGCCGCCCCGCGGCGCCGGGCTCGTCCGCGGACGTGCGGGCAGCGGCCTCGGTGAGTGGCTCGCCGGAGGGTGGGAGCGCGGGCCCGCCCGTCATGGGATGAACTTACGCCCGCGCGGTGACAAGCCAGGCCGGCTCGGCCGCCGGTGCCAGCCACGCCAGCGATGTGCCGGGGGCTGCCTACCATCCCCACCGGGGACCGGGACAAGCCGGACGAGGATCTCCGGCCCGCGCGAGGACGCCCCTTTTCGCGCTGAACGGGGAGCCCTCGATGTTTTCCAACGCCGGCCTCACCCCGCTGGAAAGCGACCCACGGCCTCGCGACGGAGATGGTGTGGGGGCAACTCGGTCGCGTTCCATCGACCTACCTCGGCAATCGGCCGCCGCGCCCGCGCACCCGATGGGAAACCCTTCATTCCCGGGCCGATCGTGACAGAATCCTGGGCGTGCTACGGGGGATATTTTTTGATCTTGACGACACGCTCGTCGACCAGCGGTCGGCGGCGACCGCGGCTGTCGTCGAATGGGCCGCGGGCCATGGTGTCACCGACGAGCTGGTCGGTGAGCGCTGGGCGAGCGTCTCCGAGACCCATTACGCCCGCTACCAGCGTCGGGAGATCACCTTCACCGAGCAGCGACGCGCCCGGGTGCGGGAGTTTCTCTCGCTCGAGATGGCGGACGACGAGGCCGACATCATCTTCGCCGGATATCTCGTCCGTTACGAAGCCGGCTGGACGGCCTTCGACGACGCCGTTCCCGCTCTCCGCCGCGCCCGCGCGGCCGGGCTGACCGTGGCCATCTTCACGAACGGGATCGAGGAACAACAGCGACTCAAGCTCACCCGTCTCGGCCTGATCGATGAGATCGATCTCCTTATCACGTCGTCCGTGCTGCCCGCGGGAAAACCCGACCCACGTGCCTTCAAGGGTGCTCTCGACATTCTGGGCGCGACGGCCGACGAAGCCCTGATGGTCGGTGACTCGCTGGAAAAGGACATTCTCGGCGCCGTCGAGGCCGGTGTCGGCGCGGTCCTGGTCGACCGTCACGGCGCTCACCTGACGGCTGACGTCCCGAGAGTCAGCACCCTTCACGACCTCGTGTTCTGACTGCCGTCCGACCGCCGTCCGACCGCCGGTCGCGAGCGTCGATCCCGGTCGCCCGCCCCTGGTCACGAGCGCCGATCCCCGGCCGCCGGTCGCGGTCGGCGCGGCGCCGCGCCCGTAGGGTGGGGCAATGGAGAAGCCCGAAATCGACTTCGTGGATCCGACCCCGCCGGCCGACCTGGTCGTCAAGGATGTCGTCGAGGGAGACGGCGCGCCGGCAGTCGCTGGTCGGAACGTGTCGGTTCACTACGTCGGCGTCGCCCACAGCACGGGCGAGGAGTTCGACGCCTCGTACAACCGCGGCCAGCCGTTCCGGTTCCGTCTCGGCGCCGGCCAGGTCATCGCCGGCTGGGACCAGGGTGTGCAGGGGATGAAGGTTGGCGGCCGCCGTCAGCTCGTCATTCCGCCGCACCTCGGCTATGGCGCGCGTGGCGCCGGCCGCGACATCAAGCCCAACGAGACCCTGATCTTCGTCGTCGACCTGCTCGGCGTCAGCTGACCTCACCTGCCCGAACCGGCTGTCCGTCCGAGCCGTCGCCCGGCCGCGGGCGTTCTTTCGCGCGATAGGGGAGTTGGGAGTCCCTCTCGCGTGCCCGGCCGGTGGTGTCCGCGTCGTCCACGATGGCGCGCGACCCGGACACCACCGGCCCGCCGGGTGTCACAGGGACCCGGACACCATCCGGGCCCGCGCGTCCGGGTCGGTGAGCGCGGCGAGCACGCCCGCGCGATCCGCCTCGGACCTGTTCTGGCTCCACTTGGCCTTCGCCTCGACGGACTCGACGCGCAGCGAGACGCCGACGACCGCGCGCAGCATTCCGTCGACATACCGCTCGGGGGCGTCGGTGACCGCCCAGGGGTGTTCCCGGCCGGCCTCGTGCCGGTCCGTCAGCCCGGTGACGGCCGCGCGCAGCCATTCCGGGTCGTCATGCACGGTGACCGGGCCGCGCAGGTGGACGGCCGAGTAGTTCCACGTCGGCACGACCCTGCCGCCGTGCTCGGCTTTCGTGGGGTACCACGACGGCGAGACGTATGCCTCCGGGCCGTTGACCACGAGCAGCCCCGCCGCGCCGTCCCGCATCCGCCGCCAGTGGTCGTTCGCCCGGGCGAAGTGCGCGACAAGCAGGTCGGCCTCCCACAGGACCGGCAGCAAGGTCGCGTCCGCGGTCCCGTCCGGCCCGACGGTCACCAGCGTCCCCGACCCGCGTTCCGCGACGAACTCCCGGATCAGCGCCTCGTCATCGACACGGTTGGCCGTGGGCACATACACCCCGCCACCCTATGGCGCGCGGCGGCCATCCCGGCCGGCGTCGCCGGCCCCCGAGGATCCGCCGCCCCGAGGATCCGCCGCCCCGCGGATCCGTCACGTCGGACAGGACGCGGCGTCGACGTCGGCTCCCGCGAGGCGGTTCTCACCCGCGTCTGGCGGGCGACGCGCAAGGGTGATGTGAGCCTTCGGCGCGTCGTCGGCTTCGCCGGGCGGCCGCATGGGTAGCAGCGTCCGGTGACCACGATTTCGCCAGCCTCCCCAGTGGGCCCTGTCGCGTTCGTGCTGGGCGGCGGCGGGGTGCTCGGCGCCGCCGAGGTCGGCATGCTCGACGCCCTGCTGGAGGCCGGTTGCCGGCCGGATCTGGTCGTCGGGACGTCGGTCGGGGCCATCAACGGCGCCGCGGTCGCGGCCAACCCGACAGCCGAGGCCATCGGGCTGCTGACCGAGCTGTGGTCGGACCTTGGCAGATCCGACGTGTTCGCGGGCGGCCCGGCGAAACAACTGGCGACGGTCGTCCAGCACGGCCACCTGCACTCGAACGCCTCGCTGCGCCAGATGCTGCGCGCGCATCTGGCCGCGACGTTCGAGGAGCTGCCGGTGCGGTTCCAGTGCGTGGCCGCCAGCATCGAGCGCGCGACGGCACGCTGGTTCGACCAGGGGCCGCTGGTCGACGCGGTGCTCGCGTCCTGCGCCGTGCCCGCGCTGCTCCCGCCGGTGAAGATCGGCGACGAGCACTACATCGACGGCGGTCTCATCGACAGCACCCCGGTCGGCAGGGCCGTGGCCCTCGGCGCGCGGACGGTCTACGTGCTGCACGTCGGCCGGATCGAGCGGCCGCTGCGCCCCGGTCGCTGGCCGTGGGAGGCGGGGCTGGTCGCCTTCGAGATCGCCCGGCGCCGTGGCTTCGCCGACGCGATGGCGAGCCTGCCGGAGGGGGTGACGGTGCACGTCCTGCCGGTAGGTGACGACAGCGGGACGCCGCTGCTCGGACTGCGCTACCGGTCCGCGTCCGGGGTGCGCCGCCGGATCGAGCAGGCCCGCCGCGCCACCACCGAGTACCTCGAACGGTCCGGGACCAGCGTCCCGGCCAACCACCCGATCCGCTCGGAGCCCGGGGCTGGCGAGGCTGGCGCGGCCAACAAGGCAGCCGCGGTCAACACGGCGGCCGGAGCCGGTGAGGCCGGCGTGATCGGTGAGGCCGCCGGCATCGCCGAGGCCGCGGGCGCCGCCGAGACTTCCGGCGTTTCCGAGCCCGCCCGGTCCGCCGGACCGGGCGGTTCCGCGGGGCCGGGCAGGGCCGGCGGTTCGGGCGGCACCAGGTGAGGGTGCCGCCCCGCGCCGTCCGTCGCCTTCTCATCGACCCGCTGTTCGTCCCCGTCGCGGTCGCGGTGGCGGCTCTCTGCGTCGTGGTGACGGTGCTCGGGCTGGCCGGCGCGCCGCTCAACCGGCGGCTGCGGCTGAGCCGGGTAACCGCCCTCGGCGCGGTCTACCTCGTCGCCGAGGCCGCCGTGATCGTCGCCGGCTTCGGGCTGTGGCTGGTCCGGCCACTGCTGCGGTCGCGGTGGGAGCGGACCCATCTGGCGCTGCTGCGCGGCATGCTCACGCTGCTCGTGGCGGCGGCCGGGAAGCTGACGAGGTTCCGGCTGACCGTGCGGGAGCCGCCCGCCGGGACGTTCGAGTGCGCCGGGCGCCCCGTGCTGGTGGCCAGCCGGCATGCCGGCGCCGGGGACTCGTTCGCGCTCGTCCACCTGGTGCTCAACCGCTACCGCCGTACTCCGCGGGTCGTCCTGCTGGCCAGCCTCCAGCTCGACCCGGGGATCGACATCCTGCTGGGCCGGCTCGGGGCCTGCTTCCTGCGGAGCGACGGCGCCGACCCGACGGCGGTCGCCCGGGTCAACGCGCTCGCGTCCCGGCTGACCGGCCGGGACGCCCTGGTCATCTTCCCGGAGGGCGCGAACTTCACCGCCAGGCGCCGCCGCCGCGTCATCGTCGGCCTGCGCCGCCGGGGGCAGAACCGCCGGGCGCGGGTGGCCGAGGACCTCACCCACGTGCTCCCGCCGAGGCCCGCCGGAGTGCTGGCGGCGCTGGACGCGGGCACCGTCGCCGGGACGGCTGTGGTCGCCCACACGGGCCTGGACCGGCTGACCAGCCTGAGCCAGATCTGGCGGGCCCTTCCGCTGGCGGTGCCGATGGAGGTGCGCTGGTGGTGGTTCCCGGCCGATGAGCTGCCCGCGGCGGGCGGGGAGCGCGCGGACTGGCTGACCATGCACTGGGCGGTGGTCGACGCCTGGATCGACGCGCACGGCCCTACCGGCCCGCAACCGGCTCAGGCCTGACACTCCCGCCCGCGCAGGCACCCACGGCCTGGCGAAACAATGATCAGGAGAAGTCCTTCTCCGCGCCGTGCCACGATCGCGCCCGGAGGTTCCGATTCGCCGATCGCGCTCGGAATCCTGTTCGCCGCCGAACACTTCTGGCAGCCGGCGGACTYCATCCTGGTCGCCACGGCCCAGGTGGCGCTCAGCCTCTACACCCGCTGCTACCGCGGCCTCGACGTCGCCATCGCCACGCACTGGACCGTCAACACCCTCGTCATCACCATCACCACGGTCCTAGGTAGGTGTTCTCCGTGTCGCACCTTCGTCGCGAGAACAGGGGGCCGCGAATCCCGAGAAGGCGGTCCGACCGGTGGTACTCATTGAGGCGCTGTCAGCCCGGCTACCGACTCGACGACACCGCGCCGCCGGCTGATCTCCCTCTTGAGCGCGGATTCGGGCAGCTCCGTGACGTTGATGTCCCCGCCTCGGGGGACCAGGGTGTGGAAACGGAGATCCGTGCTGTACCTGGTCGAGAAGATGTAGATGCGGCCCGACGACAGCGGCAGGTCGTCGGCGAACACGACCAGCCGGTTCTCCGCCGGGTCGTAGCCACCCTGCTGGTTCACGGTCACCTCGGCGGGAAGGGTGCCCTTGATGTTCTCCAGGACCCTGACCCTGAACTGGACCTCGAGCCCGTCCTCCGTCCTGCTGCCCACCCGTCCGATGACCCGTCCGACGAAGACGTTGTCCGCGAAGACGGTCACCTGCTTCTCGTCGTCGATGTCGAACGCGAAGCTGGCGTGCATCTCGTCGACCCGCAGATCGCCGTTCCTCTCTCGCTCCCAGGCGAGGAGAACACCCGCGGCCACGGCCGCACCCGACGCGAAGACAGCGGTCCTGACGACCCACTCTTTCGGTATCACGGTAAGGAGTTCTCCTGGAAGCCAGTCAGATACGTCAGATGAGGCTGTCGGCATGGAGGACGGCTGAGAAGGCTACACGGTGGCCCGGGCGAGGCGCGGTGGGCTTGGTGCGTGAGTTCGGCACCTGGTCCGGCAGGGCCAGCGGTGTCAGGCCAACGGGATGGACTTGATGAGGCCCTCCTTGAGGGCGTCGCCAAAGTTCTTCTTGTTGGGGTAGCCGGGTCCCCACCAGAACATGCGAATCGGACTGGTCGCCACGCCGTCAGTGTGTCCCGGTCGCCGTTGAGAGTCCAGTACGTGAGTGATGTCGGCTTACACGTACTTTGTGCTGTGGGCGCGCGGGTCCGGTCGCGCCGGCTCKGCGCGTCGACGCGGCCGGCAACCGTCCCGCAGAGTGGCAATCGGCAGTGCGGAAAGGCCCCGTTTCCAACCAGCCGGACAATCTGTCCAGAAGCCTGGGCGGCTTGACGGGCATGAATGCGTCGGAGCCTCGAAGTGAGTCCCACCCCAAGGCATACACACCGTTCAGGTCCCTGAATGACCGCCCGGCCCGAGCCGCGCTGACGGACCGGATCCGTGCGAGATGTGCGCCTGGGCTCCGGCGKCCATTCCCGGCCCCGGCAGGACGTCGATGGTGTCGGCGTGCATGGGCTGGTCGCAGTGCTCGCAGCGCAGGTCGGCTGGGGTGATGTGACCGCAGGGGCGGTGCCGGTAGAGGACGGGCGGGCCGGCTGGTCCAGCCAGCCAGCGGTCGCCGAATCGGGCCATGACGATGAGGACGTCGCACAGGTCGACGCCCTGGCTGGTCAGGACGTATTCGTGGCGCGGGGGGCGGGCCGAGTATTCGTGACGGGTGAGCACACCACGTTCGACGAGCCATTTCAGGCGCTCGGTGAGGACCTTGCGGGAGATCCCGAGGTCGGCCTGGATCTGATCGAAGYGGCGGATCCCGACCATGACGTCGCGCAGGATCAGCGGCGACCAGGGCTCGCCGATCAGATCGAGCGTCCGCGCGATCGAGCAGACCATGTCGCCGAACTGGGTGCGTTGCACATCGCCAGGCTAGCGGATCGGGTTCCCTTAGGGAACTGACGCTGGTACCGTTCGTTCCCTAAGGGAACCGACTGAAGGGACGCCGCCGATGAGCCCGGCCACCACGGACGCCGCTCCGGGACCGCTGACGCCGCCGCGGCAGGGCGACCCGGCCCTGCTCGACACCGCGACCGCCCGACGCCTGCTGGTCTCGACCAGCCCGGCGCGATTCGCCTACGTCGCGTTGGACGGGACGCCTCGGGTGGTGCCGACCTGGTTCCACTGGACCGGTCGCGAACTGGTGATGGCCACCTATGTCGCCGGACCTCGCATCGGTATCCGGCATCCCGCGAACCGGCTCGCGGCGCTGCGGCGCCGGCCCGAGGCCGCCGTGACCATCGACACCGACGGCTTCCCGCCCGAGTCGCTCAGCCTGCGCGGGCCGGTGGAGGTCACCGAGGTGCCCGGCCTGGCGCCGGAGTACGTCGCGGCCGCTCGTCGCTACCTCGGACCGGAGGCCGCCGCCGGCATGCTCGGCCAGCTGGACGCGCCGGGCACGGTCCAGGCCCGCATCGCGCTGCGGCCGGACTGGGTCGGCCTTCTGGACTTCGCCGGCCGCAAGCCCAGCGCGCAGGGCGGCGTCGACCCGGAGGCGCGGCTGGCCTGACCGCCGCGCGGCCTGACCGCCGCGCGGCCAGACCCGCCGAGTTCCAGTCGCCGTCAGTGGGCGAGGGCGGCGCTGACCCTGGTTCTGTCGCGCGCGGTCGCCGGGACCGCCGCCCACAACGGATGCGCGCCGGCTGGAACCGAACGGTGGGTATGCGTCGTCGGGTCCGGGTGACAATCCCCGCCAAGACCGGCAAATCTTACGTAGGGTCAGGGTCGCCAGCGGTGCGGCGTTCTCGTTACGTCCGGCTCGCCGGTCTGGAGGCCGGGACGCGACCGTGGGGGGCGCCGACCGGCATCGCCGTCATGGAGGGGTGACGCGTGGGTGAGCGCCGTGGCACAGGTCTGACGTCGGGCGAGCCACCCAGCACTGTCGTGCGTCCCGGGCGGGGGCATGCGCGAGGTGCCGGCCGCTGGCGGGCGCGCGGCCGCGCCACCAGGACGGCGGGCGCGCTCGTGGCGATGCTGGTCGCGCTGACGGGGCTCGCCGCCTGCTCGGGCGGGTCGGGCAGGGACAAGAAGCCGGACGCGACGAGCCCGTTGGTCGAGGGGACGGGTGTGCGCTGGCTCTCGGGAGCGAACGCGAACGCTCCGGAGGACGTCGAGCCCTGGAAGCAGCTCACCGGCAGGGACGTGGGCCTGGCGATGATGTTCGTGACCCGCGACAGCTGGGAGCTCGTCGAGTCGCCGGGGTGGCCGCTGGAGGCCTTCACCCCTGACAGGTGGCCCGGGCAGATGTCGGTCGCGGTGCCGATGTGGCCGGCGGTCAAGCAGGGCGACACCCTGGTCCCGCTCGGCAACGAGGACGAGTGCGCCGCCGGCGCCTACGACCAGCACTGGGCGCAGTTCGGCTCGAACCTGCTGAAGTACGGCCGTGGCAACGCGATCGTGCGCCTCGGCTGGGAGTTCAACGGCGAGTGGTTCCCGTGGTACCCGAACGACACCGAGGTCTGGAAGACGTGCTTCCGGCGCGAGGTGGACGCGCTGCGCTCCACCGCGCCCGACGTCCAGATCGACTGGACGATGACCATGGGCCGGGACAAGATGCCGAACGGCGACGACGTGTGGAACGCGTACCCGGGCGACGACCACGTCGACATCATCGGGATCGACTACTACGACATGGCCCCGACGAAGTCGACGCGGAAACTGTGGCACGACGCCTGCCTCGCCGCGTCCGGGCTGTGCACGGTCGTCAAGGAGGCGCGAGCGCACGGCAAGAAGTTCTCCGTGCCCGAGTGGGGCGTGGTCAGCGGTGACGGCGGCGCGGGCGACGACCCGTTCTTCATCGAGCGGATGTACGCGATCTTCCGCGCCAACGCCGACATCGTGGCCTACGAGGTGTACTTCAACAACTCGGAAGCCGGCAATGTGCTTTCGTCGCTCGTCAACCCGGTACTGAACCCGAACTCGGCGAAGCGCTATCAGCAGCTCTTCGGCGCGGGCTGACTGTCCCGTCTCGGCCGTACCCGAACCGATGGAGATCATCAACCCGGTGGTCTGCCGGCGGTCCGGAACCGGCGACATCAGGCGGTGGCACGCGGGAGGGCTTGATATCAGGTCTGACACCGCGACCTGGGGTGGTGGGACGGATGCGACCGTGGGTGGATGTCCGGCGGCGGATCACGGCGATACTGTCGGTGGATGACCAGCCAGCCTGGCGAGCCTGGCCAGGCGGCGCCTCGGGCGACGGGGCCCAGCCCGCCGAGCGCGCAGGCGCCATCGAAGGCGAGCCCGCGGGCGGCGGGGCGCGCCTGGGCGCTCTCCGAGGCCGCTGACGGCCTCGACGCCAAGCGCGGCCTGGTCCCGGTGCTGGCGCTCGCGGTCGCGATCATCGCCGCGACCGCGGACCCGGGGCCGGCCCACGAGCTGGTCTTCCTGGCGGCGCCGGTCGTGGCCTTCGCCGGGTGGGGATATCTGCCCCGTCGCGGGCCGCGCTTCCCGCCCGCCGCGATCCTCCTGCTCTGCGGCGTCGCTGTGAT
Source organism: Pseudofrankia asymbiotica (assembly GCF_001983105.1). GTDB lineage: Bacteria > Actinomycetota > Actinomycetes > Frankiales > Frankiaceae > Pseudofrankia > Pseudofrankia asymbiotica. Next base: position 24,448 of record NZ_MOMC01000018.1, on the reverse strand, counting down.
GGTCTCGGCGGTACTCGCGCAGCTCTCCGGCGGGCACGAGCCGGCGATGTTCGAGGTGTCGATCCTCGGGCTGGTCGTCGGGCGCTGGTGCCCGCCGCTGGCCCTGGCGCTCCCGCTCGGCCTGCTCGCGGCGGCGACTCCCGTCGTGGTGTACCTCGTCCAGGACCCGGGCGAGGTCAACGTCGGCATCTGGATACTGGGCATCGTCTTCCCCTGGATCCTGGGCCGCGCCAACGCGCGGGAACGCCGGCTCGCGGCGCTGCTCGACGACAGCCGCCGGGAGCTGGCGCACCAGTCCCTGCTCGACGAGCGGCGCCGGATCGCCCGGGACGTTCATGACCTGGTCGGGCATGGGCTGGCCGCCGTCATGCTGCAGGTGACCAGCGCCCGGCATGTGCTGCACCGGGATCCGGTCGCCGCCGAGGAGGCCCTGCGGTCCGCCGAGGAGGTCGGCAGGCGCAGCATGCGCGAGCTGCGCCGGACCGTCACGCTGCTGCGCACCGACGAGGGGGCCGCCGCGACGGCGCCGCCGGTGTCGGCCGGTGACATCGCGGTCCTCGTGGACGAGGCCCGCGCCGGCGGTCTCGCGGTCGACCTGCGGATGCGCGGGAACCTCGCCGACGTTCCGGCGGGGATCGGGGTCGCGGTGTACCGGATCGCGCAGGAGGCGCTCGCCAACGCGGCGCGGCACGCGCCGCGGGCCCGCACCGACATGCTGCTCGAACGGGCGGAGGACCGGGTCCGACTGGAGGCCACGACGGTGGGGCCGGTGCCGGCGGCCTCGGCCGGTGAGCGGGACCGGCCGCGCTACGGCCTGGCGGGGATGCGCGAACGGGCGACCGTGCTCGGCGGCGCGCTGAGCGCCGGACCGACCCCGGACGGCTGGCGGGTGAGCTGCTGGCTGCCGCTCGACGCCGACGAGGTGGCGGCCAGGACGTTCCTCCTGACCAGGACCGCCGCGCCGGCTGGCGTACCCGCGCCCGGCGTACCCGCGCCCGGCGCGGCCAGCCCGGATGCCGATGGCGATGGCGTGCCGGCTGAGGCGGCCGACGGAGGCCTGGTCTCGTGATCCGGGTGGCGATCGTCGACGACCAGGCCATCATCCGGGCCGGGCTCGCGCGGATCCTGTCACCGGCCGACGGGTTCGAGGTGGTCGCCGAGTGCGCGGACGGCCGGCAGGCGGTGGACCGCCTGCCGGCGCTGCGGCCGGACGTCGTTCTCATGGACATCCGCATGCCGGTTCTGGACGGCATCGCCGCGACGGCCCGGCTGCGGGCCGCCGCGAACGGGTCGGCGGACGGGCCGCTGGTTCTCGTGCTCACGACGTTCGACGAGGACGAGCTGCTGTGGGGAGCCATCGAGGCCGGCGCCGCCGGGTTCGCGCTCAAGGACTCGGCGGCCGAGGACCTGATCGCGGCGGTGCGCACGGTCGCCGCGGGCGGGGCCTGGTTCGCCCCGGGGGTCGCCACCAGGGTGCTGGACCATTACCGCAGGCTGGTGGCACCGGCCGCCCGGCGGTCGATCCGGCTGGAGGCACTCTCGGACCGCGAGCACGCCGTGCTGCGGCTGATGGCCCGCGGCGCCACGAACGGGGAGATCGCCGCGGTCCTGCACGTGGCCGAGGCGACCGTGAAGACCCACGTCGGCGGGATCTTCACCAAGCTCGGCGTGCGCGACCGCGCCGCGGCCATCGTGTTCGCCTACGACCATGGCGTCGTGGCTCCCGGGGGCGATCCGCCGTAGCGCCGCCCGCCACGGCGGCGGCGGCGGACCCCCGCGGTAGCGGCCACCGGGTCGAGTTCCGACCACGGGAGGACCGCGACTGGGGCCCGCGGGCCGAAGCGGCACCGGCCCGGCGGCACCTAACGTCCGGCGGCATGAGCAACGTAGCGATCGAGGTCGAGGACCTCCGCCGGGCGTACGGCGGCCAGCCGGTGCTGCGCGGGCTGTCCTTCACCGTCCACACCGGCGAGATCTTCGGCCTGGCCGGCGCCAACGGCGCCGGCAAGACCACCACCGTCGAGATCCTGCAAGGGCTGCGCCGCCGCGATGGCGGCCGGGTCGAGGTCCTCGGGCTCGACCCGGACCGGGACCGTTCGCGGCTTCGCCCGCTCCTCGGCGCCCAGCTGCAGGCGTCGGCGCTGCCGGACCGCCTGCGGGTCGGCGAGGCGCTGCGGCTGTTCGCCCGGCTGGCCGACGACCGCGTCGACTGGCGGACGCTGGCCGAGCAGTGGCGGCTCGGCCCGCTGCTGCGCAAGCCGTTCGGCACCCTGTCCGGCGGGCAGCGCCAGCGGCTGTTCCTCGCCCTCGCGCTGGTCAACCAGCCGCGGCTCGTGTTCCTCGACGAGCTGACCCAGGGCCTGGACCCGGCCGCCCGTCAGGAGACCTGGCGCCTGGTCGAACAGGCCCGCGACCAGGGAGCGACGGTCGTCCTCGTCAGCCACGACCTGGACGAGGCCGAGCGGCTGTGCGACCGGGTCGCCGTCCTCGCCGACGGCGCCCTGCTCGCCTGCGGGCGGCCCGTCGACCTGACCGGCGCGGCCGGGACGGTCACCGTCCAGTTCGCGGCGCCGAGCGCCGTGGCGCTCGCGGGCCTCGTCGACCTGCCCGGGGTCGCCGAGGTCGGCTACGACGGCGAGGCCGCGTCCGTGGTCGTCGCCCCGTCGGCGGTCGTCCCGCTCGCGGCCGAGCTCGACCGCCGCGGCCTGCGGCCAGCCGACTTCACCGTCCGCCGCGCGTCCCTGTCCGACACCGTCGTCGCCCTGCTGACCGGAGACCACCGATGACCATCACCGTGCCCACCAGCGAGCCCACGAAGACCGGGCGTTCCGCGAGGACCAGCGGCCGCGCCGCGAAGCTCGGCGCGCTCGCGCTGACCGAGACCCGTCTGCTCACCCGCGACTGGACCCTGCTCGTGTTCGCCTTCCTCTTCCCGCCGTTCACCATGCTCGTCCTCGCCGGCGTCTTCGGCAGCGATCCGGACGACGGGTTCGCCATGCGGCGGCCCGATGACTACTACGTCGCCGCCTCGACCGGCGTCTCGGTGATCGCCCTCGCGCTCATCGGGCTGCCGGTCGCGCTCGCCTCCTACCGAGAGCGCGGGGTGCTGCGGCGGTTCGAGGCGTTCGGGATCTCCACCGCCCGGGTCGTCGCCGCCCAGGCCGCCGTCACCTGGGGCCTGATCCTCCTCGCCGTCGCGCTCGTGCTGGCGGTGGCGGCGCCGACCTACGGCATCCCCGCGTTCGAGCACCCCTGGCAGGTCCTGCTCGGGTTCGTCGCCGGCAGCGGCACGCTCGTCCTGCTCGGGGTCGCCATCGGCCTCGCCGTGCCGACCGCGCGCGCCGCGCAGGCCATCGGACTGATGACGTTCTTCCCGCTCTACCTGCTCGGCGGCGGCGGACCGCCGCGGACCGTCATGACCAGCACGATGCGCTCGATCTCCGACGCCCTGCCATCGGTCATCCCGGCCATCGTCGACCCGTGGATCGGCATCGCCCCGGTCGGGGACCATCTCATCGCCCTCGCCGCCTGGGCCGCCGTCGCCCTGGCCGCCATCCTGTGGCTCACCCGCCGCCCGCGGTCGTAGGACGGCCAAGGGCACTCCCGGGTGGAACGTCGCGAGGCCCGTCCTCTCGCCGCGGTTTTGGGCCCTGGTCATGGGCCCTGGTCATCGGCGCTGGTCATCGACCTTTCCGGGGAGCCGACCCGCGGCGCAGGACGGGCCACGTCGCCCACGCGAGGGCCGCGGTCAGCAGCAGGAGCGCGGCGAGGTCAAGCGCCCAGGTGCCGGCCTCGGCCTTCCACAGCGGGTCGAGGTCGGGGTCGGTCGGCGTCTGGCGGTAGCCGGTGGTCGCCGCGACCATCGCGAACCCCCACCGGGCCGGCATGAGGTAGGCGATCTGTTCCAGCGGCGGCTTGTGATCCAGCGGTATGAGCAGCCCGCACAGCAGGAACTGCAGCAGCAGGACGACCACGAGGATGGGCATGCCGCGGTCGGCGTTCGCGATCAGAGCCGAGACCAGCAGCCCCTGGACCATCGCGGCCAGCGCGACCGCGATCATGGCGACGACGACCTCGGCCACCCCGTTGCCCAGCGCGAGCGGAGCGTCCGGGCCAGGTTGGCCGTACAGCCCGGCGACCGCCAGGATCACGGCCTGCGCGCTGGTGATCGCGCCCAGCACGGCGAGCTTCGACCAGAGGTACGCGCCGCGCGAGAGCCCGATCGCCTGCTCGCGGCGGAAGATGGAGCGTTCCTTGACCAGCTCGCGGAACGCTCCGGCGAACCCCGTGAACGCGCATCCGAGCACGAGCACGAGCATGAGCGGCGCGATGTCACTGCCGCCGCTGCCGCCGCCGTCACCGCCGCCGCCAGAATCGGCCCGCGTGCCCAGCCACGACAGCCCGTGCCCGCCCGGCAGCAGCTGCGCGAAGACGCTCAGCACCAGCGGCAGCGCGAGCAGGAACAACGTGTAGGCCCGATCGGCCGCGATCACCGCGAGGTAGCGGCGGGCGAGCACGGCGAACTGGCGCGGCGCCGGCTGCTGCCGCGGCGGCGCGTCCGGCGTGGCCCGCGCCGCGGGCACCGCGGGCCGCGCCGGGCCAGTCGGCGTCCCGTACTTCGCGAACTGCGGCGAGGCCCGGAACCGGGCCGTCCAGTCGACGTCCCGGGAGTGGTCGAGCAGCAGGAACATGTCCGCGAAGTCACGCTGGCCGAAGTACGCGAGCGCCTCGCCGGGCGGCCCGAAGTACGCGAGCCGGCCGCCCGACGCGAGCACGAGCAGCCGGTCGCACAGGTCGAGCTGCGCGGGGGAGTGCGTGACGACGACGACCGTTCGGCCATCGTCGGCCAGCTTGCGCAGGGTCTGCATCACCGACTTGTCCATGCCCGGGTCCAGCCCGGACGTCGGCTCGTCGAGGAAGAGCAGGGACGGGCGGGTGAGCAGCTCCAGCGCGACGCTCGTGCGCTTGCGCTGCCCACCGGAGAGGGTGGTGATCCGCTGCCCGGCCTGGCCGGCGAGTCCCAGCTCGCCGATCACCTCCTCGACCCGGGCGTCGCGCTCGGCCGCCGGGGTGTCGGCGGGGAACCGTAGCGCGGCCGCGTACCGCAGGGCCCGGCGGACGGTCAGCTGCGGATGCAGGATGTCGTCCTGGGGGACGAGCCCGATGCGCTGGCGCAGCTCGTCGTAGGACGCGTAGAGGTCGCGGCCCGCGTAGCGGACCTCGCCGGAGTCCGCGGGATGCTGCCCGGTCAGGGCGGCGAGCAGCGTGGACTTCCCGGCCCCGCTCGGCCCGACGACGGCCAGCAGGCTGCGCTCGGGCAGCGCGAACCCGACCCCGTCGAGCAGCCGCCGCCCGGAGCGGGTGACGACGAGGTCGTCGGCCTCGAACGAGATGTCGCCCGAGTCGGTGTACTCGACGAGGGTGCCGCCCTGCAGGTGCAGCAGGGCGTGCCCGATGCCGACGATGTCGCCGGCCCCGATCGTCGCCTGGTCGACCCGGTGGCCGTTGACGAACGTCCCGTTCCAGCTGCCGAGGTCGACGATCCGCCACGCGGGCCCGACCCGGCGCAGCTCGGCGTGCCGGCGCGAGACGAGCGGGTCGGTGAGCGGCACGTCGCACTCGGGGGCGCGGCCGATGACGACCGTCGCCGTCCCGACCGGATGCAGCGCCGTGGCCTTGCGCTCCCACCAGGTCCCGCCCGCGGCGGGCCTGGCGGGTGGGGTGCCCGGCCCCTGGGCCGTGGGTGGCGGCGCGGTCGACGCTGCCTGCGTCATCTGGTAACGCCTGGTGGCCAGGACGGCGGCGGGTGCCGGCGCCGGTGTGGCGGCGGGTGCCGGCGCCGGCGCCGGCGGGGGCACAGGTGCGGTCGGCGGGTCGGGCGGCGTCGGCGGCGGCGCGCTCTTGGCCGGCCACCAGCCGGATCCGGGCCTGGCCGGCGGTGTGGGTGACGCTGGCGGCGACGCCGGCGGCTTGGGTGACGCCGGCGGTGTGGGTGGCGCGAGCGGTGTGGGTGACGCCGGTGGTGACGCCGGTGGTGCCGGTGGAGCGTTCTTGGCCTCCCACCAGCCGGGTCCGGGCCTGGCCGGCGGTGTGGGTGAGACGGGCGGTGCCGGTGACGGCGGCGGTGTGGGTGGCGCGGGCCGTGGGGATGGCGCCGGCGGGGTGGCGGGCGCGGGCTTCGCCGTCGGGGCGTCGCCTGTCCGCGTCCACCACTTGCCGCCCGCGGCCGGCGCGGCCGGCGGCGGGACCGGGGTGGCCGGGGCCGCCGAGGCGAGGGCCGCGCGGGCCGCCGCCGCGAACGCGGCCGCGGACGGGTGCCGGTCGTCAGGGGACTTCGCCAGGCCCCGCACGATGACGGCGTCGAACGCGGCCGGCGTCCCGGGCCGCACGGCGGACAGGACGGGTGGCGGGTCCTGCAGGTGAGCCATGACCACCGCGAGCCGTTCGGCGGTGACGAACGGCCGGCGCCCGGCGAGGCACTCGAACAGCAGGCAGGCCAGCGAGTAGACATCCGCCCGGTGGTCGACCCGCCCTGACAGGAACCGCTCGGGCGCCATGTACTCGACCGAGCCGATCGCCCCTCCGGTCGTGGTGATCCCCGTGCCGTCGACCGCGCGGGCGATCCCGAAGTCGACGAGGTAGACGAAGTCGGTCGGCCGGCCGCGGCCCGCGCACAGCACGTTGGACGGCTTGACGTCGCGGTGTATCAGCCCGTCGGCGTGCGCGGCGTCCAGCGCGGAGGCGATCTGCTCGACGACGTCGACGGCGGTCGCCGGGTCGAGCGGGCCGTCGCGCAGCACCGCGCCGAGGTCGGCACCCTCCACCAGGCGCATGTCGATGAAGAGCTGGCCGTCGATCTCGCCGTGGCGGTGGATCGGGATCACGTGCGGTTCGCGCAGCTGCGCCGCTATCTCGGATTCCCGGCGAAACCGCTCGGTGAACTGCGGGTCCCCGGCCAGGCTCGAGAGCAGGAGCTTGAGCGCGACCATCCGCTGCTGCCCGGTGTCGTAGGCGCGGTAGACCTCGCCCATCCCGCCGCGGCCCAACAGCTCCTCGATGCGGTACGGGCCGAACATCCGCTGTCTCATGGTGTCTTCCCGGGTGGTCGTCGCCGTCGTCTCCGGACCACGCGGCGGAAGACCATCAGAGCCGGCACGAGGGCGACAAGCGCGGCGATGATGGACCCCGCGGCGGGGGGGAGCCCGGCGAGGTGGAGGAGCACGGCGATCAGGGCAAGGGCGACCGCCCAGACCACCGTCGCCGCGACCATGGCGGCCAGGTATAGGCCCGCGGTGCGCGCCGGCCCCCCCATGCCGCCCGCCCGCGCCGGGGCCGGCCGCGACGGGATGGGTCGCGCCGCCGCGGGCGGCGGCGCGGTCGGCTGCGTGGGAGCGGGCTGTGCGGGCCCGGTCCGCGGGCCGGGCTGCTGCTGCCACCACCCGGACGGCCCCGTCGGCTGGGGACCGGGCCGCCCCGCCGGCTGGGGATCGGGCTGGCGGCGGGGCCACGGCGGCGCGGTGGTGGATCCGGGACCGGGAGCGGGCGGTGTCCCCACCGGTGCGCCCACCGGTGTGCCGGCTGCCGGGCCGACCGACGGATGCGTCACGGTGCGCGTCCACCAGGGAACGGGCGCCGCGATCAGCTCCTCGAGGTCGCCCGTGGCCGTCCAGCTCGGCGCGCAGCAGGCCCGCAGCCGGGCCGCGAGCTGGTCGACCTCCGGGTCGTGCAGCCGCTCGACCCACGACCATGCCTCGGTTCGATGCGGCGGCAGGTAGTCCTGGTGACCGAAGAGCAGGTTCTCGCCGTCGTTGAGCTGCTCCCACTGCTTCGGGTCGCGGGCGAGCGCCAGCAGCGAGAGGTAGATGACGAGCCCGGGGAAGGTGTCCATCCAGGGCCCCCAGACCCGGTTCTCGGGCTGGTAGTTGCGATGCCCGCCCTCCGACGGCGGCGGGAAGCCGGTGAACGGGACGATCCACGAGCTGTCGAAGTCGACCAGGCGCAGCCGGCTGTCCGTGTCGACGAGCACGTTGCCGTGCTGCAGGTCGCCGTGCGCGAACTGGGCGCCCTGGGTCCGGCGCAGCAGGTCGCGCCACGAGTAGGCGAGTTTCCCCAGCGCCACGCGGTCGCCGGTCTGGACGAGGTCCTCGACGTGCTGGTCGAGGGGATGCCCGTCCACCCATTCCATCTGGACCATCGGCCAGCGTCGCCCGTTGACAAGGATCGCGTCGTTCACCCACCGGCAGCTGGCGACGTCGTCGGTGAGGCCGCGTTCGGTGAACCAGGCGTTGAGCGCGGTGTAGCGCTGCTGCGTGGACGCGTCCTCGCGGGTGAAGAACCGCAGCGCCTGCGCGGTGCCGCCGACCGTCGCCCTGAAGACGACCGCCGTGCTGCCCGACGCCGGGACGGGTATGCCCAGCATCGGATGCACGTCGAACCGGGCCCCGGTCAGCTCGGGCCGGTCGAACACGAGATCGGGCCGCTGTACGGCCTTGATGTAGTCCTCGGCGGACGGGTAGCCGGTCACAGGGACACCACCAGGGCCCTGGACTCGGCCGTGACGAGCCGGACGCGCAGCAGGGTGACGTCGTCGTTGTGCATCCGCCCGGCCGCGCGCTGGTCGGCGACGATCGCCGCGAACGCCGCGTCGTGGTCCAGGCCGGCGAGCGCCGTCCACAGCGCCGCCTCGTCGCGCGCGACCTCCCGCAGCAGCCACTGGGCCAGCGCGTCGGTGGCGACGAAGAGCACGTCGCCCGCGCGGACCTCGCCGCTGGCCAGCTCCAGACCGCGCAGCATCGGGCCGAGCGCCGCCGAACGAGTGCCGATTCCGGCGGGGGAGAGACCGAACCCGTCCACGTCGATCGGTGGGAAGTGCGTGAGCAGCCGGCCCGCCCGGACGTGGAACAGCACGGTGTCGCCGAGCGCGGCGGCCTCCCAGCGGGCGCGGGGCCCGTCGAGGCCGGTGAGCCGGCACCCCAGGAACGTCGCGAACGACCCCTCGGAGCGGAACTTGTGTTCCTCGATGACGGTCGTGAACCGTGCGGGTGCCTCGGCGGCCCACAGCCGCTGGACCTGCTCGAACCAGGCGCGCAGCCCGTCAGGAGTGAGGTCGGGCCCGGTCTCGGCGACGAACGAGCCCGCGAGGTGCTCCACCCAGCGGATCGCGTCGTAGGCCTCGGTGGCGCCGTCCACGACCACGTACCGGGGCACGACGCCGGCCGCCGGGTCGCCGTCGTCGTAGGCGGCGGCGTCCTCCCATTCCAGTGCCGCGCTGCCCAGCTTCTCCAGCCAGAAACAGACGGAGCGGGCCAGGATCATCAGTCGGTCCCTCACCGGTCCCGGACGTCGGCGACCCGAGTGCCGATCTCCAGGAACCACATGAGCGTCGCCAGGCCGGCGTTGAACACGAACCCGCGAGCGCCGTTGTCGAGCTCCAGTCGCGCGCCGCGCGCGTTCGCGACCATCGACGCCGGCAGCGCACTGGAGATCGCGAACAGTTCGGGACCCGGCTCGGGCAGCCCGGCGGCCGTCACCGGGAACAGCACCTCGGGGGCGACCGTCGGCGACAGGAAGATGTTGAACAGCAGCGCCTGGCCGTCGCGGGTCTCGATCGAGGTGAGCCGGGAGGCCCACTCGGCGAGGTCCGCGCCGTCATAGGGGCTGTCGGTGACCATCCCGTCGGTGATGTTGATGACGATCGGCGGGAACGAGTCGGGGTGGTTCGCCGCCCACGTGAACACGTGCTCGCCCGCCATCGCGATGGCCTGGCACATCGGGGTGCGGTAGCCGAACACCGGCTCGACCCAGACCGGGAGGCGAGAGCCGGCGACGGCGTCGACCGTGGCGTCGGACGACTGGTCGGCCTCGACCCGCAGCGGGCTGTCGAACACCTGCGGGATCGGCACGATCGGCTGGCCGCCGAGTGCCGGCTCGACGCCCTCGCCGCCCGCCACCGGGCGGGCGCCATAGCCGAACACCCCGACGTCGAAGTAGTGCCGGGCCCGGCCGCCGACCTCCTTCGCCGACTTGACGCACAGGTCGAGCAGGATCTTGTTCACGGCGCGGGTGGCGCCCTCGGCGAGGCTGCCCCCACTGGACTGCCACGGCTGCTTCATCGAGTCGGACCGGTCCAGCAGGAACACGATGCAGCCTGGGTTGGTACGGGAGATGGTCCGCTCGTACATGCGTTCATCCGTCCTGGTCAGTGCGTTCCTGAGGTCAAGTGGCACGCCGTCGGCGGCTCGCGACGACGGTGACCGGCCACGCGGCGCCGGGCCGCCAGGTCCACTCGTGGCCGTCGACGCGGCAGCGCAGCGCGTACCCGGTGTCGGTGTGCCGCACGTCGATGCGGAACGCCCCGCAGCGCGGGCACTGCACTACGCGGGCGGAGTCGCGCAGCGCCGCGAGATCGCGGGGAGCCGGGCGGACCGGTTCGGTCGGTCGGTCGTCCGGGGCCGACGCGGACGGCGGTGCCGGTGCCGGCGCCGGCGCGTCCCTGGTCCACCACTGGCTCGCGGGCGGGGCGCCGCCCGCCGGCGGCCCGACCGGCAGCACGAGCTGCGCGGTCCGCGGCCCCTCGCCGTCGGAGCCAGACCCGGACCACCGGCTGTCCGGTCCCGGCGGCGGTTCGCGGGTCGTCGCCCGCGGCCGCTCGCGGACCGTCGCCGGCGGTCGTTCGCGGACCGTCGCCGGCGGTCGTTCGCGGGCCGGTCCCAGCGGTCGTTCGCGGGCCGGCGGCGGCGTTTCGCGGACGGGTGACGGCCGCACCAGCAGAGTCGCGAGCAACCCGCCCACGAGGACGGACCCGAGGACCACGGCGAACGTCGTCGTGCGCGGGCGATCCTGGAACAGCAGAACCCAGCCGAGCAGGGCCGCGACGACCGCCGTGACCACGAGCGCGAGGAACGGAACCCTTCCCGCCCGGCCGGCCGCCCTGCGTTCCCCGGCCCTCGCGGTCATGACGCCTCCAGGCGGAACAGCACGTCGGCGGCCGGATTGGTGACCGCCCGGCACTGCTGACCATCCGTTTCCGTGCCGGCGAGCCGCCAACCGGCGGGCGGGTCCAGACAGACCTCCGCGTTCAGCGGCAGCTCGGAAGGCGTGAGCCGCCCGGTCTGGTCGAGAGCACCGCCCTTCAGCGCCTGCCGGCCAAGACGGATGGTGACCTTGCCGCCGCTCGGCAGGGGATGGTCGTCGTCCGTCGTCTCCGCGACCACCTGGACCCGCTCGACGGTCAGCTCGGTCGTCCTGTCGGCGGACATCCGCTCCCGCGCGCACGCCGACGCCGGGTTCGACCCGGCTAGGCGCACCGGGCCAGCGGCGGCGACCACGCACACCTCGTGGTCGCCGGCGGTGACGTCCTGCGACCACCGGCCCTCCGCGTCGGTCGGGCCCGTGGCCAGCACGGTCTCGTCGTCGCGGACCTGGACGGTCAGGCCGGTCAGAAGCCCGGCGTCCGCCGCGGACGCGCTCGTCACGGTGACGGTGACCTTCTCCTTGGTGCCGGCGGCACCTTCGTCCGGCGTCACGACCACGCTCGCCAGCGCGACGGCACCGAACGCGATCGCCGCCGCGTACCCGGGTGCCAGCACCGGGTGCCGCCACAGCGGCACGCGGCGCTCCGTCAGACGCATGTGAACGCGGCGTCGACGCTCGAGGAGCCGGACCGGCCCGGGACGTTCACGGCGACCACGCAGGCGCGCACACTGAGCAGAGCCTTCATGGGAGGCAGTGTCGGGCCCGCCACCGGCCGCGCGCATCGGTGCGGACACTGGCTTTCGGGACCGGTTTTCCCAGTRCTGACACCGAAGTTGGCGCCGGACGCCGGTGCTAGCATCCGAAAAATGGACCGGGTGGCGGTCGGCCGCGTCTTCATCGTCGACGACAGCGCACCGTTCCGCACCGTCGCCCGTGAGCTCCTGGAAGGCGGCGGCTACCAGGTGGTCGGCGACGCCGCGACCGGGGCCGAGGCGCTGGCCGCGGTGCCCGAAGCCAGACCCGACACGGTCCTGCTCGACATCGCCCTGCCCGACATGGACGGGTTCAGCGTCTGCCGGGCGTTACACCGCGCGGTCCCCGCCGTCACGGTGGTGTTCTGCTCGATCCGCGACGCCGAACACTACGGCGACGCGATCGAGCAGTCGTCCGCCGCGGGGTTCCTCCCGAAGTCGGCGCTGTCGGCGGCCGCGCTGGCGCTGGTCGTGGCACGGCGCGCCGAGCGCAGGTAGGCGAGCACCGCGAGGACGCGGCGGTTGTGCTCGGCCTCGTCGGCCAGCGCGAGCCGCTGGAAGACGCTGCGGACGTGCGTCTCGACGGTGCGCGTCGTGAGGTGCAGCTCGTCGGCGATCCCGTTGTTGGACCGGCCCTGCGCCATCAGCGCGAGGACCTGCCGCTCCCGTGGGCTGAGCTCGGCCAGCTCATCGCGCCGCCCCGCGCCGCCACCGCCCCTGCCGCCGTCGAGTCCGCCGCCGAGCCTGCCGCCGGCGAGCATCTGGACGACCTCGGGGTCGAACGCACAGCCATCGGCGGCCACCCGGCGCACGGCGTCCAGGAAGTCGGGCCCGGTGACCCGGTCCTTGAGGAGGTAGCCGACACCGCGCGCGGTGTGCCCGACCAGCTCGTCGAGGTGCGCGACCTCCAGATGCTGCGACAGGACAAGCACACCCATCTCGGGGTGCCGCTCCCGCAGCCGCACGGCCGCGCGCAGCCCTTCCAGGCGGTGGGTGGGCGGCATCCGGATGTCGACGACCGCGAGGTCCGGACGGTGCCGCTCTACGGACTCGAGCAGCTCGTCCGCGTTCTCAGCCTGCGCGACGATCACGCACCCGTCGCTCTCCAGCAGCTCGGCGAGCGCGACCCGGAAGAGTGACGCGTCGTCGGCGAGGACGACGCGTGTCACCCGCACGGCCGGGTCGGGTGCGGTGGTGGCGGTGGTCACGGCCCCTCCAGGGGTAGCTCGGCGTGGACGGACGTCCCAGCACCGGGAAAACTGCGCACGGTCAGCTTGCCGTCGAGCGCGGCCACCCGGTCGCGCAGCCCGAGCAGGCCCGTCCCGGCGCCCATGTCGGCGCCGCCGGCGCCGTCATCGGCGATGGTGACGAGCAGCCGGTTCCCGGACGCCCGGACGTGGACCTGTACCTGGTTCGCACCGGCGTGCTTCGCCGCGTTCGTCACGGCCTCGGCCGCGACGAAGTAGGCCGTCGCGGCCACCCCGTCCGGCAACGGCGGCAACGCGGGCCCGTCGATGACCCGCACCGGGTACGCCGAGCGGGCGGCGAGCGCCCGCAGCGCGGGTAGCAGCCCGGCCTCCGTGAGCACCGCCGGATGGATGCCGCGGGCGAGCTCGCGCAGCTCCGCCACCGCCGCGTCCAGCCCGTCGGCGGCCCGCCGCAGAAGAGCGTCCAGCTCGGGGTCGGGCGGTGCCGGGCGGAACCGGTCCCGCGCCAGCCGCAGGACCAGCGCGGCCGTGACGAGCTGCTGCTGGGCGCCGTCGTGCAGGTCGCGCTCGATCCGGCGGCGCTGCTCGTCGGCCGCCGCGACGATGCGGACCCGCGACGCCCGGACCTCGGCCAGCTGGGCCCGCACCTCCGCGGCGAGCCGCTGGTTGTCCAGCTCCAGCGCCGCGACCGCCGTCACCGCGTGCAGGACATGCGGGTCGGCGCGCAGCGCCGGGTCGTGCAGGAGCACGGCGACCACGCGCGGGCCGCGCCGGACCGGCGTGATCGCGTCGTTCGGGCGGGGCGTGACGAGCTGCCCGGCGGCGTCCACGTACCCGGCGGTGTCCACGTCCCCGGTGGCGGGACCGGCGTCGTCCGGGCGGGGGTAGGCGATGCGCAGCGCGGGGTCGCCGAGCGCGCGGGCCAACAGGTCGCGCAGCTCGGCCGGCGATATCCGCGGCAGCTGGAGCAGGAGGTCCGCGACGGCTGTGCGGCCGAGCCGGACGCGCAGCGCGCCGGCCAGGAACGCCACCGGGAGCCCGAGCGTGGCGAGGTGGGCGACCTCGTTGACCAGCAGCGCGCTCGAACCGTCCAACGCCGGGTGGACCAGCGACGCGACGCTCCCGACGAGCCCGACGCCGTACACGGGCGCGAGCACCCGGCGGGCCGGCGGGGTGGCGACAATCCAACGCCGGACCAGCAGGGCGCCGACGACCACGGCGAACACCACCTGCGTGCCGTCGATCACCGCGTCTTCCGCGGGGGCCAGGTTGGCGACAAACAGAAGGTTCGGCGTCACCGACTCGTAGAACGGCACGCCCAGTGGCACGAGAACGAGCACGAACACATACACGGCCCAGGTCACCGCTCGTTCGGTGCGCGTCCGCAGCCGCCCCTCCGGGAAGGCCAGCAGCAGGTGCACCAGGCACGCCGAGGCCACACACCGGAAGAACATCCCGACGGTATGCGGCCCCGGATGAATCGAGACGCTCAGGTCCTCGGCGAACCAGGCGATGCCGACCGTCACCATCCGCAACCCGAGCCGGCCCGGCCGGCGTAGGTGCGTGACGGAGCCGGTCAACAGGTAGAGCCCGCCGACGACGCCGGAGAACAGGGTGCTGGTCGTGTCCGGGTCCCGGCCGGAGTCGGCCAGCCAGAGCACCACCGCGCCGAAGGCCGCGCCCGCCACGGCGAGCGCCGGGACGCCGTAACGGCGGCGGAGCTCGATTCCCTGCCCCTGTCTGGTCAGGGACGCCGCGGGTTCGCTCGGGTGAGCCACCGCGGGGACGGCCGTGGGGGCAGCCGCGATCGTGGTGCCGCCGAATCCGTCTTCCACGGCCATCGCCCCCGCGACGAGTCGCCCGCCCGCATGATCCCGCGGGGCGCGCTCCCACCCCTAGACCGTTCCGACCTTACTTCAGGATCGATCAAACCGCTGAGGGATTGTTCGTGAGATAGCGCCGGCCGGCAAGGGAACGACTCACGCGGAGGACGGCCGAGGTCGGATTCCGCTGGGCCCGGTCCGGAGTTGTGGGCGGTCGAAACTCGTCTACGGGTTCTGAGCAGGGATGTTCCAGTCTTCTGGCGTGCCAGCAAGCCGCTTCTTCCATGAATTCCACATATTCGGTTCGCGAGCTGGAACGATCTTATGGAAGTCGGGTGGCGGGGAGTCGGCTGGACCGGTGGCGTTGATGGACAGCCGGGATGTCTCGGCGAACATGGCGACCCGGGCGGGCCCGACAGCGCGGCGCCCGTGATCGTCCAGCCACACACCACACACCACGCGCCACGCGCCACGACCCCGTCGTCCGATGCGGTGGGCCGCGTCCTCGGGCAGAGCCGGCTGGCGCTGTGGAACAGCCCGCCGACCGGCGCCGTCTCGGCGAGCCGGTTGTAGATCGGATGGCTCGTCCTCGGGGCCGGTAGTCCGGCCCCGAGGACGATGGTCAGTGGCCGTCGACTACTTGAAGTCGGTGAACATGGGCTCGGACCAGGTCGGTTTTTCGGTGACCGGCCAGCAGATGAAGGGCTTGGACTCGCTGCCGGCTACGGGTTCGAACTTACCGTTGTGGACCTTGACAGCTGATCTACCCCAACACCAGTCCGATCGCCGCGACGCTCGGATCCACGCGCGTGGGGTCGAGGCCAGGGTCCTCTGGCTAACGCCTCCGGCGGAGTGAATGGGCGGCAGATCAAACTGACGTGGAAGGACGACGGGGCGGCGCGCAGACCTTCAAGACCGCGGCCGACGCCCTGCTGATGGAGGAAGCGTCTTCGGCCTCATTGCGGAGACCCTCAACTCGCTACGGCTACGGGGTCTCGGCCGCGGGGTGGCGTTCGCGTGTCACGGCCCGGCTCCTCAGCCGCGAGACCCAGATGCGCGGCTTCGTACGTATGCACGACGCCGGCGCGAGCCCGCTGGAGCGCCTCGCGCTGCGCGGCGACGAGATCGCCCTGCGGTTCTACGGCAACTTCCCGGACAAGCCCGAGCTGTTGAACGGCGTCCTCGACAGCCTTCGCGTCGACACCTGGACCGGCGTGTGCCTCCCGCCGATGACGTCGTTCGCCACGCTCAAACTGTGGCTCGCGACTGCGTTCGACGGCTACTGCCAGCTTGACCTCGCGAACGACGCGGCGACGGAGCCCCTCGCGCCAGACGGCAGGCCGCTCGGCGATGCCGTCGTTGACGGCCGCCGTTTTCGCCCTGGGCTCAACCTCGCGACCTCTGCCCGCGTTGAGGACCCCGAACAGCACGACGGCGGCCGGAGAGCCGTCGGCAGCTGGCGGCGAGAGGGAGGCGGCGGAGGGTGCGCGATGACGAGGAACGGGCGTTCGAGGAGTTCGTAGACCGCACGGCGGATCGGCTGTTGCGGTCCGCCGTGCTGTTGACGGGGGATCGCGGTGCCGCCGAGGACCTGCTGCAGGTCGCGCTGGAACGCACGTATCGCCACTGGCGCCGGATCGGCGCCGAGGCGCCCGAGGCCTACATCCGTCGTGCGCTGGTGAACGCGTCGATCAGCCGTTGGCGGCGCCGGCGCTTCCACGAGGTCCCACTGCTCACGGAGGGCAGGTGGGCGGCTGACACCCGCGTCGCCGACCACGCCGAGGCGCTCTCGCAACGCGACGGGCTGGTCCGCGCGCTGCTGACGCTTCCGCCCCGGCAGCGCGCGGTCATCGTGCTGCGCTATCTGGACGACCTTTCGGAGGCCGACGTCGCCGCCACGCTTGGCTGTTCCGTCGGCTCGGTGAAGAGCCATGCCTCCCGCGGGCTCGCCCGGCTAAGGGAGAGCAGCCACCTGTCCGCGCCGCCAGACAGCACCGCGGGCTCGGGCTCGGCGGCCTATCGCGCCCCCGGCCTTTCGACGCCCAGCCGGACCGGCACACCACCGCGGCCAGCCACCACCAGCGATGATCTCGGGGCTGTCCTGAAGAGGAGCGCGCTGTGACGACGACCCCCCTCTCCCCGTTCGAGCGGGCGGTGGCAGACGCGCTGCGCGCCAGCACCACCGGAATCAACGCCGGGCGCGGTCTGGCCGATG
The DNA here is from genome assembly GCF_001983105.1 of Pseudofrankia asymbiotica. Classification (GTDB taxonomy): domain Bacteria; phylum Actinomycetota; class Actinomycetes; order Frankiales; family Frankiaceae; genus Pseudofrankia; species Pseudofrankia asymbiotica. The sequence continues at coordinate 7,476 of NZ_MOMC01000018.1, read as the reverse complement.
CCACCCGCCACCGCTGCCGCCGCCGTGCCCGGCTGACCGCCGGTGCGTCCGCGCTGCTGGTTCTGGTCCTCATCGTCCCTGCCGGCCTGCTGCTGCGCACCGGCGGCGACACCAACATCGTCCCCGCCGCGGGCCTGACCACCGTCACCGCCCATCCGGCCGGGGTACCCACGGCCGTGCCGCCGACGCCGGCACCCGGCGCATCCGGGCTGGTGATCGGCGGTGTGACCATCGCCTGGCTGCCCGCTGGCATGACGCTTGACGGCACCAGCGTCGGCTCGGGCACGAGCTCTTCGGACACCCGCGTCGGGATCCGTTCCTACCGGGCCTCGTACTCGCTGGTGACCGACGGTCAGCGCGGATTCGTTACGGTGGCTGCTGAGTGGGGGCCAACCGGTAGTCTCGGCGACGTCGCCGCGCGTTACGAGGTCCTTTCCKGCTCAAAGCCCTCCTCCCACACGACCATGCGCGGCCATCCGGCCATCCAGGAGGACAACGCGGGCAAGTCGGAGTCCGCCTTCACCTGGATCGAGCGTGACGGCCTCGTACTCACCGTCGCCAGCGGTACCCCGGTCACCCTCGACGAGACCCGCCACATCGCCGAGGCGCTGGTCGTCGACGCCGGCCCGCCCCCCTCGGCCACGCCGGACATCGCCGCCGCGATCCAGGCCGACGCCAGCCAGGCCCTGGGCGCCGGTGTTCCGCCCGCCCAGGCGATCGCCGCCGTCGACACCACCGAYGCACCCAGGCTTGTCGCCGCTCGCACCGCCTTCGCCAGCCTCTACCCGGGCTTCGCGAGCACCGCCTCCGTCCGACTGCTGGCCACCGCGCCCCGAGCCGCGGACCGGGTCGACATMATGCTGTCGACCACCTTCACCGACCCCCGGCTGGCGGTCTACTCCCCAGGGTCTCGCACCTCCGGCGGCACGGCGGTCCGCATCTCCGGCGGCGAGGCGGTCCGCACACCCACCGGCTGGAAGATCACCGAATATGCATACTGCCAGGCGACCGCGGCGATCTGTGCCAGTTAAACGGCTTCCGGTGCTACGTCGATGACGCGACCTGTGCTCGACCTGTGCCGCCTCGTGTGGCACGATCTCGCGCTCCGCGCCCGCGGCCCGTGCACGGTGCCTAGGTAAACCAGGGACGTGACTGTGGGGCCGGGCGCGCGACAACAAGCCCGGCCCCACAGCCTTTTCCGCAGGCCGGGTGATCGGCGGACGGCACAGCCGGATCGTGCTCTCGTGGCCGGCCGGCATTGTTGTCTGACGGTCGGCCGTGACGGGTCTGTCGCAGCCGGCCATCGTAGTGATCGGTGCTGTGCGCGGGCATGATCGTGTGGTGGCTCGAGGTGCTGTGCGTCCACCGGTCCCGGGCTTGTGGGGATCGCGGACAGATGAGCAGTCGGCCTCGTAGTTGAGCACTACATGAGCAGCAGGTCGCGAGCTATTTGAGCAGTAACCCGCAGTGACAGCGKCGCGTGATCCCTGTGGCTTCCATCGGTGGTGCTGGGTGTCGCGGCCGGAGGTGGGACGGGTCGCCGTCTCGGCGAACAGAGCCTCCACATCGACCCAGCCCGACGTGGAGGGTGTTCAGCCGGGCTTTTCCATGTCGACGAACTCCACGGGCCCGTAACCGGCGAACGTCTCGGTATGCCGGCCGGTCTCGGCGAAACCGAGGCGCCGGTACAGGCGGATGGCGCGTTCGTTGAAGGCCGCGACATCGAGCACCACGCGGCACCGGCCGTAGATAGGGCGGGCGAACTCCAGGCCCGCCAGCACGAACTGCTCACCGAGCCCACGACCAGTGAGATCCGGCCGCAGGCCAAACCCGTAGAACAGCCCGTCGTCGACCGGCTCGAAGAAGTAGAAGCCGATGAGGGCGCCATCGTCGTCGCGCACGGCGAAGAAGAGCTCCGGGTTCTTCACGGGCAGGCCGTCGCTGTCGTAGAAGTCGTAAGGCGGGTAGTAACGCCAGGCGTCGCGTTCGCGGAACATGGCGTCGTCCGCCGGTTCGATCCTCACAGCTCCCGCCCGTCCTGGGCGCCGGTGCACCCCATCAGCGCGATTCTCCCACGGTACGCGCTGGCTGGACGCCGCCACGGAATGCTGGCTTTACCGGGTCCGCTGGGCGCGGCGGGCAGACCGTCCAGCGACGTCGAACCCGTCCTCGGCCTCCTCCACCGGACCCAAACTGCGGTCACGTTCAGTAGCTGACAGTGGGACTCCGCTCCCGGCAGCACTAGCAAGCAACTGCTCGACTGGCTCCGCCGCGAGACCGGAGTTCTGCTCACGTAGCTGCGAACCCCAAGGATCGGCTGCTTATCTTCGTTCGATCCCTACAAGGCTGTAGGGATCGGTGATAGCTGGCCACTCACCGTGATGGTTGGCCAGTAGATGGCCAAGAGCCTGTGGTGGTTGGCCAGCGTGCGGGGCACCGGAGCGATGCCGGTCGGAGACGTTTCTGCCGCCGTCGTCAGCGAGGCGGGTCGGGCGCGGGGGATCACCGGTCTCTGGTGAAGGACCCGCGGGCGATCGATTCCGATCTGGTGATACGTCTGAACGGAACGTGCGATGCTGAGCACCCTGGCAGAGGGGATAGGGTGTCAAGGGCCATTGAGATGTGCCCGGTGACGGTCACGGTTCCTGCCCGGTGGTGGCCACCAGATCTGCCCACTGGTGGCCACCGTTCCGGCCCGGGCCGGGGTTAGTTCAGGGGTTTGACTCCTTGTCCGGAGAGGGCTTGGGCGAGGCGGACGCTCTCGCCGGTGGTCTGGCAGAGGTGGGCGTGGTGCAGGAGCCGATCGACGGTGGCGGTGGCGAGGGTTTTGGGCATGATCTCGTCGAATCCGGCGGGGTGCAGGTTCGAGGAGACGGCTATGGAGCGTTTCTCGTAGGCGGCGTCGACGAGGCGGTAGAGGCCTTCGGCGGCGTCGGGGCCGACGGGGAGCAGGCCGATGTCGTCGACGACGATCAGATCGGCGCGGAGGATCTTCTCGACGGCTCTGGTGACGGAGTCGTCGGCGCGGTGGGCGCGGACGAGGACGCCGAGGGCCTCGAGGGTGAACCAGGCGACGTGCAGGCCCTGTTCGACGGCGCGTTGGCCGAGGGCTTCGAGTAGGAACGTCTTACCGGTGCCGGCGGGTCCGGCGATGACGAGGTTCTCGCGGCGGTGGACCCATTCGAGGGTCTGGAGGGCCTGCTGGGTCGGGGTGGGGATCGAGGAGACCTGGGGGTCCCAGGCTTCGAACGTCTTGCCGGTGGGGAAGCCGGCCCGTGCTCTGCGGGTGGCGAGGCCGGCTCGGTCACGGCCGTCGGCTTCGGCGGTGAACAGGGCGCGCAGGACCTCGGCGGGGTCCCAGCGCTGGGCCTTGGCGGTGGCGAGGACCTCGGGGGCGAGGTGGCGGACGTGGGGCAGGCGGAGCCGGCGCAGCAGGGTGTCGAGGTCGGCGGGCAGCGCCGGCGGGGCTGGCAGGGTGGTGGTCATGGCGCGGTCTCCGTCATCTCGGCGGGGCCGGGTGCGGTGAGCAGGTCGGTGAGCGTGGCGGTCAGGCGGGCGAGGATCTCGACGACGGTTTGGCGGCCGGCGCGCAGGGTGGTCGTGTGGGTGAGGTAGTGGGCCGCCAGACCGGTGTCGAACGCCCAGTCGGYGAGTTCGCCGGCGGTGACGGTGACCGGGGCGGCGGGGTCGGCCAGCGGGGCGCGGGTCGGGAAGCGCATCAGCTGGCCACCGGCCCACGGCCCAGGGCGTTCCAGCCGCCGGTGCCTTGGGCGAGGGTGTGCTGTTCGCCGACCTGGGACGTCGGGCCACCGGTGGTGGTGGCCTGGTGGGTCAGGATCGCGGCCAGGTCACCGTCGGCGAACCGGCCGGCGGTCGCCGCGGAGCCGAGCGCCTGGTCGACGGTGCCCGGGCCGTGCAGGCCCGCGAGGGTGACGGCTTCGGCCATCTTCACCCGCATCCGGGTGGTGCCGGCGGCGGCGGCTTCGACCAGCCAGAGCCGGGCGCCGTCGCCAAGGCCGCAGAACTCGGTCTCCGCCGCGGTCCGAGGCCTGGGTGAACGGGCGGCCGGCCCCGCCGGGACCGGGGGGAAGTGGGCGTCGTCGAGAGCGGGACTGCCGGGGGTGGTGGCCTGGTGGCGCGCGACCTCGACCGGCCCGTCCGGGCCGACGTGGGTGACGACGACCTGCCCGCCGTGGCGGCGGACCCGCACGACCTGGCCAGCCAGGCGATGGGGCACCGAGTACTGGCCGCCCTCGAAGCTGACCAGCGCGGTCGTCGACCCGACCCGGCGGGCCCCGCCGAGCAGGACGGTGAACGGCCGGGCGGGCAGCGGGTGCAGCCGCGCCCGCTCCTCGGCCAGCATCTGGACGGGCGGACGGCGGGTGGCCCGGTGCGGCCGGGCGTTGACCAGGTCGCCGAACTCGGCGCAGGCCGTCTCCAGTTCGGTGAACGACCGGTAGGCGTCGAGCAGGTTCGCCTCCGTCGGGACCAGGTCGGCCTTCGCGATCCGCACGGTGGCCTCCGAGCCGCCCTTGGTCTGCGGATCGGCCGGCAGGCAGGTCGCGACCGTCAGCCCGTAGTGCCGGCCGAACCCGACCGCGGTCGGGTTGCGCACCGGCACGCCGGCGACGTGCTCGACCGTGACGGTCTTCTCGTTGTCGGTCAGCAGGTAGGTCGGAACCCCACCAAGGCGGCGCAGCGCGACGTCGACCGAGGCGAACACCGTCGGCGCCGCCCGGTCCAGGATCGGCAGCACCACCCGGAACCGCGACCAGGCCAGCCACAGGCACAACAGCAGCGTCGGCGTCCCACCGACCGTCGGCCCGACCCCGAAGTCGTACTGGGCCCACATCCCCGGCTCCGGGATCCAGGGGCGGAACACCCGGCGCCGCCCCGACGCGTAGGCCGCCTTCGCCCGCGCGACCGCCCGCCGCGTCGTGCGCTCGGCGCCCGGATAGCCCATCGCGACGAGCCTGTCGTGGACGACGTCGGCGCGGATCTTCCCCTTCGACCGCTCGACCAGCTCCTCGATCTTGGCCAGATACGGGTCCAGGACGCTCGGCCTGCTCGCCGCGCCCGCCACCAGCCGGCCCGCGTCCCGCGCCGCCACGTAACGGCTCACCGTGTGGTGCGAACAGCCCGCGAGCTCGCCCGCGTCGCGCAACGACCCGGTCAGGTCGTACGCCTCCAGAATTTCCATGATCTCCTCGGCAGACTTCAAGTCGTCCCCTTCTCGGGACCGTGCTGGGTAGCGGTTGGCACCGCTCAGCACACCCGGGAAGGGGCACCCGACCGATCACGACAGGCCGGGACAGGCAGTCACTACAGGGCAGATCACGTGGCCGCCGGTGGGCAGTTCTACTGGCCGCCGGCGGGCACCCTTCTGGCCGTCACTGGGCAGGATCTCGTGGCCGCCGACAATAGGGCCGAGGGTGTCGCAGGACAGTGTGGCTATCCTCGCGGCCGTGCTGGTTCCGGTAGCTACGGCCGCAGTCGGTGCGCTCGGTTTGGTGTTGAAGGACTGGCGCGAAGGCCGGGCCTATGCGGGAAGGCGCCGGCCGCCGTTCGAGGACGCGGCTCGGCAGGTCAGCTTCGCGGTCGAGTGGTGGCAGGCCAGGCAAACGATCTCTTCCCCGTCCGAGGACCTGGACGAAGCACGGACCCGTGCGCTGGCCTGGTTGGAAGAGGCGTCGGCACTGGTCACGCAGACGGCCCCGGCTCCTGGTGTATCCGTTCGCCGCCTCCTCCTGCTCGCGCCACCCCTCCACGACCGTTTGGCGAAGGTCATCCGCCTGGGTTTCTACCTCAGCGTTGCCGTGATGGTCTTCTTCAGTGCGGAGGCGACAGCCGCCGCACTGGGGGGAAGTAGTGCCGGGGACGTGTCCTGGACCTACGTCTGGTCAGCCGTCTTCGGGGCGCTGTCGTTGATCCTGCGGTACGCGGCGGTCGCCACGGAAGCGCGCTGATCCCCACCTCAGCGGGAAGGCGGCGGGACTCAGCGCTGGCTAAGGCCCGCGGCGTCCCAGCTACCGAGCGGCGGGTGGCTAATTGTCGTCCTGGCGCCCGGTTTTCACCGCGCTGGTCAGCCCTGTCCGCCGCTACCCTCCGCTAACCCTGTCCGATCCCGGCTTCCGGCTGCCGGTAACAGATCTTGTCGGAGCCAGAATTTCACACCTCTTCGGTGATCCAAATGCGCTGTCAGGGCGTACCGGACAGAGCGGCGAGTGCCGTGCACAGCTCGCGTGCGTCGGCGAAGGCGCGGCGGGTTGGGCTTCGGTGATGGAGTGAGCGTGGCCCGCCGCGACCTCGTAGGCGAATTCCAGTCCGTCCTGGTCGTCTCACCGCTCGCCGACATTGCGGAGGCCGTACTGGGTGACCAGGAGGGACGACAGAGCGCTGTCGGGCCGGATGCTGGCGCGAATCGTGCATACACGCGGTTTGCGGGCGGCCCTGACCGGCAGCGCCTCCAGCGCGGCCCGCGTATAGCCGCGTCGCCGATGCCGCGGATCGACGGCGTAGCCAACCTCGACCGTTCCCCGGCCGCCCGGCGGCCCGTGATAGCCGGCCTGCCCGACGGCGAGTTCGTCACGTGGATCCAGATCACGCCGGTGACCCAGGTGGGACTGTCCGGGTCCTCCTGAGCCTGCCGCGCGCGTCGCCGCCACACCGGACGGCAGTCCAGGCTGGCCAGAAACGCGGAAGGGGAACCGGACTTGTGCGGTCGGCCCTGGCGAGGTCACCCCTCGCCAGGGCCGCAAACGTCGGGCCGGTCAGATGGACAATCGAGACATTCGTTGGGGCGCGCATGTCACGGACCGCTACCCACTCCGCCAATGGGCGATCATCTCAACCGCGCCGCAGAACCCGTGGCGCCGACGCCGCGGCTCGGTCGCGGGACATGTCGCGAAGGACCAACCGCTGTCGGCCACGTACCACAGATATGATCTAGGCCTCACCGTAGGGGAACCCCGTGGAACAGTGAGAGACCACGAAGAGCAACGTGGAACCGACGAATAAAGTGGTCCTGAAATGGCTCTCGGGCGTCCAGCAAGCCAGTGGATCTTGAAAATCTGCTGGTCAGGCTCCCGCGATAGGACTCGAACCTATAACCTGCCGGTTAACAGCCGGCTGCTCTGCCAATTGAGCTACGCGGGACCGCTTGCTTMGTCGGCGCCGATCCTACCGGGGGCGGGTGCCTCCAGGGGGATCATGTGACGTCCGACTGGCTGTGGTCAGCTTACCGGAGGTTCGGCACGTCTGGCTCCTGGGTAAGTCGAGTTGATGGGTCGTTGCCTCCCGCGGTCCTACGGTGGCCCGCGTCGGCTGTGGTGATCGGGGGTCCGGCGGTTGTCGGTGCGGAATCCGTCAAGCTTTTTGAGGCAGTGTTGTTCGAAAACTAGCTACTCGTCGGTTCCGGGTCTGGTTGCTCCTCGTCCGGTGGCCGGTTGATCCAGGCGGGTGCCGGGAGCTTCGGTG
>NZ_MOMC01000174.1 GCF_001983105.1 Pseudofrankia asymbiotica | reverse complement strand
GGTGATGCTCACGACCACGACGGTGAGCCAGTAAATCGACGGCACGTACCGGCGGAGTCGCATCTGCGCGTAGAGCACCGCGGCCAGGACGACGGTGAAGATGAGCGCCGTGTTGGTGAGGCCGACGCCGAGCGTCATGTTGATCCAGTCGGCGAAACTCTCGCCGACGGTCGTGCAGAGGATCTTGATTACCCAGAACCAGATCGTGATCTCGGGGACCTTGTTCAGCATCTCGCCCGCCCGGGAGAAGGGCCAGCGGACGCTCAGTTCGGTGGTCATGCGCGGCAGCATCGCGAAGTGATCCTGCAATCAACCTGTACGAGTGTCGGCCCGGGCTCCGGAACCAGCTAGGCGCGCAGGGTCGCGAAGATGTCGTCGAGAAGTGCACCGGAAGGATCGCGTCCCACTTCCCTGAACCATTCGGTACCAAGCACCCAGCTCCGGATCGGCCTCGGCAGGCRCAGCAGCAGGGCGAGCGTCCGGATCGTGTCGCCGCCTTCGGCCTGAGAGCCGTGCGCTCTGAGCGCCCGGATCTTCGCGGGCAGCTGAGGCCGCACGTTCACGCGATGCGTCAGGCCCTCCCGCGGCGTGAGGGCCGCGGTCGGGTCGAATATGGGCGGAAGAGGCACGACCGGTGAGACTCCGCGAAGCAGTCGGACCGCCTTGGTCAGCAGGTCGCGGTCCAGGGTCGCCTCCAGCACGACGGGCGTCCCGGCGACCCTGCCGGCTCACCGCGGCCCAGACGACGGGTCATCGGTGCGCGCCGGTTAGAGAGCGCATGACCAGCGCGACGCGGGCGATGTCGTTCCAAAGCGAGTGAACCGTGACGACCTTCGGGACACCGAGCATCGCCGCTCGATTCGCGGTCTGCGGTGCGAACGGCGAGACCACCGACAGGTGGACGTGGACCACGTCGGGATCGAGTCGCGCAAGCTGGTCGATGTCCACGGATCGGCGGCGCAGGATGTCTGCTTCCCCAGGGCCGGCGGCGTCGATACGCAGCGCGGACCGGGTGGCGACCATGACGCGATGGCCGAGGACCCGTTGCCGGTGAGCCAGGTCCTGGACGTGGAGTTCGATCCCGCCCAGCCTCGGCAGATAGCAGTCAGTGCTGTGGACGATCTTCATTCGTCGGTCCCCAAGGGGGCCRCCGCCTCAGTTGAGGCGTCGTCGCTGGGCACATTCCCGGATTGACGCCAGAGCCCAATGGCCGTCGCTTAAGTGATCGACTGGCTGTCGGGCTTACTGTGGCCAGCGTCACTCGAAGCCTGTGACCTGGCCTTCTACGCCGGCCGA
>NZ_MOMC01000173.1 GCF_001983105.1 Pseudofrankia asymbiotica | reverse complement strand
CAGGTAGTCGGCTTCGCGGTCGATGAGCCTGCAGGCCAGGGCGTGGCGGGCGGCCATGAGTTTCGTGCCCCGCGGTGAGGTCTGGGTGATCCCGATGTGGGCGGCGTGGCGCAGGGCCCGGGTGTGGGCTGCCAGCGTCTTCGGGTCGACCGGCGTGCCGGTGGTGGTGGCGTCGGCGGTGAGCCGGTGCAGGGCGACGAGAGCGTCGGCGGCCTGGGTCGCCCAGCACCAGGTGCCGGCCGGGGCGGTGTCACTCACGGCCTGGAGTTCGCGCAGCACATGCGCGACGCACAGCTGGTGGGTGGCGGTGGTGTAGGTGTCGTACGCGGCCCAGGCATCGTGGACCATGACCCCGGTGAAGCCGGTCAGCACCCCGAGGGCGTCGATGCCGGCGGTTCCACGCTTCGGATGGCAGTCGATCAACGTGTACTTCCCCGTGCGGGCGCAGTGCACCCAGTGCAGTTTCCCGGCGACACGTAGCCCGGTCTCGTCCGCGCCGACCACCTCGGCGCCGGCGAGCAGGTCGCGGACAGCGGTCAGGAAACCTTCCAGGTCGGTGGCGGCACRGGCGGTCATCGCGGCGACCGTGCCCGCGGACAGGGGGATGCCGACCAGCTCGGCGAGCGCGGTCGCGGTCCGCTCTTTCGACAGGAACTGGCCCGCGTACAGGTAGATCGCCGCCGCGGTCACCCGCGGCCCGTACTGCACCGGGGCGCCCACCCCGGCCGGTGCGGTCGCTTTCGTTCGGGTCCCGCAGCCGCATTCCCGCTCGAGGAGCTGATGTTCGGTCACGTGCGGGTGTAGTTCGGGCAGGTCGAACACCTGCCGGCGTTCGGTCCGGGTCACCGGCCGGCCCGCCAGCGACGTCCCGCACCCCGCGCACGGCCCCGGCTCATGCGCCACGCGCACATCAGGATCGGCGACCATGCCCAGCGTCGACCCGGGATGGCCGTTCTGCCCACCAGGGCGCCGGCCCGTCTTCGTCCGCAACGACTTCGGGGGTGGCTTCGACAGCCCGTCCGAACTCGGTGGCTTCGACGAGTTCCGCGAGGTCTTCGCGACCTGCGCCTCCAGCTCCGCGATCCGTGTCAACGCCCGCGCGAGATCCGCCTGCAGGCTCACCACCAGCGCCGCGAGCTCGTCATACGACGGCACCGGCGGCGCAGGCGGATCATCGGACACACCCGGACCCTACGGGCCGATCAACCACGCCACACCAACGCCCCAGGACCGCCAAGCCATCAAAGCGTCCCAGCCGGCCGGGGAACGAAAAACAAACGATCTACGAGACCTGACCAGTTACG
>NZ_MOMC01000172.1 GCF_001983105.1 Pseudofrankia asymbiotica | reverse complement strand
GGACATCACGGCGCACCGTCCTCCGAGACGGACGATCATTGAAGCCCCATCCGCGGAATCGCGCCGATGAAAAGGTAGGTCGTCGCACCGTCCTTCAGGCTAAATGATCATTGAAGCATCGATCGGGCGATGCACGGCGAACCAACGATCCGCGCGTCGCCCTGTTCTCCGGGACGGACTACCGCCGAAGCGCGAAACGCACGGCGTTGCTCGAGAACGAAGAGCTGTGGCGTGCTGCCCACATGGACAGACGATTACTGAAGCCGCATYGGTGTGCAGTCGACGGACGAAATCGACTACGACGGCGCTCCGTCCTTCGAGACGGACGATCACTGAAGCATCTCGATGGAGAGTTCATACACGGTGTCCGCGGCGAGGCGCACCGTCCTCCGAGGCGGACGAACACCGGAGCGAGATACGGAGGTGGACGCGGCCCTCCCGACAGTCCCGGCGCACGGCCCTCTGGGACAGACGATCACTAAAGCTGGTATATGAGTCGGCCGTCGGAGGACATGACTCGTCGCACCGTCCTTGGAACGGACGATCATCGAAGTAGCGTCGTGACAGGGTGCCACGTGGAGTCCCGAACACGGTCGTGCCGTCCGTCGGGATGGATGATCGCTGAAGCGAGGCGGGGCGCGAGCCGTACGACCGGTACCGCTTCGGTCGCGCCGTCCTTGGGGGCGGATGATCGCTGAAGCGGGATCGCGGCGCACTTGGCACGGTTCGACGTGCTGGTCGCACCGTCCGTCGGGGCGGATGATCACCGAAGCGCGTATAGCACGTCTGGAGTCGAGGCCGCCGCACTCACGTCGTACCGTCCTTCGGGACGGATGATCAGTGAAGCAACGTGTTCACGCACCACCGCTGTGGGACTCCGGGACGCACCGTCCTCCGGGGCAGACGATCACTGAAGGCCGGCCAGCCTGGCATGCCACTCCGTCCGGGCGATGTCGCTCCGTCCGCGAGGGCGGACAATCACTGAAGCGCTTCGGTATATCTCCCACGGCGTCTTCCTCGTTGTCGTCCCGCCCCCCAAGGGTGCTTGATTACTGAAGCACCGGCGCCCGGCTGGTGATCTATGCACCGGACGAGTCGCTCCGGCCGTAAGGACGGACGATCACTGAAGCGCGCCGTAGGTGATGGGGTCGACGTTGCCGCGCTCGTCGCATCATCCCTAAGGATGGAGGATCCCTGACCTCTTTCATCGACCCGCCGCCGTTGCTATTGACCTGAGGTCGCACCGCCCCCAAGGGCGAAAGATCACTGAAGCTACACGGCGACCGGGCTGCCGGCCGAGGTCGTGTTCTCGTCGCACCGTCACCAAGGACAGACGATCACTGGAGCGAGTGCAGGCGGGGGAGCGGCATGTAGCACC
>NZ_MOMC01000171.1 GCF_001983105.1 Pseudofrankia asymbiotica | reverse complement strand
GCGGTCAACCCGCCACCAGTCGCGTACCTCATACAGACGATCTACCCGGCGATCAGACCCCGATCCCATCCGACCCCGCGGATTAAAGCTCAGTAGCGCTCGTGGCGGAGGTGCAGCGGGCGGGGGAGGCTCCAAACCCGCTACGGCCGCAGCTACGGCCAACCGCCCAGCCGCAGCGCCTGTAGCGGCTCCGGCGGCGCCGGTGATCACGATCGATCCGATGCAATGGATCCTGGCGACGCCGCAGCCCTCCACCCTGCCAGCAGACGCCGCGGCCTCGAGCTCATTCGTCGTCCAACCCGTCAACGCTCTACCCGTCGGGGCGCTCCCCATCGCCGCCCCCGCCCCCGGAACCAACCCAGGCGCCACCCCTGCCGCCACCTACACCCCCGCCCACGCCGCCGACCCCATCGACGGATACGGCGACAGCACAATCCTGGTCGCCTACGGCGTCGCCTCCGGCCCCGGAGAGGCCCTGCTCGCCGTCCTCGGCGCTCCCGACCGGCCGGAACCGGTCGAGAACAAATGCAACGTCATATGTAAAGCCAAGGGCATCGGCAGCACCGTTGGCCACACCGTCACTAGCGCTGTTACCAGCGCCTGGAACTACACCAGGAACCACCCCGGCGACGTTGCGCTTAACGCCGCCATGATCGGCCTGATGTTCGTGCCCGTCGGTGGTGAACTCGCCGACGCCGCCATCATCGGCGCACGAGCTGGCCGTGGCCTCCGATCCGGCCTCACCCTCGCCCGTACCGCCGAAGCCGAACCCGAAGCAGCAACCACCCTCCGCGGCGTCGGCCGTGCCCTCGAAAGCTGCGCAACCGGGAAACCCGGCAACAGCTTCACCCCCAGCACCCCCGTCCTGCTCGCCGACGGCACGACCAAACCTATCGACCAGGTCCACGTCGGCGACAAGGTCCTGACCACCGACCCCGATACCGGTACTACCGAACCCAATACCATCACCGCGATCATCGTCGGCCACGGCGACAAACAACTCGTCGACATCACCATCCAGACCGGCCAAGGCACCGCCACCCTCACCGCGACCAACGGCCATCCCCTCTACGACACCACCACCGGCACCTGGACCACAGCCGACCACCTCACCCCCGGCCACACCCTCCGCCAACCCGACGGCACCACCGCCACCATCACCACCACCCACCTCCGCCACCAGACCAGCACCGCCTACAACCTCACAATCGACAAGATCCACACCTATTACATAGAAGCCGGCGGCATCGCAGTACTCGTCCACAATGGGTGTGACGGGGACATGTATGGACGGCTTCAGCCGGCGGGAGCCGGAAACCAGATCCACCACATGCCACAGAACGCGTCGACGTCTATCAGTATGTACAGCGGACCTGCCATTCGGATGATCCTTGAGGATCACCGGGCCC
>NZ_MOMC01000170.1 GCF_001983105.1 Pseudofrankia asymbiotica | reverse complement strand
GGTGTGCAGTCGACGGACGAAATCGACTACGACGGCGCTCCGTCCTTCGAGACGGACGATCACTGAAGCATCTCGATGGAGAGTTCATACACGGTGTCCGCGGCGAGGCGCACCGTCCTCCGAGGCGGACGAACACCGGAGCGAGATACGGAGGTGGACGCGGCCCTCCCGACAGTCCCGGCGCACGGCCCTCTGGGACAGACGATCACTAAAGCTGGTATATGAGTCGGCCGTCGGAGGACATGACTCGTCGCACCGTCCTTGGAACGGACGATCATCGAAGTAGCGTCGTGACAGGGTGCCACGTGGAGTCCCGAACACGGTCGTGCCGTCCGTCGGGATGGATGATCGCTGAAGCGAGGCGGGGCGCGAGCCGTACGACCGGTACCGCTTCGGTCGCGCCGTCCTTGGGGGCGGATGATCGCTGAAGCGGGATCGCGGCGCACTTGGCACGGTTCGACGTGCTGGTCGCACCGTCCGTCGGGGCGGATGATCACCGAAGCGCGTATAGCACGTCTGGAGTCGAGGCCGCCGCACTCACGTCGTACCGTCCTTCGGGACGGATGATCAGTGAAGCAACGTGTTCACGCACCACCGCTGTGGGACTCCGGGACGCACCGTCCTCCGGGGCAGACGATCACTGAAGGCCGGCCAGCCTGGCATGCCACTCCGTCCGGGCGATGTCGCTCCGTCCGCGAGGGCGGACAATCACTGAAGCGCTTCGGTATATCTCCCACGGCGTCTTCCTCGTTGTCGTCCCGCCCCCCAAGGGTGCTTGATTACTGAAGCACCGGCGCCCGGCTGGTGATCTATGCACCGGACGAGTCGCTCCGGCCGTAAGGACGGACGATCACTGAAGCGCGCCGTAGGTGATGGGGTCGACGTTGCCGCGCTCGTCGCATCATCCCTAAGGATGGAGGATCCCTGACCTCTTTCATCGACCCGCCGCCGTTGCTATTGACCTGAGGTCGCACCGCCCCCAAGGGCGAAAGATCACTGAAGCTACACGGCGACCGGGCTGCCGGCCGAGGTCGTGTTCTCGTCGCACCGTCACCAAGGACAGACGATCACTGGAGCGAGTGCAGGCGGGGGAGCGGCATGTAGCACCGCTCTCAAGGGCGGACGATCACTGAAGCATCAACGCCGAGAAGTCGGTGGACGGTGGCCAAGTTATCGCTCCATCCCCGGGTAAGGATGATCACTGAAGCTCCGTCTGCTCCTCGCTGGTGGCTACGAGCTGGACCGTCGCACCGCTCCAAAGGCGGACGATCATTGAAGCCACCCCGGCGCGTCGCGACCCGACGCCATCGTTGGCGTGTCGTACCGCCCCTAAGGGCTGACGATCACTGAACCTGAGACGAGCGGCAGGCCGGCGTGATGTGCCGGGCTGTCGCACTGTCCCCGAAGACGGATGATCACTGAAGTCGCGCCCACGCCTTGATAATCACACC
>NZ_MOMC01000169.1 GCF_001983105.1 Pseudofrankia asymbiotica | reverse complement strand
CCAGAGCCGGGACATGTTCGTCAGCTCGCCGATCCTGACGTCGGCGTCGTAGCGGGCCCGCAGTCTGTCGATGACCTGCTGGTCGAGGCGGGCCTGGCCGGTGGCGCGGGCGGCGACGGCCAGCCGGTTGGCCTCGCGGAGCAGGTCGATGAGCCGGCCCGCCCACTTCTGGACCTTCGGCGCGAGCATCAGCACCGCCCGCAACGAGCGGATGAGGTGCTGGCAGCAGAGCTGGACGCCGGCGAGCCCGGCGTCGTACTGGTGCCAGCCGGCGTAGTCGTCGCGGGTCAGGTAGCCATGCCAGCCCTTGAGGACCTCGGYGCCGGCGATCGCCTCGGACGAGCGGGAGTGGATCGCGCCGTACCAGACCAGCCCGGACCAGGGGGTTCGCACCACCAGCAGGTGCGGGCTGCCCGACAGGACCGTGCCGGTGGCCTCGTCGAGATCCCGGCGCAGCACGTTGACCGGCGACTCGTCGCCGCACAGCACCGGCTCGGYGCGCAGCGCCGCCTTCATCGCCTCGTCGAAGCCCGCGGCGTCAAGATCGGAGGCGAGCCGTTCGTGCGCGCGGGCGACGAACCCGGCCGAGACCGGCACCCCCAGCAGCGCGCAGATGACCATCGCGGCCCGCTCGACCGGCACGTTGCCCTCGGACACGAGCAGCACAGCCGCCGCGTGCAGCCGCGGCCCATAGGACACGCTGCCCACCCCCGCGTGCGCCACCCCCGGCACCGACCCGGCCGTGACCTTCCGACAGCAGGCGCACCGCCGCCGCGGCAACGCCCACTCGACCTTCTCCAGCACCGGCTCGAGCAGGTCCCAGACCTGCGCCCACCCGTCCGGCAGCACCGTCGCGTCGGCCAGGTCCGCCCGGCACGACGAGCACTCCGCCGGCGGGTCAGCCGACAACGACCGGTCCGGCTCCGCCTCCCGGCGCAGCCCCGACCCCTGGTGGCCCGGCTGCCCGCCCGGCTTCCTCCCCTTCGAGCGGACCCGCTGCGACGCCTCGCGCCGCTCGGCCTTCCGCTTCTCCCTGGCCGCGATCGGGTCCTTCGACGGCGGCACGGAGGAGTTCGTACTGTCCCGGGACAGCTGCCGGCGCAGGTCGGCGATCTCGAGCTCGAGTTCCTCGACCCGCCGCGCAGCCCGGTCCCGTTCGGCGCGCACCGCGCCGAGCTCCGCCTGGTGCCGCGCGGCCGCGTCGTCCACGACGCGGCGCAGCCGCTCGTTGACCGACACCAGCCGATCATTCGCCGCCAGCGACGCGGCCTGCCCGGCGGCGAGCTCCTCGATCCGCGCCTCCGCAGCCGCCAGACGCGACTCCCACGACGACGCGGACAGGTCAGCCACAACCCTGATCATCCACGCCCAGCCACCAGGATCAAGCAACGATCACAGCGCGTCCCCGCAACACAAACCCCAAGGTCAGCGGCCTACCCCTGCACACCCCTGAATGGACAC
>NZ_MOMC01000168.1 GCF_001983105.1 Pseudofrankia asymbiotica | reverse complement strand
GACGAGGTCCTGGGCTTCACGCACAACAGGGCGAGCCACGCGGAGTTCGTGGTGGTCGACGACGTGAACGTGGTCTCCCGTCCGGAGGGGCTGTCCTGGGACGTGGCCGGGGCGTTGTACGTGGCCGGCACGACCGCGTACGCCACCGTGTTCGCGGTGGACCCCGGACCGGCCGACACGGTCGTGGTGTCCGGTGCGGCGGGCGGCGTCGGATCGCTCGCCGTGCAGCTCGCGCGGCGGCGCGGCGCCACGGTGATCGGGCTGGCGAACGGTCGAAACCATGCGTGGCTGAAGGAGCGTGGCGTCATCCCGGTCGAGTACGGGGAAGGCTCGGCCGAGCGGATCCGGCGGGCCGCCGACGGGAACATCGACGCGTTCATCGACGCGTTCGGCGACGGCTACGTGGAGCTGGCGGTGGAGTTGGGTGTGCGGCCCGAGCGGATCAACACGATCCGTGACTGGGAGRCCGCGGCCAGAATCGGCGCGCGGACCTACGGAGAAGGCTCGGCGGCATGCGCGGTCGTGCTCGGCGAGCTGGCTCGACTCGCCGCGCGAGGAGAGGTGGAGGTGCGGATCGCTCGCACCTATCCGCTGGAGGGGGTACGAGACGCGTTCCGCGAACTGGAACAAGGACACACCCACGGCAAGATCGTGCTTCGTCCATAGTCCGTGATGGACACGCACGTCGGCGTACCGCGATGCGGGCGGCGTGCCACCGGGGGAGACCCGCTCACCTCCGACACCACCCCCCCGACCGGTAGCCGGTCCGAAGGGCACCGTGTATCTGCGCTACGGGCTCGCCGACGGCACACCCGGGACGGGGGACATGGGCGCGCCTGATCGCGGCGTCGAGCGCGCGGACTGATGACTATTGGATCGGTTTGCCACAGGGGTCGGCTACCGAGACCGGTTCGAATCGTTTGCCGTCCGCGCTGACCTTGACGAAGGCGTAGCAGGTCGGCACGGTGCGGGCCTGCGCGATGTCCACGCTGGCAGGGAGCAGACCACCGCCGTCGAAGGCACGCAGGCTGTTGAGGCCGGCGGCGAGGGACTCGCGGGTCGGGCACTGCCCCGCCGCCTGGACGCCATCGAGGAACAGGTCGGCGGCCAGCCAGCCCCAGACGGCGGACTGCGCGGTCGGGGCGGCCAGCTCCGGCGCGTACGTCGCCATCGAGGTGAGGTAGACCTTGTGGGCCTCGGTGTTGTCCTCGAAGGGGCGTAACGCCATGTAGATGGTGGCGCTGGCCATTGCCTGGCCGAGCTTGCGCAGCAGCGTCTGGTCGTAGCCCAGCGGAAGTAACGCGACCTTGAGATCGACTCCCACGGCATGCAGCGCGGGCACCAGGGCCGCGAGCGAGTCCGGGAGGACGATGCCGGCGAGCGTGTCGACGTGCGCGTCCTTGAGGCGGTTCGCGATCGCCGTGTAGTTGGCGGTCCCAGGGGCGATCTCGATGGACAGCGGGGTCGCGACGCCGGCCCTGTTGAGGCTGGTGGCGAGCT
>NZ_MOMC01000017.1 GCF_001983105.1 Pseudofrankia asymbiotica | reverse complement strand
ACCGGGAGAACCTCACCGACCGCCAACTCGCGAAACTGTGGAACACCCTGACCGACCTCGGCGAACCCGGCCTGACGATCCTGGCCGCCTGGATCGCGAAGGAAGAACTCCGCGCGCTGTTCGCGCTCGCCGGTACCCACCCCGACCGCACCGTGATCGCCCACCGGCTCACGAAGTTCTACACCTGGTGCGCCAGCGCCGGCATCCCCGAGCTCGAACGCCTCGCCACCACGATCAGCACCTGGTGGCCATGCATCGAGGCGTTCCTCCACACAAAGATCACCAACGCGGCCAGTGAAGGCTACAACCGGGTCGTCAAACTCGACGCCCGCAACGCCTACGGATACCGCAACCCCACCAACCAGCGCCTACGCACACGCTGCGCAACCACCCGCCGAGCCCGCGGATGCCTCAACCCCGCCTAACCTCGAAGAGCCAGTAATCCCTCCACCCGCGATCGCGATCATGGCGCCACGGCCGCCGCCGACAGGGTGCCAACCCGGACCACGGCCAGATCATGACTACCATATCGACGTCACAGCACCCGACTACATTATAGTAGTCATGGAGCGTGACGAGGATATCGGAGTCAGCGAGGTCGGCATGGCGTACACCGGGAAGGTCACGAGCGCCGAGTCCTTGGGGCGCATCCTGCAGCAGGCGCGTCTGCTCTCAGGGCTCAGCCAGCRTGAACTCGCCCGCAGGCTGGGGACGACGCAGAGGTATATCTGGGAGTTGGAGGCGGGCAAGCCCTCTCTCCTGATGGATCGCCTCTTCGCGGCGATGAGGGCGACCGGTATGGAACTGACCGCGACGATCACGCCACCGGGTGAGGACCATGGCTGACCTGGTTGTCGAACTGTACGGAACCCAGGTGGGCGTGCTCACCGGCCCGTGGCGCACCTTCGACTTCGTCACCGATCCCGCGGCGGTCACTGCCTTCGGCATCGACAGCTCCATCCTGTCGGCGGCGATCCCGCTCACCGCGGTGCAGACCCGGGCGCGCAAGGACCGGCGACAGAACTTCTTCCGTGAGCTGCTCCCCGAGGCTCGGATGCTCTCCCGCCTCGCGCAGCAGGCCGGAGTCTCCGAACTCGACGTCATCGGCCTGCTCCGCTGGTACGGCCGCGACGTTGCCGGAGCACTCCAGATCTGGGACCCGGACGTCCCTGGTGAACCGAAGCAGCCCGCGCTCGAGCCGCTTTCCGCCGAAGGTGTCGCCGACATGCTCACCCACGTCCAACGCGACCCACTCGGCAACAAGCCCGCCACCGGCAAGACCTCGCTCGCCGGCGTCCAGGACAAGATCGTGCTCGCCCGGACCGACGATGGCTGGAACCGGGTGATCGACGGTTGGCCATCGACCCACATCCTCAAGCCGCGATCGCGTGACTACCCGACCACGATCTACGACGAGGAGTTCGGCGCCCGCATCGCCCGGGCCGTCGGGCTGACCACATACTCGACGTGGATCGAGGAGTTCGAGCGCACGGCCGCCCTGGTCATCGAACGCTACGACCGCTCCCCCGCCGCCCCCCAGGGACGCATCCACCAGGAGGATTTCAACCAGGTCCTCGGCACCACCGGCAACCAGAAGTACCAGAAGTACGGCGGCCGGGTCAGCCTCGAACGCATCGCCCGCGTCTTCTCGAACGCCGGCGACGACGACTCGCTCCGACGCCTGTTCACCCTCGTCGCCGTCTCTGTCGCCATCGGCAACCTCGACCTACACGCGAAAAACATCTCGGTCATGCACCGTCCCGACGGATCGATGACCCTCAGTCCCGCCTACGACCTCGTCCCCCAGGCGCACCTGCCCAACGACGGGGAGGTCGCCCTAGCCGTCGCCGGGGAGTACCACCATGCAGCCCTCACCCTCGAACACCTCACCAGGGAAGGCCACGCCTGGGGGCTGGCCTACGCGGCAGAACTCGCCGAGGAAACGCTGACAACGGTGCTCGACCTGGCGAGAACCCAGAGCCCTCACCCGGAGGCGCAACCCGACCTTGACAAGGACATCACCCGGTTCACGTCCAACCTGCTATCGGGACGCACGATCGCCGGCATGTGACCAGCAGTGGACCCGTGCGCCCAGCGGCGACCGACCTCGCCCAGCTATGGCCGAATGGCCGGCGGTCGCAACGAGTGCAACAGGAGCGTTCCCGATCGGCTCCCCGGGCGGGACGCGGCCTCACGTCGCACCCTGACCGATCTGGTCTTTCTTCTCGGAACCACGCGCCTATGCTGGCGGAAGGCACACATTCGTGACCTGCGATATTCCTCGACCCACGGTCCAGGCACTCGCGATCATGGCGCGGGCGGGCGCCACGCACGACCGGCGGGGAGCTGGAAGAGCATCTCGTCCGTACGGGGACGGTACGAGCCTCTGGGAACCGGCGAACCTCGACGCGGTCACGACCGCGGCGTCCTCGGACCCCACCTGGCTTCAGCTGCGGGCAGCCATCAACACCTCGTTCAGGCAAGGCACCTGACCCCACTGAGCGTTTCAGCTGGCGAGGAACTGACCCGCCGCGCCAGGCGGCCGGGTCATCGGAGTTCTAGAGATCCAGCCAGGCGGACGCTGCCCGGGTGGGGTGCGGCCTGGCGACCGCACCCCCACCCGACCTGGGGAGTTAGTTCTTGGAGGGCTCAGCTGCAGCCGCTGGTGGAGCCGCACTGTTCGCAGACGTAGCAGCTGCCGGCCGGGCGCATCGTCACGCCGCAGGTGAAGCAGAGCGGGGCGTCGACCGCCGTCTGCGCGAGCAGAGACTGGCCCGGCGCGGCGGCGCGCAGCTCCAGCTCGACGTACTCCGGCCCGTGCGCGCGCGCCGCCGCCGAACCGGCCGGGCTGGCGGGCGTGGCCGTCTCGGCGGTGCCGGCCGCCGAGGCCGCCGGTGTGGTCGGCGCGGTCAGGTCCTCGTCGGTGGGGGCGGCGGGCCCGCCGTACTGGGCGGAGACCTGGCGGGTGCGCTCGGAGGCCGACAGGATGCCGAGCTCGGCGCGCTGCTCCTCCGAGAGGTAGTCCAGCGCGAGCCTGCGGAACAGGTAGTCCAGCACCGACTGGGCGATCCGGACGTCCGGGTCGTCGGTCATGCCGGCCGGCTCGAACCGCATGTTGATGAACTTCGAGACGTAGGTCTCCAGCGGCACGCCGTACTGCAGCGCGATCGAGATCGCGATCGAGAACGCGTCCATCACACCGGCGAGCGTCGAGCCCTGCTTCGACATCTTGACGAAGATCTCGCCGAGGCCGTTGTCCGGGTAGGAGCCGGCCGTCATGTATCCCTCGGCCCCGCCTACCGAGAACGACACCGTCTGCGACGGCCGGATCTTCGGCAGCCGCCGCCGCACGGGCCGGTGGTCGGCGGGAACGGTCGCGAGGGTGCCCCCGAGCGTGCCGGCGACGGCCTCGGCGATCGCCTTCGCCTCGTCCGCCGACCGCTTCGCGCCCCGGACGTCGGTCAGCGGCTGGCCGACCTTGCAGTTGTCCCGGTAGATCGCCAGGGCCTTCAGGCCGAGCCGCCAGCCCTCCAGGTAGATCTCCTCGACCTCGTCGACCGTGGCCGACTCGGGCATGTTCACCGTCTTCGAGATCGCCCCCGACAGGAAGGGCTGCACCGCCGCCATCATCCGCACATGGCCCATCGGGGCGATCGCCCGCTCGCCGATCGCGCAGTCGAACACCTCGTAGTGCTCGGGGCGCAGGCCGGGCGCGTCGACGACGTGGCCGTGCTCGGCGATGAACTCGACGATCGCCTCGACCGTCTCCTCCGCGTAGCCCAGTGCCCGCAGCGCGGCCGGCACCGTCTGGTTGACGATCTTCATGCTGGCGCCGCCGACCAGCTTCTTCATCTTCACCAGGGCAAGGTCCGGCTCGATGCCGGTCGTGTCGCAGTCCATCGCCAGGCCGATCGTGCCGGTCGGGGCGAGCAGGCTGGCCTGCGCGTTGCGCCAGCCGTTGCGCTCACCGATCGCCAGGCACTTCTCCCATTCCTTCGACGCCACGGCGAGAATTCGCGCGTCCTCGGAATGCCCGGAACGCACCGCGTCGTTGGCGGCGGCGTGCTTGCGCATCACCCGGCGGTGGCCGTCGATGTCCCTGGCGTAGCCGTTGTACGGGCCGACGACACCCGCGAGCTCGGCGGAGCGGCGGTAGGCCGTGGCGGTCATCAGTGAGGTGATCGCGGCGGCGAGCGTGYGGCCGCCCTCCGAGTCGTACGCGCGGCCGCTGGCCATGAGCAGGGCGCCCAGGTTCGCGTAGCCGATGCCCAGCTGGCGGTAGGCCCGGGTGACCGCGGTGATCTCCGGCGTCGGGAAGTCCGCGAAGCAGATCGAGATGTCCATCGCGGTGATGATCAGCTCGACGGCGTGGACGAACCCCTCGACGTCGAAGGTCCGGTCCGCGCGCAGGAAACGCATCAGGTTCAGCGACGCCAGGTTGCAGCTGGAGTTGTCCAGGTGCATGTACTCGCTACACGGATTACTGCCCGAGATCCGGCCGGCGTCCGGCGTGGTGTGCCAGTCGTTGATGGTGCCGTCGTACTGGATTCCGGGGTCCGCGCACTCCCAGGCGGCCTTGGCGATTTTTCGCATCAGCGCGCCCGCGTCCACGGACTCGAGGACCCGGCCGTCCAGCCGCGCGCGCAGGTCGAACGTGCCGCCGGACTCGACGGCGCGCATGAAGTCGTCCGTCACCCGCACCGAGTTGTTCGCGTTCTGGTACTGCACGGACACGATGTCCTTGCCGCCCAGGTCCATGTCGAACCCGGCGTCACGCAGCGCGCGGATCTTGTCTTCCTCGCGGGCCTTCGTCTCGACGAACTCGACGATGTCGGGGTGGTCGACGTCCAGGATCACCATCTTCGCTGCCMGACGGGTCGCCCCGCCCGACTTGATGGTTCCGGCTGACGCGTCCGCGCCGCGCATGAAGCTGACTGGCCCGGAGGCCGTCCCGCCGGAGGACAGCAGTTCCTTCGACGACCGGATCCGCGACAGGTTCAGCCCCGAGCCCGACCCGCCCTTGAAGATGAGCCCTTCCTCGCGGTACCAGTTCAGGATCGCGTCCATGTTGTCGTCGACCGCGAGAATGAAACACGCCGAGACCTGTTGGGGCGCGGGCGTTCCGACGTTGAACCAGACGGGGCTGTTGAAGCTGAACATCTGGTGCAGGAGCATGTGGGTGAGCTCGTGCTCGAAGATCYCCGCGTCCTCGTCGGAGGCGAAGTAGCCGTTCTCGCGGCCGGCCTTCCCGTATGACCCGACGACCCGGTCGATCAGTTGGCGCAGCGACGACTCACGCCGCGGGGAGCCGACCGCGCCGCGGAAGTACTTGCTGGTGACGATGTTCGACGCGTTGATCGACCAGAACTCCGGGAACTCGACTCCCCGCTGCTCGAAGTTGACCGAGCCGTCCCGCCAGTTGGTCATGACGACGTCCCGCTTCTCCCAGGTCACCTGGTCGTACGGGTGCACACCCGGCCTGGTGTTGCGGCGCTCGATCCGCGGGCCGGTCGTCCTGCCGGCACCGGCCGCTCCCGCTCCGCCGGCCGGGCCATCGCCCACGTCCGGGACGGTCGCGGCCTTGCGCGTCGCCTCGACGGTGACGGCGGGGGCGGCGGGCTTCCCGGCGGTCGAGGCGGCCTTACCGTTGGAGCTGGCCTTCTGCTTCGTGCCGCGGGTCTCCGTCATGACGCTCCTCAGCGCTGGTCGTCTTTGGATCTGATCGTCTTTGGGAATCGTCTCGGGTCGGATCGCGGGCACACCGAACAGAGCCGGCGACCACGGGGCCCGGATACAGCCGGAGGGTTTCGCTCCGGCGCCTAGGGTCTGGGCGACCCGGGTGAGGTGACGGCGACGACGTCGTCCGGCAGGTTCTGCCCGGCCTGGTCGGCGCGCAGTTGGGTGATCGCCCGCTCGAAGTCAGAAAGCGACTCGAACGACAGGTAGACGGACGCGAACCGCAGGTATGCGACCTCGTCCAGCTCACGCAGCGGGCCGAGGATCGCCAGGCCCACGTCCTCGGCCGCGACCTCGGCGGCGCCGGACGAACGAACCGCGTCCTCCACCCGCTCACTGAGCCTGGCGAGATCCTCGGCGCTCACCGGACGGCCCTGGCAGGCCTTGCGGACACCCGCGACGACCTTGGCCCTGCTGAACGGCTCCGCGGCACCGCTGCGCTTGCGCACCTGCAGCGAGGCCTCCTCCATGGTCGTGAACCGCCGCCCGCAGGACGGGCATGCCCGGCGCCGCCGGATGGCCGCGCCTTCATCGGCTTCCCGGCTGTCCACCACTCGGCTGTCGGGATGCCGGCAAAACGGACACCGCACGGCTCCTCCCTTCCACAGACCCCTGTAGGAACAACCACACACGCGCTCGAACGCGTCCACGCTTCGGCCCCGTCCCCGCTTCCAGGGCACGGCTGACGCAGGGCATGGCGACCTGGCCGAGGGAAGCTCCCGCGAACACGCGACACGCGACGCCGGAACGGTCTTCCACAGCTCCCGCGGAACGCCACCGTTCGCGACTACAAGCTGTGGACTACTTACAGGTGTGTAACTACAAGATGTTGTGCTGCCAGAGTAGCGCATACCCGGATCGCCCGTGAGCATGCCCCCGCGCGTGTCGGATCCAGTCGGCCAGGCAAGGAAGAGACCGAGTAGCGGCGGACGGTCACATGCGAACAGCCCGAGGCCCGCGCCGACCACACGGTCGGCGCGGGCCTCGGGCTGGAAGGGGGCCGCCGGTCAGGTGACGGCAAGCACCCACTGGACGGCCAGCCAGACAGCGCTGGCGGCACCCCAGAGGGCGAGAGCGAGCAGGAGCACGGCCACGGCCCGGCCGCGGCCGGTCAGCCGCAGCGCGGGCGCCTGCCGGCTCGCCCGCCGGCGACCGGACCTCGCGCCGACGACCGGATGCTCGGCCGCCACGGCCCGCGCGAGCGGGCTGGGCACCGGCGGCGGGGCAGCGCTCGCCGGGCGGCGACGCGATGTCGGTATGGGTAGGGCAATCACATCGGCGCCGTCCGGCTGTCGCGCGGCCGGGCGCCCTGGGACCAGGGTGGCCCCACGCGGGTTCGTCACGCCAACCTCCTAGCGGCCGGGCCGTCACCCGGCACAGCTCGTCAAGCGAAGCTCAACCAACGTCAGGGAGTCCGGGGCGGGAGCCATCGATGAACCGAGTCGACGGATCACCGAGGGAGTCATCCCCGGCAGACATCTGGGGCCATCGGAAAGTTAGCCCAAGATCTACATAGAGCGGCGACCGGCGGCACTCGCCGGTAGCTGGGGTCAGGACGGGGACAGGGCCGCTTCGAACTGATGGTCGATTCTTACACGCACAAGGCCGGCAGAACACGCAGACACGCTCGAACGCCTGTTTGAGATTCACGCGCCGCCGGGCTACGGTCGTCACACGATCGGGCGCAACCTGACTCCCCTTATCCACAGGTGAAACCCCGTGAGGAGCCGGCCCCCGGTCCAGCAGCATGACTCCGGTGACCCGGGGACACAGCCTCCGGGTGGCCCACTAGGCGAGGAGAATTGAAGCCATGACCACGCAGGGCAGGGGTCCGCGCAGGGCCGGTCGCCCGTCGGCGAGCCGCGATGAGGATAGCGGCGGCACCGTACGCGCCTTCCCCGACGGTCCCGTCGACGACGACGGCCTGACTCCCCGTCAGCGCAAGGTGCTCGAGGTGATCCGCGACGCGGTCGAGCGGCGCGGCTACCCGCCGAGCGTGCGCGAGATCGGCGAGGCGGTGGGCCTGACCAGCACCAGCAGCGTCGCGCACCAGCTCAGGATGCTCGAGGACAAGGGTTTGCTGCGCCGTGACCCGAACCGGCCGCGGGCGATCGAGGTGGTCACCCCCGAGGGCGGCCGGCCGGTCAGGCCGATCCCGAAGACTCGCCAGACGGCCGGCGCGAGCAGGGCGCGGGGCGGCTCGAACCCGCTGCGGGTGCACACGCTCGACCCCGCCGGCGAGGCGCTCGCCCGCGAGGTCGATGAGCAGGACGCGCTGGCGGCGGCGACGGCCTACGTGCCGCTGGTCGGCCGGATCGCCGCTGGTGGGCCGATCCTCGCCGAGCAGGCGGTCGAGGACGTGCTGCCGCTGCCGCGCGAGATCGTCGGTGAGGGCACGCTGTTCCTGCTCCGTGTCGTCGGCGATTCGATGATCAACGCGGCCATCTGCGACGGTGACCTGGTGGCGGTCCGCCAGCAGCCGGTCGCCGAGAACGGCGAGATCGTCGCCGCGCTGATCGACGGTGAGGCGACCGTCAAGCGGCTGCGCCGCCGCGACGGCCACGTCTGGCTCCAGCCGGAGAACCCGGCCTTCCACGACATCCCCGGCGACGACGCCACGGTCCTGGGCCGCGTCGTCGCCGTCATGCGCCGGGTCTAGCGGTAGGCGTGGCGGTCGCGGCCCTTCGGGCAGCCCCGTCATGACGCCTGAGGCCGAACCCGACTAGTCGGGTTCGGCCGCCTTGCGGCGGATCGTGTAGTGCAGGACGAGGAACTGTAGGCCGAACACCCAGAACTCGTGTTCGGCCCGCAGTTCGCCGTCCTGGACGTGGACATCAAGCTGCTCGGCGAAGCCGTGAACGACGGCGGCCGTCAGCTCCTTCGTGTCCGCGTCCACGTAGGTCAGGTAGTGCCCGGGCTGCTCCAGATCGCCGCGGCTGGAGAGGACCAGTCCCCCGCCGGCCCGCGCGCTCGGCGCCAGGGTGGCCGTGAAGCTGGCTTGCGGCAGCGGGAACCCGACGCTGACGTAGCCCCGGTCATCCCGGCGGTAGGTCGTGTAGATCCCGACGAACAGAGGCTCGTCGTCGGCGACGTAGGACCTGATCCAGCCCCGGACGCTCACGGCGCCGTCACCCGCGCGGCTGATCGTGTCGATCCGGCTGCGAACGCCGCGCTGCGCCTCGCGCTGGTTCATGGGCACGTTCGCCTGCCCGAGCGGGCGTGCGAGCAGCGTGCGGTAGAGCAGGTAGCCGGGCCGGACCCACAGCCGCCACCGCGGGACGATGTCGAGCGTGAACCGCGTCGTGTGCTCGTAGAACTCGCGTACCAGCGGGTCGACCGCCGCGGGATCGAACTCCGGGCCCGCCAGGTCATCCAGTGAGGCGACGATCCCGATGTCGGACGCGGCGGCCTGGTAGTCGCCGCCGAGCACCTCCGCCAGGTCACGCACATAGTCCGTCCCGACATAGCGGGTCCTGGCCACCAGTGGAACCACGAACGGCAGGTCCTCGGCACTGACCCGCTCAGCGAGCATCGCCACCTGCGGGTCGCGGAAGATCCCCGCCGACGCGGTCCGGAAGACGAGCACGGCGGCGGCACCGACGATCGCGGCCGGGACCTCGCCCCAGAGCAGCCAGCACCCGCAACCGACGGCGAGACCCACCAGCGGGCCGAGTGCCACCTTCTGCGGGCGGAGCCCGAGCGCGCCGGCCAGCCCGCCGATGACCAGGCCGACGACGATCGGCCCGGCCCCGGTCACCGCTCCCAGCGCCCACGCCAGGGGCGCGGCGATCGCCGCGCTCATCACGATGCGCGACCACAGGGCGGGAATCTGGCCGGGGCGTTGCCGCGCCCGCGCGACCGCCTCCGAGGCCGTCACCGACAGGCCGCAGAGCGCCGCCGCCACGACCATGGGGACAACGCCCCACCGCGTGGTCAGGGAAAGCCCGGCGACGGCACCGATGACACCGGCCAGCCCAAGCGAGCCGCGTTTGTCGGCAGTACCCGATTCCTCCACGACCACGTCAAGAACCTACCGACCGCGTGGCAAGTCGGGATGCCGTCAGGTTGTCCTGCCGGTCCTGTGACGAGGCGCGGCGCGCCTCGTCACAGGACCGGTTTCAGGGTTTCAGGCGTCGACGCGCTGGCGGAACGAGTCCAGCTCGGCGGCGAGACCCGCGGAGACGCGGGCGCGAAGCTCGGTGCCCGCCGCGGTGTGCGCCTGGTCGAGGACCTCGCCGGACTTGTGGATCCGGGCGACGAGATCCCCCCTGCTGTACGGAACGAGGACATCGACCTCGACCTGCGGATGCGGCACCCGAGCGGCCAGGGCCTCCACCAGCTCGGCCAGGCCCGCGCCCGTCCTCGCTGACACGCAGACCGCGTCGGGAGCGAGACGCTTAATACCCGCGACCGTCGTCTTGTCGGVGATGTCGGTCTTGTTCACCACGACGAGCTCGGGCACGTCGCCGGCGTCGATGTCGTTCAGCACCTCGCGCACGGCCGAGAGCTGCCCGATCGGGTCCGGATGCGAGCCGTCGACCACGTGGATGATCAGGTCCGCGTCGGCGACCTCCTCGAGCGTGGAGCGGAACGCCTCGACGATCTGGTGCGGCAGGTGGCGGACGAAGCCGACCGTGTCGGTGAGCGTGAACACCCGGCCGTCGGGCAGCGTCGCGCGGCGCACCGTCGGGTCCAGGGTCGCGAACAGCGAGTCCTCCACCAGCACCCCGGCGCCGGTCAGCCGGTTGAGCAGCGACGACTTGCCGGCGTTGGTGTAGCCGGCGATCGCCACCGACGGCACCGCCCCGCGCCGCCGGGACGACCGCTTGGTCTGGCGGACGGTCTCCATCTCGCGCAGCTCGCGGCGCAGCCGGGTGATCCGGGCACGCAGCCGGCGCCGGTCCGTCTCGATCTTCGTCTCACCGGGGCCGCGGGTACCGATCGGGGCGCGGCCACCGGACGCGGCCTGCCGGGACATCGACTCACCCCAGCCTCGCAGCCGCGGCAGCATGTACTGCAGCTGCGCGAGCTCGACCTGCGCCTTGCCCTCCTTGGACGTGGCGTGCTGGGCGAAGATGTCCAGGATGAGCGCCGTCCGGTCGATGACCTTGACCTTGACGACGTCCTCCAGCTGGCGTAGCTGGCCCGGGGTGAGCTCGCCGTCGCAGATCACCGTGTCGGCGCCGGCCGCCCGGACGACGTCGGCCAGCTCCTTGGCCTTTCCGGAGCCGACGTAGGTCGCGGGGTCCGGCTTGTCCCGGCGCTGGACGAGCGCGTCGAGCACCACCGAGCCAGCGGTCTCCGCCAGCTGGGCGAGCTCCGCCATCGAGGTCGTGGCGTCCTGGATCGTGCCGACGGTCCACACGCCGATCAGGACCACCTGCTCCAGCCGGAGCTGGCGGTACTCGACCTCGGTGACGTCGGTGAGCTCGGTGGTGAGCCCCGGCATCCGGCGCAGCGCGCCGCGTTCCTCGTTCGCCAGCTCGTCGCCGGCGTCATCGTAAAAGCCAAGGCCTGGCAGCGTGATCGCGCCATTCGCGTCGTTGACGACAGCCTCGGAGGTGTTCCCGTCGCCCCACGCGGCGCTGCTGCCCTCGTCGATCCCGTTCGCGGAATCGGCTGGGGAGCTGAGCCGGCGGGCCGGGTTGGTCAGTGCGGATTCAGCGGGAAGACTCATACCGTCCGTTCCAACACGACCGGCCCGTGCTTCGATTCCGCGCGGTGACCGGTCGGCCTAGTTGTCCGGGATGTGCGTTCGGGACCGCCTGCCCCAGTGCCGTCTCCCCCGCGACCAAGGTGCTCCGTGTTCCGGTCTCGGTCGTCAGGTTCCTCTCGGCCTCTCTCGTGGCCAGGCACTCGGGGCCCGAACGCTCAGGCTCTCCGAACACCGGGCACGGGCACAGGATCCCCATCTTCACCCCGCTGACGCGGGAACCGCCGCGCCTTCGGTGAGGGTAGCGTGCCACGTCCCGCCCGCTCTCGCGACGGGATTTCGGCGGAAGACCACGGCCCGGAAGGGCCGGTGGGTCCGCGCCTGACGGCCTAGAAGGAGCCCGCGGCCAGGGCCGGCTCACTGCCGCGCCGCGCGGCCGCCAGCCAGTCGGGGCGCAGCAGGCCGTCGCTTACCAGCACGGCCGGGCCGCGCAGCCGGACCTGGTCGTCATCCCACAGCACCGTCAGCAGCCCGCCCGGCACCGCCACCGGCACCGCCACCCCGGGCCCCCGGCCCGCCCGGGTGGCGCTGGCCACCGCGACGGCGCAGGCCCCGGTCCCGCACGACAGCGTCTCGCCGACGCCACGCTCGTACACCCGCATCGCCACGGCGTCCGGGGCGCCGATGACGATCTCGACGTTCACGCCGTCGGGGAAGACATCCGAGGGCACGTCCGGCGGCCTGGTCAGGTCGAGGGCGGCAAGGTCGGCCGGGCTCAGGCCGTCGGCGAAACAGACGGCATGCGGGTTGCCCATCGACACCTGGGTGGCCCGGAAGGCCCGGCCGGCGACCGTCACGGCCACCGCGTCGGGAGAGCCGACCGACGGAGGCCCCATCTCGACCGTCACCTCGCCCTCAGCGGGCACGTCCGCGCCGCGCACCCCCGCCCGGGTCAGGACGGGAATCAGGCCGGGCCGCTCATAGCCGGCGTCGACGAGGTAGCGGCCAAAGACCCTCAGGCCGTTGCCGCACATCTCCGCCAGCGACCCGTCCGCGTTGCGGTAGTCCATGAACCACCGGGCCGCGCCGGGCCGGGCCAGCGGCTCGGCGGCCCGCGGCTCGGCGGCGGCCAGCACCATCCGCAACACCCCGTCGGCCCCGACACCGGTCCGCCGGTCACACAGTGCGCGCACCAGCTCCGGCGTCAGGTCGAGGTCACCGTCCGGGTCCGGCACGATCACGAAGTCGTTGCCCGTCCCATGCCCCTTGACGAACCGCACCCGGGAATCGTACGGCGGCTGGCCGAGAGCTGGCGGGCTGGCGCCGTCAGGCGGTGGGTTGCATGTTGTAGGGGGCCTGCTGGGGATCGTCGTGGGGCTGGCGAGGGCGGGGGTGGCCGGGACGGCCGCGGCCCAGCGCGAGGAGCCGGGCGTCGTCGACGGGCAGGGGCGGGCAGAAGACCGGGCCGGCGGCGCGGTCACAGCCGAGATCGGTGGCGCGGGCGGCGAACCGGGCGGTGTCGACGCCGTCGACGAGGACGGCGGCCCCGCGGCGGTGCGCGAGGGTGACCATCGAGGCGAAGACCGCCTCCCCTTCCAGGTCGCGAAGCGTGGCCCGCACGAAACGGTCGTCCATGCGGACCAGGTCGAGCGGCAGCAGGTCCAGCGTCGACGGGGAGCCGATCCAGCTGCCGAAAGCCCGGACCGAGACCGCGACACCGCGGGCTCGTAGCTGGTCGAGCAGGCGCGGCGACGACGGGGCCGCCCGGCCGAGAGTCTCCTCCGTGAACGCGAGCCCGAGAGCGCCCGGCGGCAGGACGCCCCGGTCGCGGACGAGCGCGGTCACCTCGGCGGCGAACGTCGGCCGGGCGAGCTGGCGGGCGCCGACGTGCAGCCACAGCCGGGGCGGGCGGACATGGGTGCCGGCGGCCATCCGGTGCCAGGTGCGGCACTCGGTGATGGCAGCCCGCAGCGCCCACAGGTCAAGCTGGTCGGCGAGGCCGGCGAACCGGGCGACGGCGCGGACGTCCGCCGCGTCGAGCAGACCCCTGTCGGGGTGCGCCCACTGGAGGTGGGCGGTCATCCCGGGGACGGAACCGGTGCGTAGATCCACCTCCGGCTCGAAGGAGAACCGGAGAGTACCGTCATCGAAGGCGGCATACAGGGCATGGATGAGCGCCAGGTCGAGCTCGGTCACGCAGGACTCTCCCGGGGGCCGGGATGGACCAGCCACACTCCCGCTGGCGCACACAGCGAGAGAACGGTCGGCACACGTCAGGCCGCGGGGCGCGCAACGTGACGAAGCTCCGCCCGGAGGCCTACCAGGTGTATCAGCGCGAGCCCACCAGGCGGCGGACGGTGCCGACATGGGGCTGGCCGAGCCAGAATATCCGTGGATCATGCCTGAGCCACGACCTTTGGCGACGCGCGCATCGGCGCGTCGCGGCCGCCGCCGTCACCCCGGCATCCTCGGCCTGTTCGTCAGGCGACCTCGGCGGTGGCTTCCGGGGTGGGAAACGTCGCCGTGGACGGGCCGGCGATGGCGTCACGGACAAAGGCGATCAGAACGTCGGCCGTGCCGGCGGGATTCTGGGCGGCGGGCGAGTGCAACGCATCGGGGATGACGGCATAGCGGGCGCCGAGACGCGTCGCCATCTCGGCCTGCATCCCCGGAGGCCAGGCATCGTCGCCGACACCATGGGTGACCAGCAGCGGGATGGCGTGCGTCGCGGCGACGGCGGCCGCGTCCGCGACCCGGTCCGGCTCGGCGAGCAGCGCCGCGCCCATGGCCAGCATCCCTCGCTCGGAGCTGGCGAAGAAGCGCCGGCGCAGGAACTCGACCTCCTCCGGCGACCGAACGACGGTGTCGACCGCGCGGGCGCCCTCCCAGACCGCGGCGAGCCCGGCCTGCGCGTGCAGCGCGATCAGGGCGCGCAGCCCCAGCCGCCGCGGCCCGACGATCGCCGCCGGCCCCGATCCGAGCAGCACGACGGACCCAAGCGCCGCCGGGTGGGCGATCAGCGCCGCCCGGGCCACCAGCCCGCCGAACGAGTGGCCGACGAGGTGCACCCGCCCGCCCAGCTCCGCCGCGGCCAGCGCCACGTCCGCGGCGAGCGCGTCGACGGCGAACTGGCTGTCCGGCCCGTCCCCGTCGTAGGCGGACTCGTACTGCCCCCGCAGGTCGACCGCCACGGCGCGCAGGCCGGCGGCGGCCAGCGGCGGCAGGATGGCGACGAAGTCCTCCTTGCTGCCGGTGTAGCCCGGCAGCATCAGGACGGCGGGGGCGTCGTCCTGGCCGGCGACGAGCGCCGCCAGACCCGCCACCGTCGTGCGCCGCGGCGCGCCCAGCCCGTCAGCCGACGCCGTCACGCGGCACCTCCCCTTTCCCAGACGCACACGAAGTAGCCGACGCCGTAAGGCGCGTCGGCGTAGAGCGGGTCGGCGGCCCAACCCGCGGCGCCGGCCGCGCGCACGGCGCCGGCGAGCACCTGCCAGGACGCCCGGCCGGCGACCAGCAGGTCAGCGGCGAGCCCTGGCTCCAGGCCGAGCAGGACCTCGAGGTCCACGTCCGCCAGCGCCCGCTCGACGATCTCGTCGTACGGCTCCGCCCGCTCGTCGAGCGAACCGGGGGCCTTCGCCGTCCGCCGCGCGCTCCCGTCGCCCATGACCAGCAGCGCGACCCGCTCCCCCGCCGCCGCGGCCCGCGCCACCAGTCCGGCGCCAAGCGTCGCGGCCTCGGCCGGCTCGGCCTTCGGCGACACGCCGATCCCACGGCGCTCGACCCGCCAGCCGGTCTCCGCGAGCAGCCAGGCGCCCACCGCCAGCGACAGCGGCAACGCGGGAGTGGCCCCGGCGCCGGCCCCGGCCGGCGGCCCGAGGGGGACGCGGAAGTCGACGCCGAAGCCGTGGAAGTCGCCGACCGCGTTCGGCCCATACGCACGGGAGCCGGTCGCGAGCGCCTCTGGGTCGTCGCCGACGACGAGGACGACGTCGGGGTCCGCGGCGCGCAGCCGGCGGACGGCGGCGAGCGCCGGTTCCCGCGCGGCGACCGGCTCCCCGGCACCGACCCGGGGGACAAGCAGGGGAGGGTGCGGGCAGACCGCCGCGGCGACGAGCGTCACCTGGCTACCGTGCACCAGCCGTGGCCGCCGCGCCAGCGACCGGCGCCGCCGTGCCAGCCTGGTCGGCGCTGTCCGCCGGAGCGGCGGTGCCACCGACGACGTCCGGGGACTCGGCCGCCGAACATCCACAGTCGCCGCCGTGGGTGTCATGGGTGGACAAGGCCGACGAGGCCGACGAAGCGGCCGGCGCGGACGCGGCGGGCGGGGCGCCCAGGGTCGGCATTCCGAGGATGACCGACGGGCGGGCCTGCACCGCCCGGCCGGCCTCCCACAGGTCCGCGGCGCGGGTCCGGCGTGTGGTGAGGGGCGCGCCCTCGGCGACCAGGTGGTGCGGGGCGCCGTAGGTCACGACGGTGGTGGCGATGTCGCCGGGGCGCAGCCGCGCCAGCTCGGCGAGCACGGCCGCGTCGCCCGCCGCCGAACCCCGCGTCCCGGAGCGGGCCCGGGCGTTGGCGTCGGGGCCGAGGTGGACCAGGCGGCCGTCGCGGGCCCTGCCAGAGCAGCGGCCCGCGGCGTCGTCCTTGCGGCCCTCCCCCTCGGCGATGAGTACCTCGACGACCCGTCCGACCTGGGCGCGGTTCTCCTCCAGCGAGATCTCGTCCTGCAGCGTGGCGAGCCGGCCGTAACGCTCGGCGACGATGGCCGGCGGGACCTGGTCTTCCATCGTGGCCGCCGGCGTACCGGGGCGTGGCGAGTACTGGAAGGTGAACGCCCCGGCGAAGCGGGCGGCGCGCACGACGTCGAGGGTGTCGGCGAAGTCGGCCTCCGTCTCCCCGGGGAAGCCGACGATGATGTCGGTGGTGATCGCGGCCTCCGGCAGGGCGGCGCGCACGCGCTCGACGATGCCGAGGTACCGGTCGCGCCGGTAGGAACGGCGCATCCGGCGCAGCACCGCGTCGGAGCCGGACTGCAGCGGCATGTGCAGCTGCGGGCAGACGTTGCCGGTCTCGGCCATCGCGGTGATCACGTCGTCGGTGAAGTCACGCGGGTGCGGCGAGGTGAACCTGACCCGCTTCAGGCCGTCGATCCGCCCGCAGGCGCGCAGCAGCTTGGCGAACGCGGCCGGGTCACCGAACGAGCGGCCGTAGGAGTTGACGTTCTGGCCGAGCAGGGTGATCTCGAGGGCGCCCTCGGCGACGAGGGCCTCGACCTCGGCGAGCACGTCACCGGGACGGCGGTCGCGCTCCGTGCCGCGCAGGCTGGGGACGATGCAGAAGGTGCACGTGTTGTCGCACCCGACGCTGATGCTCACCCAGGCGGAGGCGTGGCTGGCGCGCCGCGCCGGCAGCGAGCTGGGGAAGACCTCCAGCGCCTCGGCGATCTCGACCTGGGCGGAGGCGTTGTGCCGGGCACGCTCGAGCAGCACCGGCAGGCGGTGCAGGTTGTGGGTGCCGAACACGACGTCGACCCAGGGCGCCTTGCGGATGATCGTCCCGCGGTCCTTCTGGGCCAGGCAGCCACCGACGGCGATCTGCATGCCCGGGTTGGCCTTCTTCGTCGGGTAGAGCTGGCCGAGGTTGCCGTACAGCCGGTTGTCGGCGTTCTCCCGGACGGCGCACGTGTTGAACACCACGAGATCGGGCGTCTCGCCGTCCGTCGCCGGGACATACCCGGCGGACTCCAGCAGCCCGGAGATCCGCTCGGAGTCGTGCACATTCATCTGGCACCCAAATGTGCGTACCTGATAGCTACGGCCACTCACCCGCCCAGCGTACGGCGATCGTCGGGGAGGAGGCGCCGGCGCCCTCGCCGGCGATCGCGCCCTTGCCGGCGATCGCGTCAGCGGGCGGTTCCGATGGCGCGGGTCTCGCGGACGACCGTGACCCGGATCTGGCCGGGGTAGGTGAGTTCGTCCTCGATCTGGCGCGCCACGTCGCGAGCGAGCAGATGGGCGGCGGAGTCGTCGACCTCCTCGGGGACCACCATGACCCGGACCTCACGACCAGCCTGCATGGCGAAGACCCGCTCGACACCGGGGCGGTCGCTCGCGATCTGTTCGATGCGCTCCAGCCGGCGGACGTAGGACTCGAGGCTGTCGCGGCGCGCGCCGGGCCGTCCGCCCGAGATCGCGTCGGCGGCCTGGGTGAGGACCGCCTCGACGGAGCGCGGCTCGACCTCGTTGTGATGCGCCTCGATGGCATGGACGACGTCCTCGTGCTCGCCGTAGCGGCGCGCGATCTCGGCGCCGACCAGGGCGTGCGACCCCTCGACCTCGTGGGTGAGCGCCTTGCCGAGGTCGTGCAGCAGGGTGCCGCGTTTCGCGATGGCCGCGGGGAGGCGCAGCTCGGCCGCCATCACGCCGGCCAGGTGCGCCGACTCGACCAGGTGGGCCAGCACGTTCTGGCCATAGCTGGTCCGGTAGCGCAGGCGGCCCAGCAGCACGATCAGCTCCGGGTGCATCTCGCCGATGCCGACGTTGACGAGGGCGTCCTCACCGGCGCGGACGCAGCGGGTCTCGACCTCGCGCTGGGCGCGTTCGTACTCCTCCTCGATGCGCTGCGGGTGGATCCGGCCGTCGGCGACCAGTGCGGCCAGGGTGATCCGGCCGACCTCCCGGCGCACCGGGTCGAAACAGCTGAGCAGCACCGCCTCGGGGGTGTCGTCGATGAGGACGTTGACGCCGGTGACCGACTCGAAGGCACGGATGTTGCGGCCTTCTCGGCCGATGATCCGCCCCTTCATCTCGTCGCCCGGCAGGTGCAGCACCGACACCACCGATTCGGCGGTCTGCTCCGCGGCGACCCGCTGGATCGCCAGGGTGACGATGCGCCGCGCCCGGTCCTGAGCCTCCTCCTCGGCGCGGGTCTCGATCTCGCGGGCGAGGGTCGCCGCCTCCAGCCGGGACTGCTGTTCGACGACGGCGAGCAGCTCGGTCTTCGCCTCCGCCGAGGTCATCCCGGAGGCCTGTTCGAGGGCGGCCAGGCGACGGGCGTCCAGTTCCTCCGTCTMCTTGGCCCGGCGGGCGAGCGCGGCATCCCGTTCGACGAGCTCACGGTCACGCGACTCGATCCGGCGGGTCTGGTCCTCGAGCGCGGCCAGCCGTTCCTCGACGCGCGCCTCACGCTGGGCCAGGCGGCCGTCCCAGTCGCGCAGCTCCTCACGCCGGCCGCGCAGCTCGGCGAGGGCCTTGTCCCGTTCCTGCTGTGCCTCACGCCGGGCCGCCTCGGCGCGGTCACGCTCCGCCTCGGCGAGCCTGCGGGCGAGGGCCTCGGCCTTCTCCCGGGCCGCCGCCTCGCTCTTCTCCGTGGCGGCCGCCTCGGCCTTGGCGACGGCCTCCGCCTGCGCGGCCAACAACTCCGCCGCGGTCTGGCCGTCCGCGGCGGACGTCGGGGCGGAGGACGCGCGGGGCGCTTCGACGGCGGGGCGGGCACCCGCTCGGATCAGCCGTGTGGCGACCAGGATGAAGGTGACGACGGCGACCAGCACCACCGCGACGAGAGCCACGAGCACGCCGACCACCGATGCTCCTCCCTGAAGGGGGAGCCGGATCCCTGTCGGTTCCGCGCGCGGAATTCGACGAGGAAGCTGCTCCCCGGGCCATCCAGCCCACCAGGAAGGCAGCCACCGGCCGGCAAAACGAAGCCGACCCGCCAGTTCCCGTAGACCGGACTGGAGCGGCGAAGGACCCACCCCGAACGGCGGCGTCCACCAGGGCGGAGAAGACGTGGCCACGCCTTCCCTGCACAGCCAGCACTCACTCAGCGTTGCCAAAGACCAACGGGGCGCAAAGGTGTGTCTTCACGCCGCAGTTGGGCTCCGACAGCGCCATGAAGCACCGAAGTTGCCCTCGTGTGTAGTTAGCCAACTATCGCGACCGCGTAGTCCGCGGGAGTCCTCGCACCGTTGCCGAGAGTAGGTCGACCGCTTTTCCCAGGTCAAGAAATACCGGATGCCCGGACTCCTGGCCCTGGTCAGAGCCTGGTCAGCCGTCCCCGTTCCCGTCCCTGTGGCCGGGCTCGTCGATGTCGCTGAAGTCGGCCGCTCCCGCGGGGTGATCGTCGAGGTCTCTCTCCGAGCCGAGCAGCTCGGTGACGACCCGGACGGCGAGTTCTGTCGGGTAGCCCTTGCGGCCAAGCATGGCGACCAGGCGGCGCAGCTGGACCTGCCGGTCCAGCCCGGCCATGGTCCTCAGTCGACGGGCGACGAGCTCGCGGGCGGTGGCCTCCTCGTCCGCCCCGCCGACATCCGCCAATGCGGCGGCGGCGACGTCGTCATCCACGCCCCGGCGCCGCAGCTCGACCGCGAGCCCTCGCCTGGCCAGCCCGCGGTTCTCGCGCGCCGACGAGACCACCGCCGTCGCGAACGCGTCGTCGTCGATCAGCCCGACCGCCGTCAGTCGCTCGAGCACCGCCTCCGCGACGTCGTCGGCCACCCCTCGCCGCCGCAACGTCCCCGCCAGCTCCGCCCGGCTACGCGCCCGAACCGCCAGCTGCCGCAGGCAGATCTCCCGCGCCACCCCCACCGGGTCCCGCCCGGCGTCAGCCTGCCTATGCGGCGACGGGACCGGTGCCGTCATTCGTTCCTCCTGCTAAAGGTCAACGGGGACGGGTGCGAGGACGTCGCCGTCGAGGGTGGGGATGATGCCGAGCTTCTCCTTGATGCGCTTCTCGATCTCGTCGGCGAGGTCGGGGTTGTCGCGCAGGAAGTTGCGGGCGTTCTCCTTGCCCTGGCCGAGCTGGTCGCCGTCGTAGGTGTACCAGGCGCCGGACTTGCGGATGATCGCGTGCTCGACGCCCATGTCGATGAGCGAGCCCTCACGGCTGATGCCGCCGCCGTAGACGATGTCGAACTCGGCGGTCCGGAACGGCGGGGCGACCTTGTTCTTGACGACCTTCACCCTGGTCCGGTTCCCGACCGCCTCGGCCCCGTCCTTGAGCGTCTCGATCCGGCGGACGTCGAGGCGGACGGAGGCGTAGAACTTCAGCGCCTTGCCACCGGTCGTCGTCTCCGGCGAGCCGAACATGACACCGATCTTCTCGCGGAGCTGGTTGATGAAGATCGCGGTGGTGTTGGAGTTCGACAGAGCGCCGGTCATCTTGCGCAGCGCCTGGGACATCAGCCTGGCCTGCAGGCCGACGTGGCTGTCGCCCATCTCGCCCTCGATCTCGGCCCGCGGCACCAGCGCGGCCACCGAGTCGATGACGATGATGTCCAGCGCGCCGGAACGGACCAGCAGGTCGGCGATCTCGAGGGCCTGCTCACCCGTGTCCGGCTGGGAGACCAGCAGGTTGTCGGTGTCGACGCCGAGCTTGTTCGCGTAGTCCGGATCGAGCGCGTGCTCGGCGTCGATGAAGGCGGCGATGCCACCCATGGCCTGGGCGCTGGCCACCGCGTGCAGCGCGACCGTCGTCTTGCCGGACGACTCCGGGCCGTAGACCTCGATGATCCGGCCGCGAGGCAGGCCACCGATCCCGAGCGCCACATCCAGCGCGATCGACCCGGTGGGAATGGCCTGGATCGGCGCGCGGGTCTCGTCACCGAGGCGCATGACGGAGCCCTTGCCGAACTGCTTGTCGATCTGCGCGAGGGCGTTGTCCAACGCCTTGTCACGGTCGGGTCCTGCCATCGGAGCAACTCCTGGCTGAGGTCGTCGAGTCTTGGTGGCCACGAGGCGACGTTAGGGGGTCGGTCCGACAGTTTCGAGGGCCGCCTCGCAACTGTGGACAACCGCGCGCATGTGGACAACCTTAGCCGAACACGCGTTCGACTTCGAACCCAACACGCCGAACCCCGCCGAGTTTTCCCCGACGAGCCGCCCGGCCCGCCCCGGTGAGCCGCCCGCACCTTCACCGGGGCGGGCCGGGCGGCGGGTGCGGAGAGTCAGCGCTCCCTGGCGGGGACGTCGAACTCCGCGCACACGGCACGCCAGACGGCCTTCGCGTCCTCGCCACGGGCGAACGCGCTCTCCACGGTGACGCCGCCGAGGCTGGCCAGCACGTGGTCGCGGGCGACGGACTCCGCGTACTCGGCGCCGAACTGCCGGTTCATCCGGTCCCAGAATTCCGTGAGTCGCACCCGCCCAGTGTGCCGCAAGCCGCCCGGCGAGCTCCGCGGCCCGATCGACAGCCCACACCGCTGGAGCCGGGGGCGGGGAGGGGCGGAGTGGGGACGGAGCTGGCAGGGCCTGGCCGCGACCAGACGATCGCGCGGGACCCACGCACAGGACCGCACGCGGGACTGTCGAGGCCGCCCGTCGGCGCGAGTCCAGGACCGGTACGGCCAGGCGAGACCCGCCCATCCCGCACAAGTCCCGGCGTCCCGCCGACGTCCTGGCCGCCAGCCGCGCGGCACAGGTCCGGCGCCACCTCTCCGGCTCGCGGTACGGACCCGGCGGAGAAACCCGCGCCCCGCGGAACGCAAAGATCACTTCGTGGCGGCACGAGCCGCGGACACGGACACGGACGCGGGCGCGGACACGGACACGGGCGCGGACACGGACACGGACACGGCGCGGACACGGACACGGACACGGCGCGGACACGGACACGGACGCGGGCGCGGACACGGCGCGGACACGGACACGGACACGGGCGCGGGCGCGGGCGCGGACACGGACACGGATATGGACGCGGGCGCGGGCGCGTGGATCCGGCAAAGGGGTCGGCCGTTGGCGGGCCACGGACGAGCGCGGAGACCGGAACGCGGAGAGCCCGAGACGCCGATCGGAAAAGCTCGGTGACACGGAGATCCGCGCTCGTCCACACCAATCCGCGATCTTCGACAGCCCMGCCCACCCAGGCTGACCTGCGAAAGTGTCGTACCCCAGCGAGACCATGGCGACAGCGGCGGGCGCGGGGTCCGCCTCCCCTGTCCCGGCGGTGCCCATGAACAACTTGAAGATCGACACCGGCTCGCTCGGCTCCCCCTCGCCCGGTACAGGCACGCCTACCTCCGTGGTGGCCGAGGTCGAGACGGTCCCGCTGACGGAGCTGGAAAGCGCCATCTGCGCCTGGGCGGGGCGGATCGCCGCGGCGACCTGCCAGCTGCTGGTCATGCTGGCCGCGTTCGACCGCCGGCGAGGGTGGTCGGGGCTGGGTATGGCGACCTGCGCGCAGTGGCTGTCGTGGCGGTGTGGACTGGGAATCCGGACGGCGCAGGAACACCTGGCCG
Source organism: Pseudofrankia asymbiotica (assembly GCF_001983105.1). Taxonomy (GTDB): domain Bacteria; phylum Actinomycetota; class Actinomycetes; order Frankiales; family Frankiaceae; genus Pseudofrankia; species Pseudofrankia asymbiotica. The sequence continues at coordinate 215,244 of NZ_MOMC01000017.1, read as the reverse complement.
TCGCCCATGCCCTGGAGGAGCTGCCCGCGGTACGGGCGGCGTTCGCCGAGGGACGGCTGTCCTACTCCAAGGTGCGGGCTGTGGCGCGGGTGGCCGAGGCCGCTACGGAGCAGACCTGGCTGTCGCACGCGCTGCACTGCACCGCGGGGCAGCTGGAGCGGCTCGCGTCGCGCTACCACCAACTGACCGCGGACCCGGCCAGGCAGCGGGCGGCCCGGAAGGTCACCTGGGACACCCGCGCGGACGGGCTGTTCCGCCTACAGGCTGTGCTCACCGCGGAGGAGGGCGTCCGGCTGGCCACCGCGATCGACGCCGCCCGGGCCACTCTCGACGACTCCAGCCCAGCCCGGACCGGCGGAGAAGCCGAGGCGTCGCCGGCGGACGGGGAGATCGTCAACGCACCGCGCGACCGGAGAGCCGACGCCGACGCGCTGGTGGCGCTGGCTGACGGCTTCCTCCACCGGCCCGTCCCGGACCTGATGAGTCCGTCCCACACGGTCACCGTGCACGTCGACGCCGAGACGCTGCTGAGCACCGGTCAGCGCGCCGTCGATGCCCGCGGCCCCGCCCGTGAGGCGGCCGGGGATGGCGGCGGCAGGCCGGAAATGCCCGCGGATGCGGTGGCGGCGGCAACCGATCCCGACCCGGTGAGCAGGCTCGTCCGCGGCCTGCTGCGTTGCGACGCCGAGCCCGGAATTGGCCTACCCCGGGCTGCGCTGCGTCGGCTGGGCTGCGACGGCCTGGTGCGAACGCTGGTCCGGGACACGGCCGGGAACCCGCTCGCGCTCGGACGACGACGCCGGGTGCCGAACCGGCGGCTGCGGGAGGCTGTCCACGCCCGTGACCAGGGCACCTGCCAGTACCCGGGCTGCACCCACACCCGCTGGCTTCAGGTACATCATCTGCTGGAGTGGCTGGCCGACGAGGGTGCCACGGATCTGGAGAACCTGACGCTGGTGTGCGGCAGCCACCACCAGCTGGTCCACGACGAGGGCATCGCTCTGAGCCGCCGTGGTGACGGGAAAATCGTCGCGACGCTCGCCGACGGCTTCGTGGTGATCCCGGCGCCGCGCCTGAACGCCGGCCCTCAGCCGGCCGCCCACCTCGCCGCGGTGACGCGGGACGTCGACGCCGACGCGATACGGACTCATGACGGCGGACGTCTCAGCTGGGATGACTCGCTCCTCGTCCTCATGCAACATCGTCGACCATCCGCTGGCAGCCCGGCTGCCTAGAACCGGTGCGATCCCTCCAGCGGCATGATCCGGCGCGGGTCAAAGTCCGGCTGGCCAGCCGCACGCGGAGCTCGACCACTGGTGTTACGAGAAGCCGGGTCGGGCGGAGCATTCCCGAGTCAAGGCGGAGCGTTATGTCGTAGGCGGGAGGCAGACTGGCCAGCATGCCCTCCTCCGACCCCCTCGCCGCGTTCTCGGCGCCGACCAGGGCCTGGTTCGCCGCCGCCTTCCCGGCGCCGACGCCGGCCCAGGCCGGAGCGTGGGCGGCGGTCCGGACGGGTGGCAGCGCGTTGGTGGTGGCGCCGACCGGCTCGGGCAAGACGCTCGCCGCGTTCCTGTGGTCGCTGGACGAACTGGTGCGCACCGGCCCGTCGGCCGCCACGCGGTCGAGGCCCGCCGCACCGTCGGCCGCGCATCCGCCGCCGGCTTCGCCGCCGACCGCGCCCCAGCCCTCGACCACATCCCCGCCGTCGGCTTCGCCGCCGACCACATCCCCGCCGTCGGCTTCGCCGCCGGACCCCACCCGCCGCTGCCGGGTCCTCTACGTCAGCCCGCTCAAGGCGCTCGCGGTCGACGTGGCTCGCAACCTGCGGGCTCCGCTGGCCGGCATCCAGGCCGCCGCGACCCGGCTCGGTCTGACCGTGCCCGAGGTGACGGTCGCGATGCGCACCGGCGACACCTCGGCCACCGAGCGGCGCGCGTTCGGCCGCACCCCGCCCGACATTCTGATCACCACGCCGGAGTCGCTGTTCCTGATCCTGACCAGCCAGGCGCGCGAGTCGCTGCGCGGCGTGGAGACGGTGATCGTGGACGAGGTGCACGCCGTCGCGAGCACGAAACGCGGCGCCCACCTGGCGCTCAGCCTCGAACGCCTGGACGCCCTGCTGGAGACTCCCGCGCGCCGGATCGGCCTGTCGGCGACGGTGCGCCCGGTCGAGGAGGTCGCCCGGTTCCTCGGCGGCGCCCACCCGGTGACGGTGGTCCGCCCGCCGACCGAGAAGACACTGCGAGTCGACGTCGTGGTGCCCGTCCAGGACATGGCCGACCCTGGCGCGCCCGCCGGACTCGACGGCCTGGCCAGCCCCGACGGCCCAGCGGCGCTCGCCGGGCTTCCCGGCCTGGACACCCTGGGCGGCGGGCCGCCCGCGGCCGTGCCGAGCCGGCCGTCGATCTGGCCGGCCGTCGAGGCGAAGGTGCTCGACCTGATCGAGACGCACACGTCGACGATCGTCTTCGCCAATTCGCGGCGGGTGGCGGAACGGCTGTGCGCCAAGCTGAACGAGCTGCACGCGCAGCGGCTGCTGGCGGCCGAGACGGCGGGCGTGGAGCGCGGCTCAGGAATGATCGACCTGGACGATCTCGACGGTCCGGTCCTGGCCGCGTCCGACGCGATGGGCACGCCCGCCGAGGTGATGGGCCAGGCGGGTTCCGCCCATCCGCTCCCGTTCGCCGAGGTGGCCCGGGCGCACCACGGCAGCGTGAGCCGGGAGCAGCGGCTGCTGATCGAGGAGGACCTCAAGGCCGGCCGGCTGCCCGCCGTGGTCGCGACCTCCAGCCTGGAGCTCGGCATCGACATGGGTGCCGTCGACCTGGTCGTCCAGATCTCCTCGCCGCCGAGCGTCGCCTCCGGGATGCAGCGGGTCGGCCGCGCCGGCCACCAGGTCGGCGCCGCCAGCCGCGGGGTGGTGCTGCCCAGCCACCGTGGCGACCTCCTGGAGTGCGCGGTGGTAGCGGAGCGGATGCGTGACGGGCAGATCGAGGAGGCTCACTACCCGCGCAACCCGCTCGACGTCCTCGCCCAGCAGGTGGTCGCGATGACGGCGGTCGACACCTGGCCGGTCGACGAGCTGGGAGCGCTGGTCCGGCGCGCGGCGCCGTTCGCGACCCTGCCGGCGTCCGCGTTCGAGGCGGTACTGGACATGCTGGCCGGCCGGTACCCGTCGGACGCGTTCGCCGAGCTGCGCCCACGGATCGTCTGGGACCGGGAGGCGGGCACGGTGACGGGCCGGCCGGGTGCGCAGCGGCTCGCGGTCACCAGCGGCGGCACGATCCCCGATCGTGGCCTGTTCGGCGTGTTCCTCGTCGGCGAGAAGGCCAGCCGGGTCGGCGAGCTCGATGAGGAGATGGTCTACGAGTCCCGCGTCGGCGACGTGGTGCTGCTCGGGTCGTCGAGCTGGCGGGTCGAGGAGATCACCCCGGACCGGGTGCTGGTCACCCCGGCGCCGGGGCGGCCGGGCCGGCTGCCCTTCTGGCACGGCGACTCCCCCGGCCGCCCCGCCGAGCTTGGCCGGGCGCTCGGTGGGTTCCTGCGCGAGCTCACGAAGAAGACCCCGGACGAGGCCGACGCGCGGCTGCGCGCCGCGGGCCTGGACGAGTGGGCGGCGGGCAACCTGCTCACCTACCTGGACGAGCAGCGGGCCGCCACCGGCCGGCTCTCCGACGACCGCACGCTGGTCGTCGAGCGCTTCCGCGACGAGCTGGGCGACTGGCGACTGGCTGTGCACTCGCCGTTCGGTGCCCGGGTCAACGCCCCGTGGGCCCTGGCGATCGGCGCCCGCCTACGCGAGCGCTACGGCGTCGAGGTCCAGATCATGCACACCGACGACGGCATCGTCGCCCGGGTACCCGACGCCGACGCGCCGCCGACCGCGGCGGACGCCGTCTTCGACCCGGAGGAGATCGCCGCCGTCGTGCGGGCGGAGGTCGGCGGCAGCGCGCTGTTCGCCAGCCGGTTCCGCGAGTGCGCGGGGCGGGCGCTGCTGCTGCCGCGCCGCTCCCCCGGGAGGCGCACCCCGCTGTGGCAGCAGCGCCAGCGCAGCGCGGCGCTGCTGTCGGTGGCCGCCGAGTTCGAGAGCTTCCCGGTGGTGCTGGAGACGATGCGCGAGTGCCTGCAGGATGTCTTCGACGTCCCGGGACTGGTCGCGCTCATGCGCGACGTCGACGCCCGCCGGCTGCGGGTCGTCGAGGTCGAGACGCTGGCGCCGTCGCCGTTCGCCCGGTCGCTGCTGTTCGGCTACGTCGCCACCTTCATCTACGACGGGGACGCCCCGCTGGCCGAGCGGCGCGCGCAGGTGCTGTCGCTGGACAGTCGGATGCTCGCCGAGCTGCTCGGCGAGGCGGACCTGCGAGAGCTGATCGCCCCGGAGGCGCTCGCCGCCGTCGAGGCGGAGCTCGCGCGCCTGGCACCCGAGCGCCAGGCCCGCGACCTCGAGGGAGCCGCCGACCTCCTGCGGGTGCTCGGCGACCTGACGACCCCCGAGGCGCTCGCCCGGGGCGCGACCGAGGAATGGCTCGAGGCGCTCGCCACCGCGGGCCGGGCACTACGGGTGCGGATCGCCGGCGAGGAACGCTGGGCCGCGGTCGAGGACGCGGGACGGCTGCGCGACGCGCTGGGGGTGCCGTTGCCGATGGGGGTGCCAGCGGCGTTCACCGAGCCGGTGCGCGACCCGCTCGGTGACCTGGTCTCCAGGTATGCCCGCACGCACGGCCCGTTCGACGCCGAGGAGCTGGCCACGCGGTTCGGCCTGGGCGTCTCGGTGGCCGTGGCGGCCCTGGAACGCCTGGTGGGTGTCGGCCGGCTGGTCAGGGGCGAGCTGCGGCCGGGGCGGCCGGGAGAGCAGTGGTGCGACGCCGAGGTGCTGCGCAGGCTGCGGCGGCGCAGCCTCGCGGCGCTGCGCCGCGAGGTGGAGGCGGCGCCGCCGCGGGCGCTCGCGGCCTTCCTGCCCGCCTGGCAGGCGGTGACCAGTGGGCGTTCGCGCGGGGTCGACGGGGTGGCCAGGGCGATCGAGCAGCTGCAGGGGGCGTTGATCCCGGCCAGTGCCTGGGAGCAGCTGGTCCTGCCGGCGCGGGTGTCCGACTACTCGCCCGCGATGCTCGACGAGCTGTGCGCGAGCGGCGAGGTGCTGTGGGCCGGGGCGGGCGGGCTGCCCGGTGACGACGGCTGGCTGACGCTGGTGCTCGCCGACGCCGCCCCGCTGCTGCTCCCCCCGCTCGCGCCGGATCTCACCACCACCGGCGCGGGGGCGATGGTCGCGGGTGCCGGCGAGGCGGAGCCCAGGGCGGAGCCCAGGGCGGACGAGCCCGCGCACGGCGAGGTGGTGGATCTGGGCGGCGTCGCCGGCGGGGCGGCGAGCCCGCTGCACCGCGCGGTTCTCGACGCGCTGGCCGACGACCAGGCGCTGTTCTTCCGAACGCTGTCCGACCGGGTCGGCAGCCTGGACGACACGGCGCTCGCGAACGTGATCTGGGATCTCGCCTGGGCGGGCCTCATCACCAACGACACGCTCGCCCCCCTGCGCGCCCGCCTCACGGGAGGCTCGGCGACCGCCCACCGGTCGGCGCCGCGCCCCCGCCGCACGAGCTTCCGCTTCGCCTCGGGCCACCATCCGCCAGGAGCCGCCGGCCTCGGCCGGGGGGCGGGTCCTGGCCGCCCCCCGGCGCCCCGCCGTTCCGGGCCGCCCATGGTCGCGGGCCGCTGGTCACTGCTGCCCACCCGCGACACCGATCCGACGCGGCGGGCGCACGCGCTCGCCGAGACGCTGCTGGACCGGCACGGCATCGTCACCCGGGGCGCCGCCACCGCCGAGCACGCCCCCGGCGGGTTCGCCGCCGTCTACCGGGTTTTGTCCGCCTTCGAGGACGCCGGCCGGGCCCGCCGCGGCTACTTCGTCGAAGGGCTCGGCGCGGCCCAGTTCGCGATGCCGGGCGCGGTCGACCGGCTCCGCGCGATCGCCGGCGAGCAGCGCGCCGCGGCCGAGGAGCCCGACTGGGCCACCGAGCCGGCGGGTCCCGCCGGCCCGCGCGGCCAGGCCGGGTTCGGGGGCGCCGCTGGGAACGTCGACGCCTTCGGCCGGTTCCCGGGCGCGGGAGGTACGCGGGCCGGGACGGACCGACGAGCGGTGGTGCTCGCGGCCACCGACCCGGCGAACCCGTACGGCGCGGCACTGCCCTGGCCTTCCCGGCCGGAGGGGGCGGGTGGCGACGGTCCTGGCCATCGCCCCGGGCGGAAGGCGGGCGCGCTGGTCGTGCTGGTCGACGGCGACCTGCTGCTCTACGTCGAACGCGGCGGGAAGACGCTGCTGTCCTGGCCGGACCCGGCACGGGCGTTACAGCCGGCGGTGGACGCGCTGGCGCTCGCGGTGCGGGACGGCTGGCTCGGCCGGCTCGCCGTCGAGCGCGCCGACGGGCAGGCGGTCACCGGCAGCGCGCTGGGCGAGGCGCTGCTGCGCGCCGGTTTCCACCCGACGCCCCGGGGCGGCCTGCGTCTGCGCGGCTGACACGCCAGCCGAGGGGCAGCTGAGGTGATTTGCCCCCGGGCGACCGGAGGGTATGGGGTGTGGGGGTGACGGACACGGCGCTCGGCCAACCACAGCGATCGGCGCCGGCCGTCAGGATCTGGGGCCCCCAGCTGCGGGTCCTGACGGTGGGCCTGGTCTCGACGATCACCCTGCTCGCGTTCGAGTCACTCGCCGTCGTCACGGTGGCGCCGCTGGTGTCGGCGGATCTGCACGGCCTGAACCTGTACGGGTGGCTGACCGGGGCGTTCTTCCTGACCACCGTGGTCGGCCTCGTGCTCGCCGGCGCGGCGATGGACCGGGCCGGGCCGATTCGCCCGTTCGTCGTCGGCCTGCTGGTGTTCGGCGCGGGGCTCGCGGTGGCGGCGACCGCTGTGGACATGGAGGTCGTGATCGTCGGTCGCGGCCTGCAGGGGCTGGGGGACGGCGCGATCGCCGCGGTCTGTTTCGGCACGGTCGGGCGGACATACCCGGCCCAGGTACGACCGAAGGTGTTCGCTGTGCTGGCGACGGCCTGGGTGGTGCCGAGCCTCGGCGGCCCGGCGGCCGCGGCGTTCCTCGCCGAGCAGGTCAGCTGGCGGTGGGTCTTCGGCGGCCTGATCCCCCTCGTCGTGGTGGCCGGCGCCGTCACGGTCGGGGCGTTGCGGGTGGCCGGGACGGCCGTCCTCTCCGGCCCGGCGAGCGGCGCCTCCGATGACGTGCCCGCCGCGCCTGATGTGCCCGGCAGCCCCGCGACGGACCGCGCCGGGGTGTGGCCCGCCGTCGAGGCCGGCACGGGGCCGCTGGTGCGGGCGGTGCGGGTCGCGGCCGGCGCGGGCCTGCTGCTAGCCGGCGTGACCAGCCGCTCGCTCCTCGGCATTCCACTCGTGGTCGCCGGCCTGCTCGCGGGCATCGGGCCGCTGCGCCGGCTGCTGCCCGCCGGGACGCTGCGGGCTCGCCCGGGGGCACCGGCGGCCGTGGCGGTGCGCGGGCTGCTCGCGTTCGCGTTCTTCGGCGCGGACACGTTCGTCCCGCTCGCCATCACGTCCGTACGGCACTCCTCCACCACCGTCGCGGGCCTCGCCGTCTCCACGGCGGCGGTCGTCTGGACCGCCGGCTCGTGGACCCAGGCGAGGCTCTCGGCCCGCCGTTCCGGGCGGTTCCTGGTCACCGTGGGCCTGGGCACGCTGGTGCTGGCGGTGGCGGGCACCGGGATGGCGCTGCTCAACACCCAGGTGCCACTGGCCGTCGGGGTCGCCTGCTGGGGCCTGGCCGGTTTCGGGATCGGTATCGCCTACTCACCGATCATGAACGTGGCGCTGAACGAGGCACCACCCGACCGCCAGGGGATGGCGAGCAGCGCGGTCTCGCTCTCCGACAACCTCGGGGTCACCTTCGGCGCCGGGCTGGGCGGCGTCGCGGTCGCCGCCGGCACCGCGACGAACCATCCCGCCGTTACCGACGCGGCGGCCGGCGCGGTCAACGGCGCCGGTTATGTGGCCTCCGTCGCCGGTCTCGCGGGCGCCTTCGCGCTCGCGACCGCGGTCGGCATGGTCGGTCTGCTCGCCGCCCGCCGGCTGCCCACCACCGCCCTCGCCGCGGCGCCCGCCGCCGGCGGGCCTGACGACCGCGCCGGCTAACGACCGGTGGGGCCGGAATCCGAGGCGGCACCGCCGGCAGCGGTACTGCCGCCGGTACCGCCGCCGGCGGTGCCGCGGCTCGCGGCGGGCAGGCCGCGGGCCGCCGCGCCGACGTCACGCAGGCCGGCGGCGTAGCCACGCAGGTTCTCCGCCTGTTCGGCCAACGCGTCAAGGTCGACGGGCGCCACGCCGAGCGCCGCACCGCCGACCGGTGTCCCCAACGGCGCCGGGCCACCGAGGTCGAGGCCGCCGGAGTAGGCATAGACGCCGGCGCCGACGACCTCGGCCGCGGCGGCGACGAGGTCGTCGAGGGCTCGCACGGCCGTGCTCATCTCCTCGGCGAGGGCCTGGACCGTGCCGGCCAGCTGGGCGCGCGCGGACCGGTCCGCCAGCGCGCGTGCCGCCGCCTCGCAGGCCACGACGCGGTTCGCCCGCATCCGCAGCCCGTCGACCACCTCGGCGGCCGACGCCATCGCGGAGCGGATCACATCCGCGGTCGGGCCGGGCGGGACCGGCCGCGCCAGCGCGAGAAAGGCGCTGATCGCCTCCTCGCCGCGGCGCAGCGGCGCGGCCGCCGCCGAGCCGGTCAGCGCCCGCACGCCCGGCGCGGCGGCCACCGGCAGCGGCGGGCCTGGCGTGTGCCGGTCGGCCCTGGCCGCCTGCAGTGCCCACAGTCCGCTGTTGACCAGCGAACCAGCACCGGTGAGGAGCCACATCCACCATTCGTGGCCGAACGCCGCCCCGGCCGGAGTGACGACCGCGGCGAGCACGGCCCATCCGCCGGCCGTCCACCGGGCGTGCCGGGCATAGCGGGTGGCGGCCCGGGCCTCGCGTTGGGCGCCTCGCCGTTCCATCTCGGCCGCCATCGCGTCCGGCATCCGGGGCTGGGCCCTCCGCCGCCAGTCCCAGCCCTCGGCCCGGACCCACGGCCGCCGGCCGGAGTGGTCCGGTTCCTGAGCGCCAGGCCGCCGCGAGGGCCCCTGCTGCTGGGGCTGGGGCTGCCAGGGCGGCGGCCCCCAGCGCGACGGCGGCCAGGGCGGAGCCGGCGGAGGGGGCGGCGGAACCTGCCCCGGGCGCCAGCCCTGGCCGCCGCCCGGCGGCCCCGGCGGGCCGCCGCCCACGCCAGGCCAGGTCACCGTCGCCGTCCCGTGGGCGTTGCGGGCATGGGCCTGGTCACGGACCCGAGTTCGCTGGGCCAGCGGCGTCCGCGCCGCGGCCCTCACGCGCGTCGGGCGTCGCTGGCTGGCTCTTGCCCAGGGCGACCCGCTCGTCGCCGGCCTGCACCTGGGCCGCCCCGGCCGGCTGGCCGCCACCACCGGCGGCGGCTGGCCGAGCGGCCAGGCCCGCGCGCAGCTCGGCCAGCCGGTTGTCCGCCTTCGCGCTGATGGTCGCCCGGCGGACCTCCAGCATGCGTGCCTCGACACCGGAGGACGCCAGCTCGTGGCGCCCCATGGCGGCGGCGTAGCGCTGTTCGACCTTGTCCCGGATCTCCGCGAGCGTCGGCGTGTCGCCCGGCGGGGCGAGGTCCGACATGGACTCCATCGCCTTGCTCATCTGTTCACGCATCGCGGCGTGTTCGATCTGCGTCAGGAGACGGGCACGCTCGGCGAGCTGCTGGCGCAGCCGCTCCGTGTTGTCATCGACGGCGCGCCGGGCGAGCTCGGACGACTCGACCGCCTGCTGATGCAGGGTGCGCATCTCTTCCAGTGACGACTCCGCCGCGACCAGCTCGCTGGCGAACGCCTGCGCCGTCTGCTCGTACTTGCCGGCGGTGGCGGYGTCGCCGCGCGCGCCGGCGTTGTCGGCGAAGGCGAGCGCGGAGCGCGCCGACTCCGTGAGCATCGTGACGTTCTCGATCTGGCGCGCCATCCGCATCTCCAGCTGGCGCTGGTTGCCCAGCACCAGGGCGGCCTGCTGGCGCAGGGCCTCGTGCTGACGGCGGCCCTCGGTGATGGCCTGGTCGATCTGCACCCGCGGATCGGCCTTCTCGTCGAACTTCCGGTTCGCCGACGCGGACAGATAGCGCAACGCCCGCCGGACGACATTCGCCATAGTCCGATCGTCGCACGTCACTGGCCCGCGCAGACAGCCCTGTACCAACGTCACCGAACGACGGCATATGTCCGTTTTCAGACACCCGTCGCCCAAGCCCATCCGGAACGTCCGGTTCCTGCCGATCGCGCTCACAGCTGATCCGCCGGTTGGCCGGGTTCAGGCGCTGAGGGCGGAATCCACGAGGCAGGCAGGTCAATGCGGTACACGGGCACCAGCACCCGATATCGGCGCGCCGCATTTCGCCTTCGCGGGCTTCGCCCGATGTGTCTCGTCCAGCCGGCGGGGCCGGCCCGCGGTCAGGCCGCGCGGTCGACCATGGGGGCCGGAGGACGAGCGGAGACGACCATCGGGGCGCCGACGCGGGGCGTGTCGGCGGCGAGCTCCGCCAGCTCGACGTCGTCGCTGACCTCGCGCAGCAGGTCGGCCAGGCGGACGCCGAGCGCGTCGCAGATCGACGCGAGCAGCTCGGAGCTGGCCTCCTTCTGCCCACGCTCGACCTCGGACAGGTAGCCGAGCGACACCCGGGCCGCGGACGACACCTCCCGGAGCGTCCGGTGCTGATCCTGGCGGCGACGGCGGAGCGCCTCACCGATCATGCGTCGGAGCAGGACCATCGCGCCTCCTCCTTCGTCCACGGTATGGGTTTCACCGTATACCTACCGGCACGGTCATCGAGTGGTCGTTGACGGGACCGTAGCTCTGTAACCACTACGCGTCCGGCGAACAATCCCAGGAGTGCCCCGGAACGCGTCTCGGAAGCGCATCTACCTGCTTCAACGGTCGGCATCCGCCGTCGGAGCCCTCTGGCGCTCCTACTTTTGAGCCCACCGCGAACGTCGCGCATAGGTGCGGTCGACGCACGATCACAAAGGACACGCATGATCGCACCTCCTCACCCCTAGCCGGCGGGGATCTCCGCGCYCCCCAGCGGTCCGGCGCCTGCCACCGGCAGTCCCGAGAGCGTACGCCGTAACACGTCGAGCGCCTGCACGACCGCGAAGGTCTGAATAAGTGGCCGGTCCCCAGGCAGCCGCAGCGACCGGGTCACGGTGCCGTCCGGACCGGCGAGTCCCAGGTGAAGCGTGCCAACCGGCTTGCCTTCCTGCTCCTCGGGCCCGGCCACACCGGTGGTCGCGAGCCCCCAGGTGGCGCCGAACAGCTCGCGCACGCCAGCCGCCATCGCGGCGGCGGTGCGCGCCGAGACCGCGCCCTCCGTCGCGAGGACGGCCTCGTCGACGCCGAGCACGGATGCCTTCGCGTCGGTCGCGTAGGCGACGACGCCGCCGCGGAAGTAGGCCGAGGAACCCGGGGTCCCGGTGAACGCCGCCGCCAGCAGGCCACCGGTGAGTGACTCGGCCACCGCGATGGTGCCCTGGCCGGCCGCCAGCTGAGCGCCCACCACGCTGGCGAGCGTGTCGTCGTCGGTGCCGTAGACGGCCGGGCCCAGCGCCGTGCGCGCCGCCGCCTCCACCGGGGCGATCAGGCGTCCCGCCTTCGCGCGGTCGGCGGCCCCCGCGGTGATCCGCACCCGGGTCTGCCCTCCGCTCGCGAGGAACGCGATCGTCGGGTTGCCCACGTCGCGCAGGCGCTCGACCTCGTCGGACAGCGCCTCGGCGACGGCCGACTCCCAGACGCCGGCCGTGCGCAGCACCCGATGCACCACGACGGACGGCTGCCCGGCCCGGCGCAGCAGGTCCGGCAGCACGCTGGCGGTGAACATCGCGTGCATCTCGCGCGGCACGCCGGGCATCGCGTACAGCACGGCGCGACCGATCTCGATCCGGACGCCGGGCGCCGTGCCCGGCCCGTTCGGCAGCGGCTCGGCGCCCTCGGGCAGGTCGGCCTGCCGGTAGTTCATGGCGGGCACGTCACGGCGCAGCTCGGTGAACCGGCGCCGTAGCAGTGCCTCGAGGGACTCGTCCCGGCGCAGGGCGACCCCGGCGGCCGCGGCGATCCCCTCACGGGTGAGGTCGTCCTGGGTCGGCCCGAGGCCCCCGGTCACGACCACGACGTCGCAGCGCTCGGCGGCCGTCCGCAGCGCCCGCTCGATCCGGTCGATGTCGTCGCCGACCACCACCGACGTGCCGACCCGGACACCGACGTCGGCGAGCTGGCGGCCAAGCCAGGCGGCGTTGCCGTTGATGATGTCGCCGTAGAGCAGCTCATCACCGACCGCGACGATCTCAGCCAGCATCGGCGTTCCGTTCCCTGCCACTGGCAGCCTCCCTTGGCCCCTCGTCCAGCCCCTCGCCGAGCGTGCCGGGCGAGCCGGGCGAGCCGGAGGCGCGCCGCAGCGCGAGCGCCCGGGCGACGTAGTCGACGCCGGTGGCGACCGCGACGACCACTCCGGCCGCGAGCACCGCGTCGCTGACCACCGCCGCCGGCCCGGTCAGCGGCAGCACGGCCAGCCCGAGCGAGATGTTGAGCAGCAACGTCTTGAGCTTGCCACCCCGGCTCGCCGCGATCACGCCGTGCCGGATCACCCAGAGCCGAAGCAGGGTGACGCCCAGCTCCCGGCCGACGACGACCACCGTCACGGCCCAGGGGATCTCGCCGAGGATCGAGAGCGACACCAGCGCCGCGCCGGTCAGCGCCTTGTCGGCTACCGGGTCGACGAACGCGCCGAACTCGGTGACCAGGCCGTGCTTGCGGGCGACCGCCCCGTCGATCTGGTCGGTGATCGCGGCGACGGCATAGGCGGCGAAGGCGGCGATCCGCCAGCCGTCCTCGTGCGGGCCGACGAACAGGAACGCGACGAACACCGGCACCAGGGCCAGCCGCATGATCGTCAGAATGTTGGCGATGTTGAGCAGCCTCGCGGGGGCCGGCGGCGCCGCGGCGTCGGACGGCACCTGGCCGTGGGCCTCCCGATGGGCCTCCCGGACCGGCTCGGCCGGCGCGGCGGCCCCCGGCCGGTCCGATCCCGCGGGAACCGCTCGCTGAGCGCCGTCGAGTGGCGCGGCCAGGACGCCCGCGGCGCCAGCGGATGCGGCCGCCTGCGTGGGCAGGGTCTCGTCGGCCTGACTGGGCACGCCGGACGTGGCCCTCCGGCCAGCCTCGCCGGGCCGGCCCGCCACCGTCACTGACGCGCCCCGACGGCCTGGACCTCCCAGCCAGCCTGCTGGGCCGGCTTCGCCGATCCAGCAGGAACCCCGGGCCTCGCCGATCCGGCGGGAACACCGGGGGCGGCGAGCTCGCCGGCGCCCGGCGTGCCTGCCCGGTCCAGCACGGCGACGAGGTCGGTGACCAGGTCGACGCCCTCGACGTCGACCACCCGCGCGAGCACCAGGTCGCCGACGGCGACCGGGGCGCCGGCATCGCCGGATTGACCGGCCGCGCCGGTCGTGCCAGTCGCGCCGGACGCCGCGGGAAGCCGCACGACGCAGGCCCCGTCGACCTCGGGCTGCTGGTGGGCGGCGCAGCCGTGGGCCGTGCGGCCTGACGGCTCGCCGTCCCCGCCGGACCGGGCCGCCCGCGCGTCGGCTCCCGCGGGAACGTCGTCGGAGATCTCCTCGACGAGCACCTCCACGGTCTCGCCGACGCGCCGCTCGGCGCGCGCCGCGGTCAGCTGCTCTATCAGGTCGGCGATGCGGGCGCGGCGGCGCTCGATGGCCCGGGGCGCGACCTTGCCGGACAGCCMGACCGCCTCGGTGCCCTCCTCGTCGGAGTAGCCGAACACGCCGACGGCGTCAAGATCGGCCTGCTCGAGGAAGTCGGCCAGGATGTCGAGATCCTCGACCGTCTCGCCGGGGAAACCGACGATCACATTGGAGCGGGCGCCGAGCGTGGGCGCGAGCGCACGGCCCCGGCGAAGCAGGTCGAGGAAGTCGGCCGAACCGCCGAAACGGCGCATCCGGCGCAGCACCGTCGGGCTCGCGTGCTGGAAGGACAGGTCCAGGTAAGGCGCGACCCCGGGCGTGGTCAGCAGCACCTCGAGGAGGGACGGACGCGTCTCCGCCGGCTGCAGGTAGACGGTCCGGACGCGCACGATGCCGGGTGTCGCGGCGAGCTGGGGCAACAGCTTCTCCAGAGCGCGCAGGTCACCCAGATCCTTGCCGTAGGAGGTGGAGTTCTCGCTGACGAGCACCAGCTCGCGGGCGCCCTGCCCGGCGAGCCACTCCGCCTCGGCGAGGATGTCCCGCGGCGGGCGGGAGACGTGCGAGCCGCGGAAGGACGGGATCGCGCAGAAGCTGCACCGCCGGTCGCAGCCGCTGGAGATCTTCAGTGCGGCCACCGGCCCTCGCTCGAGCCGCCGCCGGATCACCGCCGGCATCATCGGGACGGCCGGGAAGGCGGGGACGGCCGAGGCCGCCGGGGCCGCCGCCGCGACGGTGCCGTGCCCCGGGACCACGACGTCGGTCACGGCCGCGCTGCCCCGCTCCACTGGTGTGATCGGGAGCAGGGTGCGCCGGTCACGCGGGGTGTGGGCGGCCGGGCGCTCGCCGTCGAGCACGGCGCTCAACCGCGCCGCGATGTCCGGATAGGCGTCGAAGCCGAGCACGGCGTCGGCCTCGGGCAGGCTCGACGCGAGCTCGGCGCCGTAACGCTCGGCGAGGCAGCCGACCGCGACGACCGCCTTCGGGCCCTGGCCGGCGGCGTCGGGCGCGCCGCGCAGGCCGTCGGCGGCGAGCAGGGCGTCGATCGAGTCCTTCTTGGCGACGTCGACGAAACCGCAGGTGTTCACCAGCACGGCGTCGGCGTCGGCGGCGTCGTCGACCAGCTGCCAGCCGCCATCGGAGAGCCTGGCCGCCAGCTCCTCCGAATCGACCTCGTTGCGTGAACAACCAAGAGTGACGAGCGCAACGCGGCGGGCTTGACCAGCAGACACCACGTCAGGCTACCGGGCAACGGCCCGCGGGCGCGCCGCGCGGCCTCCCGGGGTACGAATCGAGCGCTCCCGGGTGGACACGAACGTGGTCCAGGACGCACCGGGCGACGTCGGGCGGCGCGGGGGCGAAGCGCGAACGCCGACGGCGTYGACGCCCCGCGACGGCACCTCGCGGTGGTGGGCCGCGAGTGTCAGTCGCGCTGCCCCGCCGGCGCGGAGGCGCCGTCGACCGTGCAGTCGCCCGAGTCACCCAGCGCCACGAGCACCGTCACGACCTGCCCGGGCTCACCCATCGTGCCCAGCTTGTGGCCGTTGCAGGACAGATCCATCGCGCCCGCGTTGCCCATCTTGACCCGCAGCGCCTTGGCCGTGAGCGTCTTGGCGTCGCCCGGGGCCAGTATCTGGCGCAGCACGACGTGGTTGCTGTCGTCGCTGACCTCCAGCCAGCTCTGCGCGCTGACCGCCTCGAGCCGCAGGTTCACCTGAGTGGGCGGGGCCGTCGCGGACGGGGCGCCGCCGGACGGGGCTGTCGGTGCGACGGAGGCGCCGGGCGCCGCGGTCGCCGACGCCGGTGTCGACGGATCGTGCCGCGAGGAGCCCGGGATCAGGAAGGCGATCAGGGCCAGCAGGCAGAGCACTGCCGCGGAAACGACCATGGCGGTGCCCCAGCGGCGGCCACCGCGGCGGCCATCGCCGTGGCGCAGCGGGTCGAACGAGCTGGTCGGCGCGAGCGACGGCGCCGGCACCCGCTCGTGGCTGGCGTCGTACGCGGCGACCAGGGGCTCCGGCGCGATGTCGAGCGCGCGGGCGATGCCGCGGATGTGGCCACGCGCGTAGACGGCGCCGCCGACGCCGGAGAAGTCGTCCTGCTCGATCTGGCGGATCAGCGTCGCCCTGATCCGCGTACGGGCACTGACCTCGTCGATCGACATGCCCGCGGCCACCCTGGCACTGGCCAGCCGGGCGCCGACGTTTCCGCCGTCGTCGACCTCCTGGGCGGCGCCAGCGGGCGAAGCTTCGTTCCGGGCGGCGCCAGCGGGCCGAGCGTCGCTCTTGTCCTCCAGGGCGACGCCAGGGGGCGGAGCGTCGCTCTCGTCCTCCCGGGCGACGCCAGCGGGCGTGCCACCGGTCCGGTCCTCGCGCGCAGGCTCCGCTGATCCGGCGGGAGCACCAGGGCTCACCGGATCACCGGGAACACCGGGAGTGCCAGAAGCCCCGCGAGCCCTCGGAGCCCCAGGAGCCCCGTCGGCCGACCGTGTGGCCTGGGCCAGCCGGGCGGTGGTCTCGACGGGATCGGCGCTGAGGTCACGATGGTGGTCGCGCGGTTCGTCGAAAGCCACCACGGGCCAACCTCCGCACGCATCCGACGCTGGCCGACGCGTGCCGCGGCGCCGATGACCCGCATCGGGGGCCGCGTGGGGGCGACGGCCAGCCAATGACGATCAACGAGCAGCGGGCAGCGGGGTTGCCAGGCCAACAGCAATGAATAGACGTTGCCTGAGTTTACGATTCCACGCCGCTCGTCGAAACCCGTCGCCGCTCCCGATGGGACCAACTGACCAACGTCAGCCACTCCGCAAGGTAACAAGAAGTCCTTCCAGCTCATCTGGCATCACCAGGACATCACGAGCCTTCGAGCCCTCACTCGGGCCGACGATCCCCCGGCTCTCCATCAGGTCCATGAGCCGGCCGGCCTTGGCGAAGCCCACCCGCAGCTTGCGCTGCAACATCGACGTCGAGCCGAACTGGGTGCTCACGACGAGCTCGACGGCCTGCAGGAACAGCTGCATGTCGTCGCCGATGTCCTCGTCGATCTCCTTGCGCGGGCCGGCCTCCTCCTCGAACACGTCCTCCCGGAACGCGGGCGGGGCCTGCTCCTTGGTGTGGTCGACGATCGCGGCGATCTCGTCCTCGGAGACGTACGCGCCCTGGATGCGGGCCGGCTTGCTCGCCCCCATCGGCAGGAACAGCGCGTCTCCCAGGCCGACGAGCTTCTCGGCACCGGCCTGGTCCAGGATGGTGCGGCTGTCGGCCAGCGACGCGGTGGCGAACGCCAGCCGCGAGGGGACGTTGGCCTTGATCAGGCCGGTGACGACGTCGACCGACGGGCGCTGGGTCGCGAGCACCAGGTRGATGCCGACGGCCCGGGCCATCGCGGTGATCCGGCAGATCGCGTCCTCGACGTCACGCGGGGCGACCATCATCAGGTCGGCGAGCTCGTCGACGATCGTCAGGATGTACGGGTAGGGCGTGTAGACGCGCTCCGAGCCGGGCGGCGCGACGATCTCGCCGTTGCGCACCTTACGGTTGAAGTCATCCACATGGCGCACACCGCTGGCCGCGAGATCCTCGTAACGGTTTTCCATCTCCTTCACGACCCACTGCAGCGCGTCGGACGCCTTTTTTGGATTCGTGATGATGGGCGTAATGAGGTGCGGAATGCCCTGATAGCTGGTCAGCTCGACCCGCTTGGGGTCGACGAGCACCATCCGCACCTGGTCCGGCGTGGCGCGCGCGAGCACRCTCGTGATGAGCGTGTTGATGCACGTCGACTTGCCGGCCCCGGTCGCGCCGGCGATGAGAATGTGCGGCATCTTCGCCAGGTTCGCGAGGACGTAGCCACCCTCGATGTCCTTGCCGAGCCCGACGACGAGAGGGTGCGGGTTGCCGGTCGCGTCGGCACTGCGCAGGACGTCACCGAGGGACACCAGCTCCCGGTCGGTGTTGGGGATCTCGACGCCGACCGCGCTCTTTCCCGGAATCGGACTGATGATCCGCACATCCGGGCTCTTCACCGCGTAGGCGATGTTCTTCGCCAGCTGGGTGATCCGCTCAACCTTGACGGCCGAGCCCAGCTCGACCTCATACCGGGTGACCGTCGGCCCCCGGGTGAACCCGGTGACCCGGGCATCCACCTTGAACTGGGAGAACACGTCGGTCAACGACGCGATCACCGTGTCGGTCGCGGCGGAGCGCACCTTCGGCGGGGTGCCGGACTTCAGCAACGTCGGCGACGGAAGCACGTAGTCGCCCTCGACGGGCACCGGTACCAGGTGCTCGATCTCGCCGTCCGGCTCCGCGGTCGAGGCGGCTCCGGCCGGCTTGCGCTGTCGCGGCGGCCGCCGCGCGGGCGCGGCCGGCTCCTCGACCTCGCCGTCGGGGCCGAGGTCCAGGCCAAGGTCGAGGTCGAGGATGTCACCGGCGGCCACGCCGACGCCGTGCCCGTCAGGCGGCGGAACCCTGCGGCCCGCCGGGCCGGCGAGCTCGGTGTCGGCGTCGTACACGTCGCCAGCGGCCGCGCCGACGCGGCGCCGGCTCCGGCCCTTGCCGCGGCCCCCCGCGGCCGCGCCGCCGGCGAGCAGCTCGTCCGCGAGCCCGGCTCGGCCGGCCTCGCCGGCCAGCTCGTCGGTGTCGTCGAACCCGTCCAGATCGTCGCCGGGACCGATGGCGCGGCGGCCGCCGCGCGCCGTCGTTCCTCGCTGGTTGTCCCGGTCCTCCCGGACGCCGGCCGCCAGCCGGTCGACAAGACCGCGGGCCAGCGCCGGAACCTGCCGCAACGGCGTCCGGGTGATGACCAGGATGCCGAAGAGCGCGAGCAGGATCAGCAGCGGCGCGGCGACATAGGGCGTGACCGCCGCCGCGAGCGGCGAGGAGGCGATGAAGCCCGCCGTGCCGCCGGCGGCCCGCAGTTCCTTGGCCCCGCGGCCGAAGTCGGGGATCCCACGCACGACGTGATAGAAGCCGAGCGCGCCGAGTGTCGCCGCGACCCAGCCGATGGTCACCCGGCCGCGGCTGTCCGGGTCGGCCGGGGCCCGCACCAGCCGCCAGGACGCGCTGAACCCGATCACCGGCAACACCAGCGCCCCGGCGCCGAACAGCAGCCGCAGCAGGGAACTCAGCCCGGAGCCGACGGGTCCGGCGGCGTGGAACCACAACGCGGCCATCGTGAGGATCGCCCCGCCGAGCGTCGCGAGCCCAGCGCCGTCGCGCCGGTGCTCCGGGTCGATCCGCAGCTCTCGGCTGCCGCGGCGGACATGCCGTAGCGAGGTACCGAACACCGTGGCGAGGGCCATCCACAGCCGCGCGACGCCCCTCAGCAGCCACGCGGCGACGGCGAGCGAGAAGGGCGTCCCTCCGGACGCGCCGCGAGCGCGCCCGCCGCCGGACCCGCCGGACGGACGGCTCGCGCCCGAGCCACGGCCACGGGCGGCCGGGCGGCTGGTGCCGCTGGCGCTCCGGGACGTGGCCGATCCCCCGCGGGCGCGCGAACTCGCCCCGGTCGTGCGTGTGGCCACGTCAGCACGTTACAAGGTCGCCCCCACCACTCCCGGCAACCCCGACCTTCCGGGCGCGCCGTGCACTCCGCCGACCCGCCAGCCCCATATATCGGCCATCGGTATATACAGAAGACATGACGGATGAGGACATGCGCGAGCCCACCTTCCTGGTGCTGGCCGCTCTCGCCGACGGGCCGCGTCACGGCTACGGCGTGATCCAGGAAGTCGAGACCATCTCGAAGGGCCGCGTCCGCCTGCGTGCCGGCACTCTCTATGCCGCCCTTGACCGACTGACCGCTGACGGCCTGGTGCGACGGGAGCGCGAGGAGGTCGTCGCCGGCCGGCTGCGCCGCTACTACGAACTCACCGACGAAGGCGCCGTCGCACTGGCCGCGCAGGCCGACCGCCTGCGCGCCAACGCCGAGGAGGCGAGCCGCCGCCTGCTCACCCGTACCAGGTCCGTCACGCCGGGCCGCGCCGGCACCGCGCTCGCTGGCGGCGCCGCGTGAACACCGACGAGACCAGCTCGCCCGAGGACGCCACGGCCATCTCCGAGACCACGACCGTTCCCGCTGGCGTGCCCGCCTACCGCCGGCTGCTGCTCGCCTACCCGCGTCGCTGGCGCGCCGAGCACGGCGAGGAGCTGGTGGCGACCCTGCTCGACGCCGCGGACGCCGACGGACGGGGACGGCCGACGCTCGGCGAGACGGCCAACCTGCTGGGCAACGGCGTCGCCACCCGTATCCGCCCGCTGCTCGGCTGGATTCCCACCAGCACCCGCCAGGCGATCGCCACCGTCGCGCTCGCGACCGGCGGCGTTTTGTCCGCCGTGGCACTTGCCGTCGCCGAGCAGGGTCCGGGCGAGATCTGGCCGTTCGCCGCCGCGACCCCGGAGGGCTGGGCCAGCCGGCCCATCGCCGGGACCCAGATTGGCCCGTTCTACACCGACGGCGTTCTGGTCTACGCGCCCTGGCTGATCGCCTTCGCCGCGGCCACCCTTCGCCGGCGCCGCCTTGCCCGTGCCGCCGCCCTCGCGGTCCTGCCGGCAGCCGCGGTGGTGCTGGCGCTCGGCGCCACCACCAGGCTCGCCCGGCCGCCGGTGGCGCTTCTGGTGACACTCTGCCTGCTCGCGCTGGCGACGGTCGTCGCCCCAGCCGCCGCGCCGCGCCAGCCCGGCGTGCGGCGCCGGACGCTGGCCATGGTCACCGTTCTGGTGGCCGCCTGGGTTCCCGCGGTCGCGCTCTTCTACCAGCGCGTGATCTCCGGGGGCGGGACGTACGGCCGCACCAGTGTCGACGGTGGCTACCGTCAGTGGTACTCGCTCTTCTACGACCTGTCCGAGTCGATACCCTCGGCTCTCGTCATCGCCGGTCTCGTCGCGCTCGTCGTCAGCGAGTCCAGGCCCGGGTGGCTAGCGGCGATGAGCGTCTCGGGCATTTCCCTGTCGCTGCTGGGATTCGACCGCATCCGAGCATTCGACACGCACTCCACCGAGCACATGCCCATGCTGACCATGGGCGTCCTCGTCCTGGCCCTGCTGGCCGTCCTCGACATCCGACGCGCCGCGAGCCGTCAGRCTCGGCCGGTCGTCGACCAGCGGTCGACACCCACAGAGGTGATCTAGAAAATAGCCCGCCACGCGGCGGATCGCAGACGTCCAAACCCGCGCGCAGCAGGCAATTCATTATCCGTAGAAGAGATCCTCGATGTTCACGGGAAGCGGCGCGTTGACGTCATCGGGCACCGTGAACAGGCCCTTCGCGACGCCCAGCCTGCCTGGAACCAGTTGCTGCCGGATCGGCGGAGCCGACGTGGGAGATCGCCGATCCGGCAGGTCGGGCTCAGTGCCCATCACACCTCGACGACGACCGGGACGATCATGGGGCGGCGGCGGTAGGTGTCGCTGACCCAGCGGCCGACGATGCGGCGGACGAGCTGCTGCAGCGCGCCCGCGTCGGTCATGCCGTTGCGCATGCCGTCCGCGAGACCGTCGGCGACCATCTTGCGCACCTTCTCGAAGGCCGCCCGGTCGTCGGAGAAGCCACGGGCGACGAGATCCGGCCCGGCGATGACCTTGCCGGCGGCGGCGTCCACCACGGCGGTGATCGTGATGAAGCCCTCCTCGCCGAGGATGCGCCGGTCCTTCAGGCTCGACTCGCCGACGTCGCCGACGGCGCCGCCGTCGACGTAGACGTAGCCGCACGGCACGGCGCCGGTGATCGACGCCTGGCCCTCGACGAGGTCGACGACCATGCCGTCCTCGGCGAGCACGATCCGCTCGGCGGGCAGACCGGTCAGCTCGGCGAGCGCCGCGTGCGCCCGCAGGTGCCGCCACTCGCCGTGGATCGGCATCATGTTCGACGGCCGGGTGGCGTTGAGGACATAAAGCAGTTCGCCGGCGGCCGCGTGGCCGGAGGTGTGCACCTTGGCGACGCCCTTGTGGACGACCTTGGCGCCCCAGCGGGTCAGGCCGTTGATGACGCGGTAGACCGACTCCTCGTTGCCGGGGATGAGGCTGGAGGCGAGGACGACCGTGTCACCGGCCTCGATCCGGATCGCGTGGTCACGGTTGGCCATCCGCGACAGCGCCGACAGCGGTTCGCCCTGTGAGCCGGTGCAGACCAGGCAGATGTTGCGGTCGGGCAGCGACTCGATGTCGCGGGCGTCGATGACCAGGCCGGGCGGCACCCGCAGCAGGCCCAGGTCACGGGCGACGCCCATGTTGCGGATCATCGAGCGGCCGATGAAGCAGACCGAACGGCCGTGCGCCTCGGCGGCGTCCAGGACCTGCTGCACCCGGTGCACGTGGCTGGCGAAACTCGCGACGATGATCCGCTTGCCGGCCTCGCGGAACACCCCGTCGAGCACCGGGGCGATCTCCCGCTCCGACGTGACGAAGCCGGGTACTTCGGCGTTCGTCGAGTCGGACATCAGCAGGTCGATGCCCTCCAGGCCAAGGCGGGCGAAGCCGCCGAGGTCGGTGAGCCGGCCGTCGAGCGGCAGCTGGTCCATCTTGAAGTCGCCAGTGTGCAGCACCAGCCCGGCGGAGGTGCGGATCGCGACCGCGACCGCGTCCGGGATCGAGTGGTTGACGGCGAGGAACTCGAGGTCGAACGGGCCGAAGCTGTGCCGCTCCTCCTCGGTGATCTGCAGGGTCACCGGCCTGATCCGGTGCTCCTGCAGCTTCGCGACCATCAGCGCCAGCGTCAGGCGGGTACCGACCAGCGGAATGTCGGCCCGCTCGCGCAGAAGGTAGGGAACCGCGCCGATGTGGTCCTCATGGGCGTGCGTGAGGATGATCGCCTCGATGTCGTCGAGACGATCCCGGATCGCGGTGAAGTCCGGCAGGATCAGGTCGACGCCTGGCTGGTCGGTCTCCGGGAACAGCACGCCACAGTCGACGATCAGCAGCCGGCCATCGTGCTCGAAGACGGTCATGTTCCGGCCGATCTCACCGAGACCGCCGAGCGGGATGATCCGCAGGCCCTCGACGGGCAGCGGCGGCGGGGCCCCGAGCCCCGGGTGCGGATGGCTCATGAGGCGGCCGCCCCCGCCGGCGCCGCGGCGAACGCCGGGGCCGCGGACGGCTCCAGCACGGCCGCGGCCAGGTCCAGGCGGAGCTGGTCGATCTCCGCGTCGGTGGCGTCGACCAGCGGTGGGCGTACCGGCCCGGCCGGCAGGCCTCGCAAGGTCAGGGCGGCCTTCGTCGTAATCACTCCCTGTGTTCGGAAAATGCCCTTGAAGATGGGCAACATGCCTTGGTGTATGCGGCGCGCGGTGACCGGGTCGCCCGCGTCGAAGGCCGCGATCAGGGCTCGCAGGGCGGGCGCCCCGACGTGCGCGACCACGCTGACGAGGCCGACGGCACCGACCGAGAGCAGCGGCAGGGTGAGCGCGTCGTCGCCGCAGTAGTACGCCAGCGACGAGTTGGCGATGACCCGCGAGGAGCCCTCCAGGTCGGCCTTCGCGTCCTTCACCGCGACGATGTTCGGGTGCTCGGCGAGCGCCAGCAGCGTCTCGGTGGTCACCGGCACCCCGGTTCGCCCGGGGATGTCATAGATCATTACGGGTAGGCCGGTAGCGTCCGCGACCATCCGGAAATGCCGGGCGACGCCGGCCTGCGGCGGCTTGCTGTAGTACGGCGTCACGACCAGCAGGCCGTGCGCGCCGGCCCGCTCGGCGGCCCTGGCCAGCTCGGTGGTGTGGTGGGTGTCGTAGGTGCCGACCCCGGCGATCACGCTGGCACGGTCGCCGACAGCCTTGAGGACCACGCGCAGCAGCTGGTCCTTCTCGTCGTCCGAGGTGGTGGGCGACTCGCCAGTCGTGCCACTGATCACCAGGCCGTCGCTGCCGGCGTCCACCAGATGGGAGGCCAGTGCCGCGGCGCCGTCAAGATCGAGGGAGCCGTCCGGGAGGAACGGCGTCACCATCGCGGTGATCAGGCGCCCGAACGGCGCGGGGGGCAACACTGACATACCGGCCACGCTAACTGGCACCTCCGACATCCATTCACGACATTCCGGCCGGACCACCGCCGCCGTGGGCGGTCAGCCCTGCCTGCCGGGTCCATTCTCCCGCCCGGGGAGCCGTCGCGCCCACGAGCCCGCGCTCCAGCCGAGCGGCGTACCCGCGTCAGCGCTGCTCGGAGGCGCGCGACGCCCGGGTACCCAGGCGGCCGAAGATCAGCATGTTCCGGTCGAGACGCTGCCAAAGCTCACGGCGGCCCAGGCGGGCCAATGGCCGACCACCAACCACCGGGGACCGGCGTACCGAGACACCAAGACCGAAGTTCTTCGGCATGACCAACCGCCCGTCGCTTCTCGACTGCGCTGTCCCGACGGCCGCCGAGCGGTCTCAACGGCTGCGCCGCACCGACAACGGTGCCGCGCCAACGGTCACCACGTCGGCGACGCCGGCCCTGGGTCTGCGATCAGGGTATCGGACGCGGCAACCGCGCGCGGCCCCTCGGCCCGGCCGAGGGGGTTGGCACGGTCCACAAGGCGCCGAGAACCGGTTCGGAGGTTCGCGATTCCGCCGACTCGGACAAACTCCGGACCGCTCGGCCGTTCTGAGCGGAATCAACAGGAAAGCGCCTAATGTGCGTCTGTGGCCATCACTCTGACGACCGCGTACCTGACGGAGCGCTGATGGTCGGCGCGGGATCGCCACCGAGAGGCGGCGCGGGGGCACGGGGCGCCGACGCGCTGCGCCGCTGGCGGCGTCGGGACGACGCGGACGGGGCGCCGGTCCTCGACCTTACCGACGTGCACGAGGTCACGACGGCGTTGCTCGTGCCGCCGCCGGAGCTGCGCGGGGTGCGTCGCCGCGTCGTCGACCAGTTCACCCTGTTGTCGGCGAACCGGGCCAAGCTCGCCCGATCGATCAACTGGGGGCCGCTGGACGGCCTGCTGAACGCGGTCGTGCCGGCGACCCGGCGGCTCGACACCCGCGGCCGGCTGCCCGCGGAGGTCTCACTGCTGCTGCCGATCTCGACGTTGCCCAAACGGGCCCTGGTCGCGTTCAACCTGGCCGGCCCAGGCGGATCCGACGCCCATCTGGTGCCCTACACCACGTCGGTCGTGATCCAGGGGTATGTGGTGGCCCTGCTGGCGAACGAGATCGGTCATCTGCCTCCGCCTGAGGCCCAACGCATGGTGGACGCGATCAGCCGGTTCCGGCCCGGCCGGCTCTCGGTCAACCGTCCGGGACTGATGCCCCGCCGCCGCCCGCTGGACGGACGACCGCCTCGGCCGCTGTCGCTGCGCGCCCTCGGGGAGTACCTCGCCAGGGAGGCCGACCTGTCGGTGCCCGAGCCGACGCTGCGCCGCTGGACCGGGCGCGTCGAGGCGGCGCAGGACACGCTTCTCGCCGCGCTGGACGAACCGTTCGACCCGCTGTCCAGCGCCGACACCCTGCTGCTCGCGGCCGGCGAACTGCGGCGCGACCCCGAGCTGCCCGACGAGCCGACGGTCGGCGACATGGACCGGTACCTGGCGGTCTTCGTCGACTGGATCGACGACCTGGTCGCCGCGGGGGCGCCGGCGGTGCCGGTGCTCTCGACGATCGCCGAGTACGGCCGACGCTGGGAGGCGCTGGCGCAGGTCACCCTCGACCCGTACCGGCCGTCACTGATCAAGATGGCCGAGGAGCGGCGCGCGCAGCTGGTCCGCCGGCCGCCGGCCCGCCACGCGTCCCGGTGGCGGGCGGCGGCCGGGAGCCTGGCGCTGACCAATCCGGTGGCGCTGGTCGACCTGGACCCCGGCGTGGGCAGCTACCACGTCAGCATCGGCACCGACGACAGCAGCATCGAGATCAGCCACCCGGTCGTCCTCGATCTCTACGACCGCCCGGTCGAGCGGACGTACGTCGAGGACGTGCAGGACAACCGCGAGGTGTACGCGTACTACACGACCGATGTGCGCCGGCCGAGCCGAGCGCGCCTGGCGGTCGGCCTGTCGGTCTCGCCGGACGTCTCTCGGGTGACCGTCGCCATCAGCGTTCTGATGGCGATGGCGGTGGGCCTCGCGGCGCTGCCGGTCGAGCTGGGCCCGGACGCCGTCGCGGTGATCACCGTCCCGTCCTCGTTCGCCGCGACGGTCCTGCTCACCCGCGAGCGCAGCAGCCTCGCCGCCTGGGTCCTCGGCCCGGTCAAGGCCACCCTGCTCGCGCTGCTGGTGGCGCTCGCCATCCTCTCCGGCCTGCGTGCCCTCGGCTGGCACCAGCCGGCCGACTCCGCGGCGGGCCTGGCGGGCGCAGCGGGCCCGGCGCGCCCGCCGTCAGGCGCCGGGGCGCTCTCCCACGTGGTCAGCGGTCGAAGTACGTAGCCGACGTCGAGGCGCGTAGAGCCGAAGAGGTGCCCAGAGCCGAAGAGGTGCCCAGAGCCGAAGAGGTGCCCAGGCGAGACGCTGTGCTCTCGCCTGGGCACCTCTGTCGGTGCGGCGCCGACCACGTCGGCGCCTCCCGCTGACTACTGCTGGCCGCCCGGCCAGCCGCCCTGCGGCGGCTGCTGCTGCCAGCCACCCTGCGGCGGCGGCGTCGGCTGCTGCCAACCGCCCTGCGGCGGCTGCTGCGGCTGCTGCTGCCAACCGCCCTGGGGCTGCCCCTGCGGCGGGCCCTGGGGCCACGTGCCCGGCGGCGGAACCTGCTGCTGCCCCTGCGGCCACTGGCCGGGCTGCGTGCCCTGCGGCCACCCCTGCGGCTGACCGTACGGCGGCCGGGGGCCACCCGCCGGGGCGGTGTCGCCGCTGCGGAACCGGATGAAGGCGAACGCGGTGAGCGCGATGGCGGCGATCAGCCCGAGGAACGTCCCGGCACGGGCGCCTGCCTCGATCGACCCGCCGAAGAAGGCGGAATCCCCACCGTCGGGCCGGTCGTAGGTCACCCAGCGGAGAAGAATCAGCACGATCGCGAGCCCACCGGCGCCGACGAACGCCAGCGCCGGCTGGACCGGGCCGAGCGCGGGCAGCCGGAAGCCGGCGAACACCTGCGCGGCGACGAGGCCGGCGACGGCCAGGCAGAGCAGGACGGAGAACCAGGCGCCGAACCCCATGTGCCATGCGTTCGCGTGGTAGTTGGCGCCAGCGATCTTCACGCCGTACCACGGCAGGAAGCTGAAGATGAACATGAGGAGGCCAGCCCCCATGACTCCGATGTCGCCGATCGCGAGATCGCGACCTCCGATTCTTGGCATGACGCAACCCCTTCTTCTCCGGATGCCTGTGGCTCCGGAAGATCATGGCGTACCCGCTCCGGCTCGCTGGCCAGCCCCCGCGTCCGAGCCCGTCCGCGACAGCGATCCCCACCAGGATCTCTACCGATAAACAAATAAGCAAAAACGGTGATGCCAGACTTTCGTCCGGGCAAGCTACACCCGAATGGGACATTTGTCGTCTTCTGCTACCTGGGGGCTGACGGGCCGTCAAGCCGCCGACATGCCCATTGCTGGTGCGTCACCCGATCAGGCCGCCCCGGCAGTCACTCTTCCGACAGGATCTCGCGGACGCCGCGGGCTATTTGCAGGTCCTCGCGGGCGGCGATCACGAAGGTACGGACGGGACCACCGGCGGCCGTGAGGTCGGTGTCCTCGCCGGCGGCCGGATCGTGGCCCGCGTTGCGGGCCGGGTCGACGGCGACGCCGAGGAAGGCCAGGCCATCGGCCGCGGCGGCGCGGACCGGGGCCGAGCGTTCACCCACTCCGCCGGTGAACACCAGTACATCGATGCCTCCGAGCGAGGCCGCCATCGCCGCGATCCCGGCGCGCAGCCGGTGCAGGTAGACCGCCAGGGCCAGCGCCGCGGCCTCCTCCCTCCGGCCGGCGCGCTCGACGACGGCGCGCATGTCGGAGGTGCCGGCCAGCGCGGCCAGCCCGGAGGCGTGAAAGAGCGCCTCGGTGAGCTCGTGCGCGCTCATTCCCTTCGACGTCTGCAACCAGAGCAGCAGCCCCGGGTCGACGTCGCCGGACCGGGTGGCCATGACCAGCCCCTCCAGAGGCGTGAATCCCATGGTCGTGTCGATGCTCACCCCGTCGCGGACGGCAGCGAGTGACGCGCCCGAGCCGAGGTGGCAGGTGACGACGCGACGAGCGCCGCCGCCGGCGGCGTTCGTGGCGGTCGCGGCGCCCGCGGCGGTCACAAGCTCGGCCGCCCGGCGGGACGCGTAGGCGTGCGAAAGCCCGTGGAAGCCGTAGCGGCGGACGCCGTGCCGATCCCGCCAGACCGCCGGCACCGCGTAGGTGGCGGCCGCCGGCGGCAGGGTGGCGTGGAAGGCGGTGTCGAAGCAGGCGACCTGGACGGCGTCCGGCAGCACCGCGCGCACCTCGCCGAGCGCGGCCAGCGCCGCCGGCTGATGCAGCGGCGCGAGCGCCGTCAGCTCGGCCAGGCGGGCGGCCACCTGGTCGTCGATGCGGACCGGCGCGGTGAACGCGGTGCCGCCGTGCACGATCCGGTGGCCGACGGCGACGCGGCCCGCGGCCGTCTCGCCCTGTTCGCCGCGCCGCCGGGCGAGCAGCTCGTCGATCGCCGCGCGGAGCTCCGCGAGGTCCGCGCGGCCGGCGGGAGCGGCCAGCTCACGCGCGCCGAGCAGGGAGTCGTCGGGCGCGACGAGCGCGAGCTTGAGCGTCGCCGAGCCCGCGTTGACCACCAGCACGTCCACGGTGACATCCGTCCTGGCTGTCAGTAGAGCCGAAGGAGGCGCGACAACGCTCCTCCTTCGCGCCTCCGGCGGCCTTGTTTCGGAAGCGTCAGTAGGGCCAGACCCAGTCGCGGATCTCGGGCGGGTCCTCGCCGTGCTCACGGGTGTGGGCGCGGACCCGCAGCCGCTCGTCGACCATCGCCTGGCGGACGTGCGCCGCCCGCGCGCCCAGCGTCGGCACCCGGTCGATCACGTCGGCGACCAGATGGAAGCGGTCGAGCCCGTTCATCATCACCATGTCGAACGGCGTCGTGGTGGTTCCCTCCTCGATATAGCCGCGGACGTGGAGGTTGTGGTGGTTGGTCCGCCGATACGTCAGCCGGTGGATCAGCCACGGATACCCGTGGTAAGCGAAGATGACCGGCCGGTCGGGGGTGAAGAGCGCGTCGAACCGGGCGTCGGAGATGCCGTGCGGATGCTCGCTCTCGCTCTGCAGGGCCATCAGGTCGACGACGTTCACCACCCGGACCCGCAGCCACGGGAGGTGCTGCCGTAGCAGGTCCACGGCGGCCAGCGTCTCCAGCGTCGGCACGTCGCCGGCGCACGCCATCACCACATCCGGCAGCCCGTCCCCATCGGCGACGCCGCCGCCGACGTCGGCGCCGCCGACGCCGCCCTGGTCGTTGCTGGCGAAGTCCCAGATGCCCAGGCCCCGGGTGCAGTGGGCGATCGCCTGCTCCATGGTCAGGTAGTTCAGCGCCGGCTGCTTGCCGGCGACGATCACGTTGATGTAGTCCCGGCTGCGCAGGCAGTGGTCGGCGACGGACAGCAGCGTGTTCGTGTCCGGCGGCAGGTAGACCCGGACGACCTCCGCCTTCTTGTTGACGACGTGGTCGATGAAGCCGGGGTCCTGGTGCGAGAACCCGTTGTGGTCCTGCCGCCAGACATGGCTGGTGAGCAGGTAGTTCAGCGACGCGATCGGGCGGCGCCACGGGATCTCGCGGGTGGTCTTCAGCCACTTGGCATGCTGGTTGACCATCGAGTCGACGATGTGGATGAACGCCTCGTAGCAGGAGAAGAGGCCGTGCCGTCCGGTGAGCAGGTAGCCCTCCAGCCAGCCCTGGCACAGGTGTTCGGAGAGCACCTCCATCACCCGGCCCGCCCGCGCGAGGTGCTCGTCGGTCGCCACGATCTCGCCTTCCCAGACCCGGTCGGTGACGTCGAAGACGGCGCCGAGCCGGTTCGAGGCGGTCTCGTCCGGGCCCATCAGCCGGAAGGTGCGCGGATTGGCCCGGATGACGTCGCGCAGCAGGTGGCCGAGGACGGTCGTCGCCGAGGTCGATGACGTGCCCGGCGCCGGGACGTCGACGGCGTAGTCCCGGAAGTCGGGCAGGGTGAGGTCACGCAGCAGCTCGCCGCCGTTGGCGTGCGGGCTGGCGCTCATCCGCCGCCGCCCGGCCGGGGCGAGCGCCGTCAGCTCCGGGCGCGGCCGGCCGGTGACCTCGTCGAACAGCTCCTCGGGCCGGTAGCCGCGCATCCAGGCGGCGAGCTCGGCGATCCGGTCCGGCTGGTCCCGCACGTCGGTGATCGGTACCTGGTGGGCGCGCCAGGTGCCCTCGACGGGCTTGCCGTCGACGACGCGCGGCCCGGTCCAGCCTTTCGGGGTGCGAAGCACGATCATCGGCCAGGACGGACGAGGCGCGTCCCTGCCGGCCGCCAACGCGGCCCTGGCCTCGTTCTGGATCCTGGCGATCTCGTCGAACGCCTCGTCCAGGGCGGTAGCGAGCCGGCGGTGCGCGTCCGCCGGGTCGTCGTCAGCCTCGGCGGTGACGTGCAGCGGCGCGTGGCCGTAGCCACGCATCAGCGCGTCCAGCTCCGACTCGGGGATGCGGGCGAGCACGGTCGCCTGCGCGATCTTGTAGCCGTTCAGGTGCAGGATCGGCAGGACCGCGCCGTCGCGCGCTGGGTCGAGGAACTTGTTCGAGTGCCAGCTGGCGGCCAGCGGGCCGGTCTCGGCCTCGCCGTCCCCGACGACGCAGGCGACCGTCAGGCCGGGATTGTCGAACGCGGCGCCGTAGGCGTGCGCGAGCGCGTAGCCCAGCTCGCCGCCCTCGTGGATCGAGCCGGGCGTCTCCGGGGCGACGTGGCTGGGAATTCCGCCCGGGAACGAGAACTGACGGAACAGCCGGCGCATCCCGGCCTCATCCTGGCTGATCGTCGGGTAGACCTCGGAGTAGGTGCCCTCGAGATACGCGTTCGCGACGATGCCGGGACCGCCGTGCCCTGGACCGATGACGTACATCATGTCGAGGTCACGGGCCTTGATCACCCGGTTGAGGTGCGCGTAGACGAGGTTGAGGCCCGGGGTGGTGCCCCAGTGGCCGAGCAGGCGCGGCTTGACGTGCGCCGCCTCGAGCGGCTCCCGCAGCAGCGGGTTGTCCAGCAGGTAGATCTGCCCGACGGACAGGTAGTTCGCCGCCCGCCAGTAGGCATCCAGCAGCGCCACCTCCTCGGCGGTGAGCGGCTCCGTGGCACCGGCCCGCGGCCGCGCCGTCGGATCGGCGATGGGCTCGGCTGGCTGGGTGGCGGCGAGTTCCACGGCACCGGTCATCGGCTGGCCCTTTCCTGTGGACGCGGCTGTGTGGGCTGGCGAGGCACGGAGACGGCGGAGTCCTCTCAGGCAACGCCGTTCTGCCTGCTCGGCCGGTCCGGGCGAGCGCGTCCATTCGACCACCCGCCCGCCTCGCCGGGGGCCTACCCCGCGGCCCTGACCGCCATGACCTCTTTCCCAGAAAAGCAGCCCATCAGACCCGGCGACCCGGCGGGCGAACCCGCAGGAGAGGTCAGCCGGGGAAGATGTCGGCGGCGGTGACGACCAGGGTGTCGGGTGGGGCGTCGCGGACCTCGTCGCGGGCGCAGAGGGACAGCCGGATCGGCCGCGGTCGGTCGTCCGCCGCCTCGGAACCGTCCGGGGCGCCGTCGATGCGCGCCGGCGTCGGCGACAGGGGGAGCAGGGCACGGGACTTCCCCTGGAGCGTGGACGCGAGGCGGCGCCCGTCGGTGGAGCGCTTCCATTTCGCCTCACCGACGAGGATGGGGTGGCGGTCGCGTCCGGCGAGGACGACGGCGACCATCTCGTCCTCGCCGCTGGCGTTCCAGTAGGAGCCGACCGCGACGACGCCGGGGCCTAGCTCGCCTTCGACGGCGAGGTGGCGCAGGTGCTCGCGGTATGCCTCTTCCCAGGGTGCCCCGAGATGATCGTCGAGACTTTCGATGAGCACCGGTAGCAGCGATCTCCCGAGGCCGCGCTCGATCTCGGCTCGGTAGCGGGAGAGAACGCCCAGGTAGAAGGACAGGAAGTTGTCGGTGATGCGGTAGATCCGGCGCCTGCTGCGTTCGGCCTCGGTGACCGGAAGGAGCCGTTCGACCAGGCGAAGCTCGATGAGCCGGTCCAGGGTGCGGGTCGGCTCGGCGCGGATGTAGTCCTTGAGCTCGTTGTGCTGGGTGCGGCCCGCGGCGATGCCATGCAGGACGGCGGCCGGGTACTCGCCGTGCTCAACCTCGGTGGCCAGGACGAGCTGCCCTTCGGTGAGCAGTGGCGCTCCGGGGCGGCAGACCAGCCGCAGCAGGTTGTCGGCGATGTCCGCGTCCTGATCCCACCAGGACAGGTAGAGCGGTACTCCGCCTACCAGCCCGTAGACGAGCGCCCGGTCGGCCGGCGCGAGGTTCGGCAGCATGAGCCCCGCCTCGTGAGGGCGGAAGGGATGCACTGACAACGACAGGTCGAACCGGCCGTAGAGCGGTGCCCGCTGTTCCTGGATGGCTGTCATGCGCGGAGGCGACGCGGATGGCGGGTCACCCACGTTCGGCCGCTCGCCGAGGTGGGCGAGCAGCCGAACGGAGGTAGCTGGCCAGGTGGCAGGGGCGGGGGCCGCTCAGGCTCGGGGATCGACCCGGGCCGAGTCAGTTCCTGGGCGACGGTTCTGATCCCTCAGCCGGGGGTTCATGGACTGGTGGGGGCCGAATCGACGACCTCGGTGGTCACGGCCGTATAGTCCGTCGCGGTGCCCGCGGGCACTCCGGACATCCGGCCGTCGCGCAGGATCACCTCCCGCTCGCCGATGAACTCGCCCGTGACCGGATCGAAGATCATTTCCTGGCGGGTATCATCGCCCTCGTCCCGGCCGACGGCGACACCCATCCGGCCCGCGAGGTTCGCGGCGTGGTCGGTGACCGTCACGCCCGGAATGCGGATCGCCGCGCGGTACATCGCGGCGCGCAGGTCCGCGGACGCGAACCCCGTGCGCAGGACATCGGCGATGAACACGAGCGCCTCGCCGTCCTTCGAGTTTCCCTGGCCCTTCGAGTCATGGTAGATCCGCTCGAGCAGCCTCTCCGGGTCTCGAGGCAGGCGAGCGAGGAAGCCGGCTGTCGGGGCCTGCCAGGCCTGGATGTCCGTGATCGGGCCGGCGAACTCGCCATCAACGGCTTGGAACACCGATGGCGGGCCAGGCGACGGGATGAGCCCGGCGCCGCGGGCAAAGGCCTCGTCCGCGGGGTTGAACCAGCGCACCGGCGTACTACTGTTCTGGCGCACGACCCATGGCCTTGCCGGGTCGCTCGGGATCCAGGTCTCGGTCACCGACTCGGTCAGCCAGCTGAGTTCTTTGCCGTCGGCGAGGCTGGTGCTCGCCAGGTACGCCGCCCGCGTCGTCGACTTCCGGTACTGCGTCGGTCCGACCGGCGGGTCGGACGTCACGGTCCCGACCGCGGCGCTCTCCAGCAGGGTCGCGGCCTCAGCGGTAGCCCCGGCCGAGCCGCCCACGTTCAGCGTCTCGACAGTGAACAACCCGGCGGCCGCGACGACGGCGACGACCGTCACCGCGATGACCCGCCGCGCGGTGACACGCGGCCGCCAGCGGCGTCTCTCCCCCGCCGGGCCTCGGGCGGCCTGAGCGGCCCGGGCGGCCCGGACCTTCCTGGGGCCCGGGACGACGACGGCGCAGTCCTCGGCCGCCATCCGGTCCAGCAGGCGCTGGCGTGCGGCGGCCAGCTCAGCGGGACCGGGCCGCGCCACGTCGGCCCGCAGCAGTCCGACAGGCACCAGCTCGGCCCGGACGGCCATCTCCTCGGCGGCCAGCGTGGCCACGGCGGCTTCCGTGGCCACGACGGCCGGTGTGGCCTCGGCACCCACGCCGGCGAGGGCCATTCCCGCCTGCTCGTCTGGCACGCGGCCATTCGGTGCGTCGTACGCCGGCGGCCGGTCATCCATGGTGCCCCTCCTCGATCGGGTGCGCGGCCACGACCGGGGGCCACGCGACCATGGCGGAGCCGCGAACGGCCACCGACCCATCGACCGCGTCGCCTCCGGTGCCCAGGGCGGAGCGCAGGTGGCGGCGCGCGCGGTTCAGACGCGAGCGGACGGTGCCAAGCGGCACGCCGACGGCCTCGGCGATCTCCGCGTAGGAGAGCGACGCCCAGGCGAACAACAGCAGCACGTCCCGGTCGGCCGGGGACAGCTCGGCCACCGCCGCGGCGAGTGCCCGCCCGGCGGCGGCCGCGTCCACGCGATCCAGCGCGCGCTCCATCCCGTCGTCCCCGGTCGGGTCGACGCCGGTGCGGGCATAGGCGCGCAGCATCCGCTCCTCGTCCCGATGGAACCGGCTGAGGAGGTTGGACGCGATGCCGTAGAGCCACGGCCGCGAGTCGGGGCGCTCCGGGTCGTAGCTGGCCCGGCGCTCGAAGGCGACCAGGAAGGTCGACGCGACCAGGTCGTCGGCGACCTGCCGGCCCGCCCGCCGGGCCAGGTACCTGTGGATCGTCGGCGCGTGCCGGTCGAACAACTCCGCGAAATCCGTGGGCGCTTCGACCGAGCGCGTCATGATCTGCGCGTCGGTCGGCCCCGGTAGTACAGACCGCGGGTCCGGCGGCACGGCACTTGTCGGACTGGTGGGCCGCGAAGGATCGACACCCACCATGATCACGTCGTCCGCTCTGGCGCGGTTCTGGTGCTCACATATGTACTTGCCCAGAACGGCCCGCCGGGTTCACGCGGGCCCGGCGGCGGCCGGTTACCCCTCGCCGACGAGCGGGCTGGAGGCGACCTCGGTGCCGTCGTCGAGGGTGGAGAGGCTGAAGTCCGCGAACACGTTCGGGGCGACGCCCTGAAGCTCCTTCAGGACCGCGACGGCGAGGCCGCGGATCTCGACGTCCGCGGACTCGCTGGCGCGCATCGCGATGAAGTGCCGCCAGGCGCGGTAGTTGCCGGTGACGACGATCCTGGTCTCGGTGGCGTTCGGCAGCACCGAGCGCGCGGCCTGGCGAGCCTGCTTGCGCCGCGACGTCGGGACCGCGACCTCGGCGAAGTGCTTGTCCAGGCCCTCCAGCAGCTTCGAGTAGGCGGCCAGGGACGCGGCCGTCGCCTCCTCGAAGATGGCGTGCAGCTCCGGGTCGGCGGCGATCACGTCCGGCTCGACCATCTCGGCGTCCCGCTCGGGCACGTAGCGCTGCGAGAGCTGGCTGTAGGAGAAGTGCCGGTGGCGGACCAGCTCATGGGTGAGGCTGCGGGACACGCCGGAGAAGTAGAGCGTGACGGTGCCGTGCTCGAGCACCGACAGATGGCCCACCTCGAGGATGTGCCGCAGGTAGCCGGCGTTCGTCGCGGTCGCCGGGTTCGGCTTCTTCCAGCTCTGGTAGCAGGCCCGGCCCGCGAACTCGGCGAGCGCCTGCCCACCGTCGGCGTCGGTCTCCCACGGCACGTCCGCCGGCGGGAGGAACTCCGTCCGCGCGATCACCTGAACCCGCACTGCCACCTCCACGAACGGTTCGCCACGTTGCCGATCCAAGGTACCGGCGGGCGGACGTGCGCCCGCCCGGCGGTCAGGGTGTCCAGGTCTCCGGGTCGGCGGGGGTCTGGTCGCCGGTGGACATGTTCTTGACCTCGTGGTCGCGGCCGTCCTCGAACGGGGGGAACCACACCGCGCCGATGCCCTTGCGGGAGGCGTAGCGGATCTGCTTGGCGAGCTTGTCGGCCTGGTGGTAGGTCTCGACCTTCAGCCCGCGGGCACGCAGCCGGGCCGCCGTCGCGACCGCGGCACGCCGCCGCTCGTCGCTCGGGATGACGACCAGGACGTCCGCGGGGCTCGCCGGGCCGGGCGTGATCAGGCCCTCGGCGACGAGCTTGGCGAAGATCCTCGTGAGGCCGATGGAGATGCCGACGCCGGGCAGGCTGCGCCGGATGAACGAGCCCGCGAGGTCGTCGTAGCGGCCGCCCGAGCAGATGCTGCCGAAGCCGGGCCAGTCGACGAACTTCGCCTCGTAGACGGTGCCGGTGTAGTAGTCCAGCCCGCGGGCGATCGACAGGTCGGCGACGACGCTGCCCGCCGGCAGGTCGGCGAGCTCGTCGAGGACGAACGACAGCTCGTCCAGGCCCTCGGTGAGCAGGTCCGACTTGACGCCGAGGCGGCCGACGGCCTCGATGACGCCGGCCGACCCGTCGGCCCTGACGGCCGCCAGGTCGAGCACCGCGCGTGCCTGCTTGGCGGACAGGCCCACCGTCTCGACCAGCAGCTTCTCGACGCCGTCCGCGCCGATCTTGTCGAGCTTGTCCGCGGCCCGGATCACGGCCACCGGGTCGTCGATCCCGAGACCCTCGTAGAAGCCCTGCAGCAGCTTGCGGTTGTTGACGTTGAGCGTCCAGGCCGGCACGCCGAGGTCGGTGAGCACCTCGTGGACGATGCGCGGCAGCTCGGCGTCGAAGTACAGCGGCACCTGGTCGACGTTGATGACGTCGATGTCGCACTGGGTGAACTCGCGGAACCGGCCCTCCTGCGGCCGCTCGCCCCGCCAGACCCGCTGGATCTGGTAACGGCGGAACGGGAAGGCCAGCTCGTTGAAGTGCGCGGCCACGTAGCGGGCGAACGGCACCGTCAGGTCGAAGTGCAGCCCGAGCCGGCCGCTGTCGTCGCCGGTCTCGGCCTGCAGGCGGCGCAGCGCGTAGACCTCCTGGGAGGTCTCCCCCTTCGCGGCGAGCACGTCGAGCGACTCGACCGACGGCGTCTCCACCGAGCAGAAGCCGTAGCGCTCGAAGGTGGCGCGGATCCGGTCGAGCCAGTTCTGCTCGACGGCCCGCACGCCGGGCAGCCATTCGGGGAAGCCGCTGATCGGGACGGGCCTGACGATCGGGACATCGCTCATCGCGGCGGAACCTCACCTCTCATATCGACATCGGGCAGGAGAACACGGGCTGGCGGCGCCGGCGAATCCTGCCTCACCCCTGRCCGCGCGCGGCGCGGCCTCGGGGGTTCCAGGGGGTCGTCCCCCTGGGCAGACATAACGGCCCGGCGAAGCTGACCAGGGTCAGCGAGCAGGCTGAGCCAGCCCGATCACCGATGTCGGGAGAGGGGATACACGCTGCGCACTCTACCGGTTGCCGATGATCAGACAGTGGCCGCGCCATGGCGACAGGACGGCCACGGGACACCAACGGACGGCCGACAGCCGGTGGCCAGCGATCCGCGGGGCGTCGTACACCCGACGGGTGACGCCAAGTGGTCCCGAAGCGGATAGGTTTCTGGCCGTGCGCGCACGACGAGGTGGCTCATCCGGGCTGTCCGGTATGTCCGGTGACGGCACGGTGTTCGGCATCGACCTCGGCACCACGTTCAGCTGCCTCGCCCGGGTCTCGCCCGCCGGCGAGGCCGAGATCGTGCCGTTGCTCGACGGCTCGATGACGCTGCCCAGCGTCGTGCTGTTCGTCGGCCCCGACGACTACATCACCGGCGAGACCGCCCGCCAGCTCTCCCGCTCCCGGCCGGACGACGTCTGCTCGCTGGTCAAGCGGAAGATGGGCGAGGGGGACTGGCGGTTCGTGCCGGCCGCCGCGTCGCCGGGGATGGCCTGGTCCGCCCCGGCGATCAGCGGCCTCATTCTGTCCGCGCTGATCTCGGACGCCGAGCTCACCGGCGGCGAGCCGGTCCGCGACGTCGTCATCACCGTCCCGGCCTACTTCGGTGACGAGGAACGGCGAGCGACCGTGCTGGCCGGCGAGTACGCCGGGCTGAACGTCATCGACGTCATCAACGAGCCGACCGCCGCGGCGCTCTCCTACGGCTTCGCCCGCTTCGAGGTCGGTAGCCGGCGCACGCTCGCGGGTCCCAGCGCCGCCGACGAGGAGGTCGCGCTCGTCTACGACCTGGGCGGCGGCACGTTCGACGTGACGATCGTCGAGCTCGCCGACCGCCGGGTCTCCGTCGTCGCGATCGACGGCGACCACCAGCTCGGCGGCGCCGACTGGGACGAGAAGCTGGTGCTGCACCTGGCGAGCGCGTTCACCGCCGCGCACCCGTCGCTGCCCGACCCGCTCGACGACGGCGAGGCCACGCAGGCCCTCGCCCTCATCGCGGAGAGCGCCCGCCGCGAGCTGACCGACAGGACCGCCACGACGGCGCGGGTCGAGCACGCCGGCGCGGCGCTCGACGTGGAGCTGACCCGCGCCGAGCTCGAACGGCTGACCAGCGGCCTGCTCGACCGCACCATCACCCTCACGAGGGCGGCGGTCGAGGCCGCCAGGGCGCGCGGGGTCCGCGGCGTCGACCGGGTGCTGCTCGTCGGCGGGGCGTCGAGGATGCCGGCGATCGCGCGGCGGCTGTCCGAGGAGTTCGACGTCCCGGTCGAGCTCTCGGATCCCGACCTGGCGGTCGCCAGGGGCGCCGCCCTCTACGGCGAGAAGAAGGCGCTCGAGCGCCTCGTCATCAACGACCTGGTGACCCGCGGCCAGCTGCCCGACGGCGCGGGCGTCGACGCCGCGGACCCGTCAGACCTGGACGCGGCCTGCCACCGGCTGGCCGAGGCGCTGGGCCTGCCGGCGCCGCGGGTCCGCCGCACCATCGAGGTGCAGGTCGTCAACGTCATCTCGCGCGGGTTCGGCGTGCTCGCGCTCGACCGGTTCGGCGACCATGGCGCCGTCTTCCTGGTGCACCGCAACGACCGGCTGCCGGTGATCGTGCGCCGCCCGTTCGGCACCGTGCGCGACGACCAGGACACCGTCACCGTCTACGTCGTCGAGCAGGCGGGCGGCACCGAGTCCCGCCGGATCGACGACAACAAGATCATCGCCGCGGCCGAGATCACCGACATCCCGCCCGGCTACCCGGCCGGCACGGAGATCGAGATCACCTTCCGGATGGGCTTCGACGGGATGCTCGAGGTCACCGCCCGGCACGAGGGGCTGGCGGACAAGGCGCTGACCGTACGGGTGGAGACGTCCGCGGCGCTGAGCCAGGCCGACGTGGCCCGGGAGCGCGAGCAGGTCGCCCGGGCGCGCCGCGCCAGGGACGTCGGCCGGGCCGCCCAGCCGGGCGAGAAGCCCAAGGACGGCCCACCCGGGCCGGGACCGGACTTCGGCCGCGGTGGGCTCGGCGGTCCGCCGACCGGGTGGACCTGATGCGGCCGTTCGACGCCAACGACTACCGGAGCCGGGTGCTCGCGCCCATTCACGCCCGCGGCGGCGCGGAGCACAGCGACCCGTTCGAGATCTATGACATACCGCTGGAGGACGTCGCCTCGCTCGACGACGCGGCCGTCGCCGCGCGGATGGACGAGGTCTGGGCGTTCTGGCAGCGAAGCCGTGACCATCCCCGCTACCGGGGCGTGGTGCTGGCCCTGCTGGCCCGGCACAGCGAGCTCACGGACGCGCTGAGGACCCAGACCGCCCGGACGGAGCTCGCCGCCCGGGTCGCGAGCGCCAGGGCCGAACGCGAGGACAGGCGGTTCGCCGCCGTGGACGCGGCCGTCGCCCGGCTTGTCGAGCGGTTCGGCGGGCTGCCCGAGGACAAGATCCCCGGCCTGCGGAAGATCGCCAGGGACGCCGGCTTCGGCGACGACGAGTTCGAGCGGCGCGTCGCCCGGCACCGGCGGGTCGGCGCCGGCGCGGCCGAGCGCACCACCCGGCGGCCGGTGCCGCCGGAGGTGCTCCGCCAGGTCCGCTCGGACCTCGACGAGCTGGGCCGGATCGTCGGCGAGGACCCGCCGCGCAGCCTCTTCGAGCTGCTCGGCGTGCCGCCGGGCGCCAGCCGGGAGACGATCCGCGCGATGCGCGACGAGGCGCTCGCGCGCAACCGCGCCCGCCGGCCCGACCGGCGCCGCGCGCTGCTGGACGACCTGCTCGCCGCGGTGACCACCCTGCTCGTCGACGGCGACCCGGAGGCCTACCTCGACGGGCTGGCCAGCGCGGCCGCCGACCTGCTGCGCCCACGGCTGGCGGCCGCGGTACTGGTGGAGGACCGGCTGCTGCCGGCCGACGCCGCCGCCCTCGTCGCGGCCGCGCAGGCCGAAGGGCTTGACCCGGCGCGGGCGGCCGCGGTCGTGCGGGCCCTGGCCCGGGAGGCCGGCGTCGACGACGCCGTCGTCACCGCCACGGCACCCGGCCCGGACACCCGGCGCGCCGCACCCCCTACGACGCCTCGCATCGACACGCGCAGGCGGCCGTCCACGCCCACGCGGCCGTCCGGCGCGGACGACCGGACGGGCTCGACTTCCGGTTCCGGCTCGACTTCCGGTTCCGGCCCGGCTCGCGATTCTGGCCCGTTGCCCGACTGGCGGGACGTGCTCGCCCAGGCGCGGGCGGCGCTGGAGGCCGGGACGCCGATCGCCGCCAGCGACCAGCTCGCGCGCGCCCTGGAGATCGCCGGCAGCGCGCTGCCGCCGATCCGCGCACTCGGGGACGAGATCGAGGCGGCCGTCCGACGGGCCAGCGAGCGCTGGGCGGAGCTGACCCGGGCCGTCGCCGACCGGCGCCTTGAGCAGGCCAGGCGGCTGGCCGCCGAGCTCGCGAGGACGGGACGGGACGTGCCCGGGCCCGAGGGAGCGGAGCTCGCCGCTGTGACCGAGGCAGTCGAGGAGGACCACCGGCGCGCCGACGAGCTGCTCGCCGCCGCGGCCACCGCCCCGCCGGCCGAACGCGCCGCCGCCGCGCTCGCGGTGCTCGGCCTTGTCACGGACTCCACCGCGGCGCGCGAGCTGCTCGCCGAGAACCTCGCCCCGCCGTCAGCGCTGGTCGTCATGCGCGGCGCCGGCGCCATCGAGATCCGGTGGGCGCCCTCCCCCACGCCCGGGGCGCGCTACCGGGTCACGCGCGTCGGCGCCGACGGCGCGACCCGCACCGTCGGGATGACCGAGGCGACGTTCATCGAGGATGGCGGGGTACCGGCCGGCGCCGAGCTGCCGGGCTACGAGGTCCGCGCCGGCATCGGCGGCGCCTGGTCGCAGCCTGCCCTCTGGCCGGCTCCCGCCGGCTCCGCGCAGGAGCAGGCGCCGGGCGCGCTGGCCGAGCGGACCGGGGCCCCGTCCGGAACCAGCACAGCCGGATCCAGCACCGCCGCCTCCGGCGCGTCGCAGGACGCCGAGGACGGCGACCGCACCCAGCTGATCGCGCGCACACCCGCCGACGCCCTGGAGCCGGCGAGTGACCTCGCCATCGTCGCGGGCAAGCTGCGGTGGACCTGGCCGGACGGCTGCACCGAGGTCATCGTCACCTGGCKCCAGGACGCCCCGCCCATCGCCGCGAACGACCCGGTAGCCCAGTCCCGCAAGGTCACCAACACCCGCTACGAGCTCGACGGCGGCCTCGTGCTGCCGCCCCCGCGCCCCCTGCACGTCGCCATCTTCGCCTGCCTGCGCGACCCCGCCGGCCGCCTGATCGTCGCTTCCACCGCCGTGCCCGCCGCCCGCCGCCACCTCCCGGCCCGCGACCGGCTCTGACCTGCCTGCCAGCCCGGGAGGCCAGGAGGCCAGGCAGGCAGGTGGCGGTGGTGGTGGCCGCGGTGCCGCCCGGCCGGCGGCCGGTGCGGCGCTAAAGATCCAACAGGGGGTCCAGGCCGACGGTCAGGCCAGGCCGGGCCGAGATCTCGCGGACGGCCAGCAGGACGCCGGGCATGAAGGAGACTCGGTCGAGAGAGTCGTGCCGGATGGTCAGGGTCTCCCCCGAGCCGCCCAGGAGGACCTCCTGATGAGCCACCAGGCCGCCCAGACGGACCGCGTGCACGGGGATGCCGTCGACGGACGCGCCGCGGGCGCCGTCGAGCGCCGTCGTGGTGGCGTCGGGGCCGGCCGGGTCGAGACCCGCCTCGCGGCGGGCGGCGGCGATCAGCTCGGCGGTGCGCCGGGCGGTGCCGCTCGGCGCGTCGGCCTTGTTCGGGTGGTGCAGCTCGACGATCTCGACGGACTCGAAGAACCGGGCGGCCTGGGCKGCGAAACGCATCATGAGAACCGCGGCTATGCCGAAGTTCGGCGCCACCAGCACGCCGATCCCTGGATTCGCCGCGAGCCAGCCCCGCACGGTCGCGAGACGATCATCGTCGAACCCGGTGGTGCCGACCACCGCGTGCAGGCCGTTGTCGACGCACCAGCGCAGGTTGTCCATCACCGCGCCCGGGTGGGTGAAGTCGACGACCACCTCCGCCTTGCCGAGCGCCGAGCGGTCCTCATCGGCGTCGACAGCGGCTACGAGCGCCAGATCGTCGGCGGCCTCGACCGCCGCGCACACGGTCGCGCCCATCCGCCCGCGCGCCCCGAGCACACCCACATTGATCATTGACGGACCACCTGTCGCCCAGCGCGGGCGCATCCACGGGCCCGCCTCACTCCGTCAGCGTAGTGCGACCTGACGCCGACGCATCCGACCTTGGGTGCTTCAGGAGACCAGCGAGGCGAAGTCGTTGTCGTTCTTGAAGGGGCCGATGACGCCGAGGCCCCACGGCTGGGCGACGAGCTCGCCGGCGATCGCCTGGACGTCCTCGAGGGACACCGCGTCCACCCGCTCGAGCACCTGGTCGACGGAGAGCAGCTCGCCGTGGACCAGCTCACCCTTGCCAAGCCGGCTCATCCGCGAGCCGGTGTCCTCCAGCCCGAGGACGAGCGAGCCGCGGGTCTGGCCGCGGGCCCGGTCGAGCTCGGCCGGGGTGATGCCCTCCTGCGCGATCCGGCGGACCTCGTCGCGGCAGATCTCCAGCACCTCGCGGGCCCGCTTGGGCGTGCAGCCGGCGTACAGGCCGAACAGCCCGGCGTCGGCGAAGTGCGAGGCGAACGAGTAGACGGAGTAGGCGAGCCCCCGCTTCTCGCGCACCTCCTGGAACAGCCTTGAGCTCATGCCGCCGCCGAGCGCGGTCGAGAGCAGGCCGAGGGCGAACCGGCGCGGGTCGCGCCGGGACATCCCCGCGGTGCCGAGCACGACGTTGGCCTGCTCGGTCGGCCGGCGCGAGACCAGCAGGCCGGGCTTGCCCGGGTAGCCGTAGGCCCCGGCGCGTGGCGCGGCGGCGTCCGCCGGGCCGGAGAGCCTGTCGGCGAACGCCTCGGCGACCATCGCGAGCGTCTGGTCGTGGTCGATGTTGCCGGCGACGGCGACCACGAGCGCCGGCGGGGCGTAGCGGGCGCGGTAGTAGTCGGCGATCGTGTCCCGGCCGAGCGACTCGATCGAGGCGATCGTGCCGAGCACCGGGCGGCCGAGCGACGACGAGCCGAGCACGGCCTCGGCGAAGACGTCGTGGACGACGTCGCCGGGGTCGTCCTCGTGCATGGCGATCTCCTCGAGGATCACGCCACGCTCGGCCTCGACGTCGTCCGCGGTGATCAGCGAGTTCGCGACCATGTCGCACACGACGTCGATGGCCATCGGCAGGTCCTCGTCGAGGACCCGCGCGTAGTAGCAGGTGTACTCCTTGGCGGTGAAGGCGTTGAGGTCGCCGCCGACCGCCTCGACCGAGGCGCTGATGGTCAGCGCGTCCCGGTTCGGGGTGCCCTTGAACAGCAGGTGCTCCAGGAAGTGCGAGCAGCCCGCCGTCGCCGGGTCCTCGTCACGCGAGCCGACACCGACCCAGATGCCGACCGCCGCGGAGCGAACGCCGGGGATGTGCTCGGTGAGCACCCGCAGGCCGCCGGGCAGCACCGTGCGCCGTACCGCGCCGGCCAGGAGCTGTTCGGTCGGCTGCCCGGAGAGCAGCGCCGCGGCCCGCGTCGGCGCGGCCTGGGTCGTGTCGGTCTGCGTCACAGCCTCTACCTTGATCACTCCGCTGGGTCCGGTGGGCCGTCCGCCCCTGCCGGCATGGGGATCATCCGTCGAGCGAGCCCGACACGAAAGCAAAGCTCCTCATCCCGGGGGGCATTCCGGGATGAGGGACGACGCGCCGCTCGTCACCGGCCCGCGGGTGCGGGCCGGTGACGAGCTGGCGCACCGTGGTGTGCCAGCCCGTCAGGCGTCGGCCGTGGCGTTCTCCTCGGCCGCGGGCGACAGGCTGATCTTGCCTCGGCTGTCGATCTCGGTGATCTCGACCTGAAGCTTCTGGCCGACGTTGAGCACGTCTTCGACCTTCTCGACCCGCTTGCCACCGGAGAGCTGCTTGAGCTTGCTGACGTGCAGCAGGCCGTCCTTGCCCGGGGTGAGCGACACGAAGGCGCCGAAGTTCGTGATCTTCACGATCGTGCCGAGGTAGCGCTCGCCGACCTCCGGCATCTGCGGGTTGGCGATCGCGTTGATGGCACTGCGCGCCGTCTCCGCCGACGTGCCGTCGGCCGCGCCGATGTAGATCGTGCCGTCGTCCTCGACGGTGATCTCGGCGCCGCTGTCGGCCTGGATCTGGTTGATCATCTTGCCCTTGGGCCCGATGACCTCGCCGATCTTGTCGACCGGGATCTTCACGGAGATGACCCGCGGGGCGTGCTCGGACATCTCGTCCGGCCCCTCGATGGCCTCGGCCATGACGTCGAGGATCGCGAACCGGGCGGCGCGGGCCTGCTGCAAGGCGCCAGCCAGCACGTTCGCCGGGATGCCGTCCAGCTTGGTGTCCAGCTGCAGCGCGGTGACGAAGTCCCGGGTGCCGGCGACCTTGAAGTCCATGTCGCCGTA
This sequence comes from Pseudofrankia asymbiotica, assembly GCF_001983105.1. Classification (GTDB taxonomy): domain Bacteria; phylum Actinomycetota; class Actinomycetes; order Frankiales; family Frankiaceae; genus Pseudofrankia; species Pseudofrankia asymbiotica. Next base: position 170,909 of record NZ_MOMC01000017.1, on the reverse strand, counting down.
GGCGTCCTCGGCCCCGAGAATGTCCGTCAGCGTGACGTAGCTCTCGCCCTCGTGGATGAGGCCCATCGCGATGCCGGCGACCGGCGCCCGCAGCGGCACACCGGCGTTGAGCAGCGACAGCGTGCTCGCGCACACCGAGCCCATCGACGTCGAGCCGTTGGAGCTGAGCGCCTCGGAGACCTGGCGGATCGCGTAGGGGAACTCCTCGCGGCTCGGCAGCACCGGCAGCAGCGCCCGCTCGGCGAGGGCGCCATGGCCGATCTCGCGTCGCTTCGGCGAGCCGACGCGACCGGTCTCACCGGTCGAGTACGGCGGGAAGTTGTAGTTGTGCATGTAGCGCTTGGTGCGCTCCGGGTTGAGCGTGTCGACGTTCTGCTCCATCCGGAGCATCGCCAGCGTGGTGACGCCCATGATCTGGGTCTCGCCACGCTCGAACAGCGCCGAGCCGTGCACCCGCGGCACGTAGTCGACCTCGGCCGACAGCGCCCGGATCTCGGTGGTGCTGCGGCCGTCGATGCGCAGGCCGTCCGCGACGACCCGCTGGCGGACCAGCTTCTTCGTCAGCGAGYGGTACGCCGCGYTGATCTCCTTCTCCCGGCCGTCGAACTGCGAGCCGACCTTCTCGACCGCGAGCGCCTTGACCCGGTCGAGCTCGCTCTCGCGCTCCTGCTTGCCGGCGATCCGCAGCGCCGCGGCGAGCTCGTCGCCCACGGCCGCGGACAGCACCTCGAGCACGTCGTCGCCGTAGTCCAGGAACACCGGGTACTCGCGGACCGGCTTGGCCGCCGAGGCGGCCAGCTCGCGCTGGGCGCGGCACAGCTCACGGATCGCGGGCTTGGCGGCCTCGAGGCCCGCCGCGACGATCTCCTCGGTCGGCGCCGGCGCGCCGCCCTCGATCAGCGCCACGGTGCCCGGCGTCGCCTCCGCCTCGACCATCATGATCGCGACGTCGGAGTCGTCCTCCAGGACCCGACCGGCGACGACCATGTCGAAGGTCGCGCGGGCGAGCTCGGAGTGCGTCGGGAACGCCACCCACTGGCCGTCGACGAAGCCGACCCGGGTCGCGCCGACCGGGCCGGTGAACGGCAGGCCGGCGAGCAGCGTCGACGCGCTGGCCGCGTTGATCGCGACCACGTCGTAGAGCGTTTCCGGGTCGAGCGCGAGCACGGTCTCGACGACCTGGATCTCGTTGCGCAGGCCCTTGGCGAACGACGGGCGCAGCGGCCGGTCGATCAGCCGGCAGGTCAGGATCGCGTCCTCGCTGGGCCGGCCCTCGCGGCGGAAGAACGAGCCGGGAATCCGCCCGGCCGCGTACATCCGCTCCTCGACGTCGACCGTCAGCGGGAAGAAGTCCAGGTTCTCCTTGGGCTGCTTGCTGACCGTGGTCGCGGACAGCACCATCGTGTCGCCCAGGTAGGCGACCACGGAGCCGGCGGCCTGCTTGGCCAGCCGGCCGGTCTCGAACCGGATCGTCCGGGTGCCCAGGGGGGTGGTGACGACCGCCTCGGTCGCCGTTGTCGAGTCATCCATCTGTTGCTCCTCCATCCTCTTGACCCGACCGGGACGAGGCGAGGGGATGCCGGTGCTCAGTCGTGGCCTCCGGGGTGGCGCCGCCTCGCCGGACCGCGAGGTCTGGCCTGCCCGGGGGTCACGACCGAGGACCGGCGACTCGCGCCGCCAGGACCCGGTCAGGTCCTCCGCCGCGCCGAGGGACCCTCCCTCGACGCCGCTATGCATTTCTCACGTTCCGACCGCTCTCCGGAACGAGACCGAGCCGAGTCCCAGGCCCCGGACGATCCGTGTCAGMGGATCGCACCGTTCGCCGAGTCCCGGGTCCCGGGTTCCCCCGGTGATCCGCGCCAGCGGATCACATCGGGGGTCCGGGGGTCGCCCCCCGGGGCAACGTCGCGGGCAACGGGGAAGCCGCCCGAAGGCGGCGACCAGATTTGTCCACCACGTGCCAGAGGGAGCGGCCCATGGCCACTCCCTCTGCCAGCTACCGGCGCAGACCCAGTCTTTCGATCAGGGCTCGGTACCGGCTGATGTCCGTCTTCTGCAGGTAGTTCAGCAGCCGCCGACGCCGTCCGACCAGCAGGAGCAGGCCGCGGCGGCTGTGGTGGTCGTGCTTGTGCATCTTCAGGTGCTCGGTCAGGTCACTGATCCGCCGGGTCAGCATCGCGACCTGGACCTCGGGTGAGCCGGTGTCGTGCTCGACCGTCGCGTACTCGGTCATGATCTTCTGCTTCACGTCGCTGGAAAGCGGCACGATCCACCTTCATCTGTCATGCGGGGTGGTGCGCTCGGGGTCTCAGTCACCCGAGCAAAGTGGAGTTCCAAGTGCTGTGGGCCCTCTTGGGGTCCCTCGTGCTAAAGATCCCGGTGTGAGATCCCAGTGCGAGGCCCCCGCGAGGAGTCCCCAGTGCTGGGAACACACCACTCCCGTCTTGACTACGCAGCCTATCAACTCCGGGGAACCGACCTGCTACCGAGCTGCCTCGCGGAGCCCGGCCGCCGCGTGAAGCCCGGTTCCCCACGGAGCCCGGCTTCCCCGCCGGGTCAGGTGGAGGTGGTCGCGGTGCGGGTGGCCTCCACGTCCAGGGCCATCTGGCGGACGAGCTCCTCGACCGAGTCGAACCGCAGCGTCGGGCGCAGCCGGGCGACGAACTCGAAGGCCATGTACTCGCCGTACAGATCGCCGTCGAAGTCGAGCAGGAAGGCCTCCACCCGCCGCTCACGGCCGGCGAACGTCGGGTTCGTCCCGATCGAGATCGCGGCCGGCTGACGCCGGCCCTGCCAGCAGGCGAACCCGGCGTACACGCCGTCGGCTGGGATGGCCGCCCATGGCGTCACCCGCAGGTTCGCCGTCGGGTAGCCGATCGTGCGCCCGCGCGCGTCCCCGTGCACGACGACGCCCTCGACGCGGTGCAGCCGGCCCAGGCCGTGGGCGGCACCGGCCACGTCACCCTCGGCGACCTGCGCGCGGATGTGGGTCGAGGACACCACCACCTCGCCCCTGGGCTCGTCGTCACTCAGCAGCGACATGCCCTCGACCTCGAATCCGAGCTCGGCGCCGGCGTGGACGAGGGTGTCCACCCTGCCGGCGGCGCGGTGGCCGTACGTGAAGTTCCGGCCGACGACCACCACCCTGGCGCGCAGCGTCTCGGCGAGGATCTTCGCGGCGAACTCGTCCGCGGTGAACTCGCTGAACTCCAGGGTGAACGGCTGGACGCACAGCGCGTCGACGCCGATGGCCCCGAGCAGCTCGGCCTTGAACTCCAGGGTGGTCAGCAGCGCGGGATGGCTGCCCGGGCGCACGACCTCGGCGGGGTGCGGGTCGAAGGTGAGCACCAGCGACGGCACGCCCAGCGCCCTGGCTCGCTCGACGGCGAGGCCGATGATCTTACGGTGTCCCACATGCACGCCGTCGAAGAAGCCGATCGTGACAACGCCACCACGCCAGTCGACGGGTGTGTTGTCCAGCCCTCGCCACCACCGCACGTCCGAAGCCTAGGGCATGCTCGCCACAAGCCTCCGCGGGTGGGACGAACGCCATGATCATCATCTGTCGTCACCGAGATGGTCCACCACACTGGCGGCCCCGCCGCTCAGCGCCGTCCCGGTCAAGGTCGACACGTAGCCTCACAGCGCCGCGAGCAAGATCGCAAGATCGCAAGATCTGTATCGAAATCCGAACTCCGGGCCCTCTCCAGTTCGGATTTGCGTACAGATCTGGCGATCTTGAACAGATGTGGCCGGGGACCGTGCTCGGTCAGACGAGGGTGGTCCGCCGGGGCGGCTGGCAGACGTTCAAGGACGGCGACGAGATCGTCATATCGCAGGAGGTCCGCATCGGGGAGCGCCACGGGGACGGGATGACGGTCGACGCCCTCAGGAGAGGAGGCGTCACCCTCGACGAGGGCGGCTACCTCTGGCGCGGCGAACCGCGCATCTGGGACAACCAGGTCCTCATGGGCTGGTACGCGGCCGACGACGGCTCCGTCCGCTCCAAAGGGACCATGTACTTCGTCCTCCACCCGCACGGGATCCACCTGACCGGCCGAGYCTGCGTCACCTGGCAACACGGTCGAGGTCGGGACGACGCGTGCCGCCTGCCTGTCTACGTGCCAGTACGCTCCCGTCGTGCCTACAGGTGATCTCCCAGGCGCAGGCCGGCATGTCTGGCCTGAAGAGAATGGTGAGATGGTCTCCTCGACACGCAGGCTCGGCGATGTCTGCGAAATAATCATGGGCCAGGCCCCCCGGAGAGACGCCTACAATACGGAATTCGAGGGCTGGCCGCTGATCGCTGGCCCCGGCGATTTCGGGCTCGTCCGTCCAGCGCCGAAAAAGTTCACAAGGAAGGCGCCGAAGATCTCGAGGCCCGGCGATGTGATCGTCGGAGTTCGAGCGTCGATCGGGTCCAAGGTTCTGGCCGACGGCGAGTACTGCATTGGACGGGGTGTGGCCGCCCTACGGCCGCTCCCTGGCCTCCACTCCCGCTTTCTCTGGCACTGGCTCGGCCATAACGTGGCGATACTGGCCAGCAAAGGAAGAGGGGCCACGTTCAAGCAGGTAAGTCGGGAAGACATAGGCGAGCTGGAGATATCCCTGCCCTCGGTCCAAGAGCAGACCCGGCGCGCGAGGATACTCGATCATGGGGAAATGCTGTTGGCGTGGCGGCGGGAGGCGCTGACTCTCTTCGACGACCTCGCGGTGTCAACCTTCGTCGACATGTTCGGTGACCCGGCGTCAAACCCGCACGATTGGGGCTCGTCGACCGTCGAGCAGGTCGCGGAGCAGGTGACCGACGGGGAGCACCGCACTCCGCGCAKAGAAGCGGGCGGAATCAAGCTGCTGTCCGCCCGTAACGTCCGAGACGGGTACATCGACTTCGCGAATGTCGACCACATCGGGCCCGAGGAGCACGCGCGAATCAGGCGGCGCTGCGATCCCCGCCGAGGGGATATCTTGATATCCTGCTCGGGAACCATCGGCCGAGTAGCTCCGGTGGAGACAGACGAACCCTTCTCCCTCGTTCGTAGCGCGGCACTGGTGAGACCGAGGATGTCTCTCGTCACGACGGACTACCTCGCCGGCTATCTCCGGACTCCGGCACTCAGGGCCCGCATGCTGCAAGCGGCGCGGTCATCAAGTCACGCGAATCTCTTTCAGGGCCCGCTGAGAAATATTCCCGTTCTTTGCCCGCCCCTCGAACTACAGGTGGAGTTCGGGCCGAGGATTCGAAGCATCGCACGCCTGCGAGCCGCTCACGTCGCCCATCTAGCCGGGCTCGAGGATCTCTTTTCCTCGCTTCGGCACCGCGCATTCGAGGGCAGGCTGTAGAAAAGAACTTCTCCAGCTCGCCTCCAACCACCCTCTGGGATCCATGCAAGATAGGGGGACAGCGTCAGGCCGGCCCCGCCTGCCCACCACCGCGAGCTGCGCGGTCTCCCCGTCCAGCCACTCACGAGCACCGCCGACGGTTGAAGCGATCACCCGACTACTCTCCTCGACCACGCCAGACCATCCGGGTCGCCCCCACCCCGCCGACCGAAGGACCGGCCGGGCGTCGGYCATGGCTTCAACCCGCGCAACGGCAGGGCAGTAGGGCGGACCCCAGGTAGTCGATCATCGCAAGCCAACATCGACAACACAGAGCAGACGGTTCACGATCATCCACGCCATGACTTGAGGGATTGAGGTTGGCGTGCCGTAACTAGTCAGTTCTCTTGATTGGCCGCTGTTGTCGCAGGTCAGGTCGTTTGGGTGACGATCGCTGTGGGCGTGGGGTGCTCGCGGTGGGTGGCTGGTCCATACGCTGCTGGTGTGTCGCCTGTCGATCCGCCCGCGCCGTCGTCTGACGAGCTCGCGGTGCTGGTCGTGGCGCAGGCCGGGCAGATYGCCGAGCTTCGGGCCGCGTTGGAGCGGGCGAACGCCCAGATCGCGGAGCTGAAGGCCCAGCTGGGGAAGAACTCACGGAACTCCTCGAAGCCGCCGAGCTCGGACGGGCTGGCCAAGCCCGAGCCGAAGTCGCTGCGGACGAGGACCGGGCGGAAGCCCGGTGGGCAGGACGGGCACGAGGGCTCGACGCTCAGGCTGGTCGACGACCCGGCCCGGACGGTCATCCACGAGCCCGCGGTATGCCGGGGCTGTGGGGATCCGCTGCTGCTCGCGCCGGTCACCGGGGTGGAGCGCCGGCAGGTCGTGGACCTGCCGCCGGTGGCCCCGGAGGTCGTCGAGCACCGGCTCGTCGAGCGGGAGTGCGCCTGCTGCGGTGTCCGGACGCGGGCGGCGGCGCCGGCCGGGGTGGCGGCCTCGGCCCAGTACGGGCCGGGGGTCGAGGCGCTGGTCCTCTACCTGTATGGCGGGCAGTTCCTGGCGAGGGACCGGGCGGCGGTCACGATGGCCGAGCTGTTCGGGGTCCGGCTCTCGCCGGGGACAGTCGCCGCGATGCTCGCCCGCGCCGCGGGCCGCCTCGAGACCGAGTTCCTGCCCCAGGTCCGTGACCAGCTGGCCGCCGCCGATGTGGTCGGGGTCGACGAGACCGGGCTGCGGGTCGCCGCCAAGCTGCACTGGGTGCACTGCGCGCRCACCGAGAAGCTCACCCTGGTCGTCTGTCATCCCCGCCGGGGCCGCGACGGCATCGACTTCCTCGGGGTGCTGCCCGGATTCACCGGGGTCGTGGTGCACGACTGCTGGGCGCCGTATGACGCGTTCACCGACGCCGACCACCAGCTCTGCTGCGCGCACGCCATCCGGGAACTGCTCGCGGTGACCGAGAAGGCCACCGGTGAGGCGTGGTGCTGGGCCGGCCAGGCCCGCGACGCCCTCGTCGACCTGCAGCGCCACGCCCTCGATGCCCACGCCGCCGGYGCGGCCGCGGTCGACTCCGCCGCTATGGCCGAGCCGCTGCGCCGGTTCCGCCACGCCGTCCAGATCGGGATCAGCCAGACCGGGCCGCGCTCGACGAAGCCGATGCGCACCGAGAACGCCCTGGCCCGCCGCCTCGCCGACCGGGAGACCGACTACCTGCGCTTCCTCACCGACCTGACAGTCCCACCCGATAACAATGGCTCGGAGCGCGACATCAGGATGGTCAAGCTCCGCCAGAAGATCTCCGGCTGCCTGCGCAGCCTCACCGGAGCCAGACAGTTCCGCGCCCTACGCAGCTACCTCTCCACCACCCGCAAGAACGGGATCGCGATGCTCGACGCGCTGCGCCGCCTCGCCGAGGGCCACCCCTGGCTACCCACCGAACAGGTTCCCACCAACGCCGCCGCTTAACTCAAAGTCACTGCCAGCCGGTCACCTGCTGACCAGTAACGGCGTGCCTACGTGCCGGTAGGCTCCCTTCGTGCTTACAGGTGATCTACGAAGCAAGATCGATCGGGTCTGGGACGCGTTCTGGTCCGGCGGGATCTCCAACCCGCTGGAGGTCATCGAGCAGATCACCTACCTGATGTTCATCCGCCGGCTCGACGACCTGGAGACCGGCAAGGAGAACCGGGCGAAGCGCACCACGCGGCCCGCGGAGAACCTGCTGTACACGGCGCAGACGCAGGAGCTGCGCTGGAAGAACCTCAAGGCGCAGGGCAGCCCAGAGGTGACGTTCGCGCTGGTCCGGGACGAGATCTTCCCCTGGCTGCGCCAGCTCGGCGGCGAGGGGTCGACTTACGCGCTGCACATGCGCGACGCCCGGTTCACGATCCCGACAGCAAACCTGCTGAGCAAGGTCATCGACATGCTCGACGAGGTCCTCAGTGACCAGCAGCTGTTCGACGAGCGCGACACCAAGGGCGACCTCTATGAGTACATGCTCAGCAAGATCGCCACTGCGGGCCAGAACGGCCAGTTCCGCACGCCACGGCACATCATCGAGCTGATGGTGGCGATGACGGCCCCCGGGCCCGGCGACACGATCTGCGACCCGGCCTGTGRCACCGCGGGCTTCCTCGTCGCAAGCGCGGCCTATCTGGAGCGGACCCACGGCGACGCGCTGCTCGACCCGGCCACACGTCAGCACTACGACCACGAGATGTTCCACGGCTTCGACTTCGACGGAACGATGCTGCGGATCKGCAGCATGAACATGCTGCTGCACGAGGTCGAGCAGCCCGACATCCGCTACCGTGACTCGCTCGCCCAGAACGTCGCGAGCGAGGCCGGCAAGTACTCGTTGATCCTCGCCAACCCGCCCTTCGCCGGCAGCCTCGACAATGAGACGACCGCCAAGGACCTGCTCGCCGTCGTCAAGACCAAGAAGACCGAGCTACTGTTCTTGACCCTGTTCCTGCGGCTACTCAAGCCCGGCGGCCGGGCGGCGGTCATCGTGCCGGACGGCGTGCTCTTCGGCTCATCCAAGGCACACAAGGACCTGCGAAAGATCCTCGTCGAGGAGCACAAACTCGACGCGGTGGTGAAGTTGCCCGGCGGTGTCTTCAAGCCGTACGCCGGGGTCTCGACCGCGATCCTGTTTTTCACCCGGACGGACAGCGGCGGCACCGACGACGTCTGGTTCTACGAGGTGACCGCCGACGGCTGGAGCCTCGACGACAAGCGCGCCCCGCTGCTCCCGGACGAGAAGCTCGGCGCGCTTCCCACCGTCCCGCTCGACGAGGTCGAGCACGGCAAGAACAACCTGCCCGACGCGCTCCAGCGCTGGGGCAAGCGGATGGGCAGCGAACGCAAGCGTGCCCGCACCGACCAAAGCTTCTGCGTGCCTAAGTCCGACCTCGCCGCCAACGGCTACGATCTCAGCCTTAACCGCTACAAGGAAATCGTCCACGCCGAGGTCGAGCACCGTTCCCCATTGGCGATCCTAGAGGACCTGGAACGCGTGGAGTCCGAGATCCAGCAGGGTATGTCTGAACTGAAGGGTCTTTTGGCGTGACCGGTTCCAAGCTCGGCGAAGTAGCTGCTTTTGTGCGTGGGATCACCTTCAAGCCTACGGACGTCGTCGAACCGGGCACTCCCGGGACGGTTTACTGTATGCGCACTAAGAACGTGCAGGCAGAGCTGGACCTAAGTGACGTGTGGGCAGTCGGCTCCGAACACGTAAAGCGAGAGAACCAGTTTCTGCGTGACGGCGACATCCTMGTTTCCAGCGCCAACAGTTGGAATCTTGTCGGCAAGTGCTGCTGGGTTCCCGAACTGGCCGCAAAGGCCACCTTTGGYGGCTTCATTTCGGTCCTGCGCGCCGATATTTCCAAAGTCCATCCAAGGTACCTCTATCACTGGTTCGGGTCCAGCAACATCCAGGCCACGGTGCGCAGTTTTGGCCGACAGACCACCAACATCTCGAACCTCGACTTCACACGTTGCCTCGACCTCGACCTACCTCTGCCCCCGCTCGACGAGCAAACTCGTCTCGTAGGAATCATCGATAAGGCAAAAGCACTGCGGGCACAGAGGCGCGAAGCGATCGCCCGGCTCGACGAACTTGCCCAGTCAATCTTCCTTGAGCTGTTCGGCGAACCAATGAGGAATCTTCGCGACTGGCAGATGGHGCGTGTTTCCGACGGGGGAACCGTCCAGCTAGGACGCCAGAGGGCACCGAAGTATCAGACCGGAGCTTACCCGCACCTCTACGTGAGGGTAGCCAACGTTTTTGAAGATAAGATCGACATCTCGGACGTACTTACCATGGACTTCAACCAGTCCGACTATGCCAATTACCGTCTACACTATGGCGATATTCTCTTGAATGAAGGGCAAAGCACAGAACTCGTAGGGCGTCCTGCGATGTGGCGCGACGACCTTCCGCACTGCTGTTTTCAGAACACGCTGCTACGATTTCAGGCAAACGAAAGAATTATTCAACCAAGATATGCGCTTGGCGTATTCATTCGATACTTCAGGACCGGCGAGTTCGCTCGGATCAGCAGCAAGACATMGAGCGTCGCGCATCTTGGCGCTGGCCGCTTCGCAAATATGCCATTCCCAATCCCTCCCCTCGACCTTCAGCGAGAGTACGCAGAACGCATGGAGTCGATCGACCGCCTGCGGAGCCGCCACTCGGCCCACTCGCGGTCCCTCGACACGCTCTTCGCATCCCTCCAGCACAGGGCCTTCCGCGGTGAGCTGTAGGATAGCGCTCATTTAGCGCTATCCGGGGGTGGGCGTGGGGAACTTCGGGTTTCTGCAGGCGGAGTGGCCGGAGCTGTGCAAGGAGGCGGGGCAGGCCGAGCGGAACGCGCTGGTGGACCCGCGGGCGGCCTGCTTCTATGCGCGGCGAACGCTTGAGCTGGCGATTCACTGGCTGTACGACGTCGACACGTCGTTGAAGCCGCCGTACAAGGACCAGCTGGCCGCGATGATCGCCGAGCCTACGATGGTGACTCTGGTCGGGCAGACGCGGCGGATCAAGATGGACGCGATCCGCAAGCAGGGCAATGTGGCCGTCCACCACAAGACGCCGGTGGCCGAGAACGATGCCCTCCGGTCGCTGACCGAGCTGTTCCACGTCCTGTACTGGATCGCCCGCACCTACACCCGCGACCAGGCGAATCTGCCGGCCGACGGGCTGACCTTCGACCGGAACCTGGTCCCCCGCMCGGTCGACGTCCGCCAGCAGACGATGGCCGCGCTGAAGAAGCAGGAGCAGCAGTTCCTCGCCCAACAGGCCGCGCAGGCGGCGAAGCTGGCCGAGGCGCGGGAGCGCAATGCCCAGCTCGCTGCCAAGATCGAGCAGCTGCGTGCCGAACTCGCCCTGGCCAAGGCGGCGAACACGGCCCGGCCGGACACCCACGACTACAACGAGGCCGACACCCGGGCGTACATCATCGACCTGCTGCTCAAGGAGGCCGGCTGGCCGCTCGACCAGGCGCAGGATCGCGAGTTCCCCGTCACCGGGATGCCCGTCACCGCCAGCAACAAGAGCGGCAACGGCAAGGTCGACTACGTGCTGTGGGACGACGACGGCAAGCCCCTCGCGCTCGTCGAGGCCAAGCGGACCACCAAGGACGCGATCACCGGCCAGCACCAGGCGAAGCTGTACGCCGACCGCCTGGCGGCCGCCCACGGCCAACGCCCGGTCATCTTCTACACGAATGGCTATACGACCTGGCTGTGGGACGACTATCCCGCCGCCGGCTACGCACCGCACGAGGTCCAGGGCTTCTACACCAAGGACGAGCTGCGCCTGCTCGTCCTGCGGCGGGTGATGCGCAGGCCGCTGGCCGCCGAGTCGATCAACGACGACATCGTGAACCGGGCGTACCAGTCACGGGCGATCCGCCGGATCGGCGAGGCGTTCGAGGAGAAGCAGCGCGGCGCGTTGTTGGTCATGGCGACCGGCTCCGGCAAGACCCGCACAGTGGTCGCCCTGGTGGACCAGCTCGCCCGGGCCAACTGGGTGAAGCGGGTGCTCTTCCTCGCCGACCGGCAGGCGCTCGTCAGGCAGGCCACGAATGCCTTCAAGGCGCACCTGCCGGGCATGCCGGTCGTCAACCTGCTGGAAGAGAAGAACGAGACCGCCCAGGTCTACGTCAGCACCTACCCGACGATGATGAATCTGATCGACGAGGTGGATGCCGGCGGGCGGCGCCGGTTCGGCCCCGGTTACTTCGACCTGGTGGTCGTCGACGAGGCGCACCGGTCGATCTTCCAGAAGTACCGGTCGATCTTCGACTACTTCGACTCCCTGATCGTCGGCCTGACCGCCACCCCACGCGGCGAGATCCACCGCAACACCTACGAGCTGTTCGGACTTGAAGACCGGGTGCCTACAGATACCTACGAGCTCACGGAGGCCGTCAAGGACAGCTACCTCGTGCCRCCGCGGGCCGTCGATGTGCCGCTGAAGTTCCAGCGCCACGGCATCCGCTACGACGAGCTGTCCGAGGACGACAAGGAGAGGTGGGACGCCGCCGAGTGGAACGAGGACGGCTCCGTCCCGGACGAGGTGCGCTCCGACGAGCTCAACACGTTCCTGTTCAACGCGGACACCGTCGACAAGGCCCTTGAGGTCCTGATGACGCGGGGCCTGCGGGTCGCGGCCGGCGACCGCCTGGGCAAGACGATCATCTTCGCGAAGAACCAGGCCCACGCGAGCTTCATCGCCGAGCGGTTCGACAAGAACTACCCCGACTACCAGGGCGAGTTCGCCCGGGTGATCACCTACCAGACGTCCTACGCCCAGGACCTGATCGACAAGTTCTCCGAGCCGGAGAAAACGCCGCACATCGCGATCTCGGTCGACATGCTCGACACCGGCATCGACGTGCCCGAGGTCGTCAACCTGGTGTTCTTCAAGCTGATCCGCTCGAAGATCAAGTTCACCCAGATGATCGGCCGGGGCACCCGGCTGCGCGCGGACCTGTTCGGCCCGGGCCGTGACAAGAACGAGTTCCTCGTCTTCGACCTCTGCCAGAACGTCGAGTACTTCAACCAGAACATGGCCACCGAGGAGCGCACGCCGCCGCCCTCGCTCGGCCAGCGCATCTTCCAGCGCCGCGCCGACCTGTTGCTGCATCTGGACGACCAACTCGCCCAGGCCGGCACAGCTCCCGACAGCACCGGGCCACCCCCGACAGACCCCAGCGCCAGTAACCCCGATGACGCGGTCGGCAGCGAGGCCGAGGTGCGGGCAGATCTCGCCCGCCGGCTGCGCGACCAGGTAACCGGGATGAACCCGGAGAACTTCCTGGTCCGCCCGCACCGCGAGCAGGTCGACACCTACTCCGCTGCCAGCAGCTGGAAGAAGATCACCCCGGCGGAGCACGGCGACCTGGAGAAGCTGGCCGGACTGCCAAGCGCCTACCAGGACGACCCGGCCGGGGAGGAGGCCAAGCGCTTCGACCTGTTGATCCTGCGCCTCCAGCTGGCCTGCCTCAGCGCGGAGGCCGGTTTCGCCACGATGCGCGCGCGGGTCCAGGAGATCGCCGCCGCGCTGCTCACCCAGACCACCATCCCCGCGGTCCGCGACCAGGCCGAGCTCCTTGACGAGCTGACCACGGATACCTGGTGGCAGGACGTCACCCTGCCGATGCTGGAGAACGTCCGCCACCGGGTGCGTACCCTCGTCCGGCTGATCGAGAAGTCCAAGCGCAACATCGTCTACACCGACTTCGAGGACGACCTTGGGGAGATCGGCGAGCTGACCCTCACCTGGCAGCCGTTCGGGGACGACTTCGAAAAGAAGATCCGTACCTACCTGCGCAGCCACGAGGACCAGCTCGCCATCCAGAAGCTGCGCCGTGCCCGCCAGATCACGACAGTCGACCTCGACGAGCTGGAGAAGGTCTTCCTCGAGACCGGCCTCGGCAAAGAAGAGGACATCGACCAGGCCAAGGCCAAGCACCATGGTCTCGGCCTGTTCCTGCGTTCGCTCACCGGCCTCGACCGCGAAGCAGCCACCCGGGCGTTCGACCGCTTCCAGGCAGGCCGCACCCTGACCGCCAACCAGCTTCACTTCCTCGGAAAGATCGTCGAGGTCCTCACGGCTCGTGGCCTCCTTGACGTCGGCGACCTCTACGAACCCCCGTTCCGGCAGCTCTCGCCCAGCGGGCCGGAGAGGCTCTTCACGGAGTCCGACATCGACACGCTCGACACGATCTTCGAGGAGATCCGAGGCACCGCGACTCCACAGTCGGAGGCGGTCTAGGCCAGCCGCCCCACCAACGACGAAACGCGACCCTAGCCGGGGACGAAGACGACCAGGCAGCGGCACTCGCGACCGTGGTGCTCGGCCAGCGCCAGCACCGCATCGTCCGGCAGTCCGGGTGAGGCGTCCCGATCGTTGCGAGGCCGTTCACACCCGTGGACGCATCCGGGGGCGCCGTCCCTACGGAGGGTTTCGCGCACCGACTGACACCCCGTGTCGGGGTATCGCATGGCGCTAAGATCATGAGCTGGACGAAGATCGGCCACCCGACGGACCCTGGGGATGCCATGGAGCCACGGCTGAAGCCGCTGAATGCGCTGGTCAGCCTGACAATGCGCGGTGACGTCAACCCGGCTGTGCTCGCCGATGCTGGCTTTGAGCTGGCGGGACTCGAGGTTCCGGCACGGGGCGGCGGGGAGAGACCTCAGACGGTCGTCGTCGATGCGGTACTCCACCGCCCACGGGACAGCCTGATCGTTGCTTGTGAGTGCAAGAGTGGCGCAAACGTGGAGGCGCCGCAAGCAGGCGGGTATGCGGCTCTTCGAGCCGAAGACGTGGTTCTGAGCGCGAGCATCACCCTRCGGTCGACGGCGTCACCGCGTCTGGAAGTCCTGTACGTCGCGCTKGACGAACACGTGGGGCGCATCAGGCAGGGCCTAGCGGCAGTTGACGTCGACTGTCCCGTCCTTGGAGTCGGCGACCATATGTTGACTCTTCACCGCGCTACGGCCAAAAACGGCGAGTTTGAGAACTCCTGGCCCGATCGTTCGCCACGGCTTCACGCTCCGCTGGCCGCGCATATTCCTTTCGACGAGAACTCGCCAATGAGCGATGTGAAGAAGGTGGTGGCCTCGGTACTGGTCCAGGCAATGGCGCGCCGGGTTCCCTATGTTTCGGTCGAATGGATCTGCGGCGAGGCTGCCCCACACTGGGTGATTTATGGAAAGCAACGCAAAGCAGCCCTGCTTGGTATGATCGGCAGGGCTTGCCGGTCTCTTGGTGAGGACGAGTTCAGGGGGCAGGTTCTTTACGAGCCCCGGAGTGAGCGCCGGCAGGAGTCGTTGGTCAGGATCCTGGCAACGCCGGAAGATCTGGATCCGCGGGGCAGGACCCAGCGCTACCAGGCGATCGCGCGGGCTGCGGGGCGGTCACGGGCCGGTTCCACCGGGCTGGTCATCGAGGGGCAGTACGACCTGTTTGACCAGTTGGGTGAGGCCGAGGTTGAGGACGAGGTCGGGGAGGGGGAGATCGACGAGTGAACAGGGCGGATCTGTCGGAGCGCCTGTCGATGAGTGGTACGGCGCCGACCAAGACCTACGTCGTGGAGGCCCACGCGGACGACCCGGCGCCGGTTCTCGCGCGGCTTGAGGGCGTGTCGTCGGTCCGGCCGACTGACGATGTCTATCTGTTCGAGGTGGCGACGGGCTTCGGCGATCTGTGGGTAGACACGCTTGATCGGCGATTCTGGCGTTTCCACACCGACGCGAGTGTGGCCGAGTCGAACCGGTTCCTGCGGCGCAACATCGAGGCGCGCCGCGATCTGGACTGGATCTGGCTTTCGTCCGGCCAGTTGCGGTCGGTGTGGCCGCAGGCGCGCCGCAAGGCAGTCCTCACCGACTTCCGGAGCGGCCGGCTGACCTCGGGCGTCTCACCGGCGTCGACGCTGCGACTGCAGTTGAAGGGGGATGCCGCCGACGCGATCACCGACCTGATCTCTTCGGATCCGCGCTACCGCTCGGCGCTGGCATTCGACCGGATCCAGATCCACGCCGACGAGCCTGAATACGGGACGGTCGAAGAAGTGATCTCCCGGCGGGGGAAGTTCCTGGTCTCAGGCGACTCGTTCGAGCTCCACTCCGCGATCGTGTCGTCCGTGGTCGACCGCTACCGGGCATTCGTCGAGGCTTGTGAGGGCCGTGGGATGCGCTGGTCGGGTCTCGGGGACGAGGGCGGGGGGCGGTTGTCCGGATCGGTGATCTCGCTGAATTTCGGTCGGCCGATCGAGGATCTCAGGGGCTGGATCGACGAGCTGGTGTCCAGCCGGGCGCCGTTCCGGCTCTGGGGTGTGCCTCGGTTTGAGGACGGAATCGCCGAGGTCGATGCGGTCGACCTTCACATCGGCCACCGGCTGCGCCTCGCCGTGGGTGAAGACTGGCTTCGTGTCTATCTACCTTCGGGTTCCTGCGGGAACACTGTGGCGCGCCTGATCGCGAACCTGCAACACCGGTTCGACGGGTCGCTGACTCTTGTGGACAACGAGTTGGAACACCTGAGGATCGCCTGACGGGCGATCGCAGAATCCAGCGCCCGGATTCGGAGCTGAGCGTCAACCCGCGGGGGCGAAGACGACCAGGTAGCGGGACTCGTGGCCGTGGTCTTCGGCGAGCGCGAGGGCAGTGCCGTCAGGGGCGAAGACGCCGTAAGGGCCGGCGATGCCGGCCGCCGGGAGGCGGCGGCCGTGGGCGACGGCGCTCACCTCGCTGGCGTCCACCCGCCTGCTGGGGAAGGCGGTCGCCACGGCGTCGGCGAGCGGGCTCACGGCCGCGGCGGCACGCTCGGCGAAGGCGTCCATGTCGAGCGCCTCCGTGACGGCGAACGGACCGACAGAGGTGCGCCGCAGCGCGGTCAGGTGACCGCCGCAGCCGAGTGCCGCCCCCAGGTCACGGGCGAGCGCCCGGATGTAGGTGCCGCTGGAGCAGGCGACCCGGACGGCGAGGTCGGTGCCGGCCGGGTCGGGCGCGCCGGTGGCGCGGTCGAGCCGCCCGCGCAGCTCGAAGGCGCTGACCGTGACCCGGCGCGCGGCGAGCACGACATCCTCGCCGGCGCGGACGCGGGCGTAGGCCCGTTTCCCGTCGACCTTCACGGCGCTGACGCTCGACGGGACCTGGTCGATGTCGCCGGTCAGCGCCGCCATGGCCGCGGCGAGCGCCTCGGGCGGGGCGTCCACGGGGCGCTCGTCGACCAGCTCGCCCTCGGCGTCGTCGGTGATCGTGGTGACGCCGAGGCGGATGACCGCCTCGTACTCCTTGCTGGTGAGCGCGAGATGCCCGAGCAGCTTCGTCGCGCGCCCGACGCCGAGCAGCAGGACACCGGTCGCCATCGGGTCGAGGGTGCCGGCGTGGCCGATCTTGCGCGTGCGCAGGATCCGCCGCGCCCTGGCGACGACGTCATGCGAGGTCCAGCCCGGTGGCTTGTCGAGGACGACCAGCCCATCAGGCACGACCGGGACGGCCTGGGACGCCGCCAAGCGGGAGGGCTCGGCCGCGGCCGTCGTTGGCAAGGTCACCAGAGCTCCGTTCACAGCCAGGACCGGTTCGATGGTCGATCTTTTCATCTAGTCAGGCGAGGGGCCCCCGCCGATCCGCCCGCCGCGTCGCGACAAGCCGCACGTACGGCCAGGCGCAAACCACTGCCCTGGCGGATCGGTGGGGAAGCTAGAGGTCGGACAGGCTCGTGACCCGGACCGTGCTCCAGCCCAGGGGGCCCAGGCCGCTGTGGCCCGAGACCAGACGCCGTACCTGGTTGAGGATCTCCCCGACGATCTCGCCGACGCGCCGCTCCTCGTCGGGCTGCCCGCCGTTCGGCCGGTTCTCGCCCGGCTCGTCCTCCCCGCGCCCGCCGGCGAGGAAGCCGGCCTTCTCCCGGTGACCGCCGCCGCCGAGCTCCGCGGCGAGGGCGCCAACGTCGATCGACCCCCGTGAGCGCAGCGAGACGGTCCACCCGCCACTGGGAAGCTCCTTGGCCACCGCGGCGAGATCCGCCTCCAGCACGCCCCACAGCACGTCGACCACGCCTTCGACGTGCTCGAGCCGCAGCCCGCGGCCAGCCAGGTCCGCGTGAGTGATGTAGGTCCACACCAGTTTGTGCCCCTCGGCGTCGGAGGACTCCGAGAGGCCGGCGCGGCCGAGCACGTCGGCGAGCAGGCTGAGGTAGCCGAACCGGTGGATGCCCCACACCGACCAACCGATCACGGTCGGATCGGCGCCGGCCTCCACCAGCCGCGCGGCGGCTCGGTGCGCCGCGGGGCCCGCCGTCGCCTGCCGGAACGAGCCGGTGTCGGTCGCGAGCCCGGCGTAGAGCGCGGTCGCGACGGCCGCGTCCAGCGGCAGCCCGAGCTGGTCGAGCAGATCGAGCACGACCGTCGACGTCGACGGCGCGTCCGGGTCGACGAGCCTGACCTGGCCGAACTCGGCGCTGGAGCGATGGTGGTCGACGACGAGGGTGCGCGGGGCGGTCGCCATCCGGGCCGCGAGCGCGCCCAGCATGTGCGGCGCGGCGGCGTCGAGCGTGATCACCAGGTCGAGCGCGCCCGGCAGGTCCGCGGGTGCGACCAGCAGCTCCTGCCCCGGCAGGAAGGCCAGCCCGTCCGCCACCCGGAACGGGTCGGCGTCGAACGAGACCACGGCGTCCACCCCGGCGCCCCGTAACGCCAGGCCCAGCGCGAGCGCCGAGCCCAGCGTGTCGGAGTCCGGGTTGACGTGGGCGAACAGCCCGACGGCCCAGCCGCCGGCGACGGCCTGCCGCAGCAGGCCGGCCGCGTCGGGGCTCATCGCCCGACGCCTCCCACGGGTCGTTCCTGGGCCGCCTCGTCTCCGAGGCCGTCGCCACCGTCCGCGAGGTCCTCGATCTCGTCGAGGTCGTCGATCTCGTCGAGGTCCTCGAGATCGTCATCCTCGATCACACGCGGGTGCCGGTACGGGTCGGCGTCGCCGGCCGGGCTCGCGCCCTCGCGCGCGGACGCGACCTGGGCGTCCCTGACCCTGGCGACCTCGAGCAGGTCGTTGAGGTGACGGGCGTCGTCGGGCAGCCGGTCGTGCACGAAGGTCAGCGTCGGCGTCGACTTCACGCCGGTCGCCTTACCCACCTGGGAACGCAGCAGGCCTTTCGCCGACTCCAGGGCCCGCGCCGACGCGGCACGGGCCTCGTCGTCGCCGTAGACCGTGTAGAAGACGGTCGCCTCCATCAGGTCCGGGGTCACCCGGGCGTCCGTGATGGTCACCATTCCCAGCCGGGGATCCTTGACGCCGCGCTCGAGGGCGGCAGCGACGACCTCCCGGATACGCACCGCCAGCCGACGCGCGCGGGCGGGGTCAGCCATCGTTCACACCTCCATGCCCCTTCAGGCCCGGTACGGGGCCTCCCGGGGCTCCTCGTCGACGTCGTCCTCGGCGAGAAGACGACGGCGCGACTCCAGAATCTCCAGCTCCGGGTGCTCGGCGACCAGGCGCTCACAACCGTCGAGCACGTCGACGCAGAAGCCCCTGTCCGCGGCCACGACCGCGATGCCGATCTTCACCCGCCGGTGCAGGTCGTGGTGGTCCACTTCGGCCACGCTCACCGGGAACCGCTTGCGCAGCTCGGCCACGACCGGCCGCACGAGCGACCTTTTCTCTTTCAGAGAGTGGACGTCCCCAAACAGCCCGTCCACGCTGAGCAGACCGATCCACATAGATGTCTTGTCCTGCTAGCTAGTCACCAAATCGCACCCAAGGCGGCGACCCCGGACCCCCGGGATTTCAGGTCGTGCGCTCCGCGCGCGACATCGGGAGTCCGGGGGTCGCCCCCCGAAGCAGTATCTGACCGGCGCCCCCGGCGAAGCTGCCGCTGGGCAGCGAGCAGGGGGCACCGGCCCGAACCGTCAACTGCGCGGGATCTCGCGCTGCTCGAAGGTCTCGATGACGTCTTCGATCTTGATGTCGTTGAACGAGCCGAGTCCAATACCGCACTCGTACCCGTCACGAACCTCGGTGGCGTCGTCCTTGAACCGCTTGAGCGACTCGACGGTGAGGTTGTCGGCGACGACCACACCGTCCCGGATCAGGCGCGCCTTGCTGTTGCGCCGGATGAGACCGGTCCGGACGATACAGCCGGCGACGTTGCCGATCCGCGGCACCCGGAAGACCTCGCGGACCTCCGCCGTGCCGAGCTGCGCCTCCTCGTACACCGGCTTGAGCATGCCCTTGAGGGCGTTCTCGATGTCCTCGATCGCCTGGTAGATGACCGAGTAGTACCGGACCTCGACACCCTCGCGGTCGGCCAGCTCGGTCGCCTTGCCCTGCGGGCGGACGTTGAAGCCGATGATCAGCGCGTCGGACGCCGAGGCCAGCATGACGTTGGTCTCGGTGATCGCGCCGACGCCACGGTCGATGATGCGCAGCCCGACCTCGTCGCCGAGGTCGATCTTGAGCAGCGCGTCCTCGAGGGCCTCGACCGAACCCGACACATCGCCCTTGAGGATGAGGTTGAGCTGGGTCTTCTCGCCCTCCTTCATCCGCTCGAGGATCGTCTCCAGCGTCGGGCGGCCACGGCTCATCGCCAGCTCGGCGTTGCGCTCGCGGGCCTGGCGCCGCTCGGCGATCTGCCGGGCGACCCGGTCCTCGGGGACAACCAGGAAGTTGTCGCCCGCGTCCGGGACGCTGGTGAAGCCGAGCACCTGCACGGGACGGGCCGGGCCCGCCTCGGTCACGTTCGCGCCGTTCTCGTCGAGCATCGCCCGGACACGGCCGAAGGCCTCGCCGGCGACGATCGAGTCGCCGATCTTGAGCGTGCCGCGCTGTACCAGCACGGTCGCCACCGGGCCGCGGCCGCGGTCGAGCCGGCCCTCGATCGCGACGCCCTGGGCCTCGACGCCGAACGCCGCCTGCAGGTCCAGAGACGCGTCGGCGGTCAGGACGATCGCCTCGAGGACGCCCTCGATGTTGGTCCGGTTGCGCGCCGACACGTCGACGAACATGGTGTCGCCGCCGTACTCCTCGGCCACCAGCCCGTATTCGGTGAGCTGCCCGCGGACCTTCGCCGGGTCAGCGCCCTCCTTGTCGATCTTGTTGACCGCGACCACGATCGGTACGCCGGCCGCCTGGGCGTGGTTGAGCGCCTCGATGGTCTGAGGCTTCACGCCGTCGTCGGCCGCGACCACCAGCACCACGATGTCGGTCACCTGCGCGCCACGGGCACGCATGGCGGTGAACGTCTCGTGGCCCGGGGTGTCGATGAAGGTGATCGGCCGCTCATCGCCGTCGACCACCGCCCGCACCTGGTAGGCGCCGATGTGCTGAGTGATGCCGCCCGCCTCGCCGCCCACCACGTCGGTGGACCGGATCGCGTCGAGCAGCTTCGTCTTGCCATGGTCGACGTGACCCATGACGGTCACCACCGGCGGCCGGGTGGTCAGGACGACATCGTCGCCGTACTCGCCGCCGAACTCCAGGTCGAAGCTCTCCAGCAGCTCCTTGTCCTCGTCCTCGGGGCTGACGATCTGCACGTCATAGCCGAGCTGGACGCCGAGCAGCTGCAGGGTCTCGTCGGTGCACGACTGGGTCGCGGTCACCATCTCGCCGAGCTGGGTGAACACCACCTGGACCATCGCGCCCGGGTTGGCGTCGATCTTGTCGGCGAAGTCGGCGAGCGACGCGCCGCGCGGGAGCCGGATGGCCTGCCCGTTGCCACGGGGGACCATCGCCCCCATGCGCGGCGCCTCGAGCCCGCTCTCCCACTCTTGACGCTTCGCGCGCTTCGACTTGCGCTGACGACCCGGACGGCCACGACCGCCGGGACCGAACGCGCCCGCCGTCGTGCCGCCGCGGCCGCGACCGCCGGCCGCGGGACGGCCGCCACCGGCGCCGCCACCGCCACCGGGACCGCCGGGACGACCCGCGCCGCCACCGCCGGGAGCACCACCGGGACGACCGGGAGCACCGGAGCGGCCGGCGAAGCCGCCGCCACCACCGGGACGACCCGCGCCGCCACCGCCGCCCGGGCGGGGGCCCGGCGCACCGGGACGGCCGGGAGCGCCGCCAGCCGGGCGCGGAGCGAACATGCCGGGGCCGGGACGAGGGCCACCGGTGCCACCCGGCCGGGGCGGCATGCCGCCGCCCGCCGGGCGTGGGCCACCGCTACCCCCTGGCCGAGGCGGCATGCCGCCAGGGCTCGGGCGCGGGCCGCCGGGGCCGCCCGGGCGCGGAGCGCCGGGAGCGCCGCCAGGGCGCGGAGCACCGCTTCGCCGGTCGCTGGGCGCCGCCGGCGGCCCGGGACGCGGGCCGGCCGCGGCCGCGGAGCCGGGCGTTGTGTACGGGTTGTTGCCAGGCCCGGCCGGCCGGGGGCCGGGACGCGGGCCGGGACGCGGGCCGCCACCGGGCCTGCTGGGCGCGGCGGCGGGACCGCCGGCCGCCTGCACGGCGCCGGGAGCCCCCGGGCCAGCCGGACCGCCGGGCCCGGAGGGGCCACCTGGGCGCGCGGGACGCCCCCCGGAGGGAGCGGGCGAGGCGGGTCGCGGGCCGGGACGCGGCCCGGCCTGCGACGGGGACTGAGGCGCGGCCGAGGCCGCCGCGGCGGCTGGGCGCGCCGCCTCGGGGCGGGGCGCGGCCTCGGGACGGATGGGTACGACCGGCGCGCCGGCACCGCCGGCGGGCGGGCCGCCGGCGACAGCTGGCTCGCCGACGGACGGGCGGCTGGGGCTGGCTGGCGGCAGCGGGGCACCGGCGCCAGGCGCGCCGGCTCCGGGGCTCACCGGACGGGCCGCCGGGCCTGGGCGGCCGTTCGCGGGGCCGGGACGCGGCCCCGGGCCGGGACGAGCCGGACCGGGCACAGGCCGGGGGCCGGCGCCTGGACGGGCGCCGTTGCCGACCGGACCGGGCGTGGCGCGACCAGCCGGACGGGCGGACGAGGCCTCGCCCTCGCCGCCGAGCCGCTCCTTGAGCTTGCGCACCACGGGTGCTTCGACGGTGGATGAGGCGGACTTAACGAACTCGCCCATTTCCTTCAACGTGCCAAGCACGGTCTTGCTGTCGACGCCGAGCTCTTTCGCGAGCTCGTGTACGCGGGCCTTACCTACCACGGTGCTCCTTCGTTCGGCCCGCGGTTCAGCGCCCGCGTGACCTCGTTACCTGCTGGTCGCGATCATGGCTGCGTGCTCATTGCGCGGTCATCGCTCTCGACCTGCTTCCTGTCGGCGTCATCCGGCGTCTATCCGGCGACGCCCCCATCGAGTGGGGCACTCCCCCACCCTCCTGCTCAGGGAGGCGTGCCTGGGCACACCACCCCCTGGCTAACAACGTCCGGGCTCGCCATCGTCCCGCGCGGGACCATGGACCTGCCGGACGTGAGCCCGGATCCGCTCGAGACCGAGCGGACCGGGTACCCGCAACGCTCGCGGGAACGCACGACGGCGCTCCGCGAGATCAAGGCATGCCATGTCGGGGTGCACGTGCGCCCCCCGGCCAGGCATACGACGGCGCGGGTCCGGCAGAAGTTCGCCGTCCACCACGACGATACGCAGCAGGTCGGAYCGCGCCGCCCGGGTCCGACAACCAACACAGGTGCGCACGACACCAGTCGTGGCACCAGCGATGTGCGGCTCCGCACGGCGCGCCACGGAGAGTCTATCCCGTTGCACCCCTAGGCTGCCCGCCCGTGGCAGGCGAGCGCCGTCCGGGTGCCCCCCCAGGGGAGGTCGTGGCGTCGGATCGCCGTAGGTCCGCCGGCCCGGCCCCGGCCCGGCGCGGCGGGTCCGCGGGGCGTCGCCCGGCGCCGCCATTGTCACCCTCCGTATCCGAATGGATATCGATCCGCCAACTGGTCAACCGCGCGGCAAGCCGGGCGTTCTGGCCCTCACGGCCAATGGCGAGCGAGAGCTGGTAGTCCGGCACGGTCACTCGCGCCGAGCGGCCGGCGAGGTCGGTCACCTCGACGCGCGACACCCGCGCGGGTGAGAGCGCGTTGCCGACGAACGTGGCCGGGTCGGCGGACCAGTCGACGATGTCGATCTTCTCGCCGTGCAGCTCGGCCATCACGGCACGCACCCGGCTGCCCATCGGACCGATACAGGCTCCCTTGGGGTTCACCCCCGCGACCTTCGAGCGAACCGCGATCTTGCTGCGGTGCCCGGCCTCGCGGGCGATCGCCGCGATCTCCACGGTACCGTCCGCGACCTCGGGGACCTCCAGCCGGAACAGGCCCTTCACCAGCTCGGGGTGGGTTCGCGAGAGCGTCACGGCCGCGCCGTGCGGCCCCCGCGCGACGTGCACCACGTAGCACTTGATGCGGTCGCCGTGTTCCAGGCGCTCGCCGGGTACCTGCTCGGCCGGCGGCAGCACGCCCTCGACGGTGCCGAGGTCGACGAGCACCACCCTCGAGCCGGCCCGCTGCTCGTGGTGCTGCACGACACCGGAGACGATCTCGTGCTCGCGGTCGGCGTACTGGCCGTAGGTGACCTCCTGCTTGGCCTCCCGCAGGCGCTGCATGATGACCTGCTTGGCGGTCATCTGGGCGATCCTGCCGAAGTCCGCGGGTGTGTCGTCCCACTCCCGGGCCGTGCCGTCCTCCCGGGTCTCCTTCGCCAGCACGGTCACCTCACCGGTCTGGCGGTCGACCACCACCCGCGCGTCGGCCRCCGGGGCCTCGTCGGCCGAACCGGCGAYGTGCGCGCCGTGGGTGTGCTGGTAGGCCTTGAGCAACGCGGTCTCGATCGCCTCGACCAGGGTCTCGAAGGAGAGGTCGTACTCACGCTCGATACCGCGCAGCTCGGCGACGCTGATTTTCACCGGTCTGTCTCCTCACCTGGGCTTGGGCCGCTGTCCTCATGACCTCCGCCGGCTCGTCCCCGCCGAGCCCTTCCCAGGTCGTTGCCGCTGGCTGGGCCGCCGGCCGCGGGCGCGTCCTGTTCGAGCCCTCTCAGGCCGTCGTCCCCACCGCCTTCGTGATTCCCGCCGTCCTCGTCGAGGTCCTCGTCGTCGAGGTCCTCGTCCTCGTCGTCCCAGACGTCGTCGGCGTCGGCCAGGTCCTCGTTCTCGTCTGGCCCCTCGTCCTCACCCAGCTCGTCGTCACCGCCGAGCTCGTCGTCCCTGTCGTCGATGTCGCCATTCGCCCGGGCCCCGTCATCGCCCTCCGGACGCTCTTCGCCCGTCCCCGAGCCGCCCGTGCCGGCGGAGCCGGGGGCGTCGGCGTGGCCGAACTCGATCTGCACGACGGCTCGGGCCACGTCGGCGAAGAGCAACCGCTCGAGCCGAGTCCGCACGGGACGCCCGCGCCGCGCGGGGCCGGTGGCCACGGCTAGGTCCGCCCCGTCGCCGTCGGCGCCGAGCACTCGGCCCACCACCACGGTGCCGTCCACGCGGCTGGCCTCGACCAGGCGGCCACGCGCCCGCAGCCAGTGCCGGGGCTGGGTGAGCGGCCGGTCGACGCCGGGCGAGGTCACCTCCAGCACGTACGCGCCGAGGAGGCCCGCCTCGTCGGCCACGCGGTCGAGCAGGTCGGAGATCAGCCGGCTGGCATCCGCGACCGCGTCCAGGTCGACGCCGCCGTCACGATCGACCGCGACCCGCAGCACACTGCGCGAGCCCGCCCGCGACAGGTTCAGGTCCTCCAGGTCGAACCCGGCCTCGGCGAGCGCGGGGGCGAGCCGTTCGCTGACCGCGGCCCGCAGCGCCGCCGTGCTGTCCGCCGCGGCGGCCTTCCCCTTCCCCGCGGTCCGGGCCGGCCGCGCCGCCGCGGGCTGGCCGGGGCCCTCCTGCCCAGCCCCGGCGTCGGTGTACGCGGCCTTCCCAGGCCGCGCCGAGCCGCTCGGCGGCCGGCGGCCAGTACGGCCCGCGTCCCGTGCCACGTCACCCAGTCCCTTCCGCGAATTCCACATACCGATCGGATATCGACCGGCGCCCACCACTGGCATGCCCCGCGCGCGGGCGACGCCACGCGGTTTCCGCCCGAACGGCCCGCCCGCCATGCCCGTCGCGCCATGCCAGCGGGGCCATGCCAGCGGGGATGGTGATCAAGACTGCCATCGGCGAGCCTCAAGGCCTCTTCCGAGATCCATAGCCTACGTCTGTCGCGGTGGGGCTCCAATCGCGGCCTGACCATGGTCGGCTCTTCGCGGCACGGGGGCGTACCCGGGTCCTCTGGCCGGCACGCGCCTGTCCGCGCCGGGGGGTCATGCCTATGGCACCGACGTGTGATTGGCTGCGAGTCGTGGCTGGGGGCGGCATGGGTGGGGTCGGCGTGCGCGGCGCGCCGTCCAGGCGGGCCGTGCTCGCCCTGCCGGCGGCGGGGGTGGCCGCGGCGGGACTGGTGACGACCGCCGGCTGCACCGAGTCACGGCCGGCCGGCGCCCCCGCGCCGCCGCCGGTCGACCTCGCGGCCGCGCGGGCCGCCGCCCGCACCGAGCGAGACCTCCTGGTCGACTATGACGCCGCGATCGCCCGTCATCCCGCGCTCGCCGCGCTGCTGGGTGGCCTGCGGGCGCACCACGCGCAGCATCTGGCGGCCCTCACGACGCAGGTGCCGGCCCTGGCGACCGCGACCCCGGACGGTGTGGCCTCCGGCGGCGGTCCGTCCGTCTCGGCCCCGGCCACCCCGTCTGGCGCCGCGACGGCTCCCGCCGCGGGTGCCTCGCCGCCCGGGAGCGCCGGCGCGCAGCCCGGCGCCGACGACTCGCCGGCGGCGAGGGCCAGCGCGCTGGCCGAGCTCGCCACCGCCGAACGCACGGCGGCCGACGAACATCGCGCGAGCTGCCTCACCGCGACGGGCGGGCTCGCCCCGCTGCTGGCGAGCCTGCGCGCGGCGGAGTCCTGCCATGCCGACCTGCTCTCCCTGGCCGGCTCGGCTGGGTGAGCAAGGCGCATCGATCTGCCCCAGACCCGCACCGATCCGGCCGACTCTGGCCCCAGCCGACGAGGAAGACAGACAGGCACGATGGTGGCGACCAGCCGGCCGGCGACCGCGCCCAGCGCCAAGGGCTCGCCCAACGCGGCGCTGGACGCGCGCGCCGTCACCGCGCTGTCGGCGCTGGTGGCGGTCGAGCACGCGGCGGTGTACGGAACGGCCTTCGCCGGCGGCGCGCTCGCGCCGCTGGGCGCGAGCGCGCGTGACGCCCGCGGCCTCGCCACCGCCGCCTTCACGGCACACCGGCAGCTGCGCGACGCGCTGACCGCGCTGCTCCTGGACGCGGGGGCGAAGCCGCCGGCGGCGCAGCCCGCTTACACGCTGCCGGTGAGCCCGGCCAGCGTGGGGGCCGCACTCACACTGCTCGCCGAGCTGGACGACCGGACCGCGGCGAGCTCCTACGACGCCGTCGGCCTGGTGACCGGCAGGGCCCGCGAGCTCGTCGTCGACGCGCTCGCCCAGGCGGCACTACGCGCCCAACACGCCCGGCTCACCGCCGACGTGAACGCCGGGACGGCGGTCAAGGCGCTCCCCGGCCGCCTCTGACCCGAGGCTCCCGACCCGCGGCTCCCTGACTTGGGGCCCCCGGACCCGCGGCTCCCGGTTCCGTCAGCGCCTGGACCAGGCGCCGGGCGCCCTGCCGCGCTCGCGGACGATCTCCGGAAGGTCACCGCTCGCGATGTCGGCGAGGGTCACGGCCTCGAGCACCTGACGCAGGCTCACCCGGACAGCGATCCAGACGTCCTGCAGGTTCTTGGCCGCGCCGTCGTACGTGACCTCCTCCGGCCTGCGCCCGCGCACGCCGGCCAGCGGCCCGTCGGTGGCTCTGATCACGGTCGCCACGTCGATCTCGTGGGCCGGCCTGGCGAGCTGGTAGCCGCCCTCCGCGCCGCGCCGGCTGGTCACCAGGCCGCTGCGCCGCAGGTCGGTCAGGATGTTCTCGAGGAACCGCAGCGGCAGGTCCTGCGCCGAGGCAAGCGTCTCGCCCTTGACAAGGCCGCCGTCGCTGGCGGCCAGCGTCAGCAGTGCGCGCAGGGCGTAGTCGGCGCGCGCGGAGATCTGCATACCACCATCTTGCCGCCTAGCCAGTGATCACGCCTATGGCGGGTGTCCCCGGCAGGCTCGGCGCGCGACGCGCCTCGCGCCAGCGAGCCTGGTGCCTGCCCCGCCGGCGCCGACCGGCCACGCCGCACAGTCACCGGCGGCTCCCTCGACACAGTCGACGGCGGCTCCGTCAACACGGCCGCCGGCGGCTCCCTCAGCGGGTCGCGCGGACCCACACGCGTTGGCCGATCGCGAGACGGAGGTCCTCGGCCTGCCCGCGGGTGAGCTGCGCCCAGGGCTGCTCGGCCCCGGCGTCCAGCGTGGCCCGGACCTCGAAACCGATGCGCTGCAGGCCGGCGACCTCGGCGGGCGTGGTGTCGGGGGTGTCGGACGTGAAGATCTCCAGGTCGTGCGGGCGGACCAGCTTGCCGGAGAGGCGGGTGACCGGGCCGAGGAAGCCCATCACGAAGTCGTTCGCGGGCTTGTCGTAGACGTCAGCCGGGGTACCGACCTGCTCGATGCGGCCCTGGTTGATGACCACGAGCTCGTCGGCCACCTCGAGCGCCTCCTCCTGGTCATGGGTGACGAAGATCGTGGTGACRTGCACCTCGTCGTGCAGGCGGCGCAGCCAGTCGCGCAGCTCCTTGCGGACCTGGGCGTCCAGGGCGCCGAACGGCTCGTCGAGCAGGAGCACCGTCGGCTCGACCGCGAGGGCGCGGGCCAGCGCCATCCGCTGGCGCTGCCCGCCGGAGAGCTGCTCGGGCAGCCGGTCGGCGAACTGCTCCAGGTGGACCAGGGCCAGCAGCTCCTGCACCCGCGCGCGGATCTCGGCCTTGGGGCGCTTGCGGATCTCCAGGCCGAAGGCGACGTTGCGATAGACCGACAGGTGCTTGAAGGCCGCGTAGTGCTGGAACACGAAGCCCACGTTGCGGCGCTGCGGGGGGACGCGGGTGGCGTCCTTCCCGTTGATCCGGACGGTGCCGGTGTCCGGCTGCTCAAGACCGCCGATGATGCGCAGCAGGGTGGACTTGCCGCCGCCGCTGGGACCCAGGAGCGCGGTCAGCCGCCCGTCCGCCACGGTCAGGTCGATGTCGTCGAGCGCGACGAAACTACCGAACCGCTTCCCGACCGAGTTGACCTCGATGCTCACCTGAGCCCACCTTTGTCCAGTTCGACGTCGTTCGACGCGACGTTGTGCAGCGCCAGGGCGGCCGGCGCCGGGTCCGCCGACAGGGCGAGGTCGTCCGGCGCCACGGCCGGCGGCTCGCTGTGCTTCGACTCGCTCTCGCGCCGGCGGAGGAACACCAGCACGATGACGAGCACCGTGACGACGATGAGCAGGAACGCCAGCTGGAAGGCCCCTGGCTCGAGCTGCTGGACCCGCTCGCCGACCAGCAGCGGCACGGTCTGGGTCTGGTTCTCGCCGCTGACGTTGCCGGACACCACGAGCACGGCGCCGTACTCCCCGATCGAGCGGGCCAGGCTCAGCACGATCCCGTACAGCAGCGCGGGCCGGATGACCGGCAGCGTGATCCGCAGGAAGCGCTGCCAGGCGCTGGCGCCCAGCACCCGGGCGGCCTGCTCCTGCTCGACGCCCTCCTCCAGGAGGACGGGGACCACCTCACGCAGGACCAGCGGGAACGAGACGAAGGTCGTCGCGAGGATCATGCCGGGGAGCGAGAAGATGATCTCGATCCCGGCGCTGTGCAGGGTGCTGCCGAACCAGCCGTCGACCGGGCCGTAGACCAGCACCAGCGCGAGGCCCACCACGATCGGCGAGACCGAGAGCGGCAGGTCGGCGAGCGCGCTGAGCAGCCGGCGCCCGGGGAAGCGGTAGCGGGTGATCAGCAGCCCGAGGCCCACTCCGAACACGGCGTTGAGCGCGACCGAGGCCAGCGCGATCTCGGCGGTCAGCCGGAAGGCGGTCACCGCCTGGTCGGAGCTGATGGCCGACCAGAAGGCCGCCGGCCCGGGGCGCACCGTCTTCCAGGTCACGACCACCAGCGGGACCAGCACCAGGACCGCGACGTAGAGCAGCGCGACGACGCGCAGCCCGAGGCGGGTGGAACGGCGGTCACCCACGGCGGGCCGCCGCGCGCTGCAGCAGGTCCAGGCCGACGATCACCAGCAGGCTGACCGCCAGCAGGACGGTCGCGGTGGCCGCGGCCGCGGGGAAGTCGAAGTTCTCGATCTTCTGGTACGCGTACATCGAGGACACCTTGGTACGGCTGAGCCCGCCGGAGATGAGCAGCACCGAGCCGTACTCGCCCATCGCCCGGGCGAACGCCAGCGTCGCCCCCGACGCGATCGCCGGCAGCAGCAGCGGCAGCACCACCCGCCGGAAGGTCGTGAACGGCGACGCGCCGAGGCAGGCGGCGGCCTGTTCCACCTCCCTGTCCAGCGCCATGAGGACTGGCTGGACCGACCGCACGGCGAACGGGAGCGTCACGAAGAGCAGCCCGAGGACGATCGCCCGCTGGGTGCCGAGCAGATGGATCCCGACCGGGCTGTCGGTGCCGTAGACGGCGAGCAGCACCAGTCCGGCGACGATGGTCGGCAGCGCGAACGGGATGTCGATGATCACGTCCACCAGCCGCCGGCCGGGGAAGGGGTCGCGCACCAGCACCCAGGCCAGCAGCGTCCCCATCACCGCGTTGATCGCGGCCACCAGCAGCGAGGTCGTCACGGTCAGGCGCAGGGCTCTCACGGCATTGGGGTCGGTGATGTTGTCCCAGAAGCCGCTCCATCCGCCGGTGAACCCCCGCGCGACGACCGCCGCCAGCGGGATCAGCACCAGCAGGCTCAGCCACAGCACCGCCACGCCCAGCCCGAGCCCCGACCCGGCCCCGAGCCGCGCGGCGCCAGAGGCGTCCCGCGCGGCCCGGGAACGAGCCGGTGAAGCCGCCGTCGCCGGCTCCACCACGGTGCTCATCCGGTGGCGTTCTCGATCTTCGTCACGATGCCGTTGTCGGCGTCGAAGAACTCCTTGTTGACCTTGCTCCAGCCACCGAGGTCCGTGATGGTGGTCAGCTTCTCCACCGTCGGGAACGGCTTGGAGGGGTCGTTCGCGCCCTGCACGGTGCCGACGGTCGCGTTCTTGTCGGTCGGGCGGAAGCCGTGGCTGGCGAAGATCGCCTGGCCCTCGTCGCTCCTGGC
This sequence comes from Pseudofrankia asymbiotica, assembly GCF_001983105.1. Lineage (GTDB taxonomy): Bacteria > Actinomycetota > Actinomycetes > Frankiales > Frankiaceae > Pseudofrankia > Pseudofrankia asymbiotica. The sequence goes on along the minus strand of NZ_MOMC01000017.1, from coordinate 140,455 downwards.
GTACTCCAGGAACGCCTTGGCCGCCGCCGAGGCCTTCACGGTCACCGCGGCCGGGTTCTCGATCAGGAACGTCTCCTTGGGGATGACGTAGTCCAGGTCGACACCCTTCTGCCGGGCGCCGATCGCCTCGTTCTCGTAGGAGATCAGCACGTCACCGGTGCCCTGCGTGAACGTGGTGGTCGCGTCCGCGCCGCTGGAGGGCTTGCTCACCACGTTCTTGAAGAAGGAGGTGAGGTACTCCTGGGCCTGCGCGTCCGTGCCGCCCTCGGCGATGGTGTGGGTGTAGGCCGCCAGGATGTTCCACTTCGCCGAGCCCGAGGACGCCGGGTCCGGGGTGACGATCTTGACGCCCGGCTTGATCAGGTCATCCCAGCCGGTGATGTGCAGCGGGTTCCCCTTGCGGACCGCGATCACCACGACGGAGTTCGTGATCTGCCCCTTGGTGCTGTCCGCGTTCCAGCTCTCGGCGACGAACTTCGGCACCAGGCGGGTCATGTCTGGATCAAGAGAAAAGGTCACAAAGTCGGCCTTCTGGCCACTGGCCACCGACTTGCTCACGGTGCCGCTCGCCCCGAAGGTCTCCGAGAACTTCACGCCCTTGCCCGCGTCCGTCTTGACGAACGCGTCCTGCAGTGCGTTGTAGGCGGGCTTAGGCACCGAATACCCGACGATCGCGATCGACTGGCCCGCGTTCGGCCCGGCGCCAGCGCTCGCCCCGGAGTCGTCACTTCCCCCGGAGTCACCGCCGCAGGCGGTCACCGCCAGCGCGAGCGCCGCACCAGCAGCGATCAGGGGCGCACTGTGGCGCCACAGCCTACTCGGCTTCATATCTTGGTCCTCCCCGGACGTACACACCGCAACGTTACAGGCAAGTCGATCGGACTTGTCGGGAACGACAGCATGCCAGACGGGGCAGACCGTGACCAACACGTTGTTGCATCCGCAACACAGACGAGTAACAAACTTTCCGTTTTCCCGATGGGCTTTATCGAGAATAGAGGTCAGCGGACCCCTGGACGAGTGAAGATCTAAAACAGGATCGACGCGAAGGTGCCGACGCGGCGGAAGCCCACCCGCTCGTAGGCGTGGCGGGCCGGCAGGTTGAAGTCGTTGACGTACAGGCTGACGACCGGCGCGTACATCGCCTGCGCGAGCGCCACGACGCTCGCCGTGCCGGCGGCGCCGAGCCCGCGCCCGCGCAGCTCCGGCGCGACCCAGACGCCCTGCACCTGGCTCACCCCGCCGGCGATGGCGCCGATCTCGGCCTTGAACAGCACCCGCCCGTTCTCGATGCGCGCGAACGAGCGGCGCTRCCCGACGAACTCCGCGACGCGGGCGCGGTAGAGCGCCCCACCGTCGACGAGGATCGGCGACACGCCGATCTCCTCGGTGAACATCGCGATGCTCGCGGGCATGAGGATGTCCAGCTCGTCCGGGCGTACCAGCCGGACGCGCGGGTCGGGAGCGATCAGCGGCGGGGCGTCGATGACCAGTAACGGCTGCTCGCCTCGCACCTCGCGGGCCGGGCCCCAGGAGGGTTCCAGGTTCCGCCACAGCTGGCTTACCGAGTTCGCCTCACCGACGATCGACGAGCAGCGCCGGCCGGCACGGCGCGCCCGCTCGGCGAACAGCCGAACGGACGTCGTACCCGCGCCGACCGGCCACAGGTTCGCACCCGAATAGCACAGCGCCGCGATCCTGCCGTCGACGATGTGCCCCCATACCTCCGCRCCCAGCCGCCATGGGTCGAGCCCGCAGGCCTCCACCCGGGACGCGACGAACACGTCGGTGACCGGGTCTCGGGCCAACAGCTGGCGGACCGCGGGCAGGTCGCGGTCGTCGAGCAGCCGGACCGGGCTAGACCGTAGTGGCAGACCCATCCGGCATCATGATCCGCGGCTAGGCGACGGAGACGGAGGGCTCGCCGGAGGCGACGCCCGCGGTCTCCATCTCCTCGGCGAGGCGCATGGCCTCCTCGATCAGGGTCTCGACGATCTGCGCCTCGGGCACGGTCTTGACGACCTCGCCGCGGACGAAGATCTGGCCCTTGCCGTTGCCGGAGGCGACACCGAGGTCGGCCTCGCGGGCCTCGCYGGGACCGTTGACGACGCAGCCCATGACGGCCACGCGCAGCGGGACCTCCATGCCCTCCAGACCGGCGGCGACCTGGTTGGCCAACGTGTAGACGTCGACCTGGGCGCGCCCGCAGGACGGGCAGGAGACGATCTCGAGCCGGCGGTCGCGCAGGCCGAGCGACTCGAGGATCGCCGTGCCGACCTTGACCTCCTCGACCGGAGGCGCGGACAGCGACACCCGCAGGGTGTCGCCGATGCCCTCGGCGAGCAGCGCGCCGAACGCGACGGCCGACTTGATCGTGCCCTGGAACTGCGGGCCGGCCTCGGTGACACCCAGGTGCAGCGGGTAGTCGCAGCGCTCCGCCAGCATCCGGTAGGCCGCGATCATGACGACCGGGTCGTGGTGCTTGACCGAGATCTTGATGTCCCGGAAGTCGTGCTCCTCGAACAGCGAGCACTCCCAGAGCGCCGACTCGGTCAGCGCCTCCGGCGTCGCCTTGCCGTACTTGGCGAGCAGCCGCTTGTCGAGCGAACCTGCGTTGACACCGATGCGGATCGGGATGCCGGCCGCACCGGCCCGGCGGGCGATCTCGCCGATCTTGTCGTCGAACGCCTTGATGTTGCCCGGGTTCACCCGGACGGCCGCGCAGCCCGCGTCGATCGCGGCGAAGACGTACTTCGGCTGGAAGTGGATGTCGGCGATCACCGGGATCGGCGACTTGCGGGCGATCGCGGCGAGCGCGTCGGCGTCGTCCTGGCTTGGCACGGCGACCCGGACGATCTGGCAGCCCGAGGCGGTGAGCTCCGCGATCTGCTGCAGCGTCGCGTTCACGTCGGCGGTCAGGGTGGTGCACATCGACTGCACCGAGACCGGCGCGTCGCCGCCGACCAGGACGCTGCCGACCTTGATCTGCCGGCTCACCCGGCGCTTGCCAAGGGGACGGGCCGGAGCCTGTGGCATGCCCAGAGTAACGGTCACGTTGTCCTCACTGGGATATGGATGCGGTTGCGCGCACGGCAGACCGATACCCGGAGCGGCGCGCCTCGCTGATCACTACAGACGGATCGGGTTGAYGATGTCGGCGGACAGAATGAGCAGGCTGAACCCGAGCAACACCACGACCGTCGCGTACGTGGCTGGTAACAGCTTGGCGAAGTCCACGCGCTTCACGGGGCCACGGTAGCCACGCAGGCGCCGCAAGCCGTGCCGCGTCTGCTCGAACGCCAGGACGGCGATGTGGCCGCCGTCGAGCGGCAGCAGCGGCAACAGGTTGAAGATCCCGACGGCCAGGTTGATCGCCGCCACCAGGACCAGGAAGTCGCGGATCCGGTCCGGCCAGGAGCTGCCCGCGTCGGCGACGACGTCACCGCCGATACGGGCCGCGCCCACCACGCTGACGAAACCGGCGGGGTCACGGTTGTCGCTGAACAGGTTGCCCAGATCGTCGAGGCGGTGGGTCAGCGTGTCGTACATCCCGGTGAAGCCGGACCAGATGACCTGGCCGGTGCGCGGGATCGCCGCGATCGGCCCGTAGTGGTCGGAGTCGAGACCCGGCTTCACGCCGATCGCTCCGACCGGGTCGGACCCCGCGCCACCGGTCTGCCGGTCACGCAGCACCTGCACGAGGTTCGGGTGCAGAGGGAGCTGTCTGCCGTCCCGGTCGACGACGACGGTCGCGGGTCCCGCGCCATGGTCACGCACGAGCTGGGTGAACTGCTGCCAGCTCGTGACCCGCGTGCCGTCGAAGGACACCACCCGRTCGCCGACCTCCATGCCGGCCGCGGCCGCCGGGCCGGAGCCCGTGCACTCGCCGCTGGTCGACACGCAACTGATGGCGCCGATCTTGTTCTCGCTCACCTTCGGCGAGCCGAAGGCGAGCAGGACGGTGTAGATCAGCAGGATGGCGATGATGAAGTGCACGACCGAACCGGCCGACATGACCACGAACCGGGCTCGCGCCGGCTTGTTGTAGAACGCCCGCGGCACGTCGTCCGGGTCGATCTCCTCGAGGGCGGTCATCCCCTCGATCTTCACGAACCCGCCGGCGGGGACCAGCTTGACGCCGTACTCCGTCTCGCCGCGCTTGCTCGACCACACGGTCGGGCCGAAGCCGACGAAGAACCGGGAGGCCTTCATCCCGTAGTGCCGGGCGGTGACGAAGTGCCCGGCCTCGTGCAGGCAGACCGAGACCAGCAGCGCCACCGCGAAGGCGACGATGCCCAGGACCATCACCGCGACACCACCTCGCTGGCCGTCCGGTCGATCAGCCGGTTCGCGGCGGCGCGGGCCTCGCGCTCGGTGGCGAACACCTCGTCGAGGGTCGGCTTGGCGATCACCTCGTGCGCCGAGAGCACCTCCGCGACGACGTCGACGATCCGGACGAACGGCAGCCGCCCGGCGATGAAGGCGGCGACCGCCTCCTCGTTGGCGGCGTTGAAGACCGCCGGGGCGGTCCCACCGCGCTTGCCCGTCTCCCGCGCGAGCCCCACCGCGGGGAAGGCGGTGGTGTCCAGCGGGAAGAAGTTCAGGGTCTGCGCGGTCGTCCAGTCCATCGGCCGCTGGGCCTTCGGCACCCGCTCCGGCCARCCGAGCGCGAGCGCGATCGGCAGGCACATGTCCGGCGGTGACACCTGGGCCAGCGTCGAGCCGTCGTAGAACTCGACCATCGAGTGCACCAGCGACTGCGGGTGTACGACGACATCGATGTCGTCGTACGGGATGCCGAACAGCAGCTGTGCCTCGATCAGCTCGAGACCCTTGTTCATCAGGGTCGCCGAGTTGATCGTGATGACCGGGCCCATCGCCCAGGTCGGATGCGCGAGTGCCTGGTCCAGCGTGACCGCCTCCAGCTCCGCGCGCTTCTTGCCGCGGAACGGCCCGCCCGAGGCGGTGAGGATCAGCTTGCGCACCTCGTGGCGCCGCCCGCCGCGCAGGCACTGCGCGAGGGCGGAGTGCTCGGAGTCGACCGGCACCAGGCGGTCGGGGTTGTCGCCGACCGCGTCCAGCACGAGCGGGCCGCCGACGACCAGCGACTCCTTGTTGGCGAGCGCCACCGTGCGGCCGGCCGCCAGCGCGGCGAGCGTGGGTGCGAGCCCGACGGAGCCGGTGATGCCGTTGAGCACGATGTCGCACGGCCAGGCGGCGATCTCAAGGGCGGCCTCGGGGCCGCCCAGGATCTTCGGGACGACGAACTCGCCCTTGCGGTAGCCGCGCTTCGACGCCTCCGCGTAGAAGGCGAGCTGCAGGTCCTGCGCGGCCGAGGCGGCCGACACGCCGACGACCTCGACGCCGAGGTCGAGCGCCTGCTGGGCGAGCAGGTCCACCCGCGACCCGCCCCCGAGCAGGGCGACGACCCGGAACTCGTCCGGGTTGCGCTGGATTACATCGATGGCCTGGGTCCCGATCGAGCCCGTCGACCCGAGCAGAACGACCTCACGAACGACCCGTGGCTGCGACACCACCCCATTGTCGCAGGCTCGTCCGCGACCCGACGACGGCCTGTTCGGTTCACCCCTGTTCGCTTCATGACACCCCGCACCCGCCGATTGGCTCGTGGCCGCTCGGCGCGTGGCGCACGGTTCGGTGTTCGTTTCATTCCGTAGCCAGGCGGCGAGGGCGCCGCGAACAACCCGAAGCGGCCGTGAACAACGTGAAGCAGGAGTGACGCGCTCCCGAACAGCTTCGGACACGCGGGCGGCTGCCGCATCGCGAACCTGCCCGGATCAGGCCCATAGGTGCCACGAACCGTCGATTCTCACCCGGCACGCGGCGGGCATCGACCCCTCAGGACCGGTGCGCCGGGATCGGCGGGAAGGCCGCTCAGCCGCCGGCGAGGGCCCTGCCCAGGGAGTCACCGATGCCCGGGGAGCCCGCCGAGACGACCGAGCCAACCACCGGGTGGGCCTGGAAGTAGAGAAGGCTGACCACCGTCGCGCTGAACGACGTCGCCGTCGGCCCGAGCTCGGGACGTGCCTGTGCCTGGGGCCAGGTGTGCCCGCCGCCGTTGACGGACAGGGCACCGACGTCGGGCTTGCCGTCGCAGGTCCAGGCGGTCAGCTGGCCCAGCCCCGGCAGGGGCTGCGGCTTGGGCGCGGCGGAACAGCCGGCGGCCTGGGCGTAGCGGCCGAGGCGTTCAGGCACCGACTGCGCGGTCACCCCGGTGCGCGGCGCGCCTCCCCCATCCCAGGGAGCGATCTGGTCGGCCGCGCCATGGACCTCGAGCAGGTTCGTGATCGTCTTCGCGCAGCTGGGCGGCACCGTGCTGCCAGCGACGGAGACGATCGCGGCGATCCGGCCGGGCAGCGCGCAGCTCGCGGCCACCGCCATGTCGGCGCCGTCCCCGTACCCGACGGCGAAGACCCGGCCGTCGGCGAAGCAGCCGCGACCGCGCAGGTCGTTCAGCAGCGCGGCGACGAACGCGCCGTCGGCCTGCCCGACGGCACCCGACCGGGTGAGGTTCCACTGGTTGTCGACCCCGGCCGGGTCGACGACGACATAGCCGCGTTTCGTCGCCTCGCCCGCCAGCCCGGTGTAGGCCTCCACGTCGGTGGGCGCCTGGCCGTCGGCATGGAAGTTGAGGATCAGCGGCCGGGACTGGTCGTTGTCGGTGGCGGGCGGGACCGCGAGAAGGTAGGTGCGCTTCGTCGAGCCGACGGTGACGGACTCGGTGGTCACGCCCGCCGGAAGCGTCCTGCCGGTCTGGCAGCCGCTCGGACCGGGGGTGGCCGCGACGACCGTCACGTCGCCGTCRCCCTTCCCGTCGGCGGCCGTCCCCGCGGCGTCACCGGGAAGGCCCGACCGCGCGGCGGCGGCGATGTTCTCCCCCGCCCCGGCCGGCGAGTCGGCGGGGTCGTGCGCGAGCGCGTACCAGAGCAGCATCAGGAGCACGACGCCGGCGGCGGCGATCGGCACCAGGGTCGTGCTCCTGGACGTGCGTGTCAGCGGGCCGCCGCGGCGCGCGGCCTGCCCGCCCCGCGCCCCGGAGGCACGGTGCCCCCGCCCGGGAGTGGCATCACGCGCGCCGAGGGGGGGCCGGCCGGCCAGGCCACGACCGGTCGCGGAGCGCGCCGAGACCCGGCGGGCCGAGACGTCGCCGCCCCTGCCCCCGCCGCTGGCCGCGGAGCCACCACGGCCGGCGGAACCGGCCCTGGAGGACGGGTTATTGAAGGCCACGGCCCACGTCGGCGTCGTCGAGGTCAGGGACGCCCTCAAGGTTGTCGGTGACGCCCAGAGCGGCGTCGCCCGCGCGGCCCGCGTGGCGGGGGCCGACGGCGGCGTCTGTGGCGTCTGTGGCGTCGGCGGCCAGCTGGCCGCAGGCGGCCGCGATCTCGCGGCCGCGGGTGTCGCGGACCGTCGTGGTGATCCCGCGGGCGCGCAGCCGGGCGACGAACTCCCGCTCGGCCGCCTCCGCGCTGGCGTGCCAGCTCGACCCCCTGGTGGGGTTGAGCGGGATCAGGTTGACGTGCGCGGGCCGCCCGACGAGCAGCCGAGCGAGCAGGTCGGCCCGCTCAGGCTGGTCATTGACCCCGCCGATGAGGGCGTACTCGATGCTCACCCGCCGTCCCGTCAGCGCCGCGTACTCCCAGGCCGCGTCGAGCACCTCGGCCACCTTCCAGCGGGTGTTGATCGGGACGAGGGTGTCGCGCAGCTCGTCGTCGGGCGCGTGCAGGGAGACCGCGAGCCGCGCTGGCAGCCCCTCGCGGGCGAGCCTGCCGATCGCCGGGACGAGGCCGACCGTGGAGACAGTGAGCGCGCGGGCGGAGATCCCCAGCCCGTCCGGAGCCGGATCGCTGATCCGGCGCAGCGCGGTGACCAGCGCCCGGTAGTTGGCGAGCGGCTCGCCCATGCCCATGAACACGACGTTGGACAGCCGGTCCCGCGGCCTTCCGGAGCGCACCGAGGAAGCGATCCCGCTCCCCGCCTGGCCGGGATGCCCATCATCGCCTGGCAGCTCGCCGCGGCGCAGCACCCTGGCGGCGTCCACGACCTGTTCGACGATCTCGGCGACCGTCAGGTTGCGCGTGAGGCCGCCCTGGCCGGTCGCGCAGAACGGGCAGCCCATGCCGCAGCCGGCCTGGCTGGAGACGCACACGGTCGCCCGGTCCGGGTAGCGCATCAGCACCGACTCGATGGTCGCGCCGTCGACGGTGCGCCACGCGGTCTTGCGGGTCGCGCCGTCGTCGCAGGTGAGCGTCCCGCCGGCGGTCAACAGCCTCGGCAGCAGCGCGTCGGCCAGCGCGTCGCGGGCGGCGGTCGGCAGGTCGGTCATGCCGGCCGTGTCGCCGGGCGCGGCGAGCCGGGCGAAGTAGTGCCGGGCGAGCTGGTCGGCCCGGAAGGCCGGCTGGCCGAGCTCGACCGCGACGGCGCGGCGCTCGTCGCGGGAGAGGTCCGCCAGGTGTCGCGGCGGCTTCACCCGGCGGGGCGTGAGGGTGAGACCCACCGCCCGCTCGGCCGGACCATCGGTCCTGGCGGCCTGGTCGGCTCCGGAGCTGGTGGCTGTCATAGCCCCTCCAGTGTGCCAAATGAGATGCCGGCGGGGCGGGCAGCCCGTTCTGGGAGGAGGCCCGCGGCGGTCAGCTCGGTGGCAGGAAGGAGTTGATGAGCAGCCAGGCGACCGGCGCGGTGCACAGCAGGGAGTCGAGCCGGTCCATGATCCCGCCGTGACCGGGCAGCAGGTTGCCCATGTCCTTGATGCCGATGTCGCGTTTGAGCAGCGACTCGCCCAAGTCGCCGATGGTCGCGGTGCACACGACGGCGAGCCCGAGGAGAACCCCCTGCCAGACATGCCCTCCGAGCGGCCAGCTGACGACCACGCTCGCCACCACGACGCAGGCGAGGGCGGAGCCGGCGAAACCCTCCCAGGACTTGCCCGGTGAGACCGACGGCGCGAGCTTGTGGCGCCCACCGGAGAGCACGCCGGCGGTGTAGCCGCCGATGTCGCTGGCGACGACCGTCCCGAGGAAGGCCACCACCCGCCAGCTGCCGTCCGACCCAGCGGTGAGCAGCGCCGCGAAGCCGGCGGCGAACCCGACGTAGACGGCGGCGAAGATCGTGGCGRCCAGGTCGGCCGGCAGCCCCGCCGGCTCGCCGACGGCCCGGACCGCCACGGCGAGCAGCACGGTGAGCGCGAGCGCGCCGACCAACGCCCCCGGCCCGCCGACGTAGGCGGCGATCGGCATCGCCACCGCGCCGGCGACCAGCGGTACCAGCGGCGGCCGCAGCCCCGCGAGCCGCAGCGCTCGCACGACCTCGAAGGTGCCGATCGCGACGGCGAGGCCGACGACACCGATGAACCCCGCCTTGAGGGTGAACAGCGGCACCAGTATCAGCACGGCGAGCAGAACGCCGACGGCGATGGCCGCCGGCAGGTTGCGGCCAGCCCTGATCCGCCGGCGGGCCGGCCGGGCCGGCTCGTCAGCGGGGCCGGCCTGATCCGCCTGTCCCACCTGGTTCTCCGGGGAAGGCCCATCCGGGGCGGGCGGGCTCACGACCACGCCACCCGACGCGGCAGCCGCGGCCGCCACCACCGGGTCAGGCTCGCCGACGGGCTCGCCGACGCGGAGCCGTGCGGCTGGGTCCTCCGAGGCTCCTCCGAGAACGGCTCCGCCGGTCTCGGAGGCCCGGATCCGCGCCGATGGATCGGCGGGGGCGGACTCCTGACCCAGCCCGTCGGCCGGCGCCGTGGCGCGCAGACCTTCGCTCACCTCGCCCCTTCGCTGACCTCGGTCGTTGGTCCGGGGGATCGTCCCCCAGCCAGGCATCTTGGGCCACCTGGGGCCGCCGAGGAGACCGCCGTCCGAGGACCGCCCAGACCGGCCCGAAGCGCTCAGACCGGATGGAAGCGCTCAGACCGACAGGAGGTCGGACTCCTTGGTCTTGAGCAGTTCGTCGATCTGGGCGACATAGCGGTGGGTCGCCTCGTCCAGGTCCTTTTCCGCCCTGCGGCCGTCGTCCTCGCCGGCCTCGCCGTCCCGGACGATCCGGTCCAGCGCCTCCTTGGCGTGCCGACGCACGTTGCGGACACTGATCCGGGCGTCCTCGGCCTTGCCACGGGCCACCTTGACCAGGTCGCGTCGCCGCTGCTCGGAGAGCTCCGGGAAGGCCACACGGATGATCGAGCCGTCGTTGCTCGGGTTCACGCCGAGGTCGGAGTCGCGGATCGCCTTCTCGACGGCGGCCAGTGACGACTTGTCATACGGGGTGATGATGACCATGCGGGGCTCGGGGATGTGGAACGACGCGAGCTGCTGAACGGGGGTGGGCGCGCCGTAGTAGTCGACGAGGATCTTCGAGAACACGGCGGGCGTGATCCGGCCCGTCCGGATGTTGGCGAAATCCTCCTTGGCGACCGAGACGGCCTTGTCCATCTTCTCCTCGGCCTCGAGGAGTGTGTCGTCGATCACCGCTGTCCTTCCGTTCCGTAGGCGTCGACACTAACCAGAGTCCCGATCTTCTCACCTCGCACGGCGCGCGAGATGTTCCCTTCGGTCAGCAGGTCGAAGACGACGATCGGCATCGCGTTGTCCATGCAGAGGCTGATCGCGGTCGCGTCCATGACCTTCAGCCCACGAGTGAGGACTTCCCCGTACGTGAGCGTGTCAAAGCGCACCGCGCCCGGGTTGGTCCGCGGGTCCGCGTCGTAGACGCCGTCCACCTTCGTCGCCTTGAGCACGGCCTGGGCCTTGACCTCCAGGGCCCGCTGCGCGGCGGTGGTGTCGGTCGAGAAGAACGGCGCGCCGAGGCCGGCTCCGAAGATGACGACCCGCCCCTTCTCCAGGTGCCGGATGGCGCGCAACGGCAGGTACGGCTCGGCGACCTGGCCCATGGCGATCGCCGTCTGGACCCGGGTGACCGTGCCTTCACGCTCGAGGAAGTCGGCCAGGGCGAGGCAGTTGATGACCGTGCCGAGCATGCCCATGTAGTCGGCTCTGGCCCGGTCCATCCCRCGTTCGGCGAGGGCCTGGCCCCGGAACATGTTGCCCCCGCCGACGACGATCGCGACCTCGATGCCCGACCGGGCCACGTGCGCGACCTGCCGCGCGATCGTCGAGATGGTCACGGGGTCGATGCCCAGCTGATCGCTGCCGGCGAACGCCTCACCAGACAGCTTGAGCAGGACACGCGGCCACCTGGGCTCGGTGCTCTCAGGCCCGGTGGTCACCTCGGCTTGATCGATCACGGGTGGCCCTCTCCCCACAGGGGCCGCCGGAGGCGCGCGCGTGGAGCCTCGCGCCTCCTTTGGCCGCGCCAGCGGCCGTGATGTTCGGCCGGAGGTCTTCGCTGACTGCCAGTCTGCCCCATCCGGGGCCGTCCCTGGTGGCCCGGCCCCATCGGCGGCAGGTCGCCCCGCCATTTCAGTGGGACTGATGCCCCCACGCAGGCGGGCAACCGGCGCCGCGGGGCAGTAGGCGGACCATTCTGTCGACGGCCCGCCGTCGAAGGGAGCGTCGGCCTCCGGCCCGGATCGCGGCCTCGTTCATCACCCCGGACGAGCGCCGATGACCGGGCGATCTGGAGGCGAAACCAGGCACGGCTCCGGGGCTGCCTCCCGAGCATCACTGCCCAGAGACCCCGGAGCCGGTCCAGAAGATGCRCAACGGGCGAACCCGCGGCGCGCGCCTACGACTGGCGGATGTTGAAGCGGGCGAAGCGCCCGATCTCGATCTTCTCGCCGAGCGACGCGCCCGCGTCCTCGATGAGCGCGCCAATCGTGATCTTGCCGTCCTTCACCCACGGCTGGTCGAGGAGCGCCACGCTCTTCCTGTAGCCGTTCAGCTTGCCCTCGACGATCTTGGTGATCGCGGGCTCCGGCTTGCCCTCCTCGCGGGCGGCGGCCTCATAGATCCGCCGCTCCTGCTCGACGACCTCGTTCGGGATCGCGTCCGCGGTCACGTACAGCGGGTCGGCGGCCGCGATGTGCTGCGCGATGTCGCGGGCGAGCTGCTGGAACTGGTCCGTCTTGGCCACGAAGTCCGTCTCGCAGCGCAGCTCGACGAGCACCCCGATGGTCGGCGGGAGCTGCGGGTCGGTGCGGTGCAGGTAGGAGTCGACCAGGCCGTTCGCCGTCGAGCGGCCGGACCGCTTGGCGACGCCCGCGAGGCCTTTCTCGCGCAGCCAGGCCTTCGCCTTCTCGAAGTCGCCGTCGTGGTCGACGAGCGCCTTCTTGACGTCGCTCATCCCGGCTCCGGTCACTTCACGGAGCTTGCGGATCTCGCCGGCAGTGATCTGTGCCATCGTCTTTGTCGTCCCGTTCTGGGTGTGACGGGCGCTCCCGCCCGTCGTCGGGCGCTTCGCGCCCTCCTGCGCTTATTGCGTTCAGTGGATGTCCACGGCCGGAGCAACTACCGCGGTCGACATCCTTGTTGGGCTGGCACAAGGCAGCCGCGGAGCCGGCGCGGGGCCACGCTCTTCCCGACGCTCGCGACGGGCTGGCGGGCGTCGGTCCTCGATCGCCTTGAGCCTGTAAGGCGGCTCGCATGGCGTACCCAGTAGGGCACACCGCTTTGTCTCCTGGTTGGACAGACAGCCCGCCCAGCGTGCGACACCGACCGATCAGAACTGCCACGAACGCCTGTCGCGCGATCCGCTGGTCACGCGGACCGCTGTCCCTGCCTCATCGGTATCACCGATCAGGCAGGGACAGCGCCCCCACACAAGCGAGGTATCCCGCCCGCGTCAGCCTCAGACCGAGGAACCGACGGTGTCCTGCGCGACCTCGGCCGGAGCCTCGGCCGGCGTCTCAACCGGAGCCTCGGTCGGAGCCTCAGCCGCCACGGCCTCGGTCGCCGGAGCCTCAGCCGCGGGGGCCTCAGCCGCGGGGGCCTCGGCCGCCGGGGCCTCGGCGTCACGGCGCAGGACCTCCTGCTCCCACTCGGCCAGCGGCTCGTCGGCCGCGAGCTGCTCGGGCTTGGCGTCGCTGGCGCTCGCGCCGGCGCGGGCCATCAGGCCGGCCCCGACGGCGTCCGCGACCACACGGGTGAGCAGCGCGGCGCTGCGGATCGCGTCGTCGTTACCCGGGATCGGGTAGTCGACCTCGTCCGGGTCGCAGTTGGTGTCCAGGATCGCGACGACGGGGATGTTGAGCTTGCGCGCCTCCCCGACGGCGATGTGCTCCTTCTTGGTGTCGACGATCCAGACCGCGCTGGGCACCCGGGACATGTCCCGAATACCACCAAGGGTGCGCTCGAGCTTCGTCTTCTCCCGACTCAGGACGAGCTGTTCCTTCTTGGTGCGCACCTCGGTGCCGCCAGTCAGCTCGATCTCCTCGAGCTCCTTCAGCCGCTGCAGGCGCTTGTAGACCGTGGAGAAGTTGGTCAGCATGCCGCCGAGCCAACGCTCCTTGACATACRGCATCCCGACCCGCCGGGCCTGCTCCTCGACCGCCTCCTGCGCCTGCTTCTTGGTGCCGATGAACAGCACCGTTCCGCCGTGCGCGACCGTCTCCTTGACGAAGTCGTAGGCGCGGTCGATGTAGGACAGTGTCTGCTGCAGGTCGATGATGTAGATGCCATTGCGCTCGGTGAGGATGTAGCGCTTCATCTTCGGGTTCCAGCGCTTGGTCTGGTGCCCAAAGTGCACGCCGCTCTCGAGCAGCTGCCTCATCGTGACGACGGCCATGACCGCCGCTCCTTCCCGTCCGGCACGCAAGGCCGGATTGTCTCGGTTGTCGGTCGCGGCAGGCGCCGGCGACCCCTGACGCCCGATAGGCCCCTTCCGCCGCGACGCGGCGGACCGAGGAAGCCCTCCCGACCACGCCGGCTGAGGGCCGGGTGGTGACGGGGCGCGGAGAGCCGTCGATGATCGACCGACGACGCCGAGACACGACATCGACAGGACGACCGTGGCCTGCCGCGCCCGCCGGGAGCGGGCGTGCGAAGTGAGCTCCTTGCGGAGCTCCGCTGCTGATGATACTCGGCCCGACCGAGGGCCTGCTCGGCGCCGCCGTGGCGCCGCGCCGCCGGCCGCCAGGCGGGTCGGGACAAGGGTCGACGCGCCCGTGGAGATCCTCGGCGCGGCGTCCGAACGGCGACTACCCGGCGGTTACCCACAGGACCCGGGTTGTCCACAGCCGCCGGGCTCGCACTGGCGCGCCGGGTTCGCGGCGCACATCGTGTGCCGGGCCGGCCGACGACGCCCCCGGGCCGGCACACGGCGGCCGGGGGCGGGGTCCGGTCCTCCAACACCGCGCCTCCCGTCCCCGGCCGCTCCAGGGCCCATCGAGCCGCAGGAGTTCCCATGGCCCCCGCCCCGAGCCACGACCCGCGCATCCCGCCGCTCGTCGCCGCCGCGTTCCTGGCCGCCGTCCTGGCGCTCGGCGGTTGGCCTCGCCCCGCCACCGCGAGCCAGGTCGCCGTGTCCCGGCCAGCGGCCGTGGCCGAGCGGCTCGCCGCGGCGCCTCGGCTGACCAGCGTCCCCGGCGGCACTCCCCCGGGCTCCGGCCTCATCCCACCGGGGCGAGCGGTGCCGGYCGAGCCGTCCAGCTGGCGGGCGCCGCTGGACGGTCCGCTGACGGTCGCCCGGCCATTCCAGCCCCCGGCCACCCCCTACGGCGCCGGGCACCGCGGCATCGACCTGCGCGGGCGAGCCGGAGCGACGGTGCGGGCGGCCGGGGACGGGGTCGTGAGCTACGCGGGCGTCCTCGCGGGACGAGGCGTCGTCACGGTGATCCACGGCGAACTGCGGACCACGTACGAGCCGCTGGACGTCCTCGTCAGCGTGGGCCAGCGGGTGACCGCCGGGACGCCACTCGGCCGGCTGACCACGGGCCACGCCGGCTGTTCTCAGGACGCATGCCTGCACTGGGGTCTGCTGCGCGGCGCCGCTTACCTCAGCCCGCTTGCGCTGCTGCTCCCCGACCCGCCCCGGCTGCTCCCCGTGCCCCACCCGATCCTCGTCGCCGGTCTCGGGGCGGGAACCGGCTGACGGTCAACGGCCGAGAAGGGGTCGCTGTCGCGCCGCGCGAGGCCCCTGGGCGGATCAGGCGCGCGGATGGGCCTGCTGGAAGGCGGCACGCAGCCGCTCTGGGGTGACATGGGTATAGATCTGGGTGGTCGCGAGGCTGGCGTGGCCGAGCAGTTCCTGCACCGAGCGCAGGTCCGCGCCGCCGTTGAGCAGGTGGGTGGCCGCCGAGTGGCGCAGCCCGTGCGGGGTCACGCCATCCGGGCCGCCGGTCGCGGCGAGCCGGGCGGCCAGGATCCGTCGCACCGACCTGGGGTCCAGCCGGCCGCCACGGGCCCCGAGCAGCAGGGCACTGGCGGACCCGGCCGGGGTTCCTGAGGTGCTCGGGATATTTGGGCCTCCGGAGCCCTTTGCCGGATCGGCCATGCCAGGCCGGGACGCCCGCGAGGACGTTCGGACGAGCTCGGGCCGGCCGGAACGCAACCAGCCCGCGAGCGCGCGGGCCGCCGGAAGGCCATAAGGAACGGCGCGTTGCCGGTCGCCCTTGCCAGTGACCCTCAGCAGGCGCCGCTCATGGTCGACATCGTCGAGGTCGAGTCCGCACAGCTCCGACACGCGCACGCCGGTGGCGTAGAGCAGTTCGAGCACCGCGTCGTCGCGCATCCGCAGCGCACCAGCCAACGGACCCCCCGGATCGCCGACCTCCCGGCCGCCGGCCGGTGGGCCGCTGTCGCTGTCCCGCGTCTCAGAACCGGCCCCGTCCGCCGACGGGGAGGCACCCGGCGGCGACCCGTGGAGCAGGGTGCGTGCCTGCTCCACGGTGAGCACTCGTGGGATCCGCCTCGGCGCGCGCACGCCGGCCAGCCGGGCCGCGACATCCTCCGGCAGATGGCCGCGCCGCGCCGCGAACGCGGAGAACGCCCGCGCGACCGACGCCCGGCGCGCGACGGTGGCCGGCGCGGCGCCGTCCGCGCGCAGACTCGCGAGCCAGCCCCGCAGCACGGCCAGGTCGAGCGCTGTGAGCTCCGGCCTTCCCAGCCTGATGGCATGCGCCCGCAGGCTCGCGAGATCCGCCCGGTAAGCGCGCACGGTCTGCGGTGACCGGTTCAGCTCCCCGACCAGGTGGTCCACGAAGGCGGCCACCGCCCGGTCCCAGCCGGGTTCCCCAGCACCACCCGGTCCAGAAGCCTCCGTCGGTCGCATGCCGCCACTTCATCACCTCACAKCGGTCACGTCACGCCAGCTTGATCACGCGTCCGGCACCCAGCCGCCGTACACGCCTTCGCCTACCCCTCCGCCCATCGACGACAGTCGTGCGGCACGGCGACAGCCGTCAGACGGCCGGTCGGACTGTCTCGGGGTCAGGCTGCACGGCGGAGGAAGAGGCGGCCAGGGTCTGGCTGGGAGTCGAGGAGGGACGCGAGGCCGCGGCCGCGAGGTGTCCGACAGGGGCTACGTCGTGGCCCTCGTCCGCGTCACAGCGCCAGATCACCTCGTCGGCCGGGTCCCGGGCTTCGGCGCGAAGCGTCGTGCCGTGCCGTGGGCAGTGCGGCCAGGCATGCCAGAGGATCTCCCCGAAGCACTCCTGCACGCCCAGGGCGACGGCGAGGACGGCCTCGTCCCCCTCGGCGCCGAGGGGCAACGGCCCGGCGCCCGCCGGCCAGAACCGTCCGTCCGGCAGCGCCACGAAGAACCCCTGCTCGGTGCCGACCAGCTGGAACCGGCCACTCCCCGCGACGGCGAGTCCGGTGGCCTCGCCCAGGCTGTCGCCATCCAGGTCGACGCCATCGGTCCCGTCGTCGTCGGTGCCGATGGCGGGACCGCCACCCGGATGGCTGTCGAGGTCGCGCTGGACAAGCCGCAGGGCGGCGCGCAGTCCGGCGAGCTGACTGTTCGGGGTCATGGGTTTACCTCCCGCATCGGGAACAAGGCGTCATCGTCCGCATCGGCGTCGGGCGTGCCGACGTGGGACGTGCCGGTCGGGGCCGAGCCAGCCGGGTCGGATGCCGTGGGGCGGCGCTGGGCCGGCCAGGGCCGGGTCGGTCGGGGCTCGTCCGGACCGCGTCCGAGCGCGGTCAGCCGGTAGCCGTCCGGCGTGGACTCGACGAGTCCTTCCAGCTCGAGCGGGCCGAGCATGGCGAGCACCTCGTTGGCCTCCCGGCCGATTCGCCGCGCCAGCACCGCGACGCCGGCGACGCGGCGCGTCGGCATCGCCTCCAGCAGGGCACGCACCGCCGCGGGCAGATCGTCGCGTGGGCTGGTGGGGGCGCCCGCGGGGCCGCCGGCGAGACCAACCGGCCCGATCTCCTCCTCGACGTCGCGCGCGTCGGTGACCAGCGCACAGTCCTCGCGGTGGTCACGCAGCAGCCGATGGCAGCCGGCCGACATCGCGCTCGTCACCGGGCCGGGCACGACCATGAGCCCGCGGCCCAGCCGGCGGGCATGCCGCGCGGTGCTGAGCGCACCGCTGCGCACACCCGCCTCGACCAACACGGTGCCTCTGGTGAGCGCGGCTATGAGCCGGTTGCGGATCAGGAAACGCCGGCGCAGCGGCGGGCTGCCCAGCGGCACCTCGCTGACCAGCAGCCCGTGGGCACGGATCTCGTCCAGCAGTCGCGCGTGCGCGGCCGGGTAGGGGATGTCGACGCCGCACGCGAGCACAGCCGCCGTCATTCCGCCGCCGGCGAGAGCGCCGCGGTGCGCGGCGGCGTCGATCCCGAACGCCGCGCCCGAGACGACCATCCAGTCCCGTTCGACGAGCGCGCATGCCAGCTCGCTCGCGACGTGCTGCCCGTAGGCGGTCGCCGCCCGGCTGCCTACCACCGCGACGCCGCGCTGGTCGCCCTCCGTGAGAACCTTCCGCGCGGCGCCAGCTTCGCCCAGGACCCACAGCGCGAGCGGCGTGCCGTACTCCGGCTCGCCCCGCTCCGCCGCCCTGCCGAGGCTCTCAAGGCCCGAGGGCCAGCCCGGGTCACCGGGACAGATCAGCCATCCACCGAGCTGACGCAGCCGGTCCAGGTCATGGCGCGGCTCGATGTCCGGATGCTCGGCGCGGATCTGGGCCCAGGCCTCGGCGGGGCCGACGGTGCGCAGCAGAACCGCCAGACTCGCGTTGCCGTACCCGACGAGATGCGAGAGTGCCGCCCGCGCGAGCCGGTCCGCCGAGTCCTCGCCGTCCAGAGCGCCGCCGGGGCCCGGGCCAACCAGTCCAGTCCGCCCGGTGGGAACGGATGACGCGTTCATGCTTCCCGCCCGGGGATGCGCAGGCTCAACGCGAGGCCGAGCTCGGTCCCGCCAGGCCGGTCCAGGCCGCGCAGGTCGGCCAGCGTCCAGGCGACCCGCAGCACCCGGTCGAGACCGCGGGCGGTGAGCGACCCGGTCTCGTAGGCCCGGTCGGCGGCGAACGTGACCGACGGCGACAGCGGCCAGAGACGCCGCAATGTCGCGCCGGGTACCTCCGCGTTGGTCCGCCACGGCATGCCGTGCAACCGCGCGGCCATGGCTGCCCGCGCCTGGGCGACCCGCTCGGCGACCAGCGCGCTGGACTCGGCCGAGCCGACGTCGGCCCGCAACTCGGCCCGGCTGGGCGATCCGAGCTCCACCTGCAGGTCGATCCGGTCGAGCAGAGGGCCGGACAGCCGCGCCTGGTAGCGGCGCCGGACCATGCTGGGGCACTCGCAGGCGTTCTCGCCCCTGACGCCGGCCTTGGCACACGGGCACGGGTTGGCCGCCAGCACGAGCAGGAACCGGGCGGGGAACCGGGTGGTCATCCGCGCCCTGGCGATCTCGATCATGCCGCTTTCCAACGGCTGCCGCAGCGCGTCGAGCGCGGTCCTCCCGAACTCGGGAGCCTCGTCCAGAAACAGCACGCCCCGGTGTGCCTGACAGGCGAGCCCTGGGCGGATCACGGTGGTGCCGGCGCCGACCAGCGCCGCCGGCGTCGCGCTGTGGTGCGGGCTGCGGTACGGCGGGCGGCTGACCAGCGGCGTGTCGGAGGGCAGGACGCCGGCCACCGAGTGCACGGCCGTCACCTCGATGGCCGCCTCGAGGTCCAGGTCGGGCAGAAGCCCTGGGAGCCGTTCGGCCAGCATCGTCTTGCCGCCGCCCGGCGGCCCCTGCATGTACAGGTGATGGCCGCCGGCCGCGGCGACCTCGACCGCGAGCCGGCCGCGGCTCTGCCCGGCGACGTCGGCGAGGTCGAGATCCGTCTCGTCCGGCCGCGCGCGGCCGGGGTTCCCGCCGAATCCGGGGTTCCCGCCGGATCGACGGAGCTTGCGTACGGGGTCCCTGCCGGATCGGCGAAGCCGATCTGGGAGGTCGTGATCCCGGAGGTCCGCAAGCCGATCCGGGAGGCCCGCCAGGAGGCTCGCGGTTCCGCCCACCGTGGCCGGAGCCGGCTCGGGCTCGTACTGACCGCGCAGCAGGCCGATCGCGCTGCGCAGGTCAGGGACCGGCTCGACCTCGGCGCCGGGCACGAGCGCCGCCTCGGCGGCATTGCGCGCCGGGACGACCACCCTGCTCACGCCCGCGTCCACGGCGGCCAGCACCGCCGGCAGCACGCCGCGCACCGGGCGCAGCCGCCCGTCCAGCGCGAGCTCGCCGAGCATCACCCGTCGGCGGGGGTCGGGCAACGGGACGACACCCGCGGCGGCGAGGATCGCGAGTGCCACCGCCAGGTCGAAGGAGCTGCCTGACTTCGGCAGCGTCGCCGGGAACAGCCCGACGGTGATCCGCTCGTCAGGCCATTTCTGCCCGGAGTTGAGGACCGCGGCGCGGACTCTGTCGCGGGCCTCGGCCAGTGCCGCGTCGGGCAGCCCGATCAGCGCGAGGCCGGGCAGGCCGCCGGACAGGTGTGCCTCCACCTCCACCAGGTGGCCCTCGACGCCGACGACCGCGACGGCGAGGGTCCGAGCCAGGGCCATCAGAAGGCCCCGCGCCGGTGCTCGACGCGCATCGCCTCGGGCTCGCCCGGTATCGGGTCACGGCTGACCGCCAGCAGGTCGAATCGCACCGGGCCGCGCACGCGCGGGTGCTCCGCGAGCCAGCGCACGGCCAGCAGGCGCACCCGGGCGGCCTTGCGGCCCACGACGGCCTCCGCCGGCGTGCCGAACCGCGTCCCGGAGCGCGTCTTGACCTCGCAGAACACCAGCGTGCCCGCCTCGCGGGCGACGATGTCCAGCTCGCCCTCGCGGCACCGCCAGTTCCGGTCGAGGATCTCGGCGCCGCCCTTGACGAGGTGGCGCGCGGCCAGCTCCTCACCGAACCGACCGAGCACGTCCTTGGCCCGGTGGCTCGTTCTTGGCCTGGATGTCACTGCCGGACCCCCGCCGTCCGCCGGCCGTCCACGACCGGCTTCACCGAGCGGCGTCGCCCTGGCTGTCGCCAGAACGGTGGGCCACCCACGGCGGCTGCTGCCGCCAGCGGGATCAGCGTGCGAGCCCGGCGGCACCGCGTCGAGGCCGCTCGACGCTCCTGTGGACAACGGTCCGCCGTCCACAGGGGTGGCGGGAGAACGGGTCAGGCGGTTGGGCTCCCGCCGGCGACGGCCCAACCGAACCCGGCGCGCGGCGCGAGACAGCAGCCGCACAGAGCCGTCATGTCAGGCCGGGCGCGACGAGAGACCGTGAGTACGGAATCCGACCTCCGCGCTACAGCTCCGCCTTCGTGAGCTCCTCGACGTTGACGTCCTTGAACGTGACAACACGGACGTTCTTCACGAAACGCGCTGGGCGGAACATGTCCCACACCCAGGCGTCMCGCAGCGTCAACTCGAAGAAGACCTCCCCGTCCGAGGTGTTCCGGACGTCGATCTTGTACTCGTTGGCGAGGTAGAAGCGGCGCTCGGTCTCGATGACGTACGAGAAGAGCCCGACCACGTCCCGATACTCCCGATAGAGCTGCAGCTCCATCTCGGTCTCGTACTTCTCGAGGTCCTCGGCGCTCATACGGTCTCCGTGTCCTGCCGGYCGGCCACTGCCACGGTCTCCTCCAGCCGCACCGATCGAAAGTCCCCACCCTGCGCGACCAGGGACTGGACATTGACATACGACAGGCGGTGCTCCTCGCACGGCCCGTGCAGCGCCAGGGCCGCGGTGTGCGCGGCGGTGACGTATCCCTTGTGCTGCGCGAAATCGTACTCGCCATAGCGCTCGTGCAGCTGGCACATGATCCGGTCCCGAGTGACCTTGGCGATCACGGAGGCGGCCGCGACACAGCCCGCGACCCGGTCGCCCTTGCGCACCGCGAGCGACGGCGCGTCGATCCCCGGCACCGGGAACCCGTCGACGAGCACATATCCCGGCCGCACCGCGAGGCGCGCCACGGCGCGACGCATCCCGGCGATGTTCATGACGTGTAACCCGTACCGATCGACGTCGGCCGCGGGGATCACGACCACGGACCACGCCGACGCAACGGCCACCACGTCGTCATAGACGCGCTCCCTGACCCGCTCGGTCAGCAGCTTGGAGTCGGCGAGGGCGCTGAGGCGCCCGGTCCTGCGTGGATCAAGGATGACGGCCGCCACCACCAGCGGACCGGCGCAGGCGCCACGGCCCGCCTCGTCGACACCGGCCACCGGGCCAAGACCGCGACGCGCGAGCGCTCGCTCGTAGCCGAACAGACCGCTGTCGCGCCGGATGACGACGCCTGGAGGCCTCATCGCGAACGCCGCCACCGCGCCCGACGTCGTCCGTCGCGGCACGAGGCCCGCCCGCGGCCTCGCCCGCGGCCCGGCGGCAGTCCTCGTCGGCCGCCGCCGGCATGAACGGCGAGTGCGAGCACGCCGATGAGAGGCACCGAAGCGGGCGTTCCGACCGGCAGCGACGCATCTCCCCGGATATCGGGAGCGGAGGCACCCGTGACGGGACGCGCCGAGCTGGCCGCCGGAATGCCATGGAAGGTACCGGGAACGGTGAGGAAACCGAACCGGTTGAGCGGCCAGACACGCACGAAGGCGCGGCCGACGACGGCACTGGTCGGGATCGTCCCGTTCGCGCGCGAGTCCGACGAGGCGCCGCGGTGATCGCCCATCACCCACAGCCGGCCATCGGGCACCTTCACCGGAGCGAAGGGCTGGAAGTCGTTCTCGAAGACATACGGCTCGTCGAGCGCCTTGCCGTTGACCATGATCCGGCCGTCGCTGTCGCAGCAGCTCACGGTGTCGCCGCCGACGCCGATGACCCGTTTGATGAAGTCCTTGTCGCTGGGCGCGCCCAGACCGAGCAGGTTCTGGGTGCCGCGGACGAACCGGCTGAACCCGTTGCTCGGCGGGGCGATCACCGACTCGTGGCTCTGGAAACCGGTCCCGTCCCCGTTGAACACGACGATGTCGCCGCGGTGGACGTCGCGGAAGTGGTAGACGACCTTGTTCACCAGCACCCGGTCGTTGATGAGCAGCGTCCGCTCCATCGACTCCGACGGGATCCAGAAGGCCTGCACGAGCAGCGCCTTGATGAGCAGCGCCAGCACGAAGGCGATGAGCACGAGAACAGGCAGCTCGCGCAGGAACGAGCCGCGGCCGTCCTCGCGCTCGCCGCGCCCGCGACGCGCCCGCCCGCCCGCCCGTACCCGTCGGCCCAGACGAGTCGTGGGCCTGGCGGACTCATCGGGCTCGTCGGCGTCGCGGCCGCTCTCGACGTCAGCGTCAGCCTCAGCGTCAGTGGCCGCCGGCTCGAGGCCGTCGTCGTCCCAGGCACCGTGGTCCGCGGCCGGGTGGCCCGCGGCCGGCGAGGGCCCGCGCGCGGGCCGTGACCCGCTGGCCGGCGACCATCCGGAGCCCAGGCCGGCCCCAGCAGGCAACGCGCCTCCGATGTCGGCCGGGTCCGGAGTGCCCTGCTCGGACGAGCTCACTACGCCACCTCACGTTGTGATCCTCGGCGGGGCCGGGACCCCGGCGCCGCGCCAGGCGGGCCCGTGACCACACGATGTCGACCAGCCGGGGTCTTCGAGTTCCCGAGCGCGGCAGCCGTTGTCCTCGGCTGCCGGCGCCCGGTCACGACCCGTCTATCTTCGTCCATCCACCCGGAGCACGCCCGCGCGCACCCATCTCCGCCACGCCGAGCATGGGCGGATGTTGTTCGGAATCGTCCGGTCCTGGAGCAGGTGACGTGGTCCAGGACCTGGGTGCGACAGAGCACCGGCGTCCGGGCCGGCGCGGGGCATCCGGGCGGGAGACGTCCCGCGCCCGGGATCCGCTCGCGGAAGGCGCTGGCCGGACACCTTCCGCGCGTCCACCTCTACTCGCGCGTCCACCTCTACTCAGGCCGCGCGCTCAACCCAGGCCGCGCGCTCAGCGCTGCCCGCCCTGGGTTCCACCCGGACAGGTGACGGGACCCGGCCGGATCGGTGGAGTCCGAGTCCCTGCCGGATTGGCGAAGCCAATCCGGCAGGTCAACGGTCTGGAGGTCAGGCTCGACGCCCGCCGGCGGGCTTGTGGCGAAACGCTCCGCGTTTCGCGACAGCGAGCCTTACCGCTTTTCCTTGATCTTGGCGGCCTTGCCGCGCAGGTCGCGCAGGTAGTACAGCTTGGCCCGGCGGACGTCGCCGCGGGTCACGATCTCGATCTTCGAGACGATCGGGCTGTGCACCGGGAAGGTGCGCTCCACGCCGACGCCGAAGCTGACCTTGCGGACGGTGAACGTCTCCCGCAGTCCATCGCCCTGCCGGCGGACCACGGCGCCCTGGAAGACCTGGATGCGCTGGCGGCTTCCCTCGACCACGCGCACGTGGACCTTGAGGGTGTCCCCCGGCCGGAACTCGGGCACGTCGGTCCTCAGCGACTCGGCGTCGAGGCTGTCCAGGGTTTGCATAGCAGTCGCTTCCTCAGTGGTGGCAGTTGGTCCTAGGCATCGCTTGGTCCGTGGTGACACCGGTCGGTGCCGACCGGCGGGCCCGACGCCGGGCCAGGAGCTGGCCCGGACCTCTCAGATCGGCTTCGCCGACCCGGGAGGAACGCCGAGGGTCCTCGCGGCGAGCCGCGCCCGAGGCGGCGAACTCGTCACGATCATCAAGGCCGGGCACCGACTGGGCCGGAACCTGGCGCGCTGTGTCGAGCACGCGTCAGATCGTCGGCGCCGAGACCTGGCCGAGCCGGCCACGGACCGGCGGACACTGCATCCTACTGTGCCACACGACCGGCCCGACGCATCGCGGCGGGCCACCACGATCACTCGGTCCGCGAGGCCTCGGTGCCGGGGGCGGTGTCATGTGGGGCGGCGTCGACCGCCGTTCGGGGAGGTTTGTCCGGTTCGGCCGGCTCCGCGCCGGCGCCGCCCACGCCGGCCACGCCGCCCACGCCGGCTGGCGGACGCGGCTCCTCCGCCAGAGCCCGGGCGACGACCAGCCGGTCACGGTCGCCGAGCTCGAGCGACGTGAGCAGATCCGGGCGGCGCTGGGCGGTCCGGCGCAACGCCTGTTCACGCCGCCACCGCGCGATCGCGCCGTGGTCGCCGGAAAGCAGCACATCCGGGACCCGATGCCCCGCCCACTCGGGCGGGCGGGTGTAGACCGGCCCCTCGAGCAACCCGTGCGCGAACGAGTCGTCCGTGACCGATTCGGCGTTGCCGACGGCGCCCGGCAGGAGCCGGGTGATCGCCTCGAGCATGACGAGCGTCGCGACCTCTCCGCCGGAGAGCACATAGTCGCCGATGGAGACCTCGTCATCGGCCCAGGCATCGACGATGCGCGCGTCGATGCCCTCGTATCTGCCGCAGCAGAAGACCAGCCAGGGCTCGGCGGCCAGCTCGGCCGCGTAGGCCTGGGTGAAGGGACGCCCGGCCGGAGTCGGGACGATCACACGCGGCCGCGGCGCGGGCCCGCCCGAGCCGGCGACCGCGCGCAGCGCCGCGTCCCACGGCTCGGGGCGCATGACCATGCCTGGCCCGCCGCCGT
This sequence comes from Pseudofrankia asymbiotica, assembly GCF_001983105.1. Taxonomy (GTDB): domain Bacteria; phylum Actinomycetota; class Actinomycetes; order Frankiales; family Frankiaceae; genus Pseudofrankia; species Pseudofrankia asymbiotica. The sequence goes on along the minus strand of NZ_MOMC01000017.1, from coordinate 115,591 downwards.
AGGGCGTGTCGTCGACGGTCCGGTGCCGGTCGGTCGCCCAGTCCCGCAGATCGCGGGTGTGGATCTCCACCACGCCGCGATCACGAGCCTTGCCGAGCAGCGAGAGACGCAGGGGGTCCAGGTAGGCCGGGAAGATCGTCAGCACGTCCACCCGCATGCCGGGTGTCCCTCCTTCCCACCAGTGACCGGGCCGAAGGAGGACTGTGAGGATGCTCTTCCTTCACGCCTCCGGAGGGCGTCGAACCACGCGGAGAGCCCGCGGCTACGCGGTGCCCCGGCCACGCCGGGGAGCCCCGGCCACGCGGCCTAGCCTCAGCCGAGATCCAGCAGGCCAGGCGGGGCGTCCACGACAATCCGGCCGCCGGCCCGGTCGACGGTGGGGACGATCTCGTGGACGAACGGCACGAGATGCTCGCCGCCGCCAGGCTTGCCGATCGCCAGCAGCTCGCCGGCCGCGGTGTGCACGATGTCGGTCACCTCGCCGAGCGGGCTCCCGTCCGGCGCGACGGCCCGCAGGCCGACCAGGTCACGGTCCCACCAGAACTCGCCGTCATCGTCCGGCTCGTCCGGGTCCGCCGCGTCGCCCGCCTGATCCGCGTCGATCGTGAGCACAGTCCCACGCAGTGCCTCGGCCGCGGTTCGGTCGGCCACCCCCTCGAAGCGCAGGAGCAGCCGCCCGGAGTGCCAGCGCGACTCGGCGATCACCAGGTCCGGCCCATCACTGGACCGGTCCAGCCGGGCGCCAACGGCGAACCGCCGCTCGGGCACGTCGGTCCGGACGTCGATGGTCACGTCGCCGCGGACACCGTGCGCCTTCCCGATCCGTCCCACGACGATCGCGTCACCCATGGCCGGCCCACAGGCCTACCCGCGCTGGCCGAAGCGTCTTCCCCGCCGGCCCGCCCATGCGGATCCGGACCTCCCGGCGGGCCTCCCAGGCCGCTGACCCGCCAGCTCGCCGACCCGGCAGGAGCCCGGTCGCCGGTCTGGGAGGAGCCACGAGGGATCGCCCGCGGTGAGCAAGGCTCACCGCCCACCTCACCGGTCGACGTCGACGACGTCGACACGCAGCCCGCGGCCGCCGACGCCGGTCATGACGGTACGCAACGCCTTGGCGGTCCGGCCACGCCGACCGATCACTTTCCCGAGATCCTCGGGATGCACCCGAACCTCCAGGGTGCGGCCGCGTCGGTTCGACAGCAGGTCCACTCGGACGTCCTCCGGGTGGTCGACGATCCCTCGAACGAGATGTTCGAGCGCCGATTCGAGCACCTACTGCCCCGCGGCCGGCGTCTCGTCGCCTTCGGCGGCGGGCTTGCTCTTCTTCTTCGGCGTGGTGGCCGGCTTCTCCTCGAGACCGGCGGCCTCGCGCGCCGCGGCCTGGAAGACCTCGCGCCGGTCGGCCTTGGGGGCCGCGACCTTCATCGGCTCGGGCGCCGGCAGGCCCTTGAACTTCTGCCAGTCACCGGTGACCTTGAGCAGGACGAGCACCGGGTCGGTCGGCTGCGCGCCGACAGACAGCCAGTGGGCGGCCCGCTCGCCGTCCACGATGATGGTGCTGGGGTCGTCCTTCGGGTGGTACTGGCCGATGGCCTCGATGACCCGGCCGTCCCGCTTGGTGCGGGCGTCGGCGACGACAATGCGGTAGTGCGGCTCGCGCATCTTGCCGGTGCGCTGCAGCTTGATCTTGGTTGCCACGGTTGTTGAGAAGCTCCATTGCTTGAGGGCCACGCGGAGACGCGGCGCCGGGGTGGGGGGACGGTCCTCCCCCGAAGTCTGCGTACTGGCCCGGCCAGCCCGTCACGTCGACGCTGACGGGCGTGGGCTCGTGCGCCCCCACATTCTGCCAGATCGTCTTCGCGGCCGGACGTCCGCCACCCGTCACGACCGACTCAGCCGACTCGGCCGGCTTCCCGACCCCGCGGATGTGGCCCGACGATACGGACCGATCCCTGACAGCGTATGCCGGGCCGGACGCCCCACCCCGAGCCGCGGCCCCGGCACGGCTGCCCCGACGGCCTGGCGCCCCGATGCCCCGCCGCCCTGACGGTCTAACGGCCGCGGCGCCCGGGCTGGTTGAAGGCACCGGGCTTGAGCAGCGCGGACAGGTCGACGTCTCCGACCCCCGCGGGGGGCATGCCGCCCGGCAGTCCGTCGACACCGGGGGGCCCACCCGCGCGACCGCCACCGGCCTGCTTGGACTTGGCCTGGGCCGCCTGTGCGGCGCGTGCCGCCGGGTTGCCCTTCTTGCTCGCGCCCTTGCCCTTCTTCGGCGCCTTACGAGCCTGCGCCGCCTTCCCCCGCCCCATTCCCGGGATGCCGGCGCCGTTCGCCAGTTGGCGCATCATCTTGCGCGCCTCGCCGAACCGGTCCAACAACTGGTTGACCTCGGTGACGGTGACTCCGGAGCCCCTGGCCACCCGCTCCTTGCGGCTCTTCTGCAGGATGCTCGGGTCGTGTCGCTCGCCCGGCGTCATCGACCGGATGATCGCGACAACCCGGTCGACGTCCCGATCGTCGATCTGGGAAAGCTGATCCTTCATCTGGCCCATGCCGGGCAGCATTCCGAGCAGGTTGCCGATCGGGCCCAGCTTGCGGACGGCCAGCATCTGGTCGAGGAAGTCCTCGAGGGTGAACTCCGACGCGGCCATCTTCCGCGCCATGTCCTCGGCMTCTTGCTGATCGAAGGCCTGCTCGGCCTGCTCGATCAGCGTGAGGACGTCACCCATGCCGAGGATGCGCGACGCCATCCGCTCCGGGTGGAAGACGTCGAAGTCCGCGAGCGCCTCACCGGTGGACGCGAACATGATCGGCCGGCCGGTGACGTGCGCGACCGACAGTGCGGCGCCGCCGCGGRCATCACCGTCGAGCTTCGTGAGCACGACACCGCTGAAGCCGACACCGTCGAGGAACGCCAGCGCCGTGGTGACGGCGTCCTGGCCGACCATCGCGTCGACGACGAAGAGGATCTCGTCCGGGTCGACGGCGTCGCGGATGTCGGCGGCCTGCCGCATCATCTGCTCGTCGATGCCGAGACGGCCGGCGGTGTCGACGACGACCACGTCGTGGACCTGACGGCGGGCGTAGGCGATGGCGTCACGGGCGACCGCGACCGGGTCACCGACACCGTTGCCCGGCTCGGGGGCGAACACCTCGACGCCGGCCCTCGACCCGACGACCTGCAGCTGGTTCACCGCGTTCGGGCGCTGCAGGTCGGCGGCCACCAGCAGCGGCGTGTGCCCCTGCTTCTTCAGCCACATGCCAAGCTTGCCGGCGAGCGTCGTCTTTCCGGTGCCCTGCAGACCGGCGAGCAGGATCACCGTCGGCGGCGTCTTGGCCAGCCGCAGCGTCGTGGTGTCGCCGCCGAGGATACCGACGAGCTCCTCATTGACGATCTTGATGACCTGCTGGGCCGGGTTCAGCGCCTGGCTGACCGCGACACCGCGGGCACGTTCCTTGAGCGCCGCGACGAACGCGCGGACGACAGGCAGCGCGACGTCGGCCTCAAGAAGCGCGACCCGGATCTCCCGCGCGGTGGCGTCGATGTCCGCCTCGGACAGCCGACCCCGGCCGCGCAGCGACTTGAAGACCGTGTCGAGCCGGCTGGACAGGGTGTCGAACACGCGCACTCTCCGGGATCGCTGGCCTGTGGTGGGAGGGGGCCCGTCCGCGCGGCCACCGGCCGGCCCGACCACCCCGACGAGCCGCCGGCCGCCACCACATCGGGCGAACGCGACTCCGCGGAAGAGCCGCTTACCACGCCCCGGGCAGCATTGGAACGGACACTCCTAGGGTACGCATCCAGACCGGGCCTCGCCCCAAGGGTGAACCCAAACGGCGTCGCATCGCCCTGGGCCTCGCCCCCGGAACCACGTGTGAGGGCGCGTGGCGTCAGCCGGTCCGGCGAGGCATGCCGCACGGACTCGGGCAGGCGATGACCGCCAACCGGGTCCGCCCTCTCCGTTGAGGAGGGCGGGACACCTCGCCGGACGCTGGTTTCCCCGGCCGGACCTCGCCAGTGGGGATCCTCGCGGACGTGCGTGGCGCGGTCAGCGGGCCAAAGAAGACCGCCCGAGGATGCTAGATCGAGTCCGGTGCCGAAATAAAGACCCGGAGGCAATTTGGTGTGTCTCAGGCCACATCAAACTTCCCGGCCATCCCGCCACCCGCCGCGCCGTGAGCTCGTCGGCCGGTGGCGGACAACCGGCGCGGAAGACTTCATCCGACCGGCCGGCTTGCGGGACCGCGCGGCGCGGGGCGGAGCAGGTCAGCCGACGGGGTCACCGAGCAGCGCGTCGACGAAGCCCTCGGGCTCGAACGGCGCGAGGTCGTCGGGCCCCTCGCCCAGGCCGACCAGCTTGACCGGGACGCCCAGCTCACGCTGGACGGCGATGACGATGYCCCCCTTCGCGGTGCCATCCAGCTTGGTGAGGGCGACGCCGGTGATGTCGACGGCCTCGGCGAAGACGCGCGCCTGGATGAGGGCGTTCTGGCCGGTCGTCGCGTCGAGCACAAGGATCACCTCGTCGACCGGGCTCTGCTTGACGACCACCCTTTTGATCTTGGAAAGCTCGTCCATCAGGCCGACCTTGGTGTGCAGGCGGCCAGCCGTGTCGATCACGACCGTGTCGACGCCATCCGCGACGCCCTGCTTCACCGCCTCGAAGGCGACCGAGGCCGGGTCCGCGCCCTCCGGCCCGCGGACGGTGACCGCGCCGACCCTGCCACCCCAGGTCTCCAGCTGGTCGGCGGCGGCGGCGCGGAACGTGTCGGCCGCCCCGAGCACCACCGACCGGCCGTCGGCCACCAGCAGTCGCGCGATCTTGCCGCAGGTGGTCGTCTTGCCGGTGCCGTTGACGCCGACGACCAGCATGACCCCGGGCCGGCCCTCGGCCGAGACACGCAGCGACCGGTCGGCGGTGGTGCCGACCTGAGCGAGCAGCTCGTCGCGCAGCATCTCCCGCACGTCGTTGTAGCTACGGGCGCCGAGCACGGCGGTGCGCTCCCGCAGCGCCGTGACGAGCTCGCCGGTCGCCACGACGCCGACGTCGGCGAGCAGCAGGGTCGACTCGACGTCCTCCCAGTCCTCATCGGAGAGCTCGTCGCCGGACAGCAGCGACAGCAGGCCGCGGCCGAACGACGACTGCGAACGGGCGAGCCGGGCGCGCAGCCGGACGAGCCGGCCCCCCGCCGGCGCCGGCACCTCGAGGCCGGGCGGTTCGGCGACCTCGGCTGGCGCGCCGGCCTCGGCCTCCCGAGCGCTCGGCGGCGCCTCCAGCGTGCCGACCCCTCCGGCCGGACCGGTCCCGGTCAGCTCCTCGGCGCCGGAACGGGCCCGCGGCAGCCGAGGCCGGCGGCGCACGGCGTTGCCCACCAACGCGCCGCCCGCGACCACCAGCACGGCGGCGACCACGATGACGATGTACAGGTACTCCACGCTTCGATCCTTCCAGCCCCGGCGAGCCGAGGTCACCCCGCCCGCGTCCCGCGCCCGAAATGCTTAGGCGGAGGCACGCTCGCGCAGTCGCTGACTGATCAGTGTGGTCACGCCGTCACCGCGCATCGCGACCCCGTACAACGCGTCGGCGATCTCCATGGTGCGCTTCTGGTGCGTGATGATGATCAGCTGCGACTTCTGCCTGAGCCCCTCGACGGCGTTCAGCAGCCGGCCGAGGTTGCGGTCGTCGAGCGCCGCCTCGACCTYGTCGAGGACATAGAAGGGCGACGGCCGGGCCCGGAAGATCGCCAACAGCATCGCGAGGGCGGTCAGCGAGCGCTCGCCGCCGGACAGCAGCGACAGCCGCTTGACCTTCTTGCCGGGCGGGCGGGCCTCCACCTCGATTCCGGTCGTGAGCATGTCCTCCGGGTCCGYGAGCACTAGCCGGCCCTCGCCGCCGGGGAACAGCGTGTCGAAGACGATCTCGAACTCGCGGGCGGTGTCCCGGAACGCGGCGGCGAACACCTCGCGGACCCGGGAGTCGACCTCCTCGACGACGAGCAACAGGTCGCGCCGGGTGTTCTTGATGTCGTCGAGCTGCGCGGACAGGAACGCGGCCCGTTCCTGCAGGGCCTCGAACTCCTCGAGCGCGAGTGGGTTGATCTTTCCAAGCCGGACCAGCTGCTTCTCCGCGGTGGCGAGCCGCGCGGTCTGCTCGGCGCGGTCGAAGGGCCGCTCCTTGCCGTCCTCCTCGTCCGGCGGCACCGGCAGCGCGGGGCCGTACTCGGCGATCAGGTCGTCGGCGGCGATGCCGTGCTCCTCCAGCGCCTTGGCCTCGAGCGCCTCGGACCGCAGCCGCTTGGCCTCCCGGGCCAGCTCGTCCCGGTGCGCCTCGTCGCGCAGCGCGGACAGTGCCGACGCGTAGGCGCGCACCCGGTCACGCACGCCGGTGAGCTCGGTGTCGGTCGCCCGGCGGGCGGTCTCGGCCTGCTCTCGCTCGGCCGCCGCGGCGGCCAGCGAGGTCTCACAGGCGGCGAGCGCCTGATCGACCGCCACCGCCACGGCGGCGGCGATCTTCGCCTGGCGCTCACGCAACGCCCGGGTGCGGGCGGCCGCGGCGCGGGCGGCGCGTTCCTGGGCGGCCTGGCGCAGCAGGGCGTCGGCCCTGCCGGCGAGCCCGCGGGCGCGCTCCTCGCTGGTACGCACCGCGAGCCTGGCCTCGACCTCCTCGCCCCGGACCGCGGAGGTGGCCGCGACCAGCCGGTCGCGCTCCTCGACCGGACGCTCGTCGTCGTCCAGCTCGTCGTCACTCGCCGCGAGTGCCGCCTCGAGCTCGGCGAGCGCGCCGTAGGCCTGGTCGCGCGTCGCCTCGGCGGCGAGCCGGCCGCGTTCCAGCCGGCTGATCTCCCCGGCGACGGAGCCCCTGCCCCGGTCCAGCTGGGCGAGCTGATCGGTCAGCGCCCGGTGGCGGCCGCCGGCGGCGGAGCGGTCGGCGTTGGCCACGTCGATCGCGGCCCTGGTCCTGGCGACCTCCTCGCGGGCGGGCTCCATGGCGGTGCGTGACGCCTCTGCCCGCGCCTCGGCGGCGGCCATCGCGGCGGCGGCCTCCTCCGCGGCGGCGGCGAGCTCGAGCAGCGAGGGCGCGTGCGCGCTGCCGCCGACCGCTGCCGGCGGGCCGAGGGTGTCACCGTCGCGGGTCACCAGCCGCAGCCCTGGCCGGGCCGCGGCGAGCTTGGCGGCGCCGGCCAGGTCGTCGACGACGACGACTCCGCCGAGGATGGCGGCCACGGCCGGCGCGAACCGCTGGTCGACGACCCGCACGAGCTCCAGCGCCGGCACCGCCCCGGCTGGCAGGCCGTCGGCCAGCTCGCGGGCGGGCGGCGGGGCGGGCGGCGGGAACGCGGGCACGAAGGCGGCCCGGCCGGCCTCGGCCGTCCGCAGCCAGCTCAGGGCGGTGACCACGTCGTCGACGGACCCGACGGCGAGCGCGTCGGCGGCCGGCCCCAGGGCGGCGGCGATCGCCACCTCGGCGCCGGGCGTGACCGCGAGGATGTTCACCAACCGCCCGACGATCTGGATCGGGGTCCCCGGCGGTTCGAACACCCGCGCGGGCTCGGCTGATCGGCCCTGCTTGCCCTTGCCACCCGGMTTGCCCCCGCCGGCTCGCCCGCCACCCGTGCCTCCGGCCTCGGACCCGACGGCCTGGGAGGAAGCCCGTGCCTGGTCGCCGCCTCGCTCGTCCGCGGCGTCGCCGGTGGCAGTGAGCAGCGCGGCGGCGCCGTCGGCCGGGGCCAGCGACAGCGAGAGCGCGTCCCGGCGGGCGGCGGCCGACGCGCGGTCCCGGTCGGCGCCGCGCTCCTGGGTCCGCAGCGCCTCCAGCCGCTCGGTCGCCGCGGTGTGCAGCGCGACGGCCGACTCGTGCCGGCCGGCCAGTTCGTCCCGCTCCGTCTCGATCCTGGCGAGCTCGGTGTCGAGCGCCTCCCGCGAGCCGCTGGCCTCCGCGTCGCGGGCCTGGGCCGCGTCGAGCGCCTCGGTGAGCCGGACGATGTCGGACTCCGCCGCCGCCGCGCGGGAGCGGGCCGTCTCGACCTTGCCCGCGAGCCTGGCGACGCTCTCGCGCCGGGCCGCGGCGGCGCGGCTCGCGGTGAGCAGGGCCTGCTCCTCGGCGGCGAGGGCCGCCTCCAGCCCGGCGCGCCGGCTCGTCACCTCGGTCAGCGTGTCCCGGTCGCGTTCCAGCCGGGCCTGCAGCGCGGCCTCCCGCTCGTGAACGGCCGCCGCCTCCTGTTCCAGCTCCTCGGGGTCGCGCCCGCCCCGGGTGGCCTGGGCGCCGGCGCGCAGCAGCCGGGCGCGCTCGGTCGCCAGCTGCCCGGTGCCCCTCAGCCGCTCGCGCACCGACGAGAGGGCGTACCAGGTCTCCTGGGCGGCGGCGGCGCGGGGGACGAGCCGGGCGAGCTCCGCCTCGAGCGCCTGCTCCCGCTCGGCGGCGGCGGCGTGGGCGCCCTCGGTCTCGGCGAGCCTGGCCCGGACGGTCTCCTCGTCGGCGATGTCGGCGGCGAGCTCCGTCCGCGCGATGACCAGGTCGTCGGCGAGCAGCCGCAGCCGCGCGTCGCGCAGCGTCGCCTGGATGACCCCCGCCTTGCGCGCGATCTCGGCCTGCCGGCCCAGCGGGCCCAGCTGGCGGCGCAGCTCGGCGGACAGGTCGGTCAGCCGGGTGAGGTTGGCGGCCATCGCCTCCAGCTTGCGAAGCGCCTTCTCCTTGCGCTTGCGGTGCTTGAGGACGCCCGCGGCCTCTTCGATGAACGCCCGGCGCTCCTCGGGGCTCGCGTGCAGCACGGCGTCCAGCTGCCCCTGCCCGACGATCACGTGCAGCTCGCGGCCGATGCCGGAGTCGCTCATGAGCTCCTGGATGTCCAGCAGCCGGCAGGAGGTGCCGTTGATCGTGTACTCGCTCTGGCCGCTGCGGAACATCAGCCGCCCGACCGTGACCTCGCTGTACTCGATGGGCAGCGCGCCGTCCGAGTTGTCGATCGTCAGCAGCACCTCGGCACGGCCGAGCGGCGGCCGCGACGGCGTCCCGGCGAAGATGACGTCGGACATCGTGCCGCCACGCAGCGCCTTCGCGCCCTGCTCACCGAGCACCCAGGCCATCGCGTCGACGACGTTGCTCTTGCCCGAGCCGTTGGGCCCGACGACACAGGTGATCCCCGGCTCGAGGCGCAGCGTCGTCGAGCTCGCGAAGGACTTGAAGCCCCGCAGTGTCAGGCTTTTGAGGTACACCGGTCTCCGCAGCGATGGGGCGGTCGTGGTCGGGCCCGAAGGTCRCCCTCCGGATGAGCGCCGCGGTGCGCGGGGACAGCGGCCCGACGATCTTCTCCGCGACCGGCCGCCGATCAGCGTGCGATCAGGGACTACGGGCGCCGGCACCGCGGCTGGCCCGCGTCCGGGCCGCCGCCAACGATATCCGCCAACTCACTGTCACGAACAGGACACGCCACTGTGCGCACGGAGTGGCCAGAACGCGATAGTCTGCCCGGCACCATCAGACTCACGCCGGGACACCAAGATCCGTAGACCACGGACACGTGTACCCCACGCGGCCATCAACCACAGCGCGATCCCGCTCGGCCGGCCGCCCGCGACCAGCCATCACCCGCCGAACCGGCCCGGGCCGCGTCGCGGGGTTGTCGGACACGTGGGTGTACATGGTGGGAACGACATGAGTAGGCGTCCCACGAGGAGGGCAGCACTGAGCCAGGGTGGGTGACCGCCGGGCGACGCCGTCCAGCGGCCCGCGACGCGACGGCGAGCCCCCGAACCCGGACGACTCGCCGAGCCGCGGAGCGGCTATGACAGCCGCGAGAGCACGCGAACCGGTGGACACGGACCGGACCCTCGTCGACATACCGCGGGGAGGCTCACAAGGAGACCACTCTCAAACCGAACGCCACCAGGCAGGCTGGAAGCGAAGGCCCCACGGCCGCACCCGGCCGGAGCCGGCAGGCCAGATCAGGCGATGCCGACGAACCGGCCGGATGGCGTGAAAACCTCCGAACGACCCTGGACACAACGAACGTGACCCAAGGATCGATCGAGAGGATCGACGAACCGGGTGGCAAGCCCGAGAACCATCCCGGATGTTCGAGGATCCTTCAGTGATCCGAGAACAGGCCGGGCGACAGGCCGAGCGTCGCTCGGTCTAAGGGTTCCATGGGATGCCTCCCAGGCAGACGTCTGGCCCGACGCCTGACGAAGCCGCTCAGAAGGCGGCTAAGAGGTCAGGTCAAGGCCGGTTCGACGTCCAGCTCGCGGACGTCCTCAGGGACGTCAACGCCGACGAGCGCGTCGTTGACGGCACGCGTCCGGACGAGCTCAGCCTCGAGCTCGGCTACGCGGGCACGCAGCCGGCGTACCTCGTACGAGAGCCGGAGGTCGTTGCCGGAACCGACGTGGCCGAAAAGGGCCTTCGCCATGGTGATGGTCCTCCACGATGAGTGACCTTGCGGGATACTGGGCGCGACAAAGCCCGGGACGAAGCCGGGAGACCCGTCCCATCCAACCACTGGTGTTACTCCAGCCGCTGGTCTACTCCGGCCAGCGTGCGTGACCTTGCGCCGCGCACGTAGACGGAGTCCGCCCCAAAGAATGACCTAAGGCTCCCACACCCTGTCACCGAAAGTCAAGAGCATGCCACATGGCAGGGCATCCGTCCCTGAAACACGGGAATCTTGAGCCTCGTTTTGGCCCGGCCGTCAGGCCTGTCTGTCCAGGTCAACGGGGTGCGGACACCTCAGCGGCGCACAAACCCAGTCATGCCACCTACCGCGTCGCCGATCGTGTGTTCGACCCGATCGGTCCGCCCAGGGGTATGCCCGGTTACGAGGAGTTCCAACAGCGCCTCGCACGCGTCCGCCGGCCCCTCGGCCACGACATCGACTCCGCCGTCCGCCCGATTGGTCGCCGAGCCCACCAGGCCGAGGCGCCGGCCCTTCGTGCGTACGTAGTCCCGGAAACCGACACCCTGCACCATGCCGAACACGGTGGCGGTCAGCCGCGTGAGCGAGCCGGCGTCGGCCGTCTCCCGCGCCTGGTCACCGCCGGTGTTCGTCGGTCCACCGGGCTCTACCGGCGGCCGCTTCTGAGGAAGGTCATTCATCGGCACGGTAGGCTACTGAGCCATCGTGAACACGACATCTCTCCTCCTCAGCAGCCAAGCCCGGCGTGCCGCCCGGCCTGGCCGAAGCGCCGCTGTGGCGGCCATCGCAGTCGGGGCTCTCAGCTGCTCGATGCTGCTCGCCGGCTGTGGTCAGAACTTCCATCAGGACGGCGGCTCCGTGCCGGTGCCACGGGCCACGATTGTGGACGGGCCCCCCGCGACCCCGTTCGGCAACCCGAACGCGGTACCCGCGCCGACCGACGGCTACGCGCCTCCGCGCACGGCAGGCCCGACGCAGACCGCCGCCCCGAACCTCCCTGGCGGGAAGCTCTAAGACCTCCCGATTCCGGGGGGACACCATCCCGTCCCGCGAAACGCTCGCCTCAGCCGAGGGCACGGCGGGCGGTCGGCGTCTCGACCCGACCCTGCGTGCCGAGATCGGCCCGCTGGCCGGCGGTGTATCCGGCACGRCCGCCGGAGCCGGACAGCTGCCGTCCGCGGGCCGCCCGCAGGTGCGGATAGACGCTCGCCAGGTGCGCCTCGACCCGGGAGGAGCGGTCGGCGAGCACCAGGGCCACCGAGGCCCCGGAGCGGGACTTTCCGGTCGCCGGCTCGGCGGCGTCCCTGGCGGCCTGTTCCGCGGCGGTCAGCCGCTGCTGCACGGCGACCGCGAATCCCGCCATCCAGGACCGGCGGAACGCCCGTGGGTCCTCCCAGGGCGGGGGCACCGCGACGGCGATCCCGTGTGCCTGCTGGACGAGCAGCGAGGTGAACAGCAGCTGCGCCCTGGTGAGATCGGCCTCCATGCCGAACAGGTGCGCGGTGTGGCCGGTGCTTCCCTGCCGCCGCTCGGTGCGGTGTACCAGCCGGCACCCCAGCGGCGCGACGATGCTCGCCAACAGCGTGATCTTGTCCCGCGCGTAGGGCGGGTGGATGTCGAGCACGAGGTCAGCCGCGGCGACCTTGCTCGGCCCGGCCTCCTCGAGCAGCGCGCGGTCGATGCCGTACTGGGCGATCAGCTCGGCGGCCTTGGCGTTGTACGTCTCCCTGGCCGCGTCGGTCAGGCCCTCGGCCTCGGCCATCGCGAGCAGCTTGCGTACCCGGCCGAGCAGGGCGTCCGAGTTCATGGGTCGTCTCCTTCGTCGGCGCCGAGCACGGTCCGTGGAACGGCACGTGGACCAGATCGCGGGCTGTCCCGCTGACACGCGAACCGGATCAGGGCGCACGGGCGGGCATCCCGGACGGCCACGCTCACAGGTCGTCCGAGACCCGCTGGCACCCATCGCCAAGGTCCCGGCCACCCCGAACCGGTGCGGGCTTCCCGATGCGGCCCTGGAGGGCGCTCTCAGGTTCCCGCTGGCCCGCCTCGCCGAGGCGCGGCTGGTCAGGCCCAGTGTGGGTTCCGGTGCGACCCTATGGACATCGGGGGGTGCACCCCCCGAATCGACACCCCGCCGAGACCCGTCGGCCTACCAGCGGCCGGCGCGTGGGCGGGGCTGGCAGGTGGGGCAGGTGAAGCTGGATCTGTTCATGAACGCGTCGCGGCGGATCTGGCTCGCGCACCGCCGGCACGGCTCTCCTTCGCGGCCGTAGGCCGCGAGCTCCCGCTCGAACAGGCCGCTGACGCCCTCGGTGGAGACATAGAGCCGGTCGAACGACGTGCCGCCGGCGTCGAGCGCCGCGGTCAGCACGGCACGCACCTCGACGAGCAGGCCATGGGCCTCGGACCGTCGCAGGGTGTCGGTCGCCCTCGCGTAGTGCAGCCCGGCCGCCCACAGCGCCTCGTCGGCGTAGATGTTGCCGATGCCGCTGACCAGCCGCTGGTCGAGCAGCGCCCGCTTGAGCCCGGTGCGGCGGGCCCTGAGGCCGGCGACGAAGGCGTCGTCGTCGAACAGCGGGTCCAGCGGATCGCGGGCGATGTGGGCGATCGGGTCGGGCAGCGACGCTCCCCCCGCCGCGATCGCCATCCCCCCGAACGTCCGCTGGTCGACGAACCGGAGCTCGCGGCCGCCGTCGGTGAAGGTGAAGCGGATCCGCAGGTGGGTCTGGTCCGGCGCGCCCGGCGGCACGACGAGCAACTGGCCGCTCATGCCGAGATGCCCGAGCAGCGCGTCGCCGCCCTCGGCCGGCGGGAGCGGGTCGGGCAACGCTCCAGGGACGGGCAACGCGCCGGGGACGGGCAACGCTCCAGGAACGGGCCACGCGCCGGGCACGCCGCCGGCGTCCAGGTCATCTGAGGCGGCAAGTGCCAGCCACAGATACTTGCCCCGGCGGCGGGCAGCCGTGATCGTCTGGCCGATGAGCGCCGCCTCGAAGTCGACGCCGCCCGCCACGTGCCGGCGCACGGCGCGCGGGTGCAGCACGCTCACCTTCGCGATCGTGCGGCCGACCACACCGCGTTCCAGGCCGCGCCGTACCACCTCGACCTCGGGCAGCTCAGGCATGGCTCAGCCCGGCTCCCCCGCGGACGCGGGAGCGGCCGCCTCGGCCGAGGCGGCCTTCGGCGCGAGACCGTCCAGGCTGGCGCTCCCAGCGCCCTGCGCGCCGGCCATCCGGGCCAGTGGGTCCGTGGGACCTGCCGCCGGCATCGTCGGGGCCGGGCCGGCCGGGCCGCCGTCGCCCGGCGGGCCCGACGTGAGGGCGGTGGCCGGAGCGACGCCCTGGAGGGCGACGAACGCGTGCTCGGCCGCGCGCTGCTCGGCCTCCTTCTTGCTGCCGCCCTCGCCCTCGCCGTAGATCCGGTCGGAGATGCGAGCTCGCGCCCGGAACCTCTTGGCGTGGTCCGGACCGGAGTCGGTCACCACGTAGTCGGGCGGGCCCATCCCCAGTTCGGCGGTGCGCTCCTGGAGGGAGGTCTTCCAGTCGAGGCCCGCGCCGCGGCCGGCCGCCTCGTCGAGGAGCGGGTCGAAGTGGCGGTGCACGAACTCCGAGGCGACCTCGAGCCCGAGCTCCAGGTAGACCGCGCCGATGAGAGCCTCGAGGGTGTCGGCGAGGATGCTCGGCTTGTCCCGGCCCCCCGTCGTCTCCTCGCCCTTGCCGAGCAGCAGGTAGGGACCGATGCCCACCGGCCCGATGTCGCGGGCCACGGCCGCGAGCGCCCGCATGTTCACCACCGAGGCGCGCTGCTTGGCCAGCGCGCCCTCGGGGAGGTCCGGGTGGCGCCGGTAGAGCGCGTCGGTGACCACCAGCTGAAGCACGGCGTCGCCGAGAAACTCCAGCCGTTCGTTGGTAGGCAGATTGCCGTTCTCGTACGCGTACGACCGGTGGGTGAGCGCCCGGTCAAGCAGCGCGGGGCCGAGGCTCAGGTCGAGGGCGGTGAGCAGCCCCTCACGGCCCTGGGGCACCGTCACGCCGCGGCTCACAGCGACAGCCCCGCGATCGCCCTGCGCCGGGCGATCAGCCGGGCGAGCTCAGCACGGATCTGGGCGACAAGGCCGCCCCGCCATACCGTCGCGGCCGTCGCGAGCGCCGCCGGAATGCCGGTGGAAAGGTCGTCCGGGCCCCCGACGGGGTCGCCTGCCCGCACCGCGACACCGTCCACTCCCAGCACGATCGTCCCCCCCTGCAGATCCGGGCCGGCCGGGCTGCGCCAGGCCGGGTCGAGCCCCGTCGGCGTCTCCGGGAAGGCCGTCGGCGCGGCCCTTCTGGCCGCCCGCAGACAGGCCAGCACGACGTCGCCGGTGAACCCGTCGGTCACGACGACGTCGGGACCCTTGCCGGCCGCCGCGCCGGCGTGACCGGTGTCGACCAGCGCCCCGGCGTCGACCTGGCCGACGTAGTCGACGCCGAGTGTGCCGAGCAGCCCGTGCGCCGCCCGGCGCATCGTGTCCGGCAGGGCGGGGCGGGCGGCGAGCAGGCCAACCCGCGGCTCCCCGCAACCGGCACGCACCCGGGCGTAGGCCGCGCCGGCCAGCGCGAACTGGGCAAGGTCGTCCGCGGCCACGTCGACGGACCCGCCGGCGTCGCACAGCACGATGCCCGGCGGGTGACCGACGTCCACGACGGCGGCCAGCGACGCCCTGGTCGCGCCGGGCAGCAGGCCGAAGGTGAACAGCGCCGCCGCGGCGACCGCCTCGGGCGGCGCGACCGAGACCATCGCGTCGGCGCGGCCGTCCCGGACCAGCCGGGCGGCCACGCGCACACCGCTGTCCCGCCGCGCCCGCACGTCACGGACGGCGTCGGCACCGGCGGGGATGCCCCGCGCGGCGGTCACCAGGTGGACGCGATCGCCGGTCACGATGCCGCGGCCGGCCAGGTCCTCGGCCGTCGGGCCCGGCGGGACGACGAGCGTGACCACCAGCTCCGGATCGGCGTCCAGGGCGGCAGGCAGGGCGTCCAGCACCGACTCCGGTGGGACGCCCTCCCCTAGGAGGTCTACGGCGACGCGGGTCACGTCAAGATCAGACGTCGAGCACCTGTCGGTCGTTGTACCGGCCGCAGGTCGGGCAGGCGTTGTGCTGCCGGACCACGTGCCCGCGCGGGCAGTGCGACAACGCCGGCAGCGTCGCCTTCCACTGCGACCGGCGAGCCCGGGTGTTGCTGCGCGACATCCGCCGCTTCGGGACGGCCACTAGTCCTTCTCCTTCGTTTCCCGCCCGGCGACGTCGCCGGCGGATCCAGCTTGGGTCAGTGCCGACAGCGCGGCCCACCGGGGGTCGGCGCTGTCGTGGGAGTGGTCCGGGCCGACCTCGTCCAGCCGCGCGCCGCAGTCGACGCACAGGCCAGCACAGTCGGGGCGGCACAGCGGCGAGAGCGGCAGGTCGAGAACCAGGGCGTCCCGGACGACCGGCGCGAGGTCGAGGTGGTCGTCCACGACCACCAGCACGTCCTCGTCCTCGTCGTCGATCTCGGTGGCCCGGTCGGGATAGTAGAACAGCTCGCGCAGCTCGACGGACACGTGATCGCGCACCTCGTCCAGGCAGCGGGAGCACTCACCGACCAGGTCGGCCGACGCCGTTCCGCTGACCAGCACRCCCTCGTGGACGGACTCGAGCCGGAGGTCCAGCTCTACCGGCTCGCCCTTCGGCACCCGCAGCATCGGGGTGCCCATCTCGTTCGGCGCGGGCGCGCTGGTGACGATATGCCTCATCGAGCCCGGCCGACGACCCAGCTCGCGGGTGTCGAGCACAAACGGGCCACGGGGGGTCTGACGGCGGGGACGGTGGTGTCCGGTCATCGCTTGTCCGGTCAAAGCGGCGGAGTTCACAGGATCTCATCAAGGTGGTGGTTGCTGGAGCGCATCTGGAAGCCATCGGCTCCAGGCACGGATAACCAGCCTATCCGATCCCCGCGACCAACCCCCACCGCCCACTTGGTCGGACGCCATCCAGCGCATCCACCCCACCGGCCCCGGGAGGACCGGCCCCGGCCGTGAACGCCAGGTCGCTCCGCCCTGGGCCGGGCACGACGCGTCCGRCCCTAAAGCCGTTCGCGCAGTTCCTTGAGGACGACGTCGGGGACCAGGCCGCTGACGTCACCGCCGTAGCGCGCCACCTCCTTGACCAGGCTGGAGGACAGGAACGCGTACTGCGGATTCGTGCTCATGAACAGCGTCTCGACGCCGGCCAGCCGGTTGTTCATCTGCGCCATCTGCAGCTCGTAGTCGAAGTCGCTCACCGCCCGCAGGCCCTTGACGATCGACGAGATGCCTCGGGTACGGCAGAAGTCGACCAGCAGCCCGTGTGACGGCTCGACGACGACGTTGGTCGCCGCCTGCGGATGGTCACGAACCGCCTGACGGATGAGTTCCATCCGCTCCTCGACTGTGAACAGGGTCGACTTCGTCTTGTTGATCCCCACGGCGACAACGACCTCGTCAAAGAGCTTGCTCGCCCGAATGATGATGTCGAGATGGCCGTTCGTGATCGGGTCGAAGGAACCAGGACAGGCAGCCCTCCTCATGATCGACAACCGTACCAGAGGACCGCCTCCCCGTACCCCCTCGAACGGACCTCGACCAGCCCCTCCGGCCAAGCCGGGGGCGGCGAACGGCGAGCCCGTTCGACCACACAGACACCGTCCTTATCCAGCCAGCACCGATCTACGAGCTGACGCAGCACCTCGGCGAGCCGAACGTCGTCAAGCGCGTACGGAGGGTCCAGGAAGACCACGTCGTAGGGCTGCCCCACAGTGGCGTCCACCACACGTTCCACGGCGCCCACGACGACCTCGGCGCCGGCGAGGCCCAACTCGGTGGCGTTGCGCCGCGCGACCCGCGCCGTCGCCGGGTCGCGCTCGACGAGCAGGGCATGAGTGGCGCCCCGCGAGAGCGCCTCCAGGCCGACCGCCCCGCTGCCCGCGTACAGGTCGGCCACCCGGGCACCCGACAGGTCGACAAGGGTCGTCAACGTGTTGAAGAGCCCCTCCCGCGCCCGGTCCGAGGTGGGCCTGGTTCCCGTTCCCGGCGGCACGGCGAGCCGGCGCCCACCGGCGGCCCCGCCCACGATCCGCGTCATCGGGCGCCCCTGTCGGGCCTCGGGGCGCGCGAGCCCCCGCCATCCCGGGTTCCCGCCGGATCGGCGAGCGCGGCGCGGCAGGTCCGGCGTGGCATGTGGCTCGGTACTCCAATCCGTCCGGGCACGCGAGGCTCCGCCATCATCGCGTGCCCTCCGGCTAGCCCTTCTCGAGGTACTCGACGGGACGGTCGTCCAGGGCCAGCGCGACGCGGCGGGCCAGGGCCGGGTGGGACGCGAGATCCGGGTCGGTGGCGACGAGGCGGCCGGCCTCCTCCCGGGCATCCAGGATCAGCCGCTCGTCCTTGAGCAGTTCCAGCAGGCGCACCGTGCGGCTCCGGCCGGACTGGCTGGCGCCCAGCACATCGCCCTCACGGCGCTGGCCCAGGTCGAGGCGGGCGAGCTCGGCGCCGTCGGTGGTGGCCGCGACGTTGGCGAGCCGCTGGGTGGCCGGCGTGTCGCCGTCGACCTCCGTGTGCAGCAGGCAGACTCCGGCGGCCTTCCCACGCCCGACCCGCCCGCGAAGCTGGTGGAGCTGGGAGACGCCGAACCGGTCCGCGTCCATGATGGCGATCACCGTCGCGTTGGGGACGTCCACGCCCACCTCGATCACGGTCGTCGCGACCAGCACGTCGACCTCGCCGGCCGCGAACCTGGTCATCACCGCGTCCTTGACGTCCGCCGGCAGCCGGCCGTGCAGCGCGGCGACCCGCAGGCCCGCGAGCGGCCCCTCGGCGAGCCAGGGCAGCAGCTCCTCGACTCCAACCCCGGCGAGCGAACCCGCTCCATCTCCGAACCCCGGCTCCTCGACCCGGCCGGCCGCCGCCGCGGCGGGCGGACCCGTCCGCGAGCCCGGCCCGCGGCCCGGTGCGCTTCCGCCCGGCCCGGCCTCCGGCTCGAGCCGGTCCCCCTCATCGGCGTCATCGTCCTGGCCGGCCACCACGGAGCTGATCCGCGGGCAGACGACATAGGCCTGGTGACCGGCGGCCACCTCGTCACGGATGCGGCCCCAGATCCGGTCACGCCAGCTCGGATGCTCGGCGGCGTTCACGACGAACGTGGCGATCGGCGAACGGCCGGCCGGCAGCTGGGTGAGGGTGGAGACCTCGAGGTCGCCGAACACCGTCATCGCGACCGTGCGCGGGATCGGCGTGGCCGTCATCACCAGCACATGCGGGGGGTCGGTCGCCCGGGCGCGCAGCGCGTCGCGCTGCTCGACCCCGAAGCGGTGCTGCTCGTCCACGACGACGAGCCCCAGGTCGCGGAACGCGACCCCTTCGTGCAGCAGCGCGTGCGTGCCGATCACCAGGCCGGCACCACCGTCCGCGGCCGCCGCCAGCGCCTCCCGCTTCGCCCGGGCGCCGAGCGAGCCCGTGACCAGCGCGACCCTGGTCGCGGGCGGGGTCTCGTCCAGCTCCCCCGCCCGCCCGAAACCGCCGAGGAGGGCGCGGACACCCCGGTAGTGCTGGACCGCGAGGGTCTCCGTCGGCGCGAGCAGGGCGGCCTGGCCGCCGGCGTCGACGACCGTGAGCATGGCCCGCAGCGCCACCACCGTCTTGCCCGACCCGACCTCGCCCTGCAGCAGCCGGTGCATCGGGACCGGCTGGGCGAGCTCGGCCTGGATCGTCGCCCCGACCTCGCGCTGGCCGTCGGTGAGCGCGAACGGCAGCTGGGAGTCGAAGGCCGGGAGGATGCCGTCCTGACGTGGCCTGCGGGCGATCGTCGCCATGGCCGAGATCTCGTGGCGGCGGCGGGCGAGGATCACCTGGAGCGTCATCGCCTCGTCCCACTTCAGCCGCCGGTGGGCGCGTTCGACGTCGCCCTTCGACTCGGGCTGGTGCACCAGCTCGTAGGCCTTGCGCAGGTCGACCAGCCGGTAGCGGGCCCGCAGGTCGGCCGGCAGCGGATCGGCCACCTCGCCCAGCCCGTCGAGCAGCACCCGCACGCAGCGACCGATCGCCGGCGAGTTGACCTGCTCGGTGGCCGGGTAGATCGGCACCAGCGCCCGGGCCCACCGGTCCGGGTCGTCGCCCGGGCCGTCGTCGTCCTCCAGCGGGTGCGTCTCCGGGTTGACCATCTGCAGGCGCTGGTTGAACCGGTCGACCTTGCCGGAGAACACCGCCACGGAGCCGGTCGACAGCCGGCGGGCCGGCGACCTGGCCGGGTTGAAGTAGGTGACGGTCATCTGGGCGGTCCCGTCCGTCACGGTCAGGACCGCGTAGCGCCGTCCGGTGCGGGCGGTCCTGCTCTCGTTCCTGACGACGCGCGCGTGCACGGTGGAGGCCTCGCCCTCGACGAGGTCGGCGAGGTTGGTCAGCTCCCCACGCCGGTGGTAGCGCCGCGGCAGGTGCTCGAGCAGGTCGGCGACGGTGACCAGCTCGAGCGGGCGCTCGCCCAGCCGCTTCGCGTCCTTCGCCGGCAGCAGGTGCCGCAGCGGGGTGTCCAGCTCGATCACATTCCCGATACTGCACCCGGACAGCGACAGTCTGGCGCCGCGTGCCACCTGGCCGCGCCGCCCGCCGCGGCTCGCGGGCACCTCAGGGACCCGTGGGGACCGACGGCGGCCCAGACGCCGGTCGCGCTGTCTCTGCGGTAGCCTTCAGTGAGCACCGCCGTGTCCGGGTTGTTTCGGCGCCCGTTCGGCACCACTCGTCCGCCGGCATCTGCTCGCGGGCGGGCGCCAGCGGCGGGCCAGCGCGGCCGGAACCCCGGCCGCGGCTTCATCAACAACCTTTCGGCGGAGTGTTTCTCGTGTCTTCGGTGTGCGACGTCTGCGGCAAGGGACCGGGCTTCGGCATGTCGGTCTCCCACTCCCACCGGCGCACGCGGCGGCGCTGGAACCCCAACATCCAGACCGTGCACGCCCTCGTCGGCCGCACCCCCAAGCGTCTGAACGTGTGCACCTCGTGCATCAAGGCGGGCAAGGTCACCCGCGCGTAGGACGCGCGGCACCACAAGCCCCGGCCCGCTGGCCTGGGGCGAATATCTCCGGAAAGAGGCGCCGCGCATGTGGCGCCTCTTTTTCGCGTGCCGGGCGCCCCACCGGAACTCCCGGATCGCCGGGGCCGGGYCGCCGGTCCGGGATCGGGCGCGGCGACAACGGCTCACCACCGGCTGGCGATCAGGCGGGTGCCCGTGGCGATACGCCGACCCGGACGTGCTGATATGAGAGGGATCGTTTCTCGGACCCTCTTGTACCGGAGCCGCCGACATGTCCCAGACCTTGCCGGACCTGAACACGCTCAGCCTTGAGCAACTGGTCTCCTACACCGCCGGTCTCTCCGACGCGTCACTCGAGGACCTGATGAGCGGGCCGGAGCGATCCGTCCTCCTCGACGAGTACCTCGACCGGATGGCGAAGCAGGCCGACCCGAACAAGATCAAGGACCAGAACGCGGTGGTGCACTTCCACATCACCGACCGGCCGGGCGGCGGCGCCGACAACTACGAGATGGTCATCCGCGACGGCGCCTGCGTCATCAACCGCCAGCCCGTCGAGAACGCCAAGGTGACCGTCACCCTCGACGGCGTCCGCTTCGTCAAGCTGATCAGCGGCACGGCCGACCCGACCAAGATGTTCCTCACCCGCAAGCTGAAGATCAGCGGAGACATGATCTTCGGTGGCAAGGTGCTCGGCTGGTTCGATTTCCCCACCCCCTGATCCACGGGACGTCCGGGCGCGCGAGGCCTCGGTACCATCGCGCGCCCCGCGGCCTGGCCCGGTTCGGGAGCAGCCCTCCGGCCGCTACCTGGCCAGCCGGTGAGAAGGAGCGACCGGGGGTGCCGGCGCCTCCCCGCCCGCCGGCGCGACGGGCGTCGCCGGCGCGGCCCGCCACCGCCAGCCGTGATCGACCGGCCCGATCCCGGCCCCCAGGGCGAACCCCACCCGCAACGCGCCGGTGACGTAGTCCTTGGCGGCCCGCGTCGCCGCCGGAACGTCGAGCCCCATCGCGAGCCCGGCGGCGATCGCCGAGGCGAGCGTGCAACCCGTCCCGTGGGTGTGCCGGTTGTCGGCGCGGTCGGCCCGCAGGACGACCTCGGTCGTCCCATCGGTGAGCAGGTCGACCGCCTCGCCGGGCAGATGCCCGCCCTTCACGAGCACCCACCGCGGCCCGAGGCTCAGCATCGCCTCGGCGGCCCGCCACAGCCCGGCCTCGTCACGCACCTCGACGCCGGTCAGCAGGGCCACCTCGTTCAGGTTCGGCGTCGTCACCATGGCCAGCGGCAGGAGCAGGTCGCGCAGCACCGACACGGCGGCCGGCTCCAGCAGCCGGTGGCCGTGCTTGGACACCCCGACCGGGTCGACGACGAGCGGCGCCGAAAGCCCCCGCAGCTCCTCGGCGACCACCTGGACCAGCTCGGGCGTGGCCAGCATGCCGGTCTTGACCGCGTCCACGCCGATGTCGCTGACCACCGAGACGATCTGAGCCCGCACGGCCTCGGCCGGCAGCTCCCACGCTCCCTGGACGCCGACCGAGTTCTGCGCGGTCACCGCCGTGACCGCCGTCATCCCGTGCACGCCGAAAGCGGCGGCCGTCTTCAGGTCCGCCTGGATTCCGGCGCCGCCACCGGAGTCGGAACCCGCGATCGCGAGCACCCGCGGGGGCGCGGCACCGGACCGCGGAATGGCGGTGACGGCCGAGGTCGACGTCATCGTGATGCCCCGGAGGTGGCCCCGCCCGCGGTCGGCCTCGCCGCTTCGCCTGTCACGCTGGTCACATTTCCTCCGTCACACCGGTCATGGCCATGTTGTCACCCAGGCCCGCGGAACCGCTCCGCGCGACCGCGCCAACCCGGCGGTTCGCCCACCTGGACCCAGATTCGGCCTTGGCCCGACAAACGCATGGTGGTATCAATCACAGATTGGGGGTCGTGATTGTTCCGCGGTGGTGGCGCCGTCGCCCGAACCGAGGCCGGTCAAGCCCTCAGGCGGCACGGAGACTCGCGCGTTCACAGCAGTTCCTTCGGCTGGGAGCCTCTCCCGGAGGCCGATTGCCTGTTACCGTCTCTCGGCCCGTACTTCTGTTCGACGGRCTGTCGACGTCGACGAGGGAGTGTCTGTGGTTCACGCGTACATCCTTATCCAGACCGAGGTCGGCAAGTCCGCGTCGGTGGCGAAGGAGATCGAGCAGATCCCCGGTGTCACGCAGGCGGAGGACGTCACCGGCCCGTACGACGTGATCGTGCGCGCGGAGGCGAGTTCGGTCGACGATCTGGGCAAGCTGGTCATGGCCCGGGTGCAGGCCGTCGAAGGAATCACCCGCACGCTGACCTGCCCGGTCGTGCATTTCTGACCGGATGAGGAACTGGCGAGCGGCCGGCCTGGCGGCCGCGATGGCGCTTCTCGCCGCGGGATGCGCGGGCGGGCCCAGGACGGTGACGGTGACGGGCGCGCCGGCGCCCACCGGCGCGGCCGCCGCGTCGTGCCGGGCTCTGCTGGACGCACTGCCCGACTCGCTCGGCGAGGGGCTGGACCGGCGCGAGGTCACTCCGCGAGGGGCGGCCGCGGCCGCGTTCGGCTCCGCGCCCGTCCTGCTCACCTGCGGGGTCGAGGGCGTCGCCACGGCCTACCGGCCGGACTCCGTCGTCTCCGAACACGACGGCGTGCGCTGGTTCCCGGAGGAGGCGGACGGAAGGTCACGCTGGTCGACGCCGACCAGGCGGCCGCAGGTGACGCTGACCTTTCCGGACGACGTCGTGCCCTACAACGTGATCGCGGCCGTCAACCCCGCCGTGCTGGCCCACACCGTCGACACCACGCCATGAGTCCTGGCGCGGGGCAGGGGACACGACGCCGGGAGCTACCGCCAGTCACTACCGCGGGCCGCCGCCGCCGCGGCGCAGCGCCAGCTCGATGAGGCGCTCCACCAGGGCCGGGTAGTCCAGGCCGCTGGCCGCCCACATCCTGGGGAACAGCGAGGTGGGCGTGAAGCCCGGCATCGTGTTCACCTCGTTGATGATCACATCGCCCGCCGGGGTGACGAAGACGTCGACCCGGGCGAGGCCGGCGCAGTCAAGCCCGCGGAACGCGGCGGCCGCCACGGCGCGCACCCGGGCGGCGGTCTCGGAGGGCAGGTCGGCGGGGACGTCCAGGCGGGTGTTCGACGAGGCGTACTTGGCCTCGAAGTCGTAGAAACCGGCCGAGGAGTCGACGACGATCTCCGCCGGGACGCTGGTCTCCGGCTCGCCGCCGCCGAGCCGGTCGAGCACACCGCACTCGATCTCCCGGCCGGCGATCGCCGCCTCGACGAGCACCTTCGGATCCGACCCGCGCGCGACCTTGATCGCGGTGTCCAGGTCCTCCCAGGCGTCGACCCGGCTGATCCCGATGCTCGACCCGCCCCGTGCGGGCTTGACGAACACCGGCAGGCCCAGACGCGCCCTGTCGGTCTCCGAGAGGGTCTCCCCCGCCCGCAGCACCGCGTACGGGCCGACCGGCAGCCCGGCCGCCGACAGCAGGACCTTCATGTGCTGCTTGTCCATCGCCGCGGCGCTGGCGAACACCCCGGAGCCGACGTAGGGCAGCCCGGCCATCTCCAGGAGGCCCTGGATCGTGCCGTCCTCGCCGTAGGGGCCGTGCAACACCGGGAAGACCACGTCGAGGTCGAGGCCGCCGGGCCTGTCCGGGCCGCCGCGCTCGCCGCCGGCGTTCCCGGCCGCCGAGGCGGGCACGGCCACGGCCCCCGCGACGGGGTCCAGCGCGACGAGAGCGGCCCCGTTGGGGCCGGGCGCGAGGACGACGCCCTGGCCGGCACCCGGACGCACCTCGGGCGGCTCATGGCCGCCCCCGGCCGGCACCGCCGGGTCGTCAGGCAGCACCAGCCACTGCCCGTCCGGCGCGACGCCGACCGGGACGACCTCATACCGGTCCCGGTCCACCGCCGCCAGGACGCCGCGCGCGGACACGCAGGAGACCGCGTGCTCAGCACTGCGCCCGCCGAACACGATCGCCACCCTGGGCCTTCGCGCGAAGCCAGCCATGCGGGGACAGTAACCGACGGTCTGTCGCGGCCAGGGAACCTCGTCCCGCTGACCCGGACCCGCGGCGGCCAGGCGTGACGCGGGCGAGACCGCGAGGTGGGCGAGACGTGGTGTCCAGGCGGGACGTGGTGTGGGCGACACGTGGTGTCCAGCGCCAACCGGGTGGCGCCGGGTCACCCGCCCACGGCCGTCTGGTTGAATTCCCGGGGCCGACTGTCGTCGGCCCGAAGCCCTTGGACCACCGGATCGCGACCGAGAGTGATCGCGCATTCCGCCTTGGCCCGCATCCCGAGGGTGGGCCAGGAAGGTCGCCGCGCAGCCCGGCGCCTCATGGCCCGCCCATCCGCCCGAGGGGCGCCCCGAACCCCCGGGAGACCCGCCCCGACCGCGAGGAAGCCGCCCCATGCCCCAGACCTCCCAGCAATCCTCCCCGCCGACGCCTGACCCCGTCGCCTTCCGGCGGGAGACGTCTCAGGCCGCGGCCGGTCCCCTGGCGCCGCTACTGGCCCCGTCCGCCGGCGACCGGCACCGGTACCGGATCGTCGGCGGGCAGCCGCTGGTCGGCTCCGTGGAGGTATCCGGCGCCAAGAACTCGGTGACCAAGCTCCTGGTCGCGACGCTGTTGACGGACGAGCCGTGCACGCTGGCGCGAGTCCCCCGCATCGTCGAGGTCGACGTCGTCCTCGGGATGCTCGCCGAGCTCGGCGCGCAGGTCGAGTGGCTCGACGACCACCGGGTGCGCATCGCGACGCCGCGGATCGCCGACGCGTCGCTGTCCGAGGCCTACTCGGGCGTCAACCGGATCCCGATCCTGATGATGGGACCGCTGCTGCACCGGGTGGGCGAGGCGGTCGTGCCGCTGCCCGGCGGCTGCCGGATCGGGAAGCGCCCCGTCGACTTCCACCTGGCCGGGCTGCGCGCGATGGGCGCGGAGATCGTCGAGCAGCTCCGGTCGGTGCAGGTCAAGACGCTGGGCCTGCACGGCGCGCACGTCGAGCTGCCGTTCCCGAGCGTCGGCGCCACCGAGAACCTGCTGCTCGCCGCCGTCCGCGCGAAGGGCACGACGGTGATCTCGAACGCCGCGGTCGAGCCCGAGGTGATCGACCTCATCCTGTTCCTGCAGCAGATGGGTGCCCTGGTCGACGTCGAGGTGGACCGCACGATCGTGGTCCAGGGGGTGGAGCGGCTGCACGGCGCCGACCACACCGCGATCCCCGACCGGATCGAGGTCGCCTCGTTCGCCGCCGCCGCGGTGGCGACGAACGGCCGCGTCGACGTCCAGGGCGCTCACCAGGAGCACGTCGCGACGTTCCTGAACCACCTGCGCCGCCTCGGCGGCGAGTTCAAGGTCACCGACGGTGGGATCACCTTCTACCGGGCCCGCGAGCTCACCGCCACCCACGTGCAGACGGACGTCCACCCCGGCTACATGACCGACTGGCAGCAGCCGCTGGTCGTGCTGCTCACCCAGGCCCGGGGCGCGTCGGTGGTCCACGAGACGATCTACGAGGACCGGTTCGGCTACACCCGCCAGCTCAACGAGATGGGCGCGAGCATCGCGCTCTCGACGACCTGCCTCGGCGGCAAGGGGTGCCGGTTCGCGGCCAGGGACTTCGAGCACTCGGCGGTCGTGTCCGGGCCGACCCCGCTGGTCGGCGGCGATCTGGAGATCCCCGACCTGCGCGCCGGCTTCGCCTACGTCCTGGCCGCGCTGGTCGCGGGCGGCGCCAGCACGATCTCGGGCACCCGCTTCCTCGAGCGCGGCTATGAGGACCCGGTCGGCAAGCTCCGTTCGATCGGTGCCCTCATCGAGACGCTGCCCCTTGACGTCCCGGCCCAGCCGGCCCCGCCGCCCGGAGACTGAAACCGGCCGGCTGGCCCTGAGCACCGTCCGGGGCCAGCCGGCGACCGGGGATGACGCCAACAGCGCGGATGGCGTCAGCCAGCCTCCCGCGGCGGGACCGGCGCCCCCGAGCGGTTCTCCGGTCCCGGCTCTCGGCTCATCAGCTCCTTGACCGCCTCCAGCGGCGGCAGGCCGTCATAGAGGACCCGTTCCACCTGGCGGCTGATAGGCATGTGCACGCCGAGCCGGTGGGCGAGCGCGAGCAGGGGGCGGCACGACCGCACCCCCTCCGCCACCTGGCGCTGCTCGGCCAGCACCGCCTCCAGCGTCATCCCGCGGCCGAGCTTCTCGCCGACGGTGCGGTTGCGCGACAGGGGCGAGGAGCAGGTCGCGACCAGGTCCCCCAGCCCCGCGAGCCCGGCGAAGGTCATGGGATCGGCGCCCAGCGCCACCCCCAGCCGGGAGGTCTCCGCGAGCCCCCGGGTGATGAGCGACGCGACGCTGTTCGCCCCGAACCCCAGGCCCTCGACCATCCCGGCGGCGAGCGCGATGACGTTCTTCGTAGCGCCGCCGAGCTCGCAGCCGATGACGTCGGTGTTGGTGTACGGGCGCAGGTACGGCGTCCAGCAGGCGGCCTGGACGGCGGCGGCGGTCGCGGCCGACGCGCTGGCGATCACGGTCGCCGCCGGGTCCTCGACCGCGATCTCCCTGGCCAGGTTCGGCCCGCTGACGACCGCGATCCGCTCCGGGCCGCAGCCCGCGATCTCGCCGATCACCTCGCTCATCCGCCGGCTGCTGCCGCTCTCGATGCCCTTCATCAGGCTCACGTAGATCGCCGTCGGCTCGACCAGCGGCGCCCAGACGGCCAGCGCCGGGCGAAGCACCTGCGCGGGCACGGCCAGCACCACCAGGTCGGACCCGGCCAACGCCTCGGCCGGGTCCGACGTCGCCAGTACCCGGTCCGGTAACCGGACCTCGGGCAGGTACCGCGGGTTCTGGTGCTCCCGGTTGATCGTCGCCGCCAGCGCGTCGTCGCGGGTGACCAGCATCACCCTTCGCCCGGCGTCCGCGAGGATCTTCGCGAAGACCGTTCCCCACGACCCGGCGGTGAGTACCGCGGCCGCCCGCAGCGGACCGCCACCGTCACTGCCGTTCGTCGTCATGCTGCCGAAGTCTCATCCACTCGTAACCGGCTCGTCGACCAGCTCAGCCAGACCGGGCTTGGGCCGACGTTATGTCAGCGCCCCCCGCGCGGCGCCGCCGCCACCGCGCCACGACCCACCGCGGCACCCGCCGGACGTGGTCTCGACGTCTCGTCAGGCCAGACGAGCCCATATGGTCGGGTCGTGGCGGGCGGACGACCCAAGGGGTGGATCGTCGTGCTGCCGTTGAAGCGGCTGGGCGCGGCCAAGAGCCGCCTGGAGCACCCGGGCCGGGCGCTGCTCGCGCTCGCGATGGCGACCGACACCGCCGCCGCGGCGGCGGCCGTCGGTCGTGATGTCGTGACAGGCGTGCTGCTGGTGACCAACGACCCGGCGGCGAGCGCCGCGATCACGGCTCAGGCCGTGGACGGCGGTGAGGTCGCGAAGGACGGCCCCGCGGGCCAGGGCCACGGAGGCTGGGCACCGGTGCTGGCCGTGCCCGACCTGCCCGACCGGGGGCTCAACGCGGCGCTGCGGCACGGCGCCAGGGTCGCCACGCGACGCTGGCCGGGGCATGGCGTCGCCGCGATGTCGGCCGACCTCGCCGCGCTGCGCCCGGCCGAGCTGCGCGCCGCGCTGCTGGCGGCGCCGCCGACCGGCCGCGCGGTCCTCGCCGACGCCGCCGGAACAGGCACCGTCCTGCTGTGCGCGGCGCCGGGCAGCGAGCTGCTCCCGCGGTTCGGCGAGGACAGCCACGCGCTGCACGTGCGGTCGGGCGCCGTCGACCTGACCGGCGGGCTCGCGGCCAGCGTTCCCGGTCTGCGCCGCGATGTCGACACGGTCGTGGACCTCGCGGCGGCGCGGCTGCTGGGCGTGGGCCCGGCGACCAGCGCCGCGCTCGCCACGGCCGCGGCGAACGCCGGCTGACCTCACCGCGCGGGCAGGGGCCGCGAGGAGAGGCCGGGCTGGCGACCGCCCAGGCCCGCCAGCCCTCACGAGCTCAGGTACGCGCCGACCGCCGAGCCGGCGAGCGGCGCGACGGGCGCGGCGACCGCCAGCAGCGGCGCGAGCGTCGCCAGCGGCGCCGGGCGCGCGAACAGGTAGCCCTGTCCCAGCTCGCAGCCGAGCAGGGCGAGGTCGGCGCGCTGCGCCCGCCGCTCGATGCCCTCGGCGACCACCACGGCACCCAGCGAGCGCGCGACCGTGATCACCGAACGCCCGAGCCGCGAGGCCCGCCCCGGGCCGAGCGGGTTCTCGATCAGGCATCGGTCGAGCTTCACGACGCTGACCGGCAGCTCGTGCAGCGCCGCGAGGTTCGTGTGCCCCGCCCCGACGTCGTCCACCGCGATGCTCGGCCCGAGCGCGCGGATGGCCTCCAGCACCCGCGCGGCGGCGGCCAGGTCGGCGATCCGGTACGTCTCGGTGATCTCGACGACGAGCCGACGCGGGTCGAGGCCGCTGGCGCCGAAGGCCCTGGCGAACACGTCGGGCAACGCGGGGTCGCCGAGCCGCGAGGCGGAGATGTTGACGTGCAGCCGGGTCGCGGGGACGCCGCGCGTCGCCGGGAGCACCGCGGCTACCTCGGCGCAGGCCCGGCCCAGCACGAGCTCGTCGAGCGTCCCCACCAGGCCCCCGTCCTCGGCGGCGGCCACGAACGTCAGCGGCGACACCGGGCCGCGCCCCGGTTCGGTCCAGCGCGCCAGCGCCTCCAGCCCGACCACGGCGCCATCCACCAGCCGCACTATCGGCTGGTAGTGCACGTCGAATCCAGCCTCGTCCCAGCCGTGGCGGCGCACGGTCACGAGCGCCTCCGCCAGCCGGGCGCCCAGGGCCGCCCCCGTCACCTTGCCGGCGTGGCCCCCCTCGGCCTGCACGACCCGCTTCCCCGCCTGTCTGACGCCCTCTCCCAGGCCGCGGGTCGCGGCGAGGCCGGGCGGGAACGGCCGCGGCAGGGCGACGAGGGCCGCGGCGGCGAGCAGCGGCGCCGCGAGCGCCCCGGCCGCCACCGTCGCCCGCGCGAACCCCGACCCGGGCGTGGGGCCGAGCCCCACGCCCACGGCCTGCAGGACGGTCCAGCCCGCGAGCGTCATCGTCAGGCGGCCGAGCCAGCCGCGGTCGGGAGCCGTCGCCCTCCACAGCGACCAGCCGGCCACTCCGGTCGCGGCGACACCCGCGCCGGCGGCGCCGGCCTCGACGATCGTCACGGCGCCGTCGTCGGTGACGACCCGCGCCAGCCCGGCGACCAGGGCCGCGAGCAGCGGCACCAGGGAGGCCGGCCGTGCCGGGACCGAGACGGTCGGCGCCGCCCCGGCGGGGCGGCGGGGCGGCGCGTGCCGGCCGGCTGGCAGGCCGACTGGCAGGCCGGTGGCGAGGACTCCGCCCGGGCCCAGCGGCCCGCTGATGCCCAGCGAGCCAGGCGCGCCCAGGGTGCTGCCCGCGGCCGCGGACCGTCTCACGGCGTCGATGTGTGTCACGGCCTGAGCCGCCTCCCTCTCCCGCACCGCGCGGTGCCCGCCGCGCTCGGCCCCACCACCCGCGCGCGCTCGAGCCGGGCGCGCCCGCACAGGCGCGCCTCCGAACGGTGTCCCCGGGCCGGGTGCTGGCCGCCTGTCCCCGCCGCGATCCCGCTGAGGACAGGTCAGGCCGACGGGCAGTCATGCCAGTCGTGCATCCAACCCGCGCACACTTTGACACGCACCGTATCCGTACTGCGGCGGAACACTGCACCGGGTGGCGAATGAATCACGAACAGTCGCCGAAGTGGCGATCAAGTGGACCATCGCGCGGGCCGTCGAAGGCCGGCGGAGACCGGAATCGGCAGGCAGGTGATGGCCGGGCGGCGGATGCGCGGTGAGGGCCGCCACGGGTCACCGTCGGCGTGTCGCGACACGCCGACGAGGTCCGTGGTCCAGGTCCTGGCCGCCCGGGCGGCCCGGGGGGAGCGTCCGCGGCAGGCGTCCGGCCGCGAGTGCCGGGCGCGCGCTCCGGGCCTACGGGCGGTGGGGCGCTCAGCCCTCGCTCAGGTCGATGACGTCGACGCGCTGGCTCGCGGTGAGCGAACCCCGGCCGCTGCCTCGGTACGCGCCGGAGGTCGGCATGACGTCCTGGTAGTCCCGACCCGCCGCGATGGTCACGTACCGGCGGTCGGCGAGCCGGTTGTGGCATGGGTCGAGCGCCACGGCCACGGCGCCAGCGCCGCCGGGCGCCCCCCAGGCCGCCCGGGCCTGGCCCGCCGTCGACGGGCCGGGCGGAGGCGGCGCCCAGCCGTCGGGCAGCACCACCTCGACCCACGCGTGCGACTCACCGTCACCGACCAGGTGGCCGAGCACATACCGGGCCGGGAGGCCCGCCGCCCGGCACAGCGCGATCATCACGTGCGCCTGGTCCTGACAGACGCCGGCGCCGCCAGCGGCCGCCTGCGCGGCGGTCGTCCCGACGTGGGTCGCGCCCGGGCGGTACGCGATGTTCTCGAACACCCACGCGCAGCACCGGCGCGCGGTGGTCAGCGGGTCCGGGCCGGCGAGCCGGCTCGCGACAGCGGTGAGCGTCTCGTCCGGGGTGGTCAGCGGGGTCGGTGTGTGCAGCCGCCGGCCGGTGAGCACGGACGCCGGCAGCGCCGGCCAGCCGGCGGACGGGCCGCGCTCGACGATCGCCGTGACGTCGAAGTCGAGGACGGCGGGCACCTCGTCGAGCAGGACGGTCGCGGTCCGCGCCCCGTCGGGCCCGCGTTCCCAGCGGACCGACGCCGCGGCCGCCGAGACGGCCAGCTCCCCGTGCCGAGCGGTCTGGTCGCCGTGGCGGCGCGGCGGCAGCACAACCAGGCGGTGCGCCAGGTCGCGCGCGGGGCCGTCGTAGCTGTAGCGAAACCGCTGACGGATCCGGTAGGTCACCCGCCCGGCCGCGGCCAGGGCCTCCCCGCCGGCGTCGACGGCGGTGGGTGGCCGGGACAGCAGGTCCTGCACGGTCAGCGCACCGCCCTTCCCCGCCGAGCCTGGGTGCGGCGACTCCGACCCTCGATTATGGTCCGCTCCCAGTGTTTCCCGCTCATTAACGAACGATCTACCCGGGGTCGCCGGAGCAGCTACCCTGGCGCACTGGACCGGAAGCGCCGTGTGACGACCAGTGCAGGACACCGGGATCGGCTGCCGAGTTCACCTCCGGCTGGCACCATCGCTGACATGGCCGAGCTGGTGGTGACGAGGTCCAACAACCAGTCCGAACAGGGCTCAGATCTGCGGCRCAAGCCCCGCAGTGGCCTGCTCGAGCCGCTGGAGGCGCCCCGGCCCCCGATGCCCTCCGACCTGCCGGATGACCGGTTCATCAACCGCGAGACATCCTGGCTGGATTTCAACGCGCGCGTGCTGGCCCTGGCGGAGGACGTGAGCACTCCGCTGCTGGAGCGGGCCAAGTTCCTCGCGATCTTCGCGAGCAACCTGGACGAGTTCTACATGGTCCGGGTCGCCGGGCTGATGCGGCGGGAGGCGACCGGGCTCGCCGTCCGCTCCGCCGACGGGCTGACCCCCCGGGCGCAGCTGGACCTGATCAGCGGCAAGACCGCCCAGCTCACCGACCGCGCGATCCGCTGCTTCACCGACGAGGTGCTGCCCTCGCTGGTGCACGCGGGCATCAGCATCCGGTTCTGGCACCAGCTGACCACCGAGCAGCAGCAGCGCCTGCACGAGTTCTTCCACGACCAGATCTTCCCGGTGCTCACCCCGCTCGCCGTCGACCCCGCGCACCCGTTCCCGTACATCAGCGGACTGTCGCTGAACCTCGCGGTGACGGTGCGGGACCCGGGCGACGAGGTCGAGCGCTTCGCCCGCGTCAAGGTGCCCCAGAACGTTCCCCGGCTGATCCGGGTGGACCTCTCCCCCGAGGACGCCGCCGCCATGGCCGCCGGCGACGAGGCGGCCGGCCTGGACGGTGCGGGCAACAGCGGCGAGGGCGGCCCCAAGGAGCCGGATCCCGACCGCTACGCGTGCTTCGTGCCGCTGGAGGAGGTGATCGCCGCCCATCTGTCCCAGCTGTTCCCGGGCATGGAGGTGGTCGACTCCCACATGTTCCGGGTGACCCGCAACGCCGACCTCGAGGTCGAGGAGGACGAGGCGGAGGACCTGCTGCAGGCGTTGGAGCGTGAGCTCGCCCGCCGCCGCTTCGGCCCGGCGGTGCGCCTGGAGGTCGACGCGGACATCGACGACGGCCTGCTGAAGATGCTCTGCCGCGAGCTGGAGGTCTCGCCCCGGCACGTGCACAGGGTGCACGGCCTGCTCGACCTGTCGGTGCTGTGGGCGCTGTTCGACCTCGACCGGCCTGAGCTGAAGTTCCCCCCGCGGGTACCGGTGACCCACCCGAGCCTGGTCACCGAGGCGGGCGAGGCGGCGGACTTCTTCGCGGTGCTGCGCGAGCGCGACGTGCTCGTCCACCACCCGTACGACTCGTTCACCACCTCCGTCCAKCGCTTCATCGAGCAGGCCGCGGCCGACCCCCGGGTGCTGGCGATCAAGCAGACGCTGTACCGGACCTCCGGCGACTCGCCGATCGTGGACGCGCTGGTCGCGGCGGCCGAGGCGGGCAAGCAGGTGGTCGTGCTCGTCGAGATCAAGGCGAGGTTCGACGAGAGCGCCAACATCCGGTGGGCACGGGAGCTGGAGCGGGCGGGCTGCCACGTCGTCTACGGCCTGATCGGGTTGAAGACRCACACCAAGACCTGCCTGGTCGTCCGCCAGGAGGAGGACGGCCTGCGCCGCTACTGCCACGTCGGCACCGGGAACTACAACCCGAAGACGGCCAGGCTCTACGAGGACCTCGGCCTGCTGACGGCGGACGAGGAGGTCGGCGCGGACCTGACCGACCTGTTCAACGTGCTCACCGGCTACAGCCGCCAGACGGTGTACCGGTCGCTGCTGGTCGCCCCCGAGCGCATGCGCGACGGCATCGTCGAACGGATCGAGCGGGAGGCGGCCGCCGCCAGGGCCGGCCAGCCCTCCGGGGTCCGGATCAAGGTGAACAGCCTCGTCGACGAACAGATCATCGACGCGCTCTACCGGGCGTCCCGGGATGGCGTGCCGGTGCGTTGCCTGGTGCGCGGCATCTGCGCGCTGCGTCCCGGAGTACCTGGCCTGTCGGAGACCGTGCTGGTGCGCTCGGTCCTCGGCCGCTACCTCGAGCACAGCCGGGTCCTCGACTTCACCTCGTTGGACGAGGTCTGGATCGGCAGCGCGGACATGATGCACCGCAACCTGGACCRCCGGGTCGAGGCGCTGGTCCGGGTGACGCAGGCCGACAACCGGACGGAGCTGCGCCGGATGCTCGACCACGCGTTCTCGCCCGGCGTCTCCGCCTGGGACCTCGGGCCGGACGGC
Source organism: Pseudofrankia asymbiotica (assembly GCF_001983105.1). GTDB lineage: Bacteria > Actinomycetota > Actinomycetes > Frankiales > Frankiaceae > Pseudofrankia > Pseudofrankia asymbiotica. The sequence continues at coordinate 81,721 of NZ_MOMC01000017.1, read as the reverse complement.
CAGTGGGAGCGCCACGTCACCGGGCCGCAGGAGAACCGTCTCTCGGACTACCAGGCCGATCTCGCCGTCTGGGCACTGCGCCGCGCCTGAGCCGCCGCGCCTGAGCCGAGACCCGGCGGCGCGGCCCGCCGTTTTTCGCCGCCTCTCCGGAGGTGAAACACGGCGGGCCGACGCGGCCCGCTCGCGCTAGGAGCTAGCCGTTGGACGAGACGCTGGACTTGAAGTCCGAGCCCGGGCGGAACTTCGGCACGACCGACGCGGGGACGTGAACCGGTTCGCCGGTCGCCGGGTTGCGCCCGGTCCGCTCGGCGCGCTCCACCCGCTCGAAGACACCGAAGCCGGTGATCGTCACCTTCTCGCCGGCGGAGACGGCCTCCTGGATCGCGTGGAACACCGCGTCGACAGCCTTGGTCGCGTTCGACCGGCCGCCTTCGATCTGCTGAGCAATCTGGTCAACCAACTGGGACTTGTTCACAACAACCTCCGGACACCCCCCGCGGGTGCGGGGTGGGGAGCAGATCGGGCATCACACTGCGCTGCACCGTAGGCATCTCTACTGTCGAGGGCAATTCCCAGAAGCGTGTCGCGTCACACAAACCCGCACGTCAGCGGGTTCGGGACAATCGGCGACCAGATCACTCTCTTCAGTTGCGGCRCACAGCCGAACACGATCAGCACAATCAACCTGCCGATTTCCGAGCTGTTTCAGACGTTCCGTCACCGTTTGGTCGCCCGCCGCCGCGACCGACGCGGTCCCGTTCATCCCTGAGCGCGTAGCGCGAGGCATTCGCGGCGGGGTCAGTGTCGCTGCCCACTCTGTCCGTGGCGCGACACTCAGATCGCTGGTTCTTTCGGCGCGCTCGGGTAGAACGGCACCGGCGGGCCAGGAACCCCGTCCTACCAGAAGCCCTTCCCGAGACCGTCTGGTCCCCGCCGCCCCCCAGCGACGGGGACCCCTCGCGCCACTCGACGAGAAAGATCAAGCCGGGGTCGTGCTGGGGAGCCAGGACGGGCGGGTCTGCTCGAAGGCCGCGACGGCGTCGGCGTGGCGCAGCGTCAGGCCAACGTCGTCAAGGCCCTCCATGAGCCGCCAACGGGTGAAATCGTCCAGTTCGAACGGTGCGACGATGCCCGCGCCGCGGACCTCGCGGGCGGCGAGGTCGACGGTGATCTCCGTCGCCGGGTCGGCCTCGACGGCCGCGAGCAGCGCGTCGACGGTCTCGGCCGGCAGGACGACCGTCAGCAGTCCGTTGCCCAGCGAGTTGCCGCGGAAGATGTCGGCGAACTTCGGCGCGATGACGGCGCGGAAGCCGTAGTCCTGCAGCGCCCAGACGGCGTGCTCGCGGGAGGAGCCGGAGCCGAAGTTCGGGCCGGCGAGCAGGATCGTGGCGCCGGCGTGGGCCGGGTTGTTGAGCACGAACGACGGGTCGGTCCGCCACTGGGAGAACAGGCCGGCGCCGAAACCGGTTCGCTCGATGCGCTTGAGCCAGTCGCTGGGGATGATCTGGTCGGTGTCGACGTCGCTGCGCCGCAGCGGCACCGCCCGGCCGGTGTGTGTGGTGAACGCCTCCATCGGGCGCTCTCCCTTCCTGACGATGTTCGAGAGGTTGTCCAGCTGACGAGATCTGAGACGTTGTTCAGGTCGTGACATTCAGCGGCACGTACGCGAGCCGGCCCGCAGGTTCAGGTCGTGACGTTCAACGGCACGTAAGCGGGCTGGCCCGGAGGCGCGCCTCGCGGAGGCCCGGCCCACAAGCGAAGCGACGTGGACCGGGCCGCAGCGAGGTCGCCGGAGGGCACGTTCGCGGAGGAGGACGCGGCGCGGAGGTCCCTTGGGAGCGAAGCGAGCAAGGGGCCGGAGCGCCGCGCCCGCACGGAGCGAACCAATGTCAGAGGTCGGCGGGAGCGGCGAACCGGCCGAGGACGGCGGTCGCGGCGGCGACCTGGGGCGAGACCAGGTGGGTCCGGCCGCCCTGGCCCTGCCGGCCCTCGAAGTTGCGGTTCGAGGTCGACGCGCTGCGCTCACCCGGCTTCAGCGTGTCCGGGTTCATCCCGAGGCACATGGAGCAGCCCGCGCTGCGCCACTCGGCCCCGGAGGCACGGAACACCTCGTCCAGGCCCTCGGCCTCGGCGTCCGCCTTGACCTGCATCGAGCCGGGCACGATGAGCACGCGCAGGCCGTCGGCGACCTTGCGGCCGCGCAGGATGTCGGCGGCGGCCCGCAGGTCGGAGAGCCGACCGTTCGTGCAGGAGCCGATGAACACCGTGTCGACGGCGATCTCACGCAGCGGGGTGCCGGCGGTGAGGCCCATGTAGACCAGCGCGCGCTCGGCGGCCGCCCGGACGCCGGGGTCGGCGAACGAGGCCGGGTCCGGCACGGAGGCACCCAGCGGGACGCCCTGGCCGGGGTTGGTCCCCCAGGTCACGAACGGCGTGAGCGTGCTCGCGTCGATGACCACCTCGCGGTCGAACGCCGCGTCCTCGTCGGTCGCCAGCGTCTTCCAGTAGGCGACGGCGGCGTCCCAGTCCGCGCCCTTCGGGGCGTGCGGGCGGCCCTTCAGGAACTCGAAGGTCGTCTCGTCGGGGGCGATCATGCCCGCCCGGGCGCCCGCCTCGATCGACATGTTGCAGACCGTCATCCGGCCTTCCATCGACAGCGACCGGACCGCCTCGCCCCGGTACTCCAGGACGTAGCCCTGCCCGCCGCCGGTGCCGATCTCGGCGATGATCGCCAGGATCAGGTCCTTGGCGGTGACGCCCTCGGGCAGCGCGCCCTCGACCGTGATCGCCATGGTTTTCGGGCGGCTCTGCGGCAGCGTCTGGGTGGCCAGCACGTGCTCGACCTGGCTCGTGCCGATGCCGAACGCGAGTGCCCCGAACGCGCCGTGGGTGGCGGTGTGGCTGTCCCCGCAGACGACCGTCATGCCCGGCTGGGTCAGGCCCAGCTGGGGGCCGACGACGTGCACGATGCCCTGGCCGGGGTCGTTCATCGGGTGCAGCCGGACACCGAAGTCGGCGGCGTTCTTGCGTAGCGCCTCGACCTGGGCGCGGGAGACCGGGTCCGCGATCGGCAGCAGCGTGTCGGTGGTCGGGACGTTGTGGTCCTCGGTCGCGATGGTCAGGTCCGGCCGGCGGACGGGCCGGCCGGCGAGCCGCAGCGCCTCGAACGCCTGCGGCGAGGTGACCTCGTGCACAAGATGCAGGTCGATGTACAGCAGGTCGGGCTCACCGTCGGCACGGCGGACGACGTGCGCGTCCCAGACCTTCTCCGCGAGTGTGCGCCCCATTGGCCCACTCCTTCTCTGACAATGTCGCAGTGCTCTGTCCCGCCGCCGGCCAGCCCAGCCGTCTCGCCCCGAGGCGGCGCGTTCGCGGTTCTGTCCCGGAGTCATCGCCCTGAAGTCGTCGCCCCGACAGTCGCTGTCTCAGTGGTTGGGATGGCAGTATCAACGTATGGAACAGCGTAACCCCTCACCGGGTCTGGCCGTCGGCACCCCCGGGCTCGGCGCGGACAGCCTCCCCGGCACCGACGACATCGGCGGCCTCCCCGGCATCGGCGGCATCGGCGGCATCGGCGGCCAGGAGGCGACCAGCGGGGTCGGCGTGCTGGACAAGGCTGCGCTGGTGCTCTCGGCCGTCGAGGCGGGCCCCGTGTCCCTCGGCGACCTGGTCACGCGCACCGGGCTCAGCCGCGCCACCGCGCATCGGCTCGCGGTGGCGCTGGAGACGCATCGGCTGGTCGGGCGGGACGCGGGCGGGCGGTTCGTCGCCGGGCCGCGCCTGGCCGCCGGGTCGGCGACCGCCGCGCTGTGGCCGCTGCCCTGGCAGGTGCTGCGGGCCGCCCCGACGGTGCTCGCGGAGCTGCGGGACGTCACCGGGGAAAGCACCCAGCTCTACGTGCGCCGCGGCGCCGAGCGGGTGTGCGTCGCGGCGGCCGAGAGCGGCAGCGGGCTGCGGGACACGGTCCCGGTCGGCGCCATCCTCCCGATGACAGCCGGGTCCGGCGCCCAGGTGCTGCTCGCCTTCGCCACCGGCGACGACCTGGGCGGCGACGAGGACAGCGACCTTGGCGGAGGCGAGCGCGGGGGCCGGGGCGAGGGCGACGGCGGGCCGCCCGGCCAGGGAGCGCGAGCCGGGGGTGTCCCGGCCGGCTCCGCGTTCGACGAGGAGGTGCTGGCCGGGGTGCGCGCCCGCGGCTGGGCGCAGAGCGCCGGCGAGCGCGAGGCGGGGCTCGCGTCGGTGTCGGCGCCGGTCCGCGGTGCCTCCGGTGCCGTGATCGCCGCGCTGTCCATGTCCGGGCCCGACGGCCGGCTCACCCGCGCTCYGGGCGAGCTGTTCGGCGCCACCGTCGCGGCCGCCGCTGACCGGTTGTCCCTCATCGCCGGCTACCCACGGGTGTCACATATGACTACCCCCAACGGACTACTCGGGGATGCGACAGCGTAGCCTTTCCCTGTCGCCCTGGGTGATATCGGCGGTCTCAATGTCGATACGTCAGGGTCGGTGGTCGTACGGTCGTGGCATTTCACGCCGTGGCGCGCCGGCGACCACTGGCCCCGGCCGTTGCTCCGGACCCGGCCCTGTGGCGTCGGTCCGGACCAGCCGGCTACCCGCCCAGGACCGACACGAGCCGTCGTTCGGGGGGTCGGACGGGCGGCTCGGGCGAGATCGTGACCGGGCATGCCGCGCGCCCCGCCGCGGCCTCGCCGTCGTGGCCGTCACCGCCTCCCGCTGGGCGGCGCGTAGAGGGGGAGTCTGGCAGTGCGCACACTCGGCTCGCGGTATGTCCTGCACGAGCTGCTCGGGCAGGGCACCACCGGCGAGGTGTGGCGGGCCAGCCGCCGCGACGACGGCGCCGCCGTCGCCGTGAAGATGCTGCGCCCCGAGTTCGCCGATGACCCGGTGGTGGTCGACCGGTTCCTGCGAGAGTGGCAGATCCTCTACGACATTGACAGCCCCGACCTGGTACGCGTTCTCGATCTGGTCAACGAGCGGGACGCGCTGGCGATCGTCATGGAGCTCGTCGAGGGCACCGACCTGCGTGAGTACCTGCGCCACGAGGCGCCGCTGCCGGTCGGCGAGGCCGTGCGGATCGTCATCGACGTGCTGTGGGCGCTCGACAACGTGCACGGCGCGGGCGTGGTGCACCGCGACGTCAAGCCGGAGAACGTGCTGCTCGAGAGCCGCGGCAAGGGCCCGGCGGTCCGGCTCACCGACTTCGGTATCGCCCGGATGGTCGACACCCTGTCCCGCGGCCGCACCCCGGCGACCGGCCCGATCGGCACGCCGCTCTACATGGCCCCGGAGCTCGGCACCAGTACGCCGCCCACCCCCGCCGTCGACATCTACTCCGCCGGCATCGTGCTCTACGAGCTGCTCGCCGGCATGCCGCCGTTCGACGAGGCGAACCCGGCCGACATGCTCGCGGCGCATCGCGAGGAGGCGCCGCTGCCCATCAAGGGCGTGCCGCGGCCGGTGTGGGACGTGCTGGCGACGATGCTGGCCAAGTCACCGGCGCACCGCCCGCCGACGGCCGCCGACGCGGCGCGCGCCCTGGATTCCGCGCTGCGCCGCGACCGGGACCGCGACCTGGACGACGACCGGCAGCGCAACGAGAACCAGGACTGGGACCGTCGCGAGGACACCTGGGAGCGCGGCGTCCCGGACCGGCGCAACGAGGCCGGCGACGCCATGGCCGGCGGCCGGCGCACCGCCGCGGCCGCCGGCGTGGGCGCGGGGGCCGCGCTCGGCATGACGAAGGCCGCCCACGCCGAGGCCGGCCCTGGAGGCCCGGGATACGGCCCCGGCCGGGGCTATCCGGACGACTGGGACGCGGACGCGGCCACCGGCCTGATGCCGCCCGTGCCCGAGCCACGCGGCGCCGGGCCCTGGGACGACGAGCACGACGCACCGACAGGCATACTCCCGCCCATCCCCGGCCCCGGCGGCCCGCGGCGCGGCTGGGACGATGACGAGCCGCCGACCGGCGCCCAGCCGGTCCGGGTGCCCGGCCGCGCCGGGGCGACCCAGTCGGACCGCAACACGGTGATCTCGGCCATTCCCGCCTCGCGCCAGCCAGCGCCCGGCGGCAGCGGTGGCGGCCGCCCCCCCACCCAGAACAACCGTCAGCAGCGGCTCAAGATCGCCGCCGGAGCGGCCCTCGTCGTCGCCCTCATCGCGGGCGCCGGCGGCTGGGCCCTGGCCGCGTCCACCGGCGACCAGTCCGACTCCCCCGGCATCGAGACCGCCGCCGACGGCGCCCCCGGCGTCACCTCCACCCCGTTCACCGACAAATCCGGCAACATCATCGACCCGACGGCGACCGCGCCGTACACCACCATGCTGCCCAACGGCAAGATGGTCACAGTCACCCCCTCACCCAGGTCCTCGGCCTCCGCCGCGTCGACGAAGCCGGGCTCCCCGTCGTCGACCGACGGCGGCGCGCCGACCACCAGCGCGGCCCCGACGACGCCGTCGACCGCGACCGTCCCGGACCTGTCGGGGATGAACCAGAGCCAGGCACAGAGCGCGGTCTCCAACGCCGGGTTCGCCAACCAGCCGTCGGTTACCTCGGACTGCAACGACAACGTCCCGGTCGGGCAGGTCTACTCGCAGAGCCCGAGCGCCGGCACCAAGGCGGACCGGTCGACCACGATCGCCGTGATCACCTCGGCCACGTGCCTGTCGGTGCCGGACGTCGTCGGAACACGGGCGGACGCCGCGAACTCGCAACTGCAGAACGCCGGTTTCTCGGTCACCTACGGCGGCGAGTGGAACTGCCCGAATGGCTACAACAACGTCACCAGCCAGTCACCCCAAGCGGGAACGGTGGTGAAGAAGGGCTCATCCGTGTACATCGCGTACACCTGCAAGGCGCCGCCGCCCACATCCCCTCCGCCGTCCAGCGCCGAGTGAACGAACGAATCCGCTCGCCTGAGGTGATCGGCTCACCGTAGTGGCACCGCGAGCCCGGCCCGGCCGCCCCGACACTGTCGGGGCGGCCGGTCTCGTTTCAGGCGACCTAGACGCCGGACCTTGTCCTGAAGCGCGGTCTGGATCGGACGTCCCGGCCGACGTCAGAGCCGCGAAAACGGGCTGGCCGTGGCCCTGACGTCAGGCGGGATTCCCCGGGACGTCGAACAGGATGAACGCCCGGGCACGGTGCGAGGGTCGCCGGTCGCGGCGCCGAGCCGACTGCGCCGCGGATCACTGGCGTGGAAGCGCCGTCTGGGGTCCTTCTTCCGTGCCGCCCGCCACGGGCGAGGCCTGGCTGCTACGGCGAGGCGATTCTCGCCCGGGCTGGCCGGGTCAGCCGGAGCGGTCGAGGGGGTAGTCGTCGGGGGTCCGCCAGGACGACGCGACGCGACGCGGCCGCGGGGCGGAGGGGCCAGGAACGTCGCCCTCGCCCACAGCGATGCGGCCAGGGACAGGCTCGTCGGCCGGGATGGGTCCATGGGAGGGMCAGTCCCAGCGCGGGGGGCGCTGGCTCGCCAGCGGCGGCGTGGGGGCCAGCGCGGGCTCGTTGAGGTAGTCCTGGCCGAGGCCGTCGGGACGCAGCGCGGGCAGGTCGGGCAGGTTGGGCAGGTGGGTCGGGTCGTTGGTGGGCAGCGACAGCTCGGCGGCCCACATGTCGACCTCGACGTTGATCTCGCCGCCGTCCGCCGTCATCCGCAGCCGGCCGCCGTGCACCTCGACCAGCCGGCGCACCACGTACAGGCCCATGCCGGCGCCGTCGGTCGGCCTGGTCGCCGAGCCGTCCCGCTGGGTGAACGGTTCGAAGAGCCGGTCGATCGTCTCCTTGTCGAGGTCGGGCCCCTGGTTGCGGACCCGCAGCACGACCTCGTCGCCGACCCGGCCCGCGATCAGACGGACGGGGGTCCCCGGCCAGGAGTGCACGAGGGCGTTGTCGACCAGGTTCGCGACCACCTGGTGCAGCGCCTGGCGGGACATCCGGACCGGCAGGTGCTCGGGCAGGTCGACCGCCACGGCGCCCGCCATGGAGGCGTGGCGCAGGCTGCCGAGCGCCTCGCGGACCACCTCGGGCAGGTCGGAGACGGTGTTGTCGTCGATGCCGGTCGCGGTCGCCGCGGTCAGCATGTTCTCCAGGAGGCGGGACAGCCGCTCGGAGGAGTTCAGCGCCGAGTCGAGCAGGACGTCCAGCTGCTCCGAGGACATGCGGTGGCGGCGGCGGCGGATCGTCAGCAGGTTGCCGCGGATGYCGGCCAGCGGTGTGCGGAACTCGTGGGAGACCGTGGCGACCAGGTCGGTGCGGATCTTCTCGGTCTCCTCCAGCCGCGCCATGAGGCTCTGCTGGCCCTCGTAGAGCTGGTGGCGGTAGCGCTCCGTCCGGTGGCGCTCCTGCTGGTTGTAGTGCCAGAAGACGACCTGGGCGCCGGCGAGCGCGACGATGAAGCCGGCGTGCATCGCGGCCAGCATCAGCGCGCTGTGACGGGCGTTGTCGGTGAGCGCGCCGGGGCTGACCAGGTTGCGCAGCACCAGGTTCGCGATGAAGACGAACCCGATCGCCAGCACGTACACGGACCAGTCCTCGTACAGCGCGATCAGCGCGACGACGACGAAGAAGTGGAAGTACATCGGGCCGAGCCCGTCCGAGAGGTGGACGAGCACCACCGAGCAGCACAACAGTCCAAGGCTCGCGGCCAGCGCCCGGATCCGCCGCGCCCCCGGCAGCGCGGCAGCGCCGAACAGCAGCAGCGGCGGGCTGGCGGCGGCCAGGCCGTGCGTGAGGCTGAAGTCGCGCAGGAGCGCGTAGCCGACGATCGCCGGCAGGTGCAGCGCGAGGATCCACTTCAGCAGCCGGTGGCGGGCGGTCCAGTCCTCGAACGGCAGCCGGTGGCCGTGGGGCACCAGGCTCGCGACCCAGCCACCGGCACGGCCGGCCCTGCTGTGCGCGTCCGTCTGGCTGGGCTTCTCGGCCTGCCGGCGACGCTCCGCGCCAGGACGCTCGGACCGGACACCGACGTGTCTGGTCCGCGCGGCGCGCGCCCGCTCATGCCGGCGCCGCGCCCGCTCTCCGAAGGGGGGACCGGCGGCGGACATCCGCGCAAGTTTCTACCGAGACGACCCTTAGCCGCCATGGTTGTCAAGGGTGGTGTGTGATGGCGACAGTGTCCACTTTTGACTAGGCACTCAGGACCAGCCCGGAACAGGCTAGACGGAGCATGGCGCCGCAAGGCGGCCACCGACAGTGTGGTCCGCGTCGGCGCTCTAAGGGAAGCCTTCGCTTCCATTAGTTTCGCGGACAACGGTGTACGGGTCACAAGCCCGTCACTGTCGGCGAGACAGCACCAGCTAGCAGGTCCCAGGTTGTTGCCCACAAGGAGGACACCGTGCCCCCAGTCGCTCTGACCGTCGCGTCTGCCCCGGCCTGCCTGTCGTCCCGGCGAGCCGCCGTCGTCGCCCCGCGCCCGAGCACCGTGGAGGCTGTCCCCATGCCGATGCCGATGCCGGCACCCGCGCTCGCCCCCGTCCTCCCGGAGCAGCCGGCCGCGCGCCCCCGCCTGCGCCTCGTGACCGCCACCTCGCCTCAGGTCGACGCGATGGACGAGGCCGAGGTCATCGAGATCGTCCACGGCCACGGCGGCCCCGCCTCCTGCCGCTGCCGCCCCTGCACGATGGCCCGCCACCCCGCGGCCCTCCTCCCCCGCCTCAAGGTCGTCCGCTAACCGCCCCGGAGGAGAAGCGGCCCCCAGCCACCCCGCCTGCCTGGGCCCCAGCCCAGGCAGACCGCGGAAGCACCACCAACAGCAAGAAGCCCGCCAGATCGCTCAACCGATCTGACGGGCTTTCAACTTTCTACGACCAACCCCAAGTACGGCGAAGCCAGACACTGGAAGTCCCAGAACACCCGCCGGAGCTACCCCACAGCCAACCAAAAAATGACCAGCTGAAAATGCCCCAGCTCTGGCGAAGCCAGACCTGGGGCCGAGGTGTTGCCCACAACAAAACGCAACCCAGCAGGAAGATGACCGAAGGTCATCGACTCAAGCACCCCACGAGTCTGGCGAAGCCAGACACTGGGGGTCCGGGGGTGGCCCCCCGGAGCAAAATTGCGGCCAACGGGAAGATGACCCAAAGGTCATCGAACAACGCGAGCCAGCTCGTAGCCCCGACCGGATTCGAACCGGCGCTACCGCCTTGAGAGGGCGGCGTCCTAGGCCACTAGACGACGGGGCCAAGCTCCAAAACCATTACCACACACTCGCCGCAGTATGTTTCCACCCTGCGACGTCCCACACCATACACGACATCCGCCCYGCCCCGGTGGGGGGTGTCGGGGGGCGAAGCCCCCTGACACGGGGGTTCCAGGGGGTCGCCCCCCTGGGCAGACATCGGAACCTTGAGAGCCGATCTACGATCGGCGAACAAGGTCCTGCTGGGGTACCAGGACTCGAACCTAGACTAACGGAACCAGAATCCGTTGGGCTGCCAATTACCCCATACCCCATGGGATGCCCTCGCGGGCGAGGCCTACTGTACCGCATCCCGCGAGGGTGGTTCGCGCCCAGGTCGGGACATCGAACCAGCGTCGAACCGGCTCGGAGGGAGCCGCTCCGGCCCGGCCCGGGGGTGGGCTGCGAGGGCTGGGTCGATGGGCTCGATACGGTCGCTGGGTGCGTATCGCTAGGTTTACAGACGGCTCGGAGCCCGCCTTCGGCGTGGTGGAGGGCTCGGTCGAGCGCGGCGAGGCGACCATCGCCGCGCTGACGCCCCATCCGTTCGGGCCCTTCACGTTCACCGGGGCCCGCTGGCCGCTCGGCGAGGTGCGCCTGCTGGCGCCTGTGCTGCCGAGCAAGGTGCTGGCGGTCGGCAAGAACTACGCCGACCACGTGAAGGAGATGGGCGGCGACGCCCCGCCGGAACGCCCGATCCTCTTCCTGAAGCCCTCGACGAGCGTCGTCGGCCCCGGAGACCCGATCATCCATCCCGACCCCACCAGCCGGATGGACTACGAGGGCGAACTGGCGATCGTCATCAGCCGGCTGTGTCGCGATGTGCCGCAGGAGCGGGCGATGTCGGTCGTGCTCGGATTCACCTGCGCGAACGACGTCACGATGCGCGAGCAGCAAAGCGCCGACGGCCAGTGGACCAGGGCCAAGGGCCACGACAGCTTCTGCCCGCTCGGCCCGTGGATCGAGACCGACCTCGACCCGTCGAACGTCGGCATCCGCACCACCCTCGACGGTGAGGTCCGCCAGAGCTCCACCACCGCGGCCCTCGTCCACACGATCCCGCAGCTGATCGCCTACATGTCGGCCGCGATGACGCTGCTGCCCGGCGACGTCCTCCTCACCGGCACACCCGCCGGCGTCGGCCCGATGCGCCCCGGCCAGACGGCCGCCGTCACCGTCGACGGTGTCGGCACCCTCACCAATCCCGTCACCGCCCGCTGATCACCACCACTCGCTCTCATCCCCTCCAGAGCCTGGGCGGGGTGGCGGGCGGAGTCGCCACCGTGGGTGACCGGCGCGACGAGACGAGGCGGCCCGCCCACGCTCGGCACTGTGAGCTGGCCCTGGGGCGGGTGGCTGCTCGGCCGACGCGGGTGTGGCAGAGAATTCGGAGCAGATCCGGCGGTGTGCTGTGGTCGGGGGTATGAAGACCGGGCCACACGACCTAGGTCAGCGGACCGTCGGCGGGGTCCACCGACGAGCAGAGACAGACGAGCAGAGACGGACGGAAGGAGCGGYATGACCGAGGCTGAGGCCCTCTACGACGTTGGCGCGCCCGAGCCCAAGCCGATCGACGAGGAGCTGAGCGTCAAGCTCGGTCACCTGGCCGAGGACGCGATCCTGCGCGGCAAGCCGAACGGCGACGAGCGGTGCGACAACTGCCTGTACTACCTGGACACCGACAAGGACATCTCGTACTGCTGGCACCCGAAGCTGCGGATCCTGGTCGGCGGCCCGTGGTGGTGCCAGTGGTGGGAGGAGATCCCCGAGGAGGACTGACCACGGTCCGAGGCAGGACGGCACCCGGCGGGCCGGGTCCGCRCACACGACGCGCGGACCCGGCCCGCCGTCGTACCAGCGGCGTCAGCGGCGGTGCCCGGCCGCGCGCCGGGTGTCCCGGGGCTCGGTGGTCGCCTCGGCCGCCGACCGCCCGGCCCGAGTCACGGGCGGCGAGACGAGCCACGGGTGGCGCAGGTCGTGGTACGTCGGCTCACCGGTGAGCTCGCGCATGTCGAAGAGGACCTCCTCGATCTCCGGGAGCTGCTCGCCGTGCTCGCCGGCGCGCGCCAGCTCCTCGGAGCTGAAGTAGAAGACCCGGACGAACCGGCCGTCCGGGCCGACCGCGGCCAGACCGCCGATGATGTCCTGCCGGCCTTCCGGAAGGTGGCGGAGCAGTTCCTTCTCCAGGGACCGCAGCCGTCCCGGGTCGGTGGTGCGGCCCTGGATGACCTGCACGAAACCCGCGTCGTCGGCGCCACCCTCCATCATCAGCACGGCGTCGGCGAACTCGGTGGTGACCACCGGGCCCAGGAAGAGCCRCTCCGTCCTGGCCCACCATTCCCGGTGGTCGGAGCGGGCCGAGAGCTTCGCCATCGCCTCGACCGAGGTGAACCGGCTGAGGCAGACGAACCTGTCGTCCTCAGTGATGCCGGCCGTCGAGCCCAGCCAGCCAGGCGCGTCCGATCCGATGTCGGCAAGCCACCGTTCGTGCTGGGCCCGCATCGCCGCGCGGTCCGGCACCCTTCCCTGGATCACCTGCAGAAACATCACGACCTCCGCACCGCGTCCACTCGTAACCACGAACGGACGGACCGTAACTCCGGACGGCCGTGACTTCGAACCGATCTCCGGCCCATCAGGGGCCGTCGACCGGTCGGGCGGTCAGGCGATCAGGCCGCGGTGGGGTCGGGGAGCTCGCCCTGGCGACGCAGGCCGTGGGTGACGGCGTCCTGCAGGGCCTGCCAGGAGGCCGCGATGATGTTCTCGTCGACGCCGATGGTGTTCCAGCGCGACTGGCCGTCGCTGGTCTCGACCAGCACCCGGGTCACAGCGCCGGAACCATCCCGCCCGTCGAGGATGCGCACCTTGAAGTCGGTCAGGTCGACGTCCTTGAGGCCCGGGTATGCCTTCGCGAGTGCCTCGCGCAGCGCCTTGTCGAGCGCGTTGACCGGCCCGTTGCCCTCGGCCGCGGAGACGTGCCGCTCGCCGCCGGTGGTGAGCTTCACGGTCGCCTCGCTCACGATCTCGCCGTCCGGGCGCTRCTCGACGATGACCCGCCAGCTGTCCAGCGTGAAGTAGCGCTCGGCCCCGTACACCTCGTCGCGCAGCAGCAGCTCGAAGCTCGCCTCGGCGGCCTCGTAGGAGAAGCCGTTCGCCTCGCGCTCCTTGACCAGCTCGACGATCCGGCCGAGGGCCTCCTTCTCGCCGGAGAGGTCCAGGCCCAGCTCGCGGCCCTTGAGCTCGATGGTGGCCCTGCCCGCCAGCTCGGAGACCAGCATCCGCATGTCGTTGCCGACGACGGCCGGGTCGATGTGCTGGTACATGTCCGGGTCGATCTTGACAGCGCTGGCGTGCAGGCCGCCCTTGTGGGCGAAGGCGCTCGCGCCGACGTAGGGCCGGTGGGTGTCGGGCGTCGAGTTGGTGATCTCGTCGATGGCGTGCGAGACGCGGACCAGCTCGCGCAGCTGCCCGGTCGGCAGCACCGGCGTCGAGAGCTTCGTCTCCAGACCGGCGACGACGGTGAACAGGTTCGCGTTGCCGCAGCGCTCCCCGTAGCCGTTCGCCGCGCCCTGGACATGGGTGACGCCCGCCTGCACGGCCACCAGGCTGTTCGCGACGGCGCAGCCGGAGTCGTCGTGGCAGTGAATGCCCAGGCGCGCCCCAGTGCCGTCGATCACGGCACGCACGGTGTCGCCGATCTGGGTCGGCAGCATGCCGCCGTTGGTGTCGCAGAGGACGACGACGTCGGCGCCGGCCTCGGCGGCGGTGCGGACCACTTCCAGCGCGTAGGCGCCGTCGGCGTGGTAGCCGTCGAAGAAGTGCTCGGCGTCGACGAAGACCCGCTTGCCCTCGGCGCGCAGGTGGACGACCGTGTCACGGATCATCGCCAGGTTCTCGGCGGGCGTGGTGCGCAGCGCGCGCTCGACGTGCCGGCGGTCGGACTTGGCGACCAGGCAGACGACCGGGGTGCCGGCGTCGCGCAGCGCGGCCACCTGCGGGTCGTCGGCGGCGGTCCTGCTGGCGCGCCGGGTGGAGCCGAAGGCGGCGAGCCTGGCGTTGCGCAGGGTCAGCTCGGTCTGGGCTCGGCGGAAGAACTCCGCGTCCTTCGGGTTGGAGCCGGGCCAGCCGCCCTCGATGAAGCCGACACCGAGGTCGTCGAGGTGGCGGGCTACCGCCAGCTTGTCGGCGACGGAGAGCGAAAGCCCCTCCTGCTGCGTGCCGTCCCGCAGAGTCGTGTCGTAGATGTGCAGGGACTCGGGGTCATATGGCCGCACGCTGCGCCTCTCACGGTGTCTCGCCCACAGGCCTTGGTAGGTAACCCAGCCGCGTGGCCGCGCCTGCTCTGGYCGTGCCGCCTGTAGGCCTCCGGACGGGCACCTGGCGAGCCTGCTCGCGCGTCCCTCGGCCTGATTCCAGCGTAGGACCGCCGAAGGGCGAGGAGCATCGCGCCGGCCGGGGCCCGTAGTAATCCCTGGGACAGCGATCCATCGGCGACGCGAACGCGGACTCCCGCGCACGTCCGCTGAATGCCGACGGGACCGGTCGACCGCTCGTCGTGGCCGGTCCTGACGATGGCCGTCTCCCAGGGCTCGTCACGCGTCCGGCCCACTGGGGTCGGGTGGCCGGAGCGCGCGACGAAGACGGGTTCACCGCCGGGTGTCCACCTTACGGCGTAACACCCGCGACACGCGGCGACTGTGTCCCAGGTCGCCCCCGTTAACCTGCCCAGCTCAGCGCCGGTCTGTTATACGGAAAGCGCCCGGGCGTCAGACGGCCTCGGGAGCACTCCACCGTTGGAGCACTCCGCCTCTGGAGTACTCCGCCTCTGGAGTACTCCGCTCGCGCGGAATCCGACGAGCCCGGCCTAGCCCAGGGCATGCCTGAGCCCCGCGCGTCGCATCCAGCATCGCGCGGGGACACCAGTGCGTCCGTCTGGGCGGCCTAGTCGCCAGCGAAGCGACGGAGGCGTTCCAGCTGGAGAATGGTGATCGTCTGGCCCTCGGAGAGGATCCACGTACGGCGTTCGAACTCGCGCAGGGCCTGGTTGACCGACTGGCGGGAGCCGCCGAGCAGCGACGCGATCTCGGTCTGGGTGAGCCCCAGCTCGATGACCGGCCGGCCGGCCTCGCGCGTCCGCATCAACAGCAGCTTGGCGACCCGGCGTGGAAGATCCAGGAAGACCAGGTCCGCGTTGGCCCCGGTGAGCCGGCGCACGTGCGCGACCAGGGCGCGGATGAGCTGCTCGGCCACCGCCGGGCGCTCCTTGACGAGCTCCCAGACGGCGGTCCGGTCGAGCACCAGCGCGGTGCTGGGCTCGAGGGCCTCGACGCTCGCCGACCGGGTGCCCGGCTCGACGATGTTCAGTTCGCCAATGGTCTCTCGCGGGCCGTGGATGTTCAGCACGTGATCACGGCCGTCGTCGGCCTTCGTGAGCACCTTCAGCCGGCCTTGGGCCACCACCAGCAGGGTGTCCGCGGGCTCCCCCTCAGTGAAGACAACCTGGCCCCGCCGGTACCGGCGCGTCACCGCGCGGGCAGCAAGCCGCCGCAGGTCCTCCTCGTCAAGTTCCTTGAGCAGCGTGGTCGCCCGGAGCAGCGCGACCGCCTCGTCGTCGTCGAGCATGTGCGAGACGTTAGCGGCTTTCACCGGTCTCTTGCTGCCCACATCACGCAGAACACGCCTGAATCGGGTTTCTGACGGGTGCGGCGCCGTAAATGCGCCAACCTCGCGCCAAACAGGGGTGACGCCCGCCATCGCTAGGTAGCTACGCGTTGCTGGTTCCAGCAGYGCACAACGTCACGCATCGAGAGAACTCCCGCCACCGAACCACCTTCAGTCACCACAAGGTGGCGGAAGCCGCCCCGAAGCATGGCGTCGGCCGCGGTGTCGAGCGACCAGTCCGGGTCCGCGAACACAAGGTCACGAGTGAGGTGATCGGCGGAGACCTCCACGTCCGGGTCCTTGCCCGCGGCCAGCGCCAGCAGGATGTCCCGCTCGGTCAGGATGCCGTACCCCGCACCGTCGGTGTCGAGCACGACCGCCGCGCCGACCCCGCGCCCGGCCATCAGCCGCGACGCCTGCCGGAGGGTGTGCCCTGGGCCGATCATCAGCACCAACGCACTCATTCCATCCGAAACCCGCATGAGAACCTCCGACCGGACGGCGCTTGTGCGCTTGTGAAATCGGCTATGGAGGCAAGGTAAGGTCCGATCCGCGATCTGACCAGACCCCCGATTCCGCTCGGCGCGCCGCGGGCCACGGCGGGCTCACGGCGCCGCGGCGTCCCCGCCCTGCCCAGAGGTGCTATGGCATGGCCATCCGCGCGCCAACACACCCTCCAAAAGCGACGCGCCCCCGGCTGTCTCCAGCCGGGGGCGCGCGCGAAGCCGTCCGTTGTCACGCCCGTCAGGGCGCCCGTCTCACTCGCCGACGAGTTCGTTCCAGTCCTTGTAGCGGTCGAGCTGACCGGTGGTGGCCTGGTGGAAGATCTCGGCGATCTCGCGGGTGACGGGGCCGGGACGGCCGAGGCCGACCGGGCGGTCGTCGACCTCGGCGATCGGGACGATCTCGGCGGCCGTACCGGTGAAGAACGCCTCGTCGGCCAGGTAGATGTCGGTACGCACGATGTGCTTCTCGACCACGTCGTAGCCCTGGTCCGCGGCGATCTGCATGACGGAGGCCCGGGTGATGCCGCCGAGCGCGCCGTCGGTCAGCGGCGGGGTGACGAGGGTACGGCCGGTGACGATGAAGACGTTCTCGCCCGAGCCGTCCGCGATGTGGCCGGTCGGGCTCGTGAGGATCGCCTCGTCGTAGCCGCCCTTGATGGCCGCGACCTTCGCGAGCGACGAGTTGAGGTACTGGCCGGTGGCCTTCGCGGCCGGCGGGGTGATGTTGACGTCGTTGCGCCGCCAACTGGAGATGATGACCCGGCAGCCCTTCTCCAGCGCCTCCTCGCCCAGGTAGGCCCCCCACGGCCAGACGGCGATCATCGACTCGACCTTGGACGGCAGCGGGTTGAGCCCCATCTCGCCGTAGCCGAGGTAGATCAGCGGGCGGATGTAGCAGGACTGGATGTCGTTCGCCACGACGGTGTCCTTGGCCGCCTGGACGAACTGCTCCTGGGTGAAGTCCGGCTCCATCATGTAGATCTTGGCGCTGCGGTAGAGCCGGGCGATGTGGTCGGTCAGCCGGAAGACCGCGCTGCCCCGAGGGGTCTCGTACGCCCGGATGCCCTCGAACACCCCCCAGCCGTAGTGAAGGGTCGGGGTGAGGACGTGGATGCGGGCGTCGTCCCAGGCGACGAACTCCCCGTTCATCCAGATCTTTGACGTAGGCGTGATGGACACAGGCGTACTCCTCCGCAGGGCAGCGCGATCGGGCAGGCAGAAAAGTGACGTAACGGCCGAGCTTCGCCGTGGTCGGGCCCTGTCGGCTGCCGTCGTACCGGATCTACGGCTCTTTCGAGGATAGCTGTTCGACGTCCTAGTGAGGAGTCGCCGTGAATATCGGACGTCCATCGATCGGCGAGCGGGCCTTCCGGCCAGGTGAGCTCGTCCAGGTGAGCTCGTCCAGCGGAGCCCGACCTGGGGCGCGGCCTGGGGCCCGACGCCGGGACCGTCTGCCCGTCAGCGTCGCGAGGTGCCGAGCCGACGGGCAGACGATCCGCGGCCGAGGCTAGGCGGCAGACGTGGAGGCGGACGTGGAGCGCTCGGCCAGGTCCTCGCCGACCTCGCGGGTCGAGAGCGGCTGGCCGGAGGACGCGGCGCGGGCCGCGAGCGAGGCGGCGACCGCCTGCTCGACGCGGGCCGCCTCGGCGGTGAGGCCGAGATGGTCGAGCAGCATCGCGACCGAGGCGACGGTGGCGGTCGGGTCGGCGACGCCCTTGCCTGCGATGTCCGGGGCGCTGCCGTGGACCGGCTCGAACATGCTCGGGTGCGCGCCGGAGGGGTCAAGGTTGCCGCTGGCCGCGAGCCCGATGCCGCCGGTGATCGCGGCTCCGATGTCGGTGATGATGTCGCCGAACAGGTTGTCGGTGACGATCACGTCGAACCGGCCCGGGTTGGTGATGAAGAACATGCTCGCCGCGTCGGCGTGCTGGTAGTCGACGCTGATCTCGGGGAACTCCGGCGCGACCTCGGCCACGGTCCGCGACCACAGGTCGCCGGCCTTCGTGAGCACGTTGTTCTTGTGGACGAGGGTGAGCTTGCGCCGCGGGCGGCGCTGCGCCCGGCGGAACGCGTCGCGCACGACCCGCTCGACGCCGAACCGGGTGTTGATGCTCTCCTCGGTCGCGATCTCCTGTGGGGTGCCCTTGCGCAGCACACCCCCGGCGCCGGCGTACGGCCCCTCGGTGCCCTCCCGGACGACGACCATGTCGATCGTCGGGTCGCCGGCCAGCGGCGAGGTCACCCCCGGGTACAGCTTCACCGGGCGCAGGTTGACGTGGTGGTCGAGCTCGAACCGCAGGCGCAGCAGCAGGCCGCGCTCCAGCACGCCGGAGGGCACGCCCGGGTCGCCGACGGCGCCGAGAAGGATCGCGTCATGCCCGCGGAGCTCCTCGAGCACCGAGTCGGGCAGCGTCTCGCCGGTCTCCCGCCAACGGCGCGCACCGAGGTCGTACTCGGTGGTCTCCACCTTGTCGTGCACCGCCCGGAGGACCCGCAGGCCCTCCGCGACCACCTCCGGGCCGATCCCGTCACCACCGATAACCGCAAGCTTCATGGCTGTTCAGCCTATCCGCCGGCCAGCGAACCCCCTCGGGACGCCGAGCGCCGACCCAGGCCGGGCCACCTGAGACCTTGACCACGGAAAGCATCCAACCGCACACGGCTGAGCGCCCCGCTGCCGCGTCCAGCAGCCGGACCGGGTCCCCGGACTGCCCCTACTCCCGACCCAGCCAGGTCGCCCGCCCCGCACACACCCGCTCCAACTCCAAACCGTGTCGGATCAGCAAGCCTCTAGGCTTGCTGATCCGACACAGTCACCCATGGCCTGTGCGGAGTGTGTCGGATGGGCAAGCCTCTAGGCTTGCCCATCCGACACGGTTGGGGTTCGCCGGCTCAGCCCGCGGTGGGGGGAACCGCCGCGCGGGTGCGGGCGGCGCGGTTCACGGCGCTCACGACGGCGCGCAGGGAGGCCATCACGATGTTCGGGTCGACGCCCACGCCCCAGTAGACCCGGCCGCCGGTGGCGTCCTCGACCTGGACCTCCAGGTAGGCGGCGGCGCGGGCGTCGGCACCGGCGCCGATCGCGTGCTCGTGGTAGTCGTGCACCTTGACCGTCACGCCCCTGGTCGACAGCGCGTCGACGAACGCGTCGATCGGCCCGTTGCCGATGCCTGTGAGCACCTTCTCGGCGCCGTCCTGGCGAACCGAGACGTTCACCTCATCACGCGCCCCCTCGCCGGCCGACGTCGTGAACCGGACGATCTCCAGCGCTGGGTGACCCGCGCTGGAGTCCAGGAAGTACTCCTCGCGGAACATGTCCCACAGCTCGGAGGCGGTGACCTCGCCGCCCTCGCCGTCGGTGTGCCGCTGCACGGCCTGGGAGAACTCGATCTGCAGCCGGCGCGGCAGGTCCAGCCCGTGCTCGGACTTCAGCAGGTAGGCGACGCCGCCCTTGCCCGACTGGCTGTTGACCCGGATGACGGCCTCATAGGTGCGGCCTACGTCCATCGGGTCGATCGGCAGGTACGGAACCTCCCAGACCCGCTGGCCGGTCCGCCCCATCGCCTCGAAGCCCTTCTTGATGGCGTCCTGGTGGGAGCCGGAGAAGGCCGTGTAGACGAGGTCGCCGCCGTAGGGGTGCCGCGGGTGCACGGGCAGCTGGTTGCAGTACTCGACGGTCCGGCGGATCTCGTCGATCTCGGAGAAGTCGATCATCGGGTCGACGCCCTGGGAGAACAGGTTCATCCCCAGCGTCACCAGGCAGACGTTGCCGGTGCGCTCGCCGTTGCCGAACAGGCAGCCCTCGATCCGGTCGGCGCCGGCCAGCACACCCTGCTCCGCGGCGGCGACCGCGCAGCCGCGGTCGTTGTGCGGGTGCAGCGACAGCACCACCGCGTCGCGCCGGGTCAGGTTGCGGCCCATCCACTCGATCTGGTCGGCGTACACGTTCGGCGTCGACATCTCGACGGTGGCCGGCAGGTTCAGGACGACCGGGCGGTCCGCCGTCGGCTCCCAGACGTCCATCACGGCCTCGCAGACCTCGACGGCGTAGTCGAGCTCGGTACCGGTGAACGACTCGGGGCTGTACTGCCAGCGCAGGTCGGTGCGGTCGTCCAGCAGCTTCTCGGCGTACTGGACGGTCCAGCGGGCGCCCTGGACGGCGATCTCCGTGATGCCGGCCCGGTCCTGGCCGAAGACGACGCGCCGCTGCAGCGTGGACGTCGAGTTGTACAGGTGCAGCAGCGCGCGGCGGGAGCCGACCAGGGACTGCACGGTCCGCTCGATCAGCTCCTCGCGGGCCTGGGTCAGCACCTGGATGGTGACGTCATCGGGGATCAGGTCGCTCTCGACCAGCTGGCGGATGAAGTCGAAGTCCGTCTGGCTCGCGGCCGGGAAGCCGACCTCGATCTCCTTGTAGCCCATCCCGACCAGCAGCTCGAACATCTTCAGCTTGCGTTCGGGCGTCATCGGGTCGACCAGCGCCTGGTTGCCGTCGCGCAGGTCGACGCTGCACCACATCGGCGCCTTCGTGATCTGGGCGTTCGGCCACGTCCGGTCCGGCAGCGCGACCGGCTGGAACGGCCGGTACTTGTCGATGGGCATGCCAGACGGGACCTGCGGGTTGTTGATCACTGCATCTGCTTCCTGTCGGGGCCCTCAGCTGTGAGGGCCACCCGGAGTGCGGCGGGAGGCTCCGCGCCCCGCCTTCGAACGCATCGCGCCGGACCTGCGGTCTGGGCGGAACAGAAGCGCGGGGGGAGCCTGGTTCGAGGCCGTGACGTGGCTGGGTGTGCGCGAGCAGACTCCGCGACGGGGAAGCCAGCCGGAAAAAGTCAGGCCCCGCCGCGGCAGCTAAGGAGCAGGCCGCCAAGCCGTAGCCGCGGAAGCGGCGACGGCTGCAGGACAAGAAGCGAGGCAGACATCGCATCAACACAGTACCCCAGTCACCCGGGCGGCGATCTGGTGTGGCCAAGGTCCCAGAACGAAGACGACTCACGACGGTGACTTGACGCGCACCGCGATCGTCCGCCAAGGTAGGCGGGTGCGTCTGACCCTCCTTGTACGCGGAGAGCGTGCGTAGTCACCCGTCCCAGCCGGTCTGGGACAGACTCGTACGCAGCCCCTCAGTGCCCTCRGCACGGGGGGCTTTTTAGTGCCCTCAGCGACATCAAGGACGCAGAAGCCCCCCGGCGCCCAGGCCGCGGCGCCCGCCCCACCCCCGGCCAACGTCAAGGAAGACGGCAGATGACTAGAGAGATCACCGGAGCCCAGTCGCTCGTCCATTCCCTGGAAGCGGTCGGGGCCGACGTTGTCTTTGGCATCCCGGGCGGGGCGATCCTGCCCGCCTACGACCCGCTGTACGACTCGACGCGGGTCCGGCACATCCTCGTCCGCCACGAGCAGGGCGCCGGGCATGCCGCGGAGGGCTACGCGCAGGCCACGGGCAAGGTCGGCGTCTGCATGGCCACCTCCGGCCCCGGGGCGACGAACCTGGTGACCCCGATCGCCGACGCCTACATGGACTCGGTGCCGATCGTCGCCATCACCGGCCAGGTCGCCCGCGCCGCGATCGGGACGGACGCCTTCCAGGAGGCGGACATCTGCGGCATCACGATGCCGATCACGAAACACAACTTCCTCGTCCAGTCCGCGGACGACATCCCGCGCACGATCGCCGAGGCGTTCCACCTGGCGTCCACCGGCCGGCCGGGCCCCGTGCTCGTCGACCTGCCGAAGGACGTCATGCAGTCGCTCACGTCGGTGCTGCCGCACGAGGTGTGGCCGCCGTCGCTCGACCTGCCCGGCTACCGGCCGGTGACCCGCCCGCACGCCAAGCAGGTGCGCGAGGCGGCCAAGATGATCAGCGCGTCGCGCCGGCCCGTGCTCTACGTGGGTGGCGGGGTGCTCAGGTCCCGCGCCGCCGCGGAGCTGCGCATCCTCGCCGAGCTGACCGGTATCCCGGTGGTCACCACGCTGATGGCGAGGGGCGCGTTCCCCGACTCGCACCACCTGCACCTGGGCATGCCCGGCATGCACGGCTCGGTGGCGGCCGTCACCGCGCTGCAGAAGGCCGACCTGCTGATCGCGCTGGGCACCCGGTTCGACGACCGGGTCACCGGCAAGCTGTCGACGTTCGCCCCACACGCGCGGATCATCCACGCCGACATCGACCCGGCCGAGATCGGCAAGAACCGCGCCGCCGACGTGCCGATCGTCGGTGACTGCCGGGAGGTCGTCGCCGACCTGATCGGCGCGCTGCAGGCAGAGACCCGCCCCGACCTGGGCGGCTGGTGGGAGCAGCTGAACAGGTGGCGCGGCACCTACCCGCTCGGCTACGCGGAGCCCGCGGACGGCTCGCTCGCGCCGCAGTACGTCATCCAGCGGATCGGGCAGATCGCCGGCCCGGACGCCGTGTACACCGCCGGCGTCGGCCAGCACCAGATGTGGGCCGCCCAGTTCATCTCGTACGAGAACCCGTACACGTTCCTGAACTCCGGCGGCGCCGGGACGATGGGCTACGCGGTGCCGGCGGCGATGGGCGCCAAGGTCGGCCGTCCCGACACGACCGTGTGGGCGATCGACGGCGACGGCTGCTTCCAGATGACCAACCAGGAGCTCGCGACCTGCGCGCTGGAGGGCATCCCGATCAAGGTCGCCGTCATCAACAACGGGGCGCTCGGCATGGTCCGCCAGTGGCAGACCCTGTTCTACGACCAGCGCTACTCGAACACCGACCTCGGCACCCACCCGGCCAGCTCCCGCACCGGAGTGAAGCGCGTCCCTGACTTCGTCCGGCTCGCCGAGGCGCTCGGCTGCGTCGGGCTGCGCTGCGAGACGGCCGCCGACGTCGACAGCACGATCGAGAAGGCGATGGCGATCGACGACGCGCCGGTGGTCATCGACTTCGTCGTCCACCCCGACGCGATGGTGTGGCCGATGGTCGCCGCCGGCTCGAGCAACGACGACATCAGGGTCGCCCGCGACATCGCCCCCGACTTCGACTACAGCGGCGACGCCGAAGTGAACCTGTGACTGCGTCTCTGGTTCGCTCCGTGCGGGCACGGCGCTACGGCGCCTTACTCGCTTCGCTCCCAAGGGACCTCCGCGCCGTGTCCTCCTCCGCTCACGGGCGCTCCGGCGACCTCGCCGCGGCCCGACCCACCTCGCTTCGCTCCGGGGACGGGCCTCCGCGAGGCGCGCCTCCGCACCCAGCGGGGTCACCTGCCGCTGAACGTCACCCATTCACAGACAGCCCGCGCGGGTCCCTTCGAAAGGCGCAGACGCCGTGAGCAGCCACACGTTGTCCGTTCTCGTCGAGAACAAGCCCGGGGTTCTGGCCAGGGTGGCCAGCCTGTTCTCCCGGCGCGGTTTCAACATCGAGTCGCTGGCCGTCGGGCCGACCGAGCACAGCGACGTCTCCCGGATGACGATCGTCGTCGCCGTCGACGAGCTGCCGCTGGAGCAGGTGACCAAGCAGCTCAACAAGCTCGTCAACGTGCTGAAGATCGTCGAGATGGACTCGGACGTCTCGGTCCAGCGCGAGCTGCTGCTCGTCAAGGTGCGTGCCGACGCGGCCGCGCGCTCGCAGGTGCTCGAGCTCATCGGCCTGTTCCGCGCCAAGGTCGTCGACGTCGCCTCCGACGCCGTCACCGTCGAGGCGACGGGCACCCGTGACAAGCTGGACGCGCTGGTCCGGGTCCTGGAGCCCTTCGGGATCAAGGAGCTGGTCCAGTCCGGGATGGTCGCGCTCGGTCGAGGCTCCCGCTCGATCACCGACCGCAGCCTGCGCGCCCTGGAGAGAACCGCCTAGGCGACGCCTCCCTACCCACCAGGGCCGGGTCTGCGATCATGCCGGTCGCAGACGTCCAGCGCTGGAAGCACCGAACCCGTGCGCGTATACGGCAGTCGCACTGGTATCACGAACACGCAACGAGGAGATTCGCCCACGATGGTCGAGATCTACTACGACGAAGACGCCAACCTGGAGGACCTCGCCGACCGTAAGGTCGCGATCATCGGGTACGGCAGCCAGGGCCACGCGCACGCGCTGAACCTGCGGGACTCGGGCATCGACGTCCGCGTCGGCCTGCCGGAGACCAGCAAGAGCCGCGCGAAGGCCGAGGAGGAGGGCCTGCGGGTCGTCACCCCGTTCGAGGCCGCCGCCGAGGCGGACATCATCATGATCCTCGCGCCCGACACGGCGCACCGCAAGATCTACGCCGAGTCGATCCTGCCCAACCTCAAGGCGGGCGACGCGCTGGCCTTCGGCCACGGCTTCAACATCCGCTACAACCTGATCACCCCGCCCGAGGGCGTGGACGTCTTCATGATCGCCCCCAAGGGCCCCGGTCACCTGGTCCGCCGGGTGTTCCAGGAGGGCAAGGGCGTGCCCTGCCTCGTCGCGGTCGAGACCGACGCGACCGGCAAGGCCCTGGCGACCGCGCTCGCCTACGCCAAGGGCATCGGCGGCACCCGCGCCGGCACGCTGCGCACCACCTTCACCGAGGAGACCGAGACCGACCTCTTCGGCGAGCAGGCGGTGCTCTGCGGCGGCGCGTCCGCGCTGGTCCAGGCCGGGTTCGAGACCCTCGTCGAGGCCGGCTACCAGCCGGAGATCGCGTACTTCGAGTGCCTGCACGAGCTCAAGCTCATCGTCGACCTCATGTACGAGGGCGGCATCTCGCAGATGCGCTACTCGATCTCCGACACCGCCGAGTACGGCGATGTCACCCGCGGGCCGCGGGTGGTCACCCCCGCGGTCAAGGGCGAGATGCGCAAGATCCTCGACGAGATCCAGGACGGCACCTTCGCGCGCGAGTGGGTCGCCGAGGACGACGCGGGCCGCCAGAACTTCACCAAGCTCGTCGAGGAGGGCAAGACCCACCAGATCGAGAAGGTCGGCTCCAAGCTCCGCTCGATGATGTCCTGGATCACCAAGTGAGGTCTGGCGGGCGGAATCGGCGCTCCGCGCCTCCCCGCCGCCAGCCCATCGGGCGCTGAGCGCCCTCCCAGCTGGTCCCGGATATATGTTATGTACTTGGCCTGATCCACCTGGTGATGGCCCGACGAGGTGGCGGTTGGCGCCTGCGCCAATGCGCCGTCACCAGTCTCTGGCTGGGTCGCGCGAACCGGCACCGGACCGTCGTCGGGTACCGCCAGGATGATCGGCCACGTAGCGCCGCCCATGGGTCGTTTGGTGACAGCTGGTTGGCTGCCACCAAACGGCCCATGTCCGTTAGGGCGGGTGTGGCGCGGATCACCCGATAGGCTCTAGGCCGCCGGGGGCGCATGCCGAGGTCGCCGGGACGGCGGCCGCTGGCGTGTGCTCGCGATGGCCGCCGTGCGCTCTGTCACCGCGGGCCTCCAGCGACGCGGAAGAACATGATCGCGCCGCCTTCGGCTCGGTGCTCTCGATGAGGAGATCCCAGTGCCCGTCGTACTCGTGGCCGAGGAGCTTTCGCCGGCCGGTCTGGAAGTGCTGTCCGGGGACTTCGAGGTCCGCCATGTGGACGGCGCCGACCGGTCCGTGCTGCTGCCCGCGCTCGCCGACGTGGACGCGGTGATCATCCGGTCGGCCACGAGGATCGACGCCGAGGCGCTGGCCGCCGCGCCCAGGCTCAAGGTCGTCGCCCGCGCCGGCATCGGCCTCGACAACGTCGACATCCCGGCCGCGACGACCCGGGGCGTCATGGTCGTCAACGCGCCGCTGTCGAACATCGTCAGCGCCGCCGAGCACGCCATCGCGCTGCTGCTCGCCGTCGCCCGCCGGGTACCGGCAGCCGACAAGTCGCTGCAGAACGGCGAGTGGAAGCGTTCGAAGTACACCGGCGTGGAGCTGACCGAGAAGATCGCCGGCATCGTCGGCCTGGGCCGGATCGGCCAGCTGGTCGCGCAGCGGCTCGCGGCGTTCGGCATGCAGCTGGTCGCCTACGACCCCTACCTCGCGCCGGCCAGGGCCGCGCAGATGGGTGCTCGCCTCGTCGACCTCGACGAGCTGTTGCGGATCAGCGACGTGATCACGATTCACCTGCCAAAGACCCCGGAGACCCTCGGGCTCATCGGCGCGGACGAGCTGGCGAGGACCAAGCGGGGCGTGATCGTCATCAACGCGGCCCGGGGCGGGCTGGTCGACGAGCGGGCGCTCGCCGAGGCGGTGCGGTCGAAACAGGTCGGTGGCGTCGGCGTCGACGTCTTCCTCAAGGAGCCCACCACCTCCTCGCCGCTGTTCGGGCTGGAGAACGTCGTCGTCACCCCGCATCTCGGCGCCTCGACGAACGAGGCGCAGGAGAAGGCGGGCCTCGCGGTCGCGCGCTCGGTGAGCCTTGCCCTGCGGGGCGAGTTCGTGCCGGACGCGGTCAACGTCCAGGCCGGTGGCGTGGTGGCCGAGGGCGTCCGGCCCGGTCTGCCGCTGGCGGAGAAGCTCGGGCAGGTGTTCACCGGCATCGCCGGGGGCCTGCCGGAGAACCTGACCGTCGAGGTCCGCGGCGAGATCACGGAGCTCGATGTCTCCGTGCTGCAGCTGGCCGCTCTCAAGGGCGTGTTCGCCGACGTCGTCGAGGAGCAGGTCACGTACGTGAACGCCCCGCTGCTCGCCAAGGAGCGCCATCTCGAGGTCGGGCTCGAGACGCACCGCGAGAGCCCCGATTACCGCAACCTGGTGACGCTGCGGGGCGCGCTGTCGGACGGCACGGTGGTCTCGGTCTCGGGGACGCTCGTGGGCACCCGGCAGGTCGAGAAGATCACCGCGATCGACGCGTTCGAGGTGGATCTGCGGCCCGAGGCGCACCTGGCGTTCTTCCAGTACGAGGACCGGCCGGGCATCGTCGGGGCCGTCGGCGAGCTGCTGGGAGACGCGGGTATCAACATCGCGAACGCCCAGGTCAGCCGCCTGGAGGCGGGCGGGCAGGCGCTGATGTCACTGTCCCTGGACGACGCCGTCCCGGCCGACATCCTGCAGGAGATCGCCAGGATCATCGGCGCTCCGTACGCTCGGGCCGTCAGCGTCACCGTCGGCCACTAGGCAGGCACCACCTCCCGCCTCCTTCCCGGCGCCTTCCCGCCGCTCCCGCCGCTTCCCCGAACATACGGAGGCTGACAGGCACCGACGGCTGGTCGCATGTCGCGGGACGCGCGGAAGCGGCCTGCGACGGAACTGCACCGAACGTCGTCACCGCGCTACGAGGCGTCGACTTTCGTGCCCGATGAGCCCAAATCACGCATGCCGGCGACCGGCGACCATGGGGCATTCGTTGTGGTCTGTACGGTCGTTGAGAGAAAGACCATCGAGATGGGCCGGCGCGGGTTTACCGTTGCTCYCATGGCGTTGCCGGAGCGGGAGCCCGCGGAGCACCGGGATCCCTTCGAGAACCTGCATCTGGATGATGGTTTCGTCCGGGCTGCCCGGTTCATCGAGCCGTCCGCGGCCGAGCGCGGCCGGGCGGCTGACCGGCGGGATCCCGGGCGCTGTCAGGTCGTGCCGGCGAGCCGCCGTCTGCCGGCGGGCATGCACCGGATGGTCTGGGCGCCACGGCCGGGGTTCCGCCGCCGCCGGGCCACGCGCGTCGTCGCCTTCCTCGCCGTGCTCGCCGGCGTGATCAGCATCGTCGTCGCGCTGCGGCACAGCAACAGCCGGGCGGGCACCACCGCGGCCTCGGCCTCGCCCCCGGGCACCGCTCGCGCGAACCCCACCGCGTCGGCGCCGCTCGCGCCGCACACCGCCGGCGGGGTGCTCGCCCCACCGGCCCTGTTGGCGTCGTTGCGGGTCGGCGACTGCGTGAACTGGGACCCGGCCAGCACGGCGGGTGCCGAGAGCGCCAAGGTCGTTCCCTGCGGCCAGACACACCGCGTCGAAGTCATCAAGCTGGTCAACCTGAGGGGCCTACCCGGCGTATGGCCGGGTCTGGACGACCTGGACGGCCTGGTGCAGTCCAGCTGCGGCGACGCGTTCAACGACTACGTGAGTCACGTGTCGCCGGGKCGTTCCCCTGTCTCCGGTCGCGCGCAGCCTKGCGCCTCCCCTGTCTCCGGCGCGCTGGCGCCCAGTTCCGACGCCTGGGACAAGGGCGAGAAGACGCTGGCCTGTACCGCGCAGCTCCCCGGGCTGACGTCGCTGATCGACCAGCTCGGTGCCGTCGCCACACCGGCCTGACACCCACACCCACGGCCACGGGCCGACGACGCCAGCCAGCCGTCTCGGCTGGCTGGGCTGACTAGCCGGCTATCTGGCTATCTGGCTGACATCACCCTAAGTAGCCATCTCTCGTGTCCGCTCGGATACCTCGCGACAATGCGCGACGGGAGATCCACACCGTCGATCCGACCGCGGCGCGTCGCCCCTCGTCATCGCGACGGTGCTGAGCAAGCCCCTACCAGCGACTCACCACGAGCGGCCGGAGAGCCGCAGCGAGCAGCCGGTACGGCATCCCTCACCATCAGCCCGGCACGACAGGCGCAGGATGGCTACGCAGCGTAAGGTACGGCCGTCGGAACCCCAGTGACAGCACCTGGGGAATTGTCGCAGACACGGACGGTCGCATAGATCGGGGGGTGGCGCCGTGCCACTGACTCCAGGCGGTTTCACGGCCATGCCAGGCCGGCGTCGCCGCGGGTCGCGGCGCGGGGTCGCCCTCGCGGCGGCCCTCGTCGTTCTGCTCGGCGCCGGAGCCGGCGGCGGCTACCTCTGGAAGGTCCAACGGGACGACGCGGCCGCGGACCGGGCCGTTCGGGACGCCGCCCTGGCCTACCTCGCCGCGTGGCGCTCGATCGACAAGTCCGCCCCCCCGCCCGTGACGCCCAACGTCGGAGGCGGCGGCGTGCCGGGCCGCGACACGCCGGCTCCGCCGAGCCCGCCCGGCCAGCCCGCCACCTCGTCGGTGGCGCCCGCCTCGCTGGTCCTGCCCGCCGCGGCCGCCCCGGGGGCGAACCCACCCGAGGAGGACGCCACCCGCGGCGGCCAGGGCCCTGGCGCCGGCCAGGCGGCGATCACCGCCGTGACCGTCCCGGGCGACGTCGACGTCCCGACGCTCATCGCGGCGATGGCCGACATGCGCGACCGGCTGCGGCTGACCGACGCGGCGTTCACCCTCGGGGACGCTCACCGCGCCGGCACCACCGCGACCGTCCCCTACACGGCTGCCCTGCGCCTCGCCGGCGAGGCCGCTCCCTGGCCGTACTCCGGCAAGCTGTCGCTGGCGAAGACCGCCGCCGGGTGGAAGGTCCAGGCGCTGCTCGGCTCCGTGCACCCGCAGCTCGCGCCGGGCCTGCACTTCGACCGGACCGGGTCGACGGCCCGCCGCGGCGAGCTCCTCGACCGCGCCGGCCAGCCGCTGGCGACAGATCCGGAGCTCGCCGGCAACCTACTCGGCCAGGTGTCCCCGCCGACCGGCCTGCAGCGCGCCTACGACGACCGGCTCGCGGCGAGCGGCGGCCAGGTCGTGCTGCGTGACGCGCGGGGCGCCGTCGCGGCGACGCCCTACAGCTGGACGATGGCCAACGGCGACAAGATCCGCACCACCGTCGACCTCGGGGTGCAGCGGGCGGCGGAACAGGCGCTGGCCACGTCGCGTTGGCCGGCCGGCGCGCTGGTCGCGATCGACGTCCGCACCGGCGGCATCCTGGCCGCGGCCAACCATCCCCTCAACGGCTACGGGCGGGCGCTGCGCGGCACCTACCCGCCCGGCTCCACCTTCAAGATCGTGACGGCGACCGCGGCGCTGATGAACGGCCGCGACCGGAACACCATGCTGGACTGCTCCGAGACGGCCTCGGCGGGAGGGCGCAACTTCTCCAACGCCGAGAACGAGAAGCTCGGGCCAGAGACGCTGCGCGACGCGTTCGCGCGCAGCTGCAACACCGCCTTCATCAACCTGGCTGGCTCGCTGCCACCGGAAGCGCTCGCCCAGGCGGCCCGGCTGTACGGCTTCGACGGAACCCCGCCGCTGCCGATCGCGAGCGTCGGCGGCATCTTCCCCACGCCGAAGGACGCCGCGGAGACGGCGTCCGCGTCGATCGGCCAGGGCCGGGTGGCGGCCTCCCCGATGCAGATGGCCAGCGTCGCCGCGGCCGTGGCCAGCGGCACCTGGCGCGCGCCGTTCGTCGTCGGTGGCCCCACCCGGACGAACCAGCTTCCGCCGAAGATCCTGCCGGATCTGCGCGCGTTCATGCGGGGAGTGGTCACCGACGGGACCGCGGCGGGCGTGCCGTTCCCCGGCGAGGTCTTCGGCAAGACCGGCACCGCCGAGTACACCGACGGCAACCCGCCGCCGACCCACGCCTGGTTCGTCGGCTACCGCGGCCCGGTCGCCTTCGCGGTCCTCATCGAGAACGGCGGCTTCGGCGCCGAGTCCGCCGCCCCCGTCGCCGCCGCCTTCCTGAGTGCCCTCGACGGCAACCTCCCCGCCCCGGCCACCACCTCGAGCACGAGCCCGGCGCCCGCGGACGCCGCCGCGGCGCCGCGGGGCTGACCGGGACGCGCGCTACCCAGCCAGGCCCTCCAGCCGTCGCCATGCCGTCGCCGGGCCGTCGCCGGGCCGTCGCCGGGCCGTCGCCGGGCCGTCGCCGGGCCGTCGCCGTTCGGAGGCTCGCCGGCGTGAGACCGGCCGGTCCCGTCAGCGGGCGGGGCCGGCCGGGAGGATCTGGCGGAGCGGGGGGCGCTGGTAGTGGGCGGGGCGCCGGGCCCACTCGCGCGGGTAGCCGAGCGAGACCTCCTCGAAGGGGACGCCGTCGTAGACCGTGCTGCGGGGAATGTGCAGATGGCCGTAGACGACGGCGGCGGCGCGGAAGCGCACGTGCCAGTCGGCGGTCAGCTCGGTTCCGCACCACTGGGCGAACTCCGGGTAGCGCAGTACCCTGGTTGGCTCCCGGACCAGCGGGAAGTGGTTGACCAGCACCGTCGGCGGCCCGTCCGCCGGGAGTTCGGCGAGCCGCTTCTCGGTCTGYGCGACGCGGGCCCGGCACCAGTCGTCGAGGGTCGGGAACGGGTCCGGATGCAGCAGGAACTCGTCGGAGCAGACGACACCGGTGGAATGGGCGTAGGCGAGCGCCTCGGCCTTCGTCGACGTGCCCTCGGGGCGGAACGTGTAGTCGTAGAGCAGAAACATCGGCGCGATGACCGCCGGCCCGCCGGGGCCGTCCCAGACCGGGTACGGGTCCTCGGGGGTGAGCACACCCAGCTCTCGGCAGATGTCGACGAGGTGCCAGTAGCGGGCGACGCCGCGCAGCTGGACCGGGTCACGCTTGGGCGTCCACAGCTCGTGGTTGCCCGGCACCCAGACCACCTGGGCGAACCTGCTCGCGAGCAGCGCCAGCGCCCAGCGGATCTCGTCCACGAAGTCGGCGACGTCACCGACGACGAGCAGCCAGTCCTCGTCTCCGGCGGGTCGCATCGCCTCGACGATGGCCCGATTGTCCGGGTATCGGATGTGTAGATCGCTCGTGGCGTAGAGCGTCCGGGTCGAGGCGGCCATTTGAGTTCATGCTCCCATATGTGGCACGCTCCGACGCCCCACGATGATCGAGATCACCTCTGTCGGAGCGGCTGGGCGGCGCCCCGCGCTGGCGACAGCCCGCGGTCACGGACCGCGCTCAGTCGCACACGGCTGTACGCGCCGCCGAAACCCCAACGACACCACTCCCAGGGTGCCCGCCCCAC
Source organism: Pseudofrankia asymbiotica (assembly GCF_001983105.1). Taxonomy (GTDB): domain Bacteria; phylum Actinomycetota; class Actinomycetes; order Frankiales; family Frankiaceae; genus Pseudofrankia; species Pseudofrankia asymbiotica. The sequence continues at coordinate 49,712 of NZ_MOMC01000017.1, read as the reverse complement.
CATCGCCGGCGCCCCGCTCCGCCCCCCTCCCCCAGAAGCCAAACCGTGGCACCTCACCAACCCTATGAACTCACCCATCCGACACACTCGCGCCTAGGCTCGGGGAAGTGTGTCGGATGGGTGAGTCCATGGACTTGCCCATCCGACACGATCCAGCCGATCAGGCGCCGCCCAGGCGTTCCAGGAGGAGGGATCGGACCGTCGCGGCGTCGGCCTTGCCCTTCATCGCCTTCATGATGGCGCCGACCAGCGGGCCGACGGCGTTGAGCTTGCCGGCGCGGACCTTGTCGGCGATGTCGGGGGCGGCGGCGATCGCCGTGTCGACGGCGGCGGACAGCGCCGAGTCGTCGGTGACGACCGCGAGACCACGGGCGGCGACGACCTGGTCCGGGTCGCCCTCGCCGGCGAGCACCCCGTCGATCACCTTGCGGGCCAGGGCGTCGGTGAGGCTGCCCTCGGTGATCAGCTCGATGATCCGGGCCACCTGCACCGGCTGGATCGCGAGCTCCGCGGGGGTGACGTTGGAGTCGGCGGCGCGTCGGGCCAGCTCGTTGAGCCACCACTTGCGGGCGGCCGGGGCCGACGCGCCGGCGGCGATCGTCTGCTCGACGAGGTCGAGCGCGCCGGCGTTGCGCAGGTCCACCAGGTCACGGTCGGAGAAGCCGTGCTCGGCGATCAGCCGGGCGCGCCGCTGCGACGGCAGCTCCGGCAGAGACGCGCGGACCGCCTCGACGTACTCCCGGGACAGGGCCAGCGGGGTGAGGTCGGGCTCGGGGAAGTACCGGTAGTCGGTCGCCTCCTCCTTCGAGCGGCCGGACGACGTGCGGCCGGCGGCCTCATCGAAGTGGCGGGTCTCCTGGATGATCCGCTCGCCGGCGTCGAGCCGCCCGGCCTGCCGGACGATCTCGGAGCGGATGGCGCGCTCGACGGAACGCAGAGAGTTGAGGTTCTTCGTCTCACTGCGGGTCCCGAACGGCTTCTCCGCCTCCCCCGGGCCGACCCGGAGGCGCAGCGACACGTTCGCGTCGCAGCGCAGCGAGCCCTGCTCCATCCGGACGTCGGAGACGGCGAGCGCGCGGCACAGCTCGCGCAGCTCCTCGACGTAGGCGCGCGCCACCTCGGGCGTGCGGATGTCCGGCTCCGTGACGATCTCGACGAGCGGGATGCCGGCCCGGTTGTAGTCGACCAGCGAGTGGGTCGCCCCGTGGATGCGCCCGGTCGCGCCGCCGACGTGCAGCGACTTGCCGGTGTCCTCCTCCAGGTGAACCCGGGTGATGCCGACCCGGTGCACCTCGCCGTCGACCTCCACCGCCAGCCACCCGTCCRTGCACAGCGGCTCGTCGTACTGGCTGATCTGGAAGTTCTTCGGCATGTCCGGGTAGAAGTAGTTCTTCCTGGCGAACCGGCACCAGGTGGCGATCTGGCAGTTCAGCGCCAGCCCGATCATCACGGCGAACCGGATCGCCGCCTCGTTGACGACCGGCAGCGCGCCGGGTAGGCCGAGGCAGACCGGGCAGACCTGGCTGTTCGGCGGCGCGCCGAACCCGGTCGCGCAGCCGCAGAACATCTTCGACGCGGTGCCGAGCTCGACGTGCGTCTCCAGGCCGATCACCGGCTCGTAGCGGGCGAACGCGTCCTCGTAGGACGGGGCGGCAATGACGGCGGCCGGGGTGCTCACCTGGACTCCTCGACGTCTGATGTGTCGGTCTTGACGGCCGTGTCGGGGTCGGCAGCGGCGGCGGTGGGCTGGCCCGGCTCGACGTCCTCGCCCTCGCCTGGACCCGGGCCCGGCATGAAGCCGGAACCGGCGCCCGACCCCGGGCGCCGCGAACGGGTGTCACGGAAATGGACGCGGGTGAGGAAGATCGCGGCGAGCAGCCCGACCGTTCCCCACACCAGCAGGATCGGGCTCTTCGCGAGCCCACCGAGAACGAGCACGATGACGGTGAGGACCCACACCGCGATCAGCAGCGTCCGGTCCTGCCGCGTGCTGCGCAGCTTGACCATGGCGGTTGTCCTTCCGGGTGGTACGGCCCTAGAGGGCGGGGGCGGCGTCCAGGAGGGGGTGGCCGCGGCGGGCGTCGAGGGCGGCTTCCAGCGTGCCACCGACCTGGTAGAGGCGGTCGTCGGCGAAGGCCGGGGCCATGATCTGGAAACCGACCGGCAGCCCCTCGGACAGGCCGGCCGGCACGCTCATCGCCGGGACGCCCGCGAGGTTCGCCGGAATCGTGCAGAGGTCGTTGAGGTACATCGCGATCGGGTCGTCGGCCTTGGCGCCGATCGGGAACGCGACCGTCGGCGTGGTCGGCGACACCAGGACGTCCACCCGCTCGAAGGCCGCGGCGAAGTCACGGCTGATCAGCGTGCGCACCTTCTGCGCCTGGCCGTAGTAGGCGTCGTAGTACCCGCTCGACAGGGCGTAGGTGCCGAGGATGACCCGGCGCTTGACCTCGGGACCGAAGCCGGCCTCGCGGGTACGGCTCATGACCTCCTCGGCGCCGGCCTCGCCGTCGTCCCCGGCCCGCAGGCCGAAGCGCATCGCGTCGAACCGGGCCAGGTTGGACGAGCACTCGCTGGGCGCGATCAGGTAGTAGGCCGGCAACGCGTAGTCGAAGTGCGGGCAGCTCACCTCGACGATCTCGGCGCCCAGCTGGGCGAGCAGCGCGACCGCCTCGTCGAAGCGGGCCTGCACCCCCGGCTCGTAGCCCTCGCCGGACAGCTCGCGCACGACGCCGATCCGCATGCCGAGTACCTCGCGGCGGGCCGCGGCCTCGACGACCGGCGGGATCGGCACGTCGACGCTGGTCGAGTCCATCGGGTCGTGCCCGGCGATCGCGGCGTGCAGCAGGGCCGCGTCGGTGACGGTGCGGGCGAGCGGGCCGGCCTGGTCGAGCGAGCTGGAGAACGCCACCAGGCCGTAACGGCTCACCCCGCCGTAGGTCGGCTTCACCCCGACGAGACCGGTCACGGCGGCCGGCTGGCGGATCGAGCCGCCCGTGTCGGTGCCGATCGCGAGTGGCGCCTCGAACGCGGCGACGGCGGCCGACGAGCCGCCGGAGCTGCCGCCCGGGATGCGGGCGAGGTCCCACGGGTTGCGGGTCGGGCCGTAGGCGGAGTTCTCGGTGGACGAGCCCATCGCGAACTCGTCCATGTTCGCCTTGCCGAGGATCACGACGTCGGCGGCGCGCAGCCGTGCCGTCACGGTCGCGTCGTACGGCGGGTACCAGCCCTGGAGGATCCTGCTGCCGCACGTCGTCGGCATTCCCTTGGCGGTGAGCACGTCCTTGAGCGCGAGCGGGACGCCCGCGAGCGGGCCGAGCCGCTCGCCGGCGGCACGGCGGGCGTCGATCCCGGCCGCGGTGGTGAGCGCGCCCTCGGCGTCGACGTGCAGGAAGGCGTGGACGGCGTCGTCGACCTTGGCGACCCGGTCGAGCGCCGCCTGGGTGGCCTCGACGGCGGACAGCTCGCCGGCCGCGATCGCGGCCGCGGTCTCGGCGGCGGTGAACCGGACGACGTCGGCGGGGGCGTCGGTCATGGGTGCTGTCGGTCCTTCACATGTCTACGAGCCCAACGGCCCGCGAAAATGATCTTTCTTCGCGGGCCCGGAGGCTGCTGTCCTGAAGTCTGGTGGCATCGGCTGTGCTGGCATCAGGCTGTGCGGCCCGCCGCGGGGCGCGCCTCGCGGTTCATGGCCGCCTCCGCCCGACGGCCGGCGCCATGGGCGGCTGGCCGGCGCGATACTCGGCGGTCGGCGACGACGCCTGGTGGTCGGCGATGGGAAGTGGCCCTCTCGGGGACCCGTTCCCGTTCACCGCGAGCGGCCATGGTCGGCGTGGCGCCCGAGGCCGGGGCGGAAGGCTCACTCGTCCGGGTCGAGGATGCGGGGTACCCGGAAACGGTCGTCCTCGGCGGCGGGAGCGGCGGCCAGCGCCTCGTCGACCGAAAGCGACGGGCGGGTCACGTCGGCCCGGAAGACGTTGGTCAGCGGCACGGCGTGGCTGGTCGGTGGGATGTCGGCCGCGGCGACCTCGGTCACCCGGGCGACCGCGGCCAGGATCTGGTCCAGCTGAGGGGCCAGCGCGTCGAGCTCGGCGTCGGACAGCGACATCCGCGACAGGCGGGCGAGGTGCGCGACCTCGTCCCGGGTGATGGCCATGGCGGTAGGCCCCCTCATCGGCGGCGGGCGCGAGCCCACCGATTATCAGCTGCGGCGGGCGCGGTGCCCACCGATTTCCTCACCGTCCGCGGTCGCCGGACCTGGCCCCGGTTGGCCCGCGCGGCGGCGGCGAGCCCGGTCTGGCGGCCGACGCGGCGCGGCGCGCCGGGCCTGGTCTGCCCTGGGTAACCGGTCGAGCCCGGCCACGACCAGCCACGACCGGCGATCCGGACCATCCCGGCCTCGATGGCCGCGACGGGCTCGATCGGCGACGACCAGCGACGCCACGGCGTGTCCGCGTGTCGGTGTGATGTCATCGTACGGGTCGGCGGGCGGCCCCCGGCGCAGCCCGTCCGCTGGCGTGGGACCGACCGGGTGTCGGACGTCCTCCCCGGCCAGGGTGACCACCGCGACACCGCGACCCGCCCTCCGCTACGCGCTGATACCGGGCCGGCCGAGCCACGGCACGGGACACGGAGGAAAACCCCCTGATGTCACCGGAGTGTCACGCCGGTCGGGAATGCTCACGTCATGTCGTACCTTCTTCGCCTGCTGCTGCCCGACCGACCCGGTGCGCTGGGGGCCGTCGCGACAGCGCTCGGGCGGGTCGGGATCGACATCGCCAGCCTCGCGGTCGTCGAGCGGTCTCCGGACGGCGCGGTGGACGACCTGCTGGTGCTGCTGCCGCCGGGCGGCCTCGCGGACAGCGTGCTGACGGCCGCCCAGTCGGTGCCGGGCGTCCGGGTGGAGTCGCTGCGCCCCTACCTCGCCGGCGGAGGCGGGGTCAGCGACGACCTGGACCTCGTGGACGCGCTCACCGACCGTCCCCAGGACGCCCCCGCCGTACTGGCCGAGCTGGCCGCGGGCGTCTTCCACGCCGACTGGGCGATGTTGCTCGAGCTGGTGGCTCCGGGCGACATGCGTATCAGGGAGGCCTCCGTCGGCGCCCCCAAGCTCGGCGTCGACGACTACGCCAGCCCGCCGCGCGCGACCCGGCCGGTGCCCTGGCTGCCGCTCGCCGAGGCGCGTGAGATCGATCCGGCCGAGGGCGGCCTCCCGGACCGCTGGGCCGACCGCGGCATGGAGCTGGCCGCCGCCCCGGTCGGCTGCCCCGAACTGGTCATCCTCATCGGCCGCCCCGGCGGCCCGAAGTTCCGTTCCTCCGAGATAGCCCGCCTGGCCCACCTCGCCGGCATCACCGCGTCCCTGTCCCGCCGCTCCACGCACTAGCGGATCATTTCGTCTCGGTCGCCCTCGGCCCGCTGATCTCCGGTGCGGCCGCGCGCTGGCCTCAGGGGCGCGGGCGATGCACCGTAGCGAATGTCGCAGTCGTGCCCTGAGGGGGAGCCACCATGCCGAACCCAGCCGAGACGGAGAACTTGGACGTCGTGATCATCGGGGCCGGCGTGTCAGGCATCGGAGCCGGTCACTATCTGCGGACCATGCACCCCGCCAAGCGCTTCGCGATCCTGGAGGCCCGCGCTTCCCTGGGGGGAACGTGGGACCTCTTTCGTTATCCCGGCATCCGCTCCGACTCGGACCTGCACACCTTCGGCTACGAGTTCAAGCCGTGGCTGGACGAGGAGTCGATCGCCGACGCGCCGCGCATCCTCGACTACCTGCGCGAGGCGGCGGACGAGAACGGCCTCGGGCCCCGCATCCGGTATCACCACCGCGTCGTGCGGGCCGCGTGGTCCTCACAGGCGGCTCGCTGGACCGTGCGGGCCGAGCGCCGCACCGCCCCGGACGGGCCGGCCGAGCTCGTGTCGTTCCGCGCCCGCTGGATCTTCGCCGCCACCGGGTACTACCGGTACGACGAGGGCCACACCCCGGTCTTCGAGTGCCGGGAGCGGTTCGCGGGTGAGATCGTCCACCCGCAGGCCTGGCCCGAGGACCTCGACTACGCGGACCGGCGCGTCGTGGTGATCGGGAGCGGTGCCACGGCGGTCACACTGGTGCCGGCGCTGCTCCAGGGCGACGGCGCGGCCGCGCACGTGACCATGCTCCAGCGCACGCCCACGTACATCCTGCCCGTGCCCCGCGTGGACAGGACCGCGATCCGTCTCCGCAAGATCTTCGGAGAGAGGCGTGGCCACGCGCTCACCCGGCGCAAGAACATCGCCCGGCAGCACCTGCTCTGGACCTTGTCCCAGAAGTACCCGGCCATCGCGCGGCGCCTGATCCGTTATCTCAACCGCAGGGCGCTGCCACCGGGCTTCGACCTCGACACGCATCTCAACCCGCCGTACAACCCCTGGGACCAGCGGCTGTGCGTGGCGCCCAACCGCGACCTCTTCCGGGCGCTCGCGGCCGGGAAGGCCACGATGGTGACGGACCAGATCGTGTCGTTCACCGAGACKGGCATTCTCCTGCGGTCGGGCGAGGAACTGCCCGCGGACATCATCGTGACCGCGACAGGTCTCAACATCCAGGTCCTCGKCGGCGCCCAGCTCGAGGTCGACGGAAAACCGATCTCGTTCCGCGAGACGGTCGTATACCGAGGGCTGATGCTCAGCGGCGTCCCCAACCTCGCGCTCGCCGTCGGCTACACGAACTCGTCGTGGACCCTGAAGATCGGCCTGCTGTGCGAGTACTTCTGCCGGCTGCTCACCCACATGGACGAGCACGGCTTCGACACCGCCCGCGCCGTCGCGGACCCCGAGATGACCACCCGCCCACTGCTGGACTTCGGCGCGGGATACGTGCTACGCGCGCTCGACAGCTTGCCGCGCCAGGGACCGCGCGCTCCGTGGGTGATGTCCAGCAGCTACCACGACGACAGGAAGCTGATCCGCCGCGGGCCGCTCGCCGACGAGCAGCTCCAGTTCACGCGCGCCGCCGCGGACACCACGGCCGACAGCCCCGCGCGGAGCACAGGGGCTGGCGGCCCCGCGAAGGGCGGACCGGCCGCCAGCTCCGCGTAGGGCAGCCAGGCTGTCAGCGCCAGCGCCAGCGCCAGCGTTGAAGAGAACGACACCGCCACCAACCTCCGCCAGGGAGCCGGCACATGCCCCCCGTGTCCACCACATCCACGCTCCGCGGCAAGGTCGCCGTCGTCACCGGCGCCGGCTCRGGAATCGGCCGGTCCCTCGCGCTCGCCATCGCGCGGCGGGGCGGCCGGCTCTCGGTGTGCGACGTCAACGAGGACGGGCTCGCGGAAACCGTGGAGGCGGCACGCGCGCTGCGGGCCGACGTCCACTCACACCCTGTCGACGTCGCCGACCGCGGGGCGGTCGCCGGGTACGCCAAGGAGGTCCACGCCCATTTCGGGGTCGTCCACCAGCTGTACAACAACGCCGGAATCGCCGGTGGCGCCGGTTTTCTCGACACCGAACACGAGCTGTTCGAAAGGGTRCTCGCCGTCAACCTCTCCGGGGTCGTCTCCTGYACCAGGGAGTTCCTGCCGCGCCTCATCGAGTCGGGCGACGGCCACCTCGTCAACATCTCCAGCCTGAACGGGATTGTGGCTCAGCAGTTCCTTGGTGCCTACTGCACGTCCAAGTTCGCGGTCCGCGGCTTCACCGAGTCGGTCCGCGCCGAGATGCTGAGCCTTGGGCATCCCGTACGGGTCACCGTGGTGCACCCCGGCGGCGTCGCCACCAACATCGCGCGCTCGGCGGCCGCGCCGGCGTCGTTCACCGCCGAACAACTCGAGCTCTTCCACGGGCGTCAGCGCCTCTACGAGCGGAAGCTGCTCAGGATGCCGCCGGACATGGCCGCGGAGGTCATCATCCACGGCGTCGAGCGCGGCCGGAAACGCATCCTGGTCGGTTCCGACGCGCGCGCCCTGGACCGCCTCGTCCGGCTCCTGCCCTCCGTCTACCCCAGTCTGCTCGTCCGCGCCGAACGCCTCCTCGCCCGCTGAGCCGCACGTCCGCGTAGCGCCTAGCTCGTTTCTACGCCAGCCACGGCACGGATTCTGGACGCGAGTTCTGGAGATGAGTCAGGCGTAGCGCGTCACCAGTGACGCGCTACGCCTGACTCATCGTTGGACCCGCCGATGCGGGCGGCGGGCCACTCGCGCCCTGTCAGGCCCGATCGGATGGCGAGGTGGGGAGCTTGAGTTCCCGGAGGCCAGCGGTGGTAAGAGAGTAGACCCACGGACCGGGCCGGCCGTCGAGCAGCTCGATTCCTTCCCAATGTTGAACAACCATGCGCAGCATTTCCCAACGAGTCATGCCGCCGGMTTTGGTGAGGAATATACCTTTTACGCCGTGAGCCAGGAAGAGGCGTTTCTCCGCCGGCCGGTGACGGATCCGGACGTCCCGGGTAAGCAGCGCCAGTCCCGTGCCACCCACATACGGCAGCCACATGGTGTCCAGCGCGCCCTTTTCGACCGGGCAGCGCAGGTGACCAGGGCGCAGGACGTCGGCCCGTACGGCGGCGAGCGCCCTACCCAGCGGAAGGGTGTTCTCGTCGACGAAGAAGCGCGGTCGCAGGGCGCCAGCGTCGTCCATGGTCAGGCCGCGGCCTCCTGGTCCCGAAGGCGGCTCTCATAGCGGACCGCCGCTTCGACGTCGCCACCAGCAAGCTCGTAGGCCTCGGCGATCTCGGCGATCGACTCGCCAGCGGACCACAGCTCGTACAGATTGGCCGTCCGGGTGTTCCGAACGACGGGGGAGCCAAAGCCACGCAGCGGATCGAGTACGACCTGCGGAGCAGACGGGTCCGGGCGAAGRCGCACGGCCTCATCGTCGTCGTCGGCACCAAGACCGGGTGCGAACTCGACCTTCTCGAAGAAGTCCTGTGCCTTCTGCGCGAGCACCAGCTGRCCGTCCCGCACCCGGCGAACCATGGCCAGGCCGCTGTCGAGACCGATCTCCTCCTGGACCTCGAGCACGACGTCGCGCTGGAACACATACGGCCGGGCGTGCGCGAGTGGGTAGGGCACGCCGAGTCGCTCCCGGAGGCGCTRCACGACCACGCGCATCTTCTGGAGAGAAACTCCGCGAACGCGGTACTCCCTCAGATAGCCGGCCTCGACGAACTCCCCCCAGGTAAGCAACTCGTTGCCCGTTCGCTCGTACCGGATCACCGGTTCGTAGTGGGTCTGCCCGCGGGTATAGCCATCGACCCACGCGCGCAGCCGYGGGGGCTTCACCGACAGCAGACGCGCCGCCTCCCCCAGCGAGTAGATCTCCCGATCCAGCACAGTGACAGCCACGCCAACATCATGGCCTCCCCTGACCGGCAATCGACGCCGACCAGCCCTTCCCAATTCGGSCATCTGTTCACGCTCCACGACTGGTTCGGCCACCCGAGGACCCTGCCCACTCAGGCACTGTCTGGTCAGACAGTATCAGTGCAAGATGGGGCAGGGCAGGGCGCTCTCATCGGATCGACGCATCAGTGGCGGCGAATCTCTACCACCGCCGTCAAGACCAGAGCCTGACGGTCTCCCGGCAATGTGATCGCATCAAAGCCGTGGCGGAGGAAGCTCGTTAGGAACTGGCTTCTGCTGGTTGTTCCGTGGTCACGGAGGCTTCAGCGGTTTCGGGGGCCTCCTCCGCCTTGGATGCCTCCCCGGTCTCGGGGGCTTCGGCGGTAGTTGAGGGGTCGCCGATGGTGGCCAGGGCCTGGGCGGCTTCGGGGCCGTTGTCGAGGAGGGCGGCGAAGCCGGTGGCGTCGAGGATGGGGACCTTCAGCGAGAGGGCCTTGTCGTACTTGGAGCCGGCGTTCTCGCCGGCGACGACGAAGCTGGTCTTCTTGCTGACCGAGCCGCTCACCTTGCCGCCGAGGTTCTGGATCGCCTCGGTCGCGGAGTCGCGCGTCCAGCCGTCCATGCTCCCGGTGATGACGACCGTGACGCCGGCGAGCGGGCGCGGGCCCTCGTCGGCACCCTCGTCGGCGAGGGTCACACCGCCGGCGCGCAGCCGCTCCAGCAGGTCGACATGGCGCGGGTCGGCGAACCAGTCGACGACCGCGGCGGCGATCGTCGGGCCGACCCCGTCGACGACGGACAGCTCCTCCAGCGTGGCCGCCCGGATCGCGTCGATCGAGCGCAGCTCGCGGGCGAGCGCCTGGGCGGCGGCGGGGCCGACGTGGCGGATCGACAGGCCGACCAGCAGCCGCCACAGCGGCCGGTGACGGGCCGCCTCGACGCCCCGCAGGATCTGCTCGACCTTCTTGCCCGGCACCGCCCGGCGCAGCGCCGCCTTGCCGTCAGGCCCCTTGACCGGCTTGTTGTTCTCGTCGCGGACGGTCTCGAACCGCTCGAACAGCGGAATGCCGACGAACGAGCGCTCGTCGAGGTGGAAGACGCCGGCGATGTCGTCGATCCGGCCGGCGTCCAGCAGCGCCACCGCGCTCTCGTCGCCGAGGCCGTCGATGTCGAGCGCGCCGCGGGAGGCGATGTGGATGACCGCCTCCCGGCGCTGGGCAGGGCAGGCGACCGTGTTCGGGCAGCGGGTGTCGGCCTCGCCCTCGGGGCGGACCAGCTCGGTGCCGCACTCGGGGCAGTGCGTCGGGAAGACGAACTCGCGCTCGGTGCCGTCCCGCAGGTCGACGACCGGGCCGAGGACCTCGGGGATGACGTCGCCCGCCTTGCGCAGAACGATCATGTCGCCGATGAGGACGCCCTTGGCCTTCACCTGGTCGGCGTTGTGCAGGGTGGCGAGGCCGACGGTGGAGCCGGCGACCACGACGGGCTCCAGGACGGCGAACGGCGTGACCCGGCCGGTGCGGCCGACGTTGACCTCGATCGACTTCAGCCGGGTCGTCACCTCCTCCGGCGGGTACTTGTAGGCGATCGCCCAGCGCGGCGCCTTCGACGTGGCCCCGAGCCGGCCCTGGAGCGTGAAGGCGTCGACCTTGACGACGACGCCGTCGATCTCGTGCTCGACGTCGTGGCGGTGCTCGCCCCACTCGCGGATGTAACCGAGCACCTCGTCGATCGAGCCGAGGACGCGGTAGCGCGGCGAGACGGGCAGGCCCAGCTGGGCGAACGCCTCGTAGGCCGCCGACTGCGAGGGCACGTCGAAGCCGCGGTGGGCGCCGATGCCGTGCACGTACATCGCGAGCCCACGCGTCGCGGTCACCCGCGGGTCCTTCTGCCGCAGCGAGCCGGCGGCGGTGTTGCGCGGGTTGGCATATGCCGCCTTTCCGGCGGCGACGACCGACTCGTTGAACGCCTTGAAGGCGGCGACCGGGAAGAACACCTCACCGCGGACCTCGAGCAGCTCCGGCACCTTCGCCCCACGCAGCCGCGCCGGCACGCTCGCGAGTGTGCGGATGTTGGCGGTGATGTCCTCCCCCACCCGCCCGTCGCCGCGAGTCGCGGCGCGCACCAGCACGCCGTCCTCGTAGACGAGGTCGACCGCCAGCCCGTCGATCTTCAGCTCGCACAGCCAGGCGTCGACCGGCGCCTCCCGGGTGGCCCGCGCCGCCCAGGCCTGGAACTCGTCCTCGTCGAACGCGTTGTCGAGCGACAGCAGCCGCTCCAGGTGCGTCACCGGCTCGAACAGGTCGGACGGGGTCTCGGTGACCTTCTGGGTCGGCGAGTCCGGGGTGCGCAGCGACGGGTGGCGCTCCTCCAGCGCGACGAGCTCGCGGTAGAGCACGTCGTACTCGGCGTCCGCGACGGTCGGCCGCGCGAGCACGTAGTACTGGTAGGCGTACTCGTCCAGCTGCCGAGTCAGCTCGGCGGCCCGCGCCCTGGCCTCGGCCGGGATCTCGGCCGCGCCCTCCTGGACCCCGCCCGCGGCGACCTCGTCCTCCTCGGCGCCGGTCGGCGGCGCCTCGGCCGCGCTCATTCCGGCGACTCCACCAGCACCCGGGCCGCCGCCCGGCAGTGCCGCATCGCCAGGCGGGCGTATCGCTCGCTGGCACCGGCGAGTCCACACGTGGGGGTCACCGCGACCACCTCCGCGAGCTGTTCGGGACGGAATCCGAGCCGGCGCCACAACGTCCGGACCGGGTCAACCGTACGACCCGGGTCCGACAGTTCCGGCCCGCGCCGATCCGCCCCGCCGTCGCCGCCGCCGTCCCCCTGGCCGCCGTCCCCGTCGTCGAGCAGCCCGAGCCGCCCGGCCGCGCCGCGCGCCGCGTTCGGCGCGGACGCCCTGGCTCCCGACGCGGCCGCCGCGGCGACCGCCCGCCGACGCGGCCCGCTGTCAGCCGCCGCGTCCGCGGTGACCCCGGCGGACGGGGACGGCGGCGGTGACGCGCCCGGCTGGTCCGTCGACGGCACGACCCCCATCATCAGGCGCAGCCCGGCCTCCACCGCCTCGCCGATGGCCTCGTCCGCCCGCTGGGACAGCAGCGTCGCGTCCAGGCCGACGAACTGGGCACCGGCCCTGCGCAGCAGCTCCAACGGCACGTCCGGCGCGCAGCAGTGCACCCCGGCCCCGACCACCCCGCCCACCCCGCTCGCGGCCGCCAGCACCAGGGCGATCCGCTCGGCGGCCGGGCCCTCGTCGACGGCGCGCACCACGGAGAACCCACTCGGCGTGCGCACCCGGCCGGCGATCACCGCCGGCAGCGACGGCTCGTCGAGCTGCACGAGCAGCCTGGCGCCCGGCACCCGCCGGGCGATGGTGCCGAGCATCTCGGCGAGCCCGGCGGCCAGCGCCTCGGCCAGGTCACGGGTCGCGCCCGCGTCGGACAGCGCCTTGTGCCCGCGGGTCAGCTCGACGCCGGCCGCGAGCGTCCACGGCCCCGCGACGGCGATCTTGAGTGGGCCGGCGTATCCCTGCGCCGCCTCCTCGAGCGCGTCCAGGTCGTGCTCGACCAGGCCACGCGCCCGGCGGTAGTCCATGCCCACCCGGGGCACCAGCCGCCAGCCGGACGGCTGCAGGTCCACCGGCAGGTCCAGCGCGATCACGGCGGCCCGGCCCAGCATGTCCCCGCCCGGACCACGGCCCGGCAGCTCGACCAGATGCGGCAGGTCCGGCAGCTCGTCGAACACCAGTCTCGCGGCCGCCAGCGGATCGATGCCCGGCAGCGACCCGACACCCGTCGCCGCCCCTGCCGGCCACAGCGCCACCTCGGGCGCCCCGGCCGTCCCGCCATCAGTCGTCATGAGATCCAAGTTATGTCTCGGGTTCGCTCCCGGTGCGCAGGATGTGGCCGCCGCCGAGGACGCGGTCGTCGTCGTAGAGGATGACGGCCTGGCCGGCGGCGGTGCCGCGGACCGGCTCGCGCAGGTGGACGAGCAGCTCGCCGTCACGGGCCGTGACGACGGCTGGCACGGCGTCGCCGTGCGCGCGGACCTGGGCGGCGCAGTCGACGTCGACGCCGTCCTCGTGTGGCCAGACGGCGGCGTCGGCGGTGAGGCGCCAGACGTCGAGTGCCTCAGCCGGGCCGACGGTCACCGTCGAGGTCACCGGGGAGATGTCCAGCACGTAGCGGGGGCGGCCGTCGGGCGCGGGGCGGCCGAGGCGCAGGCCGCGGCGCTGGCCGACGGTGAACGCGAACGCGCCGTCGTGCTCACCGAGCGTCTCACCGGTGGCGGCGTCGACGATCGGGCCGGGGCGGGAACCGAGCCGGTCCCGCAGCCAGGCACCGGTGTCACCGGACGGTACGAAACAGATGTCGTGGCTGTCCGGCTTGTCCGCGACGCCGAGCCCGCGGGCGGCGGCCTCGGCCCGCACCAGGTCCTTGGTGGTGTCCCCCAGTGGGAACATCGCCCGGCGCAGCTGCTCGGGGCGCAGGGTGCCGAGTACGTAGGACTGGTCCTTGGCCGGGTCGACCGAGCGGCGCAGYACACCGTCGGCGGACAGCCGGGCGTGGTGGCCGGTCACGACGGCCTCGAAGTCGAGTGCCAGCGCGCGGCGCAGGACGGCGGAGAACTTGATCCGCTCGTTGCACCGCACGCATGGGTTCGGGGTGGCGCCGGCGGCGTAGGCCGCGACGAAGTCCTCGATGACGTCGGTCTCGAACCGGTCGGCGAGGTCCCACACGTAGAACGGGATGCCGAGCACGTCGGCGGCGCGGCGGGCGTCGCGGGCGTCCTCGACCGTGCAGCAGCCGCGGGCGCCGGAGCGCTGCGCGTCCGGGGAGCGCGACAGCGCCAGGTGGACCCCGGTGACGTCATGGCCGGCGTCGACGGCGCGGGCCGCGGCCACCGCCGAGTCCACCCCGCCCGACATCGCGGCGAGCACCCGCATTCACGCCACCTCCCCGGTGTCTCCGTCTCCTGGACCGGCGGTGTCCGTCGATCGCGTCGCCTTCCAGCATGCCTGACGCGGCAACCGGAATTCGGCCTGAGTCACAGCCGCGAACCTTCTCCTGTCTGGCCCGCCGRCTTCTTCCCGGTGAGCCAGGCGAGGGGTCCCCGCCGATCCGCCCCTGCCCCAAATCAGCCGGACGTACGTCATCAGGTCAGGTCGTCGCTGGCGGATCGGTGGGGAAGCAGGAGCTCGCCCGCTCGGCTGGCGCGTTCGTGGACCGGGGCGATCGCCTCGGCGACCGCGGCGACGTCGGCCTCGGTCGAGGTGTGCCCGAACGAGAACCGCAGCGACCCGCGGGCGGTCTCCTCGCCCGTGCCCATCGCCAGCAGGACGTGCGACGGGCGGGCCACCCCGGAGGTGCAGGCGGAGCCGGTCGAGCACTCGATGCCGCGGGCGTCGAGCAGCATGAGCAGCGAGTCCCCCTCACAGCCGGGGAAGCTCAGGTGCGCGTTGCCGGGCAGTCGGCTCGGGCCGGGCGCCGCGCCGTTGAGCACCGCCGTGGGGACCCTGGCCAGCACCTGGCGGACGAGCCCGTCGCGCAGCGCGGCGAGCCGCCGCGCCTCGGCCGGCAGGTCACGGACGGCGGCCGAGGCGGCGGCGGCGAAGGCCGCGGCGCCGGCGGTGTCGAGCGTGCCGGAACGCACGTCGCGCTCCTGCCCACCCCCGTGGGTGAGCGCGGTCACGGTCAGGCCCCGGCGCAGCACCAGGGCGCCGATCCCGACCGGGCCGCCGATCTTGTGGGCGGTCACCGTCATCGCGTCCACGCCGGACTCGGCGAACGAGACCGGCACCTGCCCGAACGCCTGCACCGCGTCGGTATGGAAGGGAATGCCATGGACATGGCAGGCCGCCGCTAGCTCCGCGACCGGCTGCACCGTTCCGACCTCGTTGTTCGCCCACATCACCGATACCAGGGCGACGTCGTCCGGGCCGTCGGGCCCGTCGGCGAGCGCCGCCGCGAGCGTCTCGGGCCTGACCAGCCCGGTCTCGTCGACCGGCAGCAGCTCGACGGTCGCGTCCTGCGTCTGGCCGAGCCAGTGCGCCGGGTCGAGCACGGCGTGGTGCTCGACCGCGCTCACCAGGACCCGGCGCCGGCGCGGGTCATCCGCCCGGCGCGCCCAGTACAGGCCCTTCAGCGCGAGGTTGTCGCTTTCCGTCCCGCCGCCGGTGAAGACCAGCTCGGATGGCCGGCACCCGAGCTGGGTGGCCAGGGACTCACGCGACTCCTCGACGACCCGGCGCGCCCGGCGGCCGCCGGCGTGCAGGGACGACGGGTTGCCGGCGAGGGCGTGCGCCGCCGTCCACGCGGCGAGCGCCTCCGGTCGCATCGGCGTCGTCGCCGCGTGGTCGAGGTAGTTCACAACTCAACAGGTTAGCCGCGAGCGCCCGGCCTCCCACCCCGTCGGCCACCCGCCGGGAGACGGCCGGCCGGCAGGAGCGGACGCGCGGTCCACGCCCGCGCGCAGCCCCACCAGACGCCCAGGCTGTAGGCGGCGTCGTCGGCGAACCGGAGCAGCGTGTAGGGCAGGACGCCTACGTCGGGCCGGGTGACCCACCAGTCCCTGGCCGCGGGGACGGCGACGGACACGGCGACCACCAGCCGTCCCGGCCGGCTCCAGGCCAGCGCCGGCCACCAGCCGCGCCGGATGTTGTCGGCGGCCGCCTCCAGGGCGTACCGACGCCCGGCGATCACCATCACCCAGGCGAGCCGGTTCGGCCGCGGCGCCGCGGCCAGGCGCCGCGCGAGCCGGACGGCCGTGACCGCGCCCCGGCCCACCGTGACCGCCGCGACCGCGCCGGACACCTCACGGCGGTGTGGGACCCGTCGGCGAGGCGGCGGCGCGCCGACGGACGAGAGGGCCCGCTTCGCCGGATTTCCCGGGCGCGCCAAGGGCCGGCCCCCGGCTGGTGACGACGCCGGTGCCGCCGCGATCGCCAGCGCGGCGGCGGCCACGGCGGCGGCCTGGCCGGCGGGCCGCAGCGGGCCGGGGTGACGGGCGGCCAGCGGTCCGGCCGACGAGCCGTAGCCGAACCGCTGCCGCGCCCAGCCGGCCCAGTCCGCGCGCGGCCGGTGGTGCACGACAGCCGCCGGCTCATAGCGGACCGACCAGCCGGCGCCCACGATCCGCCAGATGAGGTCGACGTCCTCGCCGTAGCGCATCGCCGGGTCGAACGCGGCCAGCTCGCGGCGGATCAGCAACGCCGCCGACGGCGCGTACGAGACCCGCGAGCCGGGCCGGACACCGGCCGGGCGGGGCCCGAGGTCCAGCGGCGAGCGGGCGCTCTCGTAGCGCGCCAGCAGCCCGGCCCGGGCACCGGGCGGCACCGGCGACGCGACCCGCGGCGCGACCGCCCCCACGGCGGGGTCGGCGAGGTGCCCGAGCAGCAGGCCGAACCAGTCGGGGTTCGGCGGGAGCACATCCGCGTCGCAGAACAGGACGAGCGGCGTCGTCGCGGCCGCCGCGCCGGCCAGCCGGGCGGCGGCCGGGCCGAGCGGCCGCTCGTGGCGCAGCACCTTCGCGCCGGCCGCGGCGGCCGTCTCGCCGGTGCCGTCCGTCGAGCCGTCGTCGACGACGATCACCTCGGCGCAACGGCCGGCCAGTGCCGCGATCAGTCGTCCCAGCCCGCGGGCGTGGTCCCGGACCGGGATGACGGCCGTCACGTCGACCGCGCGCCCCGGAGACGGTGCCGGCGGGACCGGGTGGGCCAGGCCGGCCTCGACGAGCCGCCGGGCGAGCGCGCCCGCGCCCGGCCCGGCCTCCCCCACCGGCCGGCCGGCCAGCAGAGCTTCCCAAACGCCGCCACCAGCAGCGGACAACGTCACAAAGCGCAGGGGTGAACCACCTAACAACACCTTTCCGCGCGACAGAACGGTGGTTTCCGGGTCACACTGCACATGGAAGCCCGCTGGCAGCGGCGGAACGGGGGACAACGCGGGCAACGGGCTCGACACTGACGGAGGCGGCGCGGGCAAGGGCGCCATCGCGGGCGCCGAGGTCGACGCCGAGCCACCGTGCGGTCCGAGTACCGCCGCGTCCCCTCGACGGRCTGCCGTCCTGGCCTCCCGGCCTGGGCCGGTCACCCGGAGGCCACCGCCGAGCACGTCAGCGCCGTCGACCAGCCGAGCACGGATCCGCGCGCG
Organism: Pseudofrankia asymbiotica; assembly: GCF_001983105.1. GTDB lineage: Bacteria > Actinomycetota > Actinomycetes > Frankiales > Frankiaceae > Pseudofrankia > Pseudofrankia asymbiotica. The sequence goes on along the minus strand of NZ_MOMC01000017.1, from coordinate 32,245 downwards.
CAGCGCCACGGTCACGTCCCGCACCACGTCAGTACCCGTTCCAGGCAGCACTCGACTCACAGGAGGAAACGGTATGGACTCGTCGGCCCCGACGACGGACATCGCGCCCGCGACCACCGAGGCCAGCGCCCCGGCCGAGCCGATCGTGGAGGACCTCCTCGTCGAGGACGTCTCCATCGACGGCATGTGCGGCGTCTACTAGACCTGCCGCGCATGACCGCCATGACGCCCGTGGGCGCGCCGGAAGGCGCGCCCACGTCCGCCGCCCCGACCCCGGCGCACGCGCTCGCCCGGCCGTCGGGGGCGTCCTTCGACCCGGCGCGGCCGTACCGGCTGCATCCGAAGGTCGCCCTGCGCCCGGAGCGCTTCGGCGCGCTGGCCTACTCGTACGACACCCGCCGGCTGTCGCTGCTCAGGGACGTCGACCTGGTCACCGTCGTCCGGGCGCTCGCCGACGCGCCGTCGGCGGGCGACGCGCTGGCCGCCGTGCCGGCCCCCAAGCGCGCCGCCGTCGAACGCGCGCTGGCCCGGCTCGTCGAGACCGGCTTCGTCCAGCAGCGCTGACCGTTCGGTTCCTCCGCTTCCCTTCCGCTCCACGTCCGCCCAGCTCCAGCCCGACGGAGGCCGCAGTGAGCATCACCGACCTGGCCCGGCCGAGCGCCGGTGCGCCCGCAGGCGTCACCACCGCCCTCGCGCCCCCGGCTCCGGCGCTCGCCCCGGCGCCGGCCAGCTCGTCGCTGCAGCAGGAGCTGCTGCGAGGGCTTGAGGCGCCGATCTGCCTGACCTGGGAGTGGACGTACGCCTGCAACCTGCAGTGCGTGCACTGCCTGTCGTCGTCCGGGCGGCGCGACCCGCGCGAGCTCGACACGGCCCAGATGCGCTCGGTCGTCGACCAGCTGGCCGAGCTGCAGGTCTTCTACGTCAACGTCGGCGGCGGCGAGCCGATGACCAGGCCCGACTTCTTCGAGGTGCTGGAGTACTCGGTCGACCATGGCGTCGGGGTGAAGTTCTCGACCAACGGCGGCATGATCGACGCGGAGAAGGCCCGCCGGCTCTCGGCGCTGGACTACGTCGACGTCCAGATCTCCCTCGACGGCGCCGACGCGATGACCAACGACCCGGTCCGTGGCCTCGGTTCGTACGACCGGGCCCGCACGGCCATGGGGCACCTGGCCGACGCCGGCTTCGGCGCCTTCAAGCTGTCGGTGGTCGTCACCCGGCACAACGTCGCCCAGCTGGACTCGTTCGCCGCGCTGGCCGCGGACCACGGCGCCGAGCTGCGGGTCACCCGGCTGCGCCCGTCCGGGCGCGGCCAGGACTCGTGGGCGCGGCTGCATCCGACCGCGGCACAGCAGCGCGACCTGCACGGCTGGCTCATCGCCCGGCCCGAGGTGCTCACCGGGGACTCGTTCTTCCACCTCGCGGCCTACGGCCAGGCCCTGCCGGGGCTGAACCTGTGCGGCGCCGGCCGGGTGGTCTGCCTGATCGACCCGGTGGGCGACGTCTACGCCTGCCCGTTCGCGCTGCACGAGCACTTCCGCGCCGGCAGCGTGCTCGACGAGGGCGGGTTCGCGCGGGTGTGGCGGTCCTCCGACCTGTTCACCGAGCTGCGTGAGCCGGACAACCCGGGCGCGTGCACCTCGTGCGGCCACTACGACGCCTGCCAGGGCGGCTGCATGGCGGCCAAGTTCTTCACCGGCCTGCCGATGGACGGCCCCGACCCGGAATGCGTGCTCGGCCACGGCGAGACGGCGCTGGCCGCCGTCAACCCGAACAGCCTCCCGATCATCGACAACGACCACAGCAAGCGCCGCCGCCTACCCCTCGCCGTCCTTTAGCCGTGTCGCGGCGGGTCGTGCTGCTGATCGGGATGGGGGTTGGCGACCCGGAGTCGCTCACGCACGCGGCCAGTCGCGCGCTGGCGAGCGCCGACGTCCTGTTCACCGTCGACAAGGGCGAGGCGAAGGCCGACCTGAACGCGCTGCGTGCCCAGGTCTGCGCCGTGTACGCCGGGCCCGGCCTGCGGGTGGTCGAGGTCGAGGAGCCGGAGCGGGACCGGGCACCCGCCGACTACCGGGCCGAGGTGCGCCGCTGGCACGCGGCGCGCGCGGCGGTGTGGGCCGACGCCCTGCTGACGGAGCTCGACGAGGGCGGCCGGGGCGCGTTCCTGGTATGGGGCGACCCGGCCCTCTACGACAGCTCGCTGCGCATCCTCGACGACATCCGGGAACGCGGACTGGTCGACGTCGACGTCGAGGTTGTTCCCGGTATCTCCAGCGTGCAGGCGCTGACCGCCCGGCACCGGATCCCCCTGAACACCGTCGGCGGTTCAGTCCACATCACCACCGGCCGCCGGCTGGCCGCGGAGGTGGCCGGCCACGACTCCGTCGTCGTCATGCTCGACGGCGCCGCGGCGTGGCGGACCCTCGACGCGGACGACTGGGACATCTACTGGGGCGCCTACCTCGGCGCCGCCGACGAGATCGCCCTCGCCGGCCCGCTCGCCGAGCTGAGCGCCCAGATCGCGGCCGTCAAGCAGGAGGCCCGCGCCCGCAAGGGCTGGATCATGGACGTCTACCTGCTGCGTCGCCGCCCAGCTCCCCGTCGTGATGGCGCGGGGTGAACACGGTGCCGGCCTCGCGGTCCCAGCAGGTCCTGGACGAGCCGACGATCAGCAGGGTGCGCATGTTGACGTGGTCCGCGCACAGGTCGGCGAGCCGGACCACCTCGACCCGCTCGCCGGGTCCGCCTACCGCCCGTCCCACGACGACGGGGGTGTCGGGCCCGCGGTGCTCCAGCAGGCAGGCGCGGACCTCGTCGATGTGGTCCCGCCGGGTCTTCGAGCCGGTGTTGTAGAGCGCGAGCACCATGTCGGCCGCCGCGGCGGCACGCAGGCGACGCAGGACCAGCGACCAGGGCTTCAGCTGGTCGGACAGGGAAACGACGCAGTAGTCGTGGCCGAGTGGCGCGCCCACCCGGGCGGCGACGGCGTTCGCCGCCGTGACCCCGGGCAGCACGCGGACCGGCACGTCCCCGTAGCCGGCCTCGGCGCGCGCCTCCAGCACCGCCGACGCCATCGCGAACACCCCCGGGTCGCCGGAGGAGACGACGGCGACGCCGCGGCCGCGCCGGGCCAGGTCGAGCGCGAAGACGGCCCGCTCCGCCTCCACCCGGTTGTCCGTAAGGTGCCTGCGCTGGCCTGGCCGGGCGGGGACGCGCCGGACGTAGGTCCGGTACCCGACGACGTCGTCGGCCGCCGCCAGCGCGGCCGCGGCCTCCGGCGTGAGCCAGTCGTCGCCACCCGGCCCGAGCCCGACGACCGTGACGGAGCCGGTCCCGGCAACGGCGGCACCGGCACACTCGGCGTCGCCGGCCGCGGCCAGGGTCACGGCCGGGGACGTGACCAGGTCGGCGGTGGCCAGGCTCAGGGCCGGTGCCGGTGCCGGGGCCGGTGGCGCGGCCGGGCCGGGCACCAGCACCATCGACATGTACGGGACGTCCTCGTCCGCGGCCAGGTCGCGCAGCGCGGTGACTCGCTCGCCCTCGCGGCTGGCCTGACTGACGAGCAGGGCGCCGTCCAGCCGCCCCGCGCCGACGAGCGCCCGGCGCACCCCGTCGAGGTCGCCCCGCACCTTCATCAGGGCGAGCCCGTCCGCCTCGCCGGCCAGCGCGCGGAGCCGGTCGGGCGGTGTCGCCGCCGGGAGCACCGCGAGCGTCTGCTCCCCGGTGACCAGGGCGACGCCCGCGGCGGCGGCGGTCGCGGACACGGACGTCACGCCCGGAATGATCACGCAGCGGAACCTCGGGGTGAGCCGGCGCTGCATGTGGGTGAACGAGCTGTACAGCGTCGGGTCGCCCTCGGCGAGCAGCACCACGTCCCGGCCAGCGGCCAGATGGGCGGCCAGCCGCGCCGCGGACCGCTCGTAGAACTCGCCGATCGCCCCCTGGTAGCCCCCCGGGTGGTCCGTCCCACCACGGGTGACGGGGTAGACGAGCTCCTCCTCGACGGCGCCCGCGGGAATGTACGGGGCCGCGCTGGCCCGGGCGAGCGACCGACCGGGCCTGCCCGCGTGGTACGCGACGACCTCGGCCCCGCCGATCAGCCGGGCGGCCTTCACCGTCACGAGCTCCGGGTCTCCCGGTCCGACGCCGACGCCGTACAGCGTTCCGGCGGATGGCCCGCTCCTCGCGTCGGCTGGCTCCGGAGCGAATGGGACCGGTCGGGTGGTCAAAGTGCCTCCGAAGCGATCGCGTTGACGGCGGCGACCGTCATCGCGCTGCCGCCGCGGCGGCCGTGTACGACGAGGTAGGGCAGGTCGAACGGGTTGTCGGCGAGGGCGCGCTTGGACTCGGCGGCGCCCACGAATCCGACCGGCAGGCCGAGGACGGCGGCAGGCCGGGGCGCGCCGGCGCCGAGCAGCTCGAGCAGATGGAACAGCGCGGTCGGGGCGTTCCCGACGGCGACGACGGCGCCGGCGAGCCGGTCGCCCCACAGCTCCAGGGCCGCCGCGGACCTGGTGGTGCCAAGCCGGGCGGCGAGCTCCGGGACGCCCTCGTCGCCGAGCGCGCAGACGATCTCGTTGTCGGCGGGCAGCCGGCGCCGGGTGATCCCGCTGGCCACCATCCGCGCGTCGCACAGCACCGGCGCCCCGGCGCGCAGCGCGGCGCGGGCGACGCCGACCAGGCCGGGGCTGGCCTCGACGTCCGCGGGCAGGTCGACCATGCCGCAGGCGTGGATCATCCGGACGACGACGTGCTCCAGGTCGGCGGGGAAGGCCGCGAGGTCCGCCTCGGCGCGGATCGTCGCGAACGACTGCCGGTAGATCGCCGCCCCGTCGTGCTCGTAGTCGTAACGCGGGCTGGTGCCGGTCACCATCAGGACTCCTTCGGTTCGGCGCCCGCGGCGCGGACCAGATAGCCGGCCGGGCCGGCGACGATCTCCACGTGCGGCCCGGGCGGCCGCCCGCAGCGGCGCCCACAGCCACTCCAGTGCGCCCGGGCACCCGTAGGGGCCGGCGGCATGTCGCGGGCCCGGATGCCCCCGGCCGGCACACCGCCCACCGACGCGCCGTCGGCCGGCGCACCATCGGCCGGCACACCGCCCACCGACGCGCCGTCGGCTGGCGCACCGCCCACCGGCGCACCATCGGCCGGCGCACCGTCGATCAGGGCGACCGGGGCGACAAGGCCGGCGGCGACCGCGCGTGCGGCGTCGGCACGCACATCCGCGAGCGCGCTCGCGCAGCCGGGACGACCAGCGCAGGCGGTGACCCGCGTCCAGATCGACGCCGGGTCGGTGACCAGGCCCGTCCGTCGCGCGCGGGCGGCGAAGGACGGCGGGTCCTTCAGGCAGGGTACGACGACCGAGCGCCACGGAGTGATCCGTAGCGGCGGCTCACCACGGGGGCTGGCCTGGGCTTGGCCGGTTCCCGGGCGGGTGGCCGTCACGACGGTCGCGAGCAGGTCGGCCGCCGGACGGGTCAACCGGCCGAGAGGGACGTGAACGGCGGCGGCGTGCCCTCCGTCAGGGCGCCGCCAGACCCCCACCGGGTGCGCGGCCGGGCGGGGGGCCGGGCGGGGCGCGGCGGGCCGGCCGGCGCGCAGCCCGGCGGCGAGCTCCGCGCCGCCGTCGGGAAGGTCGCGGACCCGCCAGAAGGAGCCGTCACCCCTGGTACCCGCGGCGTCTCGGGTGCCGGCGGCGCGCAGGAAGGCGCGCGCCACGGCCAGCAGCTCGCCGACCACGCCCGAGTCATCGACCGCCACGCCGGCCGGGCCGACCCACCAGTGCCCCTCCGGAGCGGGCGCGGCCCAGGCGTCCGGCGCCAGGGCCGCGATGTCGCCGGTCCCGTCGTCCAGGCCGAACAGGAAGCGGCCGGACAGCTCGGCGAGCTCCGGGTCGGCGCACAGCGCCTCGTCGAGCCCGCGCACCAGGTCTTCCAGCCGCGCGCCCGCCGTCGGGACACCGTCGCCACCCGCCGGCGGCGTACCGGCGGACGAGCCGGCGCCAGCGCCAACACCAGCGCCGGTCAGGCCCGCGAAGGGCGAGGCGACGATGTTGCGGACCCGTTCGTGCGTGGCCGACGGCAGCAGGCCGAGCTCGGCGACCTGGTCGGCGAGCTCGGCTCTCCGGCTCGTCGGCACGCCGCGCAGCTGCAGGTTCCCCCGTGACGTGAGCTCGACGGCGCCGTGCTCACCGAACGACTCGGCGAGCGCGGCGAGGGCCGCGAGCACCCCGCCGCCGACGAGGCCTCCCGGCAGCCGGATCCGGGCCAGCCCGCCGTCGGCCGCCTCGTGCAGGACGAGGGCGCCGGGACAGCGGTCCGCCCGGGGCCGCCCGGGGCTCACGGCGCGCGCCCTTCGAGGTCGCCCTCCGCGCGCAGGTAGACGTCGCGCAGCGCGTCCAGGGTCGCCTGCTCGGGCGCCTCCCACATCCCGCGGTCGACGGCCTCGAGAAGCCGCTCGGCGATGCCGTGCAGCGCCCACGGGTTCGAGTCCGCCAGGAACTTCTGGTTCTCCTCGTCCAGGACGTACGCCTGGGTGACGGCCTCGTACATCCAGTCGGCCACCACGCCCGCGGTCGCGTCGTAGCCGAAGAGGTAGTCGACGGTCGCGGCCAGCTCGAAGGCGCCCTTGTAGCCATGCCGGCGCATCGAGGCGATCCAGCGGGGGTTGACCACCCGGGCTCGGACCACCCGGGCCATCTCCTCACCGAGCGTGCGGGTGCGCACCGCGTCGGGCCGGGTCGAGTCGCCGATGTAGGCCCGGGGCCCGCGCCCGGTCAGCGCCCGCACCGTCGCGATCATGCCGCCGTGGTACTGGAAGTAGTCGTCGGAGTCGGCGATGTCGTGCTCGAGGCTGTCGGTGTTCTTCACCGCCACGCTGATGCGCCGGTACGCCGCCTCCATGTCGTCGCGGGCCGGCCGCCCCGCGAGGCCGCGGCCGTAGGCGAACCCGCCCCAGGCCGCGTACACCTCGGCCAGGTCGCCGTCGTCGTGCCAGGTACCGGCGTCGATCAGCGGGAGCAGCCCGGCGCCGTACGCGCCCGGCTTCGAGCCGAAGACGCGGGTGGTGGCCCGGCGCCGGTCCCCGTGGCTGGCCGTGTCGTGGTCGGCGTGCGCCCGGACGTAGTTGTGCTCGGGGTCCTCGTCGAGGTCGGCGACGAGCCGGACCGCGTCGTCGAGCAGGTCGACGACGTGCGGGAACGCGTCGCGGAAGAACCCGGAGATCCGGACGGTGACGTCGATGCGGGGCCGGCCGAGCTCGGCGAGCGGCATCGGTTCCAGGCCGCGCACCCGCCGGGAGGCCTCGTCCCACAGCGGGGCGACGCCGAGCAGGGCGAGGATCTCCGCGATGTCGTCGCCGGACGTCCGCATCGCCGACGTGCCCCAGGCGGACAGGCCGACCGAGCGCGGGTACTCGCCCGTGTCGGCGAGGTGGCGGGCCAGCAGCGAGTCGGCCATCGCCCGCCCGGTCTCCCAGGCCAGCGGGCTGGGGACCGCGCGCGGGTCGACGGCGTAGAAGTTGCGCCCGGTCGGCAGCACGTTGACCAGGCCGCGCAGCGGCGAGCCGCTCGGGCCGGCGGGAACGTAGCCGCCGGCGAGCGCGTGCAGGGTCCGGTCGATCTCGTCGGTGGTGCGGGCGAGCCTCGGCACGACCTCGGTGGCGGCGAAGGTCAGCACCGCGGCCACGGCGTCCCGGTCGACGCCGCTCCCGATCTCGGTCCCGCTCCCGATCTCGGTCCCGCTCCCGGCCTCACCCCCGCCCGCGGGCGGGTCGAGGACCTCGGCGACCACCTCCGCGACGGCCGTCGGTTCCCAGCCGCGGTCCTCCAGGCCCGCGACGAGGGCCCGGGCGACGGCCTCGACCGTGTCGGTGCGCGCCGTCCCCTCCGTCTCGCCGAGCCCGAGTGCCTGGCGCAGGCCCGGCAGCGCGACGGCGCCGCCCCACAGCTGGCGGGCGCGCAGCATCGACAGCACCAGGTTGATCCGCGCCTCGCCGGTCGGCGCCAGGCCGAGGACGTGCAGGCCGTCGCGGATCTGCGCGTCCTTGATCTCGCAGAGCCAGCCGTCGACGTGCAGGATGAACTCGTCGAACTCGGCGTCGTGCGGCCGGTCCGCGAGGCCGAGGTCGTGGTCGAGCTTCGCCGCCTCGATGAGCGTCCAGATCTGCGCGCGGATCGCGGGGAGCTTCGCCGGGTCCATCGCGGCGATCTGCGCGTGCTCGTCGAGGAGCCGCTCGAGGCGGGCGATGTCGCCGTAGCTGTCGGCCCTGGCCATGGGCGGCACCAGGTGGTCGACGATGGTGGCGTGCGCCCGCCGCTTCGCCTGGGTGCCCTCGCCCGGGTCGTTGACGAGGAACGGGTAGACCAGCGGGAGGTCGCCGAGCGCGGCGTCGGGCGCGCAGCCGGCGGACAGCGCCGCCGCCTTGCCGGGCAGCCATTCGAGGTTGCCGTGCTTGCCGACGTGCACGACGGCGTGCGCGCCGAACCCGAACCCGGATCCGGATCCGGATCCGGATCCGGATCCGGATCCGAGCGCCGCGCCGGGCGTGCCCGGGCCGTGGCGCAGCCAGTGGTAGGCCGCCAGGTAGTGGTGGCTCGGCGGCAGGTCGGGGTCGTGGTAGATGGCGATCGGGTTCTGCCCGAACCCGCGCGGCGGCTGGATGAGGATCACCACGTTACCGGCGGCGACGGTGGCGAGCACGATCTCGCCATCCGGGTCCGACGACCGGTCGACGAAGAGGTCCCCTGGCGCCGGGCCCCAGTGCTCCTCGACGGCGGCGCGCAGCTCGGTCGGCAGCGTCGCGAACCAGGAGCGGTAGACGGCGGCGGGGACCCGGACGGGGCTTCCGGCCAGCTGCTCGGCCGTCAGCCAGTCCTCGTCCTGGCCACCGGCGGCGATCAGGCCGTGGATGAGCGCGTCCCCGTCATCGGCGGCGAGGCCGGGCAGGGCGTCGGGGCCGTCGGCCGGTCCGACGTCGTAGCCGGCGTCCCGCATCGCCCTCAGCAGCGCGAGCACGCTGGCAGGGGTGTCGAGGCCGACCGCGTTGCCGATCCTGGCGTGCTTGGTCGGGTACGCCGACAGCACCAGCGCGATCCGCTTGTCCGCGTTCGGGACGTGGCGCAGCCGGGCGTGGCGGACCGCGAGGCCGGCGACCCGGGCGGCCCGCTCCCGGTCGGGCACGTAGTGGGTCAGGCCGTCGGCGTCGATCTCCTTGAACGAGAACGGGACGGTGATGATCCGCCCGTCGAACTCGGGGATGGCGACCTGGGTCGCGGTGTCCAGCGGCGAGAGGCCGTCGTCGCTCGCCGCCCACTGGGCCCGCGACGACGTCACGGCCAGCGCCTGCAGGATCGGCACGTCCAGGTCGGCCAGCGCGCCGATGTCCCAGTCCTCGTCGCGCCCGCCCGCCCCGACCTCGGCGGGGCTCGCGGCGGACCCGGCTCCGCCCGCGGCCAGCACCGTCGTCACCAGCGTGTCCGCCCGGCCGAGCTCGGCGAGCAGCCCGGAGTCCGCGGTGCGCAGCGACGCGCAGAAGACCGGCAGCGCCCGGCCGCCGGCCGCCTCGACCGCGTCGGCGAGCGCGTCCACGAACGCGGTGTTGCCGGCCAGCTCATGCGCCCGGTAGTACAGGATCGCGACGGTCGGGCGCCGCTCGCCGCCCTCGCCCGACGCCCCTTCGTCGCCCGATACCCCTTCGTCGCCCGATACCCGTTCGTCGCTCGGTGCCCCTTCGTCGCCTGGCGCGGCGGCGCCGGCCGCGCCCGAGGCGGGCCTGGGCCGGACGCCCCACGGCGGGGTCGGCACCGGCGGGTCGAACCCGAGGCCGGTCAGCAGCAGCGCGTCGGACAGGAAGCGGGCCAGCTGGCGCAGGTTGTCCACTCCCCCGTGGGCGAGGTAGGCGTGTGCCTGCGCCGCCACCCCGGCGGGCACCGAGGACAGCTCCATCAGCTCGGCGTCGGGGACGAGCTCCCCGCTGAGCACCACCACCGGCAGGCCGCTGGCGAGCACGGCGTCGACCCCATCCGGCCAGGTCCGCCGGCCGCCGAGCAGCCGCAGGACGACGACGTCGGCGCCGTCGAGCAGCCGTGGCAGGTCGGCGACGTCGAGGCGCGCCGGGTTGGCCAGCCGGTAGTCCTCCCCGGTGGCGCGGGCGCACGACAGGTCGGTGTCGGACGTCGACAGCAGGACGATCACAGCTGGCTCCCCTGTTCTGGCAGAGATCCACGCGAGCGGTCGGCTCCTGGCGCGGACATGGCGCTCGGCGGGGCGCCGGGCGGGACGAAGGGCAGGCCGGCTGGCGGCCCGCCGGCCAGCAGCCCGAGCACCGCGTCGGTGTCGAGGTGGCCGGCGACGAGGTCGCCGAGGACGTCGAGGCGCCGCTGCCGGACGGCCGCGAAGGACACCTCGCCGCGCGGCCGCCACGGCGAGCCGGCGGACGCCGCGACGTCGGCGAGGAACGCCCGGCGGAAGCCGTCGTTCTCCAGCGCGCCGTGCCAGGTGGTGCCCCAGACGGCGCCGGCCTGGCAGCCGTCGAGGAACGGCTCGCCGCCGTGCGCGGTCGCCACCCCGTGGTGGATCTCGTAGCCGCGCACGGGCTGGCCATAGGCGACGCCGCTCGGGCGGCCAAGGGTCTTGTCGGCCGCGAAGCGGACGGTGACCGGCAGCAGCCCGAGGCCGTCGACGCGGCCCGCGCCGCTCTCCACGTCGTCCACGATCGTCGCGGCGAGCATCTGGTAGCCGCCGCAGACGCCGAGCACGGGGCGCCCGGCGGCCGCGCGGCGGGCGAGCGCCCCGTCCAGCCCGCGCCGGCGCAGCCAGCCCAGGTCGGCCACCGTCGACCGGGTGCCCGGAAGCACGACGAGATCGGCCGCGTCGAGGTCCTCGGGCCGGTCGGCGTAGCGCACCGCGACGCCGGGTTCGGCCGCGAGCGCGTCGAGATCGGTGAAGTTGCTCAGGAACGGCAGCCGCACGGCGGCCACCCGCAGCGATCCGTCGGGGTCGCCCCTGGTCTCGCCGGGCGCGGGCAGGCCCAGCGAGTCCTCCACGTCGAGCCCGAGCCCGTCGCGCCACGGCAGCACGCCGAGCGTGGGCCGGCCGGTGAGCGCCCGCAGCATGTCCAGCCCCGGCTCGAGCAGCGCGCGCTCGCCGCGGAACTTGTTGACGACGAACCCGGCGACCAGCTCCTGGTCGGCCGGCTCCAGCAGCGCGAGCGTGCCGTACATCGCGGCGAACACCCCGCCGCGGTCGATGTCGCCGACGACGATCGTCGGCAGGCCGGCGGCGCGGGCCAGGCCCATGTTCGCGATGTCGGTCGCCCGCAGGTTGATCTCGGCCGGGCTGCCGGCGCCCTCGCAGACGACGACGTCGAACCGGGAGCGCAGGTCGGCGAGGCTCGCGAGCACCTCACCGAACAGCCGCCCCTTCAGCGCGCGGTAGTCGAGCGCGCCCGCCTCGGCGACCGGCCGGCCGCGCAGCACCACCTGGCTGCGGTGCCCGGCGCCCGGCTTGAGCAGCACCGGGTTCATCGCCCCCTCCGGCTCCACGCCGGCTGCGGCCGCCTGCATCACCTGGGCACGGCCGATCTCCGCGCCGTCGGCGGTCACCCACGAGTTCAGCGACATGTTCTGCGCCTTGAACGGGGCCACCCGCACGCCCTGACGGGCGAGCCACCGGCAGATCCCGGCCGTCAGCACCGACTTGCCCGCGTCCGAGGTGGTACCGGCGACGAGCAGCGCGCCGCGCACCCCGGTCATGGGGCGCTCCGGCGCGGCGGCCCGCTCGGGCGCCGCGGCCCGCTCCGGCGCCGGCGTGTGCGGACAAGGGCCGCGGCGGCCATGGCGCTCACGGCGACGCCGGCCGCCGTCACCGCCGCCAGCAGATCACCCGAGCGGGCGACGTCGCCGCCGCGCGGCGGCGGGCCGTCACCCAGCCGGCCGCGGGTCTCCGGCTCGCCCTCGTAGACGTTGGTCCCGCCGAGAGTGGTCCCGAGCGCGCCGGCGAACGCCGCCTCGCACTGGCCGGCGTTCGGGCTCGGGTGGTTGTCACCGTCGCGGCGCCAGACCCGCCACGACTCGCGCGGCGACCCGCCGACGACCGGGGCCGTCAACGCGGTGAGCACGGCGCACAGCCTCGCGGGCGCCAGGTTCGCGAGGTCGTCGAGCCGGGCGGCGGCCCAGCCGAAGCGCAGGTAACGCTCGGAGCGGTACCCGACCATCGCGTCGAGGGTGTTGACGGCCCGGTAGCCGACGACGCCGGGCAGGCCGAGCACGGCTCCCCACACCAGTGGGCCGAGCACGGCGTCCGCGGTGTTCTCCGCCACCGACTCGATCGCGGCCCTGGCGAGTTCCGGTTCGTCGAGTCCGCTCGGGTCGCGCCCGCACAGGTGCCCGAGCCGCTCCCGGCCGCCGGCCAGGTCCCCGGCCGTCAGCAGCCGGCTCATGACCCTGGCCTCGGCGCGCAGCGACGTCCCGCCGAGCGCGGCCCACAGCGCCGCGGCCAGCGCCACCGGCCGCGCCGGCCGGGGCAGGAGGTGGTCCACCGCGGCGGCGGCGAGCACCGGCCCGCCGACGGCGACCGCGACGAACGCCACGCCGGCCGGGCGGGAGTCCGCGTAGAGCAGGCGTTCGGCCGCGCGCGCGGCGCGGCCGTAGCCGGCGACCGGATGGAACCGGGCCGGGTCGGCGAGGACCGCGTCCGCGAGCGCGCCGGCGACGAGCGCCGCCGCGGTGGCGGTGGCGGCTGGCCCGGTCGCGCCCGATGAACCGCGTACGCCGCGCCAACCCCCGGCCAGGACACCGACCCGGTCACTGGCGTGGCGACTGGTCGGCGGTTCAGCCGGCGGCACGGTTGGACCCGTTCGCCTGGGCCGCGCGCGCCGCGGCGACGAGGCGGGCGGCCGTGCCGGGAAGCCCCGCCCAGTGGGTATGCAGATAGGAGGCATGGACGCCGCCGCGGACGAAGCCCTCCGCGACCTCGTCGCCGGCCGCGCCGCGCCATGTCCACGCGGGGGCCGATCCCCGCGGCGCGCCGTCCATCCCGCCAGCCGGCGGGACGGCGACCGTGCGGTGGAACTCGTGGCCGCGCGCGACCGTGCCGCGCGCGGCGAGCGCCGAGTCGGTGGCCGCGACGGCCTCCCGGTAGCCGAGCGTGAGGCGCGGTGCCATGGCCGCCGTCACCTCGGCCAGCACCCCGCACATCGGCTCGCCGTCCAGCGCGCGGCTCAGGTAGAGCAGCCCGGCGCACTCGGCGACGACCGGAGCGCCGGTGGCCGCGAACGCGCGGACCTGGGCCCGCAGCGCGGCGTTGGCGGCGAGCGCGCCGGCGTGCACCTGCGGGAACCCGCCGCCGATGACCAGCGCCGACGTGCCGTCAGGCAGCGCCTCGTCGGCCGTCGGGTCGAAGCGCGCGACCTCTGCGCCGGCGGCGGCGAGCAGCTCGGGCGTCTCCGCGTAGCCGAACGTGAACGCCGGCCCGCCGGCCACGGCGACAACCGGCCGCGGCCCGCGCCCGCGCCCGGACGCGGGCGCGGGCGGCGTCGGCGCCGTCGGCGCGAGGCCGCCGGAGGTCTCCGCGGCGCCCGAGATCCCGGCGGCCTCGGCTGTTCCGGGCACCCCGAAGGCTCCGGCGGCGTCGGCCCGGGGGTCCCAGGGCTCGGCCGTCAGGTCAGGAGCGGTCGCGGCGAGCGCGAGCAGCGCGTCGAGGTCGAGGCTGGCGCCGATCGCGTCGGCGAGCTCGGCGACGGCGGCGCGGGCGGGCGCCGCGCGCTCGGCGGCCGGGACCAGGCCGAGGTGGCGCGACGGTGTGACCAGGCTGTCGCGCCGGCCGAGGACGCCGAGCACCGGCATGCCGATCTCGGCCATCGCGGCGCGCAGGATCTCGGCGTGCCGCTCGGTGCCGACCTGGTTGAACACGACGCCGCCGATCCGCACCGCCGGGTCGAACGAGCGGAAGCCGTGGACGGTCGCGGCGACCGACCGGCCGGCCGACCGCGCGTCGACGACCAGGACGACGGGCGCCGCCAGCAGCGTCGCGACGTGCGCCGTCGAGCCGAACCCGGCGCGGGTCGCGTGCCCGTCGAACAGGCCCATGACCCCCTCGATGACGGCGACGTCGGCGCGCCGGGGTGTCAGCGCGCCGTGCAGGAACAGCGGCGTGATCCGCCGCTCGCCGACCAGCCACGGGTCGAGGTTGCGCCCCGTGCGGCCGGCAGCCAGGGCGTGGTAGCCCGGGTCGATGTAGTCCGGGCCGACCTTGTGGGGCGAGACGGCCAGCCCGCGTGCCCGCAGCGCGGCGAGCAGGCCCGTGGCGATGGAGGTCTTGCCCGCTCCGCTGGCCGGCGCGGCGAGGACGATCCGCGGGATCCTCACCGCCGGGCCGGCGCCATGGCCGGGGCGGCGGCGCTTGTTGAGGTCGCCTCGCTGGTTGGGGACGCCGGAGTGGTGATCACCATTCGATCCCCCGCTGGCCCTTCTGCCCGGCGTCCATCGGGTGCTTGATCTTGGTCATCTCGACCACCAGGTCGGCCGCCTCGACCAGCCGCRGGTGCGCCCGGCGGCCGGTGATGACGACRTGCTGGAAGCCGGGGCGCGCGGCGAGCGTGGCCACGACGTCCTCGACGTCCACCCATCCCCAGTCGATCGCGTACGTGAACTCGTCGAGCACCAGCAGGCCGTAGGTCTGAGCGGCGAGGTCGGCCTTGATCCGCTCCCAGCCCTCGGCGGCGGCCGCGGCGTGGTCGTCCAGCGGGCCGCGCTGCGTCCACGACCAGCCGGAGCCCATCTTGAACCAGTCCACCGGCGCGCCCTCGCCGGTCTGTTCGTGCAGCCGGCCCAGCGCCCGCAGCGCGTTCTCCTCGCCGACCTTCCACTTGGCGCTCTTGACGAACTGGAACACGCCGATCGGCCAGCCCTGGTTCCAGCCGCGCAGCGCCAGCCCGAAGGCAGCCGTCGACTTCCCCTTCATGTCGCCGGTGTGGACGATCACCAGCGGCCGGTTGCGCCGCGCCCGGGTCGTGAGCCCGTCGTCGGGAACACTCGTGACCTTTCCCTGCGGGGCCATCAGGCGGCGTCCCGCAACGCGCGGACGGTGGCGGCGAGACCGGCACCCGCGCCGGCGGCGTCCGGGCCCGCGGCGGCGGGCCGGCTTCGCCTCCCGCCGGGGGTGTCCGCCCCAGCGGCGTGCGGCGCGGCGCCGGGCGCGGTGAGGTCGGCGAGCGTCAGCAGCGGGGCACCGAGCCCGGCGGCGAGCACCCCGGCGAGCCCCAGGCGGACCCGGCCCGTCTCGCAGTCGACGACGACCGCGGCGACCCCGGCGCGGGCGAGCAGCTCGGCGGCCGGGCCGGGCGCGGGCCCGGCGGTGTGCCGGCCGTCGGTCAGCACGACGAGCAGCGCCCGGCGGCTCGGGTCGCGCAGCCGTTCCCTGGCGAGGGTGCGGTGCGCGAGCAGCAGGCCCTCGGCCAGCGGCGTGCGCCCGCCGGCCGGCAGCTCCGCCAGCCTCGCCGCCGCGACGTCCACCGACGACGTCGGCGGGAGCGCCAGCTGCGCGGCCTCGCCGCGGAACGTCACCAGGCCGATCTTGTCGCGGCGCTGGTAGGCGTCGAGCAGGAGCGACAGCACGGCCGCCTTGACCGTGGCCATCCGCGCCCGCGCCGCCATCGAGCCGGAGGCGTCGACGGCGAACAGCACCAGGTTGCCCTCGCGGCCCTCCCGCCTGGCCTGGCGCAGGTCGGCGGGGCTGAGCCTCAGGCCAGGGCCGCTGCGCCCGCGCGCCCGCTGGTGCGGCGCCGCCGCCAGCAGCGTCGCCACGAGGTGCGGGTCGCGCAGCCGGCCGGCCGGAACCTGGGCACCCACCATCGCGCCCGCGCCGGTGACCGCGCGCGATCGCCTGCCGGGGACACCCCGGCCGACGCCGGGCACCTCGAGCCGGCGGGCGCGGAACGTGGCCGACGGCGCGACGACGCTCTCCGGCGCCGCGGCGCCCGCGCCCACCGGCGGCGTCGGGGCCGCCTGGTCGGCGCGGGGGCGTCCGGCGGCGCCGTTGCCTGTGGACGCATCGTCAGGCGCGGGCGCACCGCTCCCCGGGCCGCCCCCACCGGGGCCCGGGTCAGGCTCGCCGTCCGGGCCGGCCTGACCATCAGGCCCGACCGGCGCGCCCGGGTCCGCGGCCGCGGCCGCGGCGAGGTCCGCTTCGCCGGAGGTCGCGTCGTCCCGGCCGCCGCCGTCAGGGTCGCTCACGTCAGGTTCGCCGTCGGCCGGGTCGCCGTCGTCGAGGTGCTGACGAGCCGCGTCCAGCGCGGCGTCGAGCTGGCCCGGGTCCAGGCCGGGGGCGTCGAAGGGGTTGCGGCGGCGGCGGTGCGGCAGCGCGAGCGCGACGGCCGCCCGGACGTCGGCCTCGGTGACCTCGGCGCGGCCCTCCCAGGCGGCGTGCGCGAGCGCGGCCCGGGCGGTGACCAGGTCCGCGCGCAGCCCGTCCACCTCGAACGCGGCGCAGACCGCCGCGATCCGAGTCAGCTCCCGGTCGGGCAGCCGGACGGCCGGCAGCGCCGCGCGGGCGGCCGCGATCCGCGCCGACAGCTCCCGCTCCACAGTCGCGTAGCCGGCCGCGAACGTCTCGGGGGCGGCGTCGAAGGCCAGCCGGCGGCGGACCACCTCGGCCCGCGCCGCCGTCTCCCGCGGCGCCGCGACCTGCACGGTCAGCCCGAACCGGTCGAGCAGCTGCGGGCGCAGCTCGCCCTCCTCGGGGTTCATCGTGCCGACGAGCACGAACCTGGCGTCGTGCCGCACCGACACGCCGTCACGCTCGACGTGCGCGACGCCGAGCGCGGCCGCGTCGAGCAGCAGGTCGACGAGATGGTCGTGCAGCAGGTTGACCTCGTCGACGTAGAGCACGCCGCGGTGCGCGGCGGCGAGCAGCCCCGGCTCGAACGAGACGACGCCCGCGGTCAACGCCCGCTCGATGTCGAGCGAGCCCACCAGCCGGTCCTCGGTCGTGCCCACCGGCAGCTCGCACAGCCGGGTCGGCCGGGTGACGGCGCGCGCTGACGCGTGCGGGCCGTCCGACGCGTGCGGGCCGTCCGACGCGTGCGGGCCGTCCGGGCAGTCGGCCGCGGGGCGCCGCGGGTCGCAGGCGAACCGGCAGCCGGCCACCACCGCCACCGGCGGCAGCACCGCCGCGAGGGCGCGCACCGCCGTCGACTTGGCCGTGCCCTTCTCACCCCGGACGAGCACGCCGCCGATCTCGGGAGAGATCGCGTTGAGGACCAGGGCGAGCCGGAGGTCGTCCATGCCGACGATCGCGCTGAAGGGGAACAGGGACACGCAGCACCTCGCACCGGCAGGTGTCCGCGCCTGCCACCCGTACGGGCCCGGGAACTGTTGCCCACGGGCGGCGGCCGAGGTGTTCTGGCTCACCGCGGCGCACCGGCCGCGGCTCACAGTGGCGGGACCGCCTCGGCCTTGGCGCCTCGCGCCGCACCGGAGTTCCCCTCGTGTCGCCTGGCAGGCATGGTGTCATGGGAGGGCTGCCCGGGGATAGTGACGACCAACACCCCATAGGCCCGCGTGCCGCCATCAACGCGACGGTGCGACCTGGTGACATGCACAATCGCCCCTGTGCCAGCCAGCCCCCCGCCCGCCGCCCGGCCCGCGGCGCCCGCGCCCGCGGCGTCCGGACCCGTCACATCCGGGTACGCGGCATCAACGCACGCGGCGTCCACGCACGCCGCCGGGGCCGCCGGACCCGCCGGGCCCGCCCGCGCCGTCGGCTTCGGCGTGACCGTGGTCGGGATCGGCGAGGACGGCTGGGACGGGCTCGGCCAGCCGGCGAGGGAGGCGCTCGCCGCGGCGGACGTCGTGCTCGGCGGCCCCCGCCAGCTCGCGCTCGTCGCCGGGCGGGTACGCGCCAGCGAGGCCTGGCCACGCGACCTGGCCGCCGCGGCCGCGGCCCTGCCCGAGACCCACCCCGGACGCAGGGTCGCCGTGCTGGCCAGCGGCGACCCGATGCACTACGGCGTCGGGTGGACGCTCGTGCGGGCGCTCGGCGCCGATCAGGTGCGGGTGCTGCCCGCGCCCTCGTCGATCTCGCTGGCCTGCGCGCGGCTCGGCTGGCCGGTCGAGGAGGCCGCCGTCGTCAGCGCGGTCGGCCGCCCGTACGCGGCTGTCGGCCCCGAGCTGCGCCCCGGCGCCCGGGTGCTGGTCCTCACCGGCGACGAGGACGGCGCCGCCCAGGTCGGCCGCCTCGTCGCCGAACGCGGCCTCGACGCCGAGCTCACCGTGCTGGAGCGGCTCGGCGGCCCGCACGAACGGGTCAGCGCCCACCCCGTCGGCGGCCATCCCGCCAGCGGCTACCCGGCCAGCGCCGTGCCGCCGCCGCACGACCGGCTCACGATCGTCGCGGTCCGCTGCGGGCCGGGCCTCGCGGCCGACGCGCGGGCGATGACCGGCCGGGTACCGGGGCTGCCCGATGACGCGTTCGCCACCGACGGCGTGCTCACCAAGCAGGAGGTCCGCGCGGTCACCCTGGCCGCGCTCGCGCCGGCACCCGGCGAGCTGCTCTGGGACGTCGGCGCCGGCAGCGGCGGCATCACGACCGAGTGGCTGCGCGCCGACCGCCGGTGCCGGGCGGTGGCCATCGAGCCGCGGGCCGACCGCGCCGCCCATCTCCGCGCGAACGCCGAGCGCCTCGCTGGTGCCGTCGAGCGGACCGCGGCCGGCACCTCCGCTGCGGCCGCCGGCATCCGCGCCACCGCGCCGGGCACGTTGCGCGTCGTCGAGGGCCGCGCGCCGGGCGCGCTCGCCGGCCTGCCGACGCCGGACGCCGTGTTCGTCGGCGGCGGTGCCAGCGCCCCCGGCGTGATCGAGGCCTGTCTCGCCGCCCTGCCGCCCGGGGGCCGCCTCGTCGTCAACGCGGTCACGATCGAGACGGAGGGGCTGCTCGCCGGCTGGCACCGCCGCGCCGGCGGCCGGCTGCGCCGGATCGCGATCTCCCATGCCGAGCCGGTCGGCTCGTTCACGGCCTTCCGGCCCGCCCTCCCGGTCACCCAGTGGGTCCACATCAACGGAGCGACGCGATGACCATCCACTTCATCGGCGCGGGACCCGGCGCCGCCGACCTGATCACGCTGCGCGCCCGGAACCTGATCGCGGCGTCCCCCGTCTGCCTGTACGCGGGCAGCCTGGTCGATCCGGCGGTGCTCGCGCACTGCCCTCCGGATGCCCGGCTCGTCGACACCGCGCGGCTCACCCTCGACGAGATCGTCGGCCACCTCGTCGACGCGCACGCGGCCGGTCTGGACGCCGCCCGGCTGTGCAGCGGCGACCCGTCGGTCTTCAGCGCCGTCGCCGAGCAGATGCGTCGCCTCGACGCCGCCGGGGTCCCCTACGACGTATGCCCCGGGGTGTCGGCCTACGCGGCCGCCGCCGCCGAGCTGCGCCGCGAGCTGACCGTGCCCGGCGTCGCGCAGAGCGTCGTGCTGACCCGCACCAGCGAGAACGCCTCCGCCATGCCCGCCGGCGAGACGCTCGCCGCCCTCGGCGCCGCCCGGGCGACCATGGTGATCCACCTGTCCGTGCAGCGGATCGAGGCGGTGGTCGCGGACCTGCTGCCGGTGTACGGCGCCGACACCCCCGTGGCCGTGGTCGCGTGGGCGTCCCGGCCGGACCAGGTCGTGCTGCGCGGGCGCCTGGACGACATCGCCGCGGCCGTGCGAGCCGCCGGGGTCCACCGGGCCGCCGTCATCATCGTCGGCGACGCGCTGGCGGCGGGCGGCTTCCGCGACAGCCATCTGTACTCGGTGGAGCGGGACCGCTCGTGCGTGTCCTGATCCTCGGCGGCACCCGCGAGGCGCGGGACCTGGCCGCCGCCCTCGTCGGCGAACCGGGCCACACGGTCACGACGTCGCTGGCGGGGCGGGTGCGAGACCCGGCGCTGCCCGCCGGGGAGACCGTGATCGGCGGTTTCGGCGGGGTCGCCGGCCTGCGGGCCTTCCTGCGCGCCCGCGAGATCGACGTCGTCGTCGACGCGACCCACCCGTTCGCCGCGACGATGTCCGTGCACGCCGTCGCCGCGTGCGCTGCCGACGGCGCCGGCGGGGAGCGCTCGGCCGAGGGCGCCGCCGTGCCGCTGCTCCGGCTGGCCCGGCCGGGCTGGACCCGCCGTCCCGGCGACGACTGGCACCGCGTGCCCGATCTCGCGGCGGCCGGGGAGCGGGCCAGGGCGCTGTGCCCGCCCGGCTCCGCCGTCCTCGTCACCACCGGACGCCGCCAGCTCGCGCCCTTCGCGGCCGACCCCGACCGCCACTACGTGATCAGGGCTGTCGATCCCCCCACCGACCTCCTGCCGCCCCGGCACACCGTCCTGCTGGACCGCGGCCCCTACACGGTCGACGGCGAGACCCGGCTGCTGCGCGACCACCGGATCCGGGTGCTCGTCACGAAGGACAGCGGCGGCGGCCTCACGGCGGCGAAGCTGGACGCAGCCCGAGCACTCGGCCTGCCAGTGGTCATGGTCGACCGGCCCCCCGTGACCGGCCCGGTCCCACCCACCTGGCCCGACGTGGCCGGCATCCTCGAGGCGCTGCGCGGGCTCGCCCCCGGCCCTCGCGCCGACCGCCCCGACGACCAGGCGCCCGGCGCCCCCGTCTGTTCGACCTGACACCCGCCCCTTCAGGCAGGCGCCCGTCGGCCTGCGCGTCGGCTCGTCGGCGCGGGTGGAATCGGGGTCGACCTGCCAGTCCGGACCCCGATTCCACCCGCCACCAGGCCGCACCCCGCCGGGCGCCCCTGGGCGCCCGACCGGGTGACGGCTACTCCGTGCGCAGGGCGGTGGCGGTGCGGGTTCCGGCGGCCCAGGTGGCGGGGAGCATCGCGCCGGCCGCCGCTATGACCAGACCGCCGACGGCGAGCGCGGCCAGTGCCGGCGAGCCGTACACGTCGATGTAGGCGGCCGGCATGCCGGTCGTGATGGCGTCGCCCATCAGCGGCACGACCGCGTGGTGCAGCCCGATCCCGAGCGGCACGCCCACCAGGCCGGCGACGGCGCCGATCCCGGCGACCGACGTCACCACCATCACGATGGTCTGCCGCGGCGTCATGCCGAGCGCCTTGAAGACGCCGAGGTCGTGGACGCGTTCCCGGGTGTCGAGCACCACCGTGTTGAGCACGCCGAGCACGGCCACGACGACGATCATCAGGGTGAGCGTCGTGATCAGCGAGATCATCGCCACGATCACGGTCGACTCGTCGCCCTCGTTCGCCTCCGCGTCCGCGCCCAGCGGCGCCAGGGCGTCCTCGGCCGCCTGGAGGTAGCTCGTCAGGTCCGTCCCGGGCGCCAGGTCGACGCCGAACTCCTCCGGCGCCAGGTCCAGACGAAGTCCGGACAGGGACGACGACATCGTCAGCAGGTTCGCGTCGTCGTTCCCGTCGAAGACCTCGCCGACGACCAGCACGGTCGCGGCGCGCCCGGCGTCGGTGACGGTGATCTGGTCGCCGACCCGGGCGCCGGCCGCCCGGAGCAGCCGGGTGTCGGCGACGGCCTCACCGGGCGCCGCGAGCCAGCGCCCGGTGATGAGCCGCCGGGCCGCCACCGCGGGGTCGCCAGTCAGCGCGCTGACGTCGGCCGCGCCGACCATGCCGCGCACGCCGAGCCTCGTCTGGGCGAGGCCGTAGTAGCTGGCGGTCCCCGGCTGGGCCGCGACGGCCGCGGCGACGGCCGCCGGATCCACGGTGACGGTCTCCGGGCCCGCCGGCCCGCCGCCGGGCCCGGGCGCCTCGCCGGGTGCGGCCTCGCGCTGGCCGCCGCCGGGCTCACCGCCGGCATGCCCCAGGTGGACGGCGACGGCCGCGGGCGACTCGCCGCCGTTCTCCTTCTGGATCATGGTGAGCGTCGTGCCCAGCCCGACGGCGAACGTGACGCCGAGCGCGCCCAGGCCGACGGCGGCGGCCAGCACCGCCGCCCGCGCGGGCCGGGCGAACGGGTTCGCGAGCCCCAGGCTGACCGGGCGGGGCAGCGGCAGCCGGCCGGCCAGACGCCGGGCGAGCCGGCCCCGGCCGGCCCGCGGGGCACGGCCGAGGCTGATCGCCTCGACCGTGCGCATCCGCCCGGCGCGCCTCGCCGAGGCGACGGCGGCGCCGGCGACCAGGGCGAGCGCGCCGGCCGTGACCGCCGCGTCGACCCACAGGGGGATCGTCGGGTCCGGCCCGCCGTACGCGTCGGCCTGGTCCGCGAGGACCGGTACGGCGAGCAGGTTGCCGAGCAGCACGCCGAGCCCGACGCCGACCGCGGCCGGCGCCAGCGTCTGGGCGGCGTAGGCCGTCACGACCTGCCCGGGCGTGAACCCCAGCGACTTGAGCACGCCGATCCGCCAGCGCGCGGCGCCGACGGCGCCGCTGACCACGATCGAGATGATCAACGTCGACATCGCCAGCCCGAGCACCCCGAAGGCCGCGACGAACGGGACATAGGCCGCGCTCACGGCGTTGGCGTCCCGCCGCAGGTCCAGGTAGGACCGCGTGGCGGTGACCGCGCCGTCCGGCAGCGCGTCCTCGACGGCGTCCTGCCCGGCGTGGACGGCGGCGGCGGTGCCGGCCTCGTCGAGCCGGTAGAGCATCTCGTAGCCGGCCTGCCCGCCGGCCGCGGTCAGCGCGGACAGCTGCGCCGAGGTCACCCAGGCGTCGGCGGTGCGGCTGGTCGACCGGGCGATGCCCACCACCGTCAGCTCAGGGCTGCCCGGCAGGTCTCGGACCACCAGCCGGGTGCCGGTCGGCACGCGGAAGTCGAGGCTGGCGGCCAGGACGATCTCGCCGGGGCGGTCGACCCAGGAGCCGTCGACCAGGCTGACCCGGTCGACCGGCCCGGCGCGGTCGTCGCGGCCGACGACGGCCAGCGGCGGCAGGTCCGGTCCCGCGGCGCCAGGCGCGTCGGCGAGGTCGGCGTGCACCGTCGTCATCGGGAACGGGCCGGCGGTGGCCGCGACGCCCGCGAGCCGCGTGGTGGCCGCCAGCTGGGCGGCCGTCGCCTTCGCCGCGTCCACCTCGGCGGTCAGGTGCGCGCCGTGCTGCTGGGAGAAGGCACGGTCGAACGGGGCACTGGACCCGACCAGCAGCCCGGTGGCGAGCAGCGACGCGGTGACGGCCGTCAGGACGGTGGCGACGAGGACCGCCGTCTGGGCCCGGCGCCGGCCGAGGCCGCCGAGCACCACCTTGCGCGTCGCGGCCGCCCGGCCGCTCCCGAGCCTCACCGGGCCACCGCCCCGTCCCCCGCCGCGGCGGTTCCTCCGGTGATGCCGGCGTGTCCGGTGAGCGCGGTAGGACCGGTGAACGGTGTGTCTCCCGTCGGTGTCAGCCCTCGGGACACCAGCACGTCGCGGGCGACCGCGCCGTCGACCAGCTCGACCGTCCTGGTGGCGCACGCCCGCGCCAGGGCGATGTCGTGGGTGACCAGCACGATCGTCAGGCCCTCTCGGCCCAGGTCGACGAGGAGCTGCTGGACGTCTCGGGCCGCCCCGCGGTCGAGGGCACCGGTCGGCTCGTCGGCCAGCAGCACCGCCGGGCTGTTCATCAGGGCGCGGGCGACGGCGACCCGCTGGCGCTCCCCGCCGGACAGCCGGCCCGGGTAGGCCGCGGCGTGCCGGGCGATGCCCAGGTAGCCCAGCAGGTCGGCGGCCCGCTGGCGGGCCCTGGCGCGGTCCAGCCCGGCGAGCTGGGCCGGCAGCAGGATGTTGTCGAGGACGGTCAGGTCGTCGAGCAGGTTGAAGAACTGGAAGACCATGCCGACGCCGGCCCGCCGGTAGCGGGCCGACGCGGTCTCGCTCATCTGGTCGATGCGCTCGCCGCCCACGGTCACGCTGCCCGCCGTCGGCCGGTCCAGCCCGGCGATCAGGTTGAGCAGGGTCGACTTGCCGCTGCCCGACGGGCCGACGATCGCCACCGCCTCACCGGCCCGCACCGTCAGTGAGACATCCACCAGCGCCGGCGCCCCGGTGCCGTAGGCCTTGGTCAGCCCGCGCGCCTCGATGACGGGATCGCCCGCGGCGGTCCAGGTGCCGGCGCCGGCCTGCTGTGCCCTCTCGGGACGGCCCTGGGCCGGCGCCGCGCCGGGCGGCCCGGCTGGGGTCGGGCTGCTGGGTGTGGTCACGTCCGTCGTCCTCCATGGTTTCGGTGGGTGATCTCGACGGACGGGACGCTAGGCGCGGGCCGGGCCGGCGCGCGTCGCCCGCGATGGCGACGCCGGCTCGCCCAGCCGGCCGATCCGGGCCGCGCGTCATCCATGCGATGTACGCGACCGATGTACGCGGCGCCCGGCGCTCCCGCCCGGGACGGACGCCGACCGGGTGCCGACTTGCCACACTGGGACGGTGTTCCTTCTGGCCGACCGCGGGCCGGCGTCCTCCGCGTCCAGACACGGGCCGGCCTCCTCCCTGGCCGCGCGCGGGCCGGCGTCCGCTCGGACGGATGCGGGCCGGTGATCTCGGCGATGACGACCACGGACCCGCCCGGACTCCGGCGGCGTGCCGCCGGAGTCCGGTGGCGGTGGCCGGGCCTCGGGCCCTGGCGGGGGGCCGGCGGCCTGCCGGCGCGGCTGTCGCCGTGGGCGTGGATGGCGGACGGGATCCTCGCGTTCGTGCTGGTCGCGGCGACGCTGGTCGCCGCGCGCAACGGTGGCAGCCTGGTGGTCCCGCGGTTGCCGTCGGCCCAGTCGGCGGCGGCCGTGGCGCGGGCTGACGGGCTGGTCCCCCCGGCCCGGCCCGATCGGCCGGCCCCGCCGGACCCCGTCCGTTCCGGCGGCCAGGTGACCGCGCGCCCCGGAGCCGCCGCGGATCCCACCGGTCCGGCCTACGCGCCCACCGGTCCGGCCTACGCGCCCGTGGGCCCGGCCTACGCGCCCGCCGGGCCCACGGACGTACCTGCCGGCCCCACGGACCTGCCCGACGACCCGGCGGACGCACCCGACGCCGCCGACGGCGATCCCTTTCAGCGGCCGTGGCTGTTCGATCTCCAGCCTGAGGCGGTTCCGTACTGGCAGCTGATCGCCGCGGTGCTGGTCGCGCTGCCGCTGGTCGCGCGCCGCTGGCGACCGCTCGCCGCCTACTGGGCGGTGCTGGCGGCCACTGTCGCGTTCCACCGGGGCGTCACCGTCGAGGACGCGATCCCGTTCACGTTCGTCGCACTGCTGGTCGCGGCCTACAGCGCCGCCGTCTACAGCCCGCACCGGGCGCTGGCGGTGGCGAGCGTCCTGGTCGGTGCCGCGCAGGTAGTCGCGTTCCCGAAGGACAACATCCCCGACTTCCGGCCGGTCTACCTGCCCTTCATCGTGCTGGTCCTCATCGGGCTCGCGGCCAATGCGATCCACCTGCGTCAGCAACGGGCTAGCGTCGTCGCCGCGGAGCAGGAGGCCGCCAGCCGGCGGGCGGTCGAGCAGGAACGGGCCCGCATCGCGCGGGAGCTACACGATGTGGTCACCCACAGCGTCAGCGTGATGATCATCCAGGCCGGCGCGGCCCGCAAGGTCCTGGACGCGGCGCCGGACCAGGCTCGGGAGGCGATGCTCGCCGTCGAGAGCAGCGGCCGGGCGGCCATGACCGAGCTGCGCCACGTGATGGGCCTCCTCACCATGGCGGACGCCGAGACACCGGCCACCGCCGGACCGAGCCTGCCCGGCGGCGGCGAGGATGGTGAGGACAGAGATGGCAATGGCTCCGAGGCGGCCGGGGTGGCCGCCACGCCGGCCGGTGCCGGCCGAGCCGCCGCCGACGGCGCGGCGGGCGGCTCTGGGTGGCATGCGCCCGTCGGGGCGGCGGCGGACGGCACCACGGGTCCGACGGACGACGACCTCGCGCCCCAACCCGGCCTCGGCCAGCTGGCGACGCTGGTCGGCAGGGTCAGGGCGGCGGGGGTGAACGTCGAGCTGGTCACGACGGGGACACCGGTGGAGGCAGGGACACCGGTGGAGCTGCCGCCCGGCGTCGACCTGGCCGCGTTCCGGGTGGTGCAGGAGGCACTGACCAACGCCGTCAGGCACGCCTCCGGCGCCCGCGTCAGGATCGTCGTCGACCGCCGGCCCGCCGAGCTGCGCCTCGAGGTGACCGACAACGGCGGGCGGCCGACCGCGGTCGCCGGATCCGGCGGCGGCGCCGGTCTGGTCGGCCTGCGGGAGCGGCTCGCCGTCTACGGCGGCTCGCTGTGGGCTGGCCGGCTCCCGCTCGGCGGGTTCGGCGTCCGCGCCCAGATCCCGCTCGAGGCCGGGCCAGCCGGCCCGCTGGACGCCGCGCCCGGCTCGCTGAAAAGTACGTCCTCGTGAGCCCGAACGTTCCCACGGACGAGAGCGCCGGCAGCCCGGACAGCCCGGGTGGGCCAGGCAGCCCGGGTGGGCCAGGCAGCCCGGGTGGGCCAGGCGGGCTACGCGGCGCGGGCCCGCGGTCGGCCGTGGACGTGGCCGGCCCCGCCGCGGCGTCGAGGCCGGACGGCGGATCGCCCAGGCCGCGGGTGGTGATCGCCGATGACCAGGCGCTGGTAAGGGCGGGCTTCCGGATGATCCTGACGGCCGACGGGATCGAGGTGGTCGCCGAGGCGGCCGACGGGGTGCGCGCCGTCGAGGCGGTCCGCCGGACCAGGCCCGACGTCGTGCTCATGGACATCCGGATGCCCGAGATGGACGGCCTGGAGGCGGCACGGCGGATCCTGGCGGGCGCGGACGCGTCGCCGCGCGTGATCATGTTGACGACGTTCGACCTCGACCGGTACGTCTACGCGGCGCTGGCCGCCGGCGCGAGCGGCTTCCTCCTCAAGGACGTGACGCCCGAGCAGCTCGTCGCGGCGGTCCGGCTGGTGCGCGCCGGCGACGCGCTGCTCGCCCCGACGATCACCCGCCGCCTCGTCGAGCGGTTCGCCGCCCCCGGCCGGCAGGCCGGCGCGATCCACCGCGACCTGGCCACGCTCACCCCGCGGGAGCTGGAGGTCCTGCGCCTGCTCGCGACCGGCCAGAGCAACGCCGAGCTCGCCGTCGCCTTCCAGCTGAGCGAGGCGACGGTGAAGACCCACGTCGCCCGCATCCTGGCCAAGCTGCGCCTGCGCGACCGCGCGCAGGCCGTCGTCGTCGCCTACGAGACCGGTCTCGTCACCCCGGGCACCCCAGGCGCCGCGGGCTCGGCCGCCCGCCCCGCCGCGGGCGACTTCTAGGCACCTGGGTGCCTAGAAGTCGCCCGCGGCCTGGCGCATCTCGTTGAGCAGGCCGACGAGGGTGTCGATGCCGCCGTCGGGCAGTCCGGGCTCCGCGAAGACGGTGTCGTTGAGCTTCTCGGTGGCTGCGAGCGCGGTCGCCCGGCCCTCCTCGGTGATCTCGGCGAGGATCGCGCGCCGGTCGGTCGGGTGTGGGGTGCGGCGCACGTGGCCGCGTGTCTCGAGCCGGTCGACGGCGCTGGTGACGCTCGTCGGGTGGACCTGCAGGCGGACGCCGATCCGGTTGAGCGGGAGCGAGCCGCTGCGGCTGAACAGCAGCAGCATCAGCACCTCGTAGCGGGCGAACGTCAGCTCGAACGGCCGCAGCACCTCGTCGACGCGGGCCAGCACGATCTGCTGGGCACGCATCAGTGAGGTGACGGCGGCCATCCCGTCGGCGGCCTGCGCCCATCCGTGCGCGGACCACTGCCGTCGCGCCTCGGCGATCGGGTCGAACGGGAGGGGCTTGCGCGGCGGCACGATACTGCGCTCCGGCGGGTGCTGGCGTCGACGGGGGCCACCGTCGACGCGGGTCTCGGCCTGTGGTCACGGTGGGTGGTGCTCATTGCATCCCACGTCCGGACGTCAAGGCAAAACGGCGCCGCCGCGCGCGGCGCGGCTGACGCCACACCCTACCCACCGGTACCACCGTACCTACCCATCGGTATCACCCGTCGCGCCCGCCAGCCCCGGTCGCCGGCAGCCCCGGTCGCCGGCAGCCCCGGTCGCCGGCAGCCCCGGGGGTCGGCCTGCGCGACCGCTCGGCGCCTAGACGTTGCGGCGGTACTGGCCACCGACCTCGAAGAACCCCTCGGTGATCTGGCCGAGCGAGCACACCCGGACGGCGTCCATCAGCGCCGCGAAGGTGTTGCCGCCGRCGGCCGCGACATCGCGAAGCCGGCGCAGCGTCTCCTGGGCCTCGTCGCGGTGCCGGTTGTGGAAGTCCGCCACCCGGTCGAGCTGGGACTTCTTCTCGCCTTCCGTGGCCCGGGCGAGTTCCAGGGAGGTGGCGGTGTCGTCCGAACCTTCCGGGGCAAGGAAGGTGTTGACTCCGACGATGGGGAGCGAGCCGTCGTGCTTCCGGTGCTCGTAGAGCATCGACTCGTCCTGGATGCGCCCGCGCTGGTAGCCGGTCTCCATCGCGCCGAGCACGCCGCCGCGCTCGGAGATCCGCTCGAACTCCGCGAGGACCGCCTCCTCGACGAGGTCGGTGAGCTCCTCGATGATGTAGGACCCCTGCAACGGGTTCTCGTTGCCGGCCAGGCCCCACTCCTTGTCAATGATCATCTGGATGGCCAGCGCGCGGCGGACGGACTGCTCGGTCGGCGTCGTCACGGCCTCGTCATACGCGTTGGTGTGCAGGCTGTTGCAGTTGTCGTAGATCGCGCACAGAGCCTGCAGCGTCGTCCGGATGTCGTTGAAGTTCATCTCCTGCGCGTRCAGGGATCGGCCGGAGGTCTGGACGTGGTACTTCAGCTTCTGCGAGCGCTCGCTGGCCCCGTACTTCTCGCGCATCGCGACAGCCCAGATCCGCCGGGCAACCCGGCCGATCACGTTGTACTCGGCGTCCATGCCGTTGGAGAAGAAGAACGACAGGTTCGGCGCGAAGTCGTCGATCTTCATGCCTCGGGCGAGGTACGTCTCGACGTAGGTGAAGCCGTTGGCGAGCGTGAACGCGAGCTGGCTGATCGGGTTCGCCCCGGCTTCGGCGATGTGGTAGCCGGAGATCGAGACCGAGTAGAAGTTGCGGACCGCGTTCTGGATGAACCATTCCTGCACGTCCGCCATGCAGCGCAGCGCGAACTCGGTGGAGAAGATGCAGGTGTTCTGGCCCTGGTCCTCCTTGAGGATGTCGGCCTGCACGGTCCCCCGCACGGTTGACAGCGCCCTGGCCCGGATCACCGCGGCCTCGTCGGCCGACGGCTCTCGACCGTTCTCGTCCGCGAACCG
Source organism: Pseudofrankia asymbiotica (assembly GCF_001983105.1). GTDB lineage: Bacteria > Actinomycetota > Actinomycetes > Frankiales > Frankiaceae > Pseudofrankia > Pseudofrankia asymbiotica. Next base: position 3,084 of record NZ_MOMC01000017.1, on the reverse strand, counting down.
CGCCAGTTGCTGGTCGATCGCGGCGTTCAGGAACATCGCAAGGATGGCGGGCGCCGGACCATTGATCGTCATTGAAACGCTCGTCGTAGGCGCACAGAGATCGAAGCCGTCGTAGAGCGCCTTCATGTCGTCAAGGGTCGCGATCGACACGCCCGAGGTGCCGACCTTGCCATAGATGTCCGGACGCGTCTCCGGATCCCGGCCATAGAGCGTGACCGAGTCGAAGGCGGTCGACAGCCGGGTCGCGGCCGCGCCCTCCGACAGGAAGTGGAACCGACGGTTGGTCCGGAACGCGTCGCCCTCGCCGGCGAACATGCGGGCCGGCGCCTCACCGGCCCGCTTGAACGGGAAGACGCCGGCAGTGAACGGGAACAGCCCCGGCAGGTTCTCTCGGCGCAGGAACCTCACCAGGCGGCCATCATCGTCGATCTTCGGGACCGCCACGCGGGAGATCTTGGTACCTGACAGCGTCGTCCGGGTCAGCGGCGTCCGGATCTCGTTGTCCCGCACCCGGTAGACCATCTCGTCGCCGGCGCGCTCGGCGACAAGCGTCGGCCACGACTCGATCAGCTTGCGGGTCTCTGGATCGAGCCTGGCATCGGCCTCGTCACGCAGGGCGGCAACGGCGGCCGCCGCCGAGTTGGGCGCGTCGGTCGGGGCGCTGGAACGAGCCTCGGCGCCTTCGAGCGCCTCCAGCGTGCTGGAGATGTGCTGCCGCAGCCGAGCCGTCTCGGCCTGCCGCTCGGTCCTGGCGTGGTAGTCGCGGACGCTCTCGGCCACCTCGGCTAGGTAGCGGACCCGCGCCGGCGGAACGACGGTCGTCAGGCCGCTGGAGGCGCGCACGGTGACGGCGGGCAGCCTTCCCGGCCCAAGGGCCAAGCCGTGCCCGCCAAGCAGTCTCTTCAGTTCCTGGTAGAGCGCAGTGACGCCATCGTCRTTGAATCGCGCCGCCGAGGTGCCGTAGACCGGCATCTCGTCCCATGAAGTGCCAAAAGCCTCGCGGTTGCGGACCAGCTGGCGAGCCACGTCGCGGCGCGCGTCCTCGGCGCCCCGCCGTTCGAACTTGTTGATGGCGACGACGTCCGCGAAGTCCAGCATGTCGATCTTCTCGAGCTGGGACGCGGCTCCGTACTCCGGCGTCATCACATAGAGAGAGACATCGCAATACGGCACAATCGCCGCGTCTCCCTGTCCGATGCCCGGAGTCTCGACGATGACCAGGTCAAAGCCGGCGGCCTTGGTCGCGGCGATGATCTCGGACAGATGTCCGGGGACCTCCGCGCCGGCGGTCCTGGTGGCCAGCGAACGGAAGTAGACCGGGCCGCCGGGAGCGGTGTCGCCGAGGGAGTTCATCCGGATCCGGTCGCCGAGCAACGCACCGCCCCCGCGGCGACGGCTCGGGTCGACGGCGATCACCGCGATCCGCAGCTTGTCCTCCTGATCGAGGCGAAGCCTGCGGATCAGTTCGTCGGTGAGCGACGACTTGCCGGAGCCACCGGTGCCGGTGATGCCGAGCACGGGGACTGTTCGACCGGCGGCGRCCGACCGCACAGCCTCCGCGAACTCGGGGGAACGGCCGGCCTCCAGGACGGAGATAGTCCGGGCCAGCGCCGTCTCATCGCCCGCGAGCAACGCGTCGAGAGAGGAGTGCTCGGCCGCGAGGTCCCGATCGCTCTCCTGCAGAGTGACGTTGATCATCGCCGGAAGGCCGAGTCGCTGCCCGTCCGTCGGCGAGAAGATCCTGGCGACACCGCGAGCGTGCAACAGCTCGATCTCTTCCGGGACGATGACCCCGCCGCCGCCGCCGTAGACCCGGATGTGGCCGGCGCCCCGCTCGCGGAGCCGCTCGACGAGGTAACTGAAGTACTCGACGTGTCCACCCTGGTAGGAGGACACGTAGACGGCGTTGACGTCCTCCTGGACCGCGGCCGTTACTACCTGTTCGACGCCGCGGTCGTGGCCAAGGTGGATCACCTCAGCACCCTGCGCCTGGAGCAGGCGCCGCATGATGTTGATCGCGGCGTCGTGCCCGTCGAACAGCGAGCCGGCGGTGACAGCCCGGAACGGGTAGACCGGCGTATGGAGGGCTGAGGTTGCGCTCATCGCATGCACTCCTGAGAGACGGCCCATGCAGGCCGGGTGGCGACGTAGCTTGGCCTACCGATAGTAGGACGTCCATCTATCGGGTGCCAGCGGACCAACGATCGTCTTACCGACTGTGACGCAGTCGATCCCGCCTCGAAGCCGGCAGGCGCAGCTTCCCGCGACCGTGAGTTCAGGCGATCCGGATGCCGACCGGAGTGCCGTCAGGCACCTCAAGCAGCGTCACAGCGCCACCCGCGTCCACGGCGCCGAGTACCAGGCACTCGCTACGTACCGGCCCGATCTGCCTGACACCGAGGTTGACCGCGACGACCACCAGGCGGCCCAGTAGCTCCGCACGCGGATAGTTCGTCACCTGAGCGCTGGTCGTGAGCACACCGATCGTGGTGCCCAGCTCGATCGACAGCCGCCAGGCGGGCCGCCGCGCCGTCGGGAAGTCCAGCACCTCGACGATCCGGCCGACTCGCATGTCGATCCGCGCGAACTCAGCGGGAGTCACGTCGGGAAGCCTCGCGGGGCTCCCCTCAGCCTCTACTCGCCCAAAGCCATACCGAAGACTCCCTTCCACACTCGATCCACCCGTTCCGCGGAACGCGGAGATCCACCCGTTCCGCGGAACGCGGAGATCCACCCGTTCCGCGGAACGCGGAGATCCACCCGTTCCGCGGAACGCGGAGATCCACCCGTTCCGCGGAACGCCGTTGGGCGCGGGGCGCCCTCGGCTGGTGGCCGGTGTTGGCGGGGTGGGCCGCGGATCGGGTCGCGTCGGGGGTGGCCAGGCGGGAGCGTTGGTTGGTGTGACGGGCCTGGTCGGGAGGTGTGCGTGACCGGGGCCGTCGCATCGCTGGCGGTGTGGCTGTTCGGGGCTGTTTCGGGGTGTGGCGCAGGGGCCGGGGCATGCGGAAGGCCCGTCGTCCGCACCCAGGAACATGTTCTGGGGGACGACGGGCCTTCCGTCTTACGAGTTGTTCGGCGGTGACC